>NZ_JBEOVB010000052.1:0-34378 GCF_040295245.1 Streptomyces sp. NPDC002884 | reverse complement strand
GCATTACCCGCTCCGCGGGTAATGCCCCGGCAAGCCGGGGCATAGAGCGACGAATTGCGCAAGCGCAATTCGAATTCCCGCGTAAACGCGGGAACGAATTCCGTAAACGGAATTCTAGGGGACCTCTTCGCGCAGCGCGAAGAGGTGGGATTCCCGCAAGCGGGAATCCTGGGCGTCCGCTGCGCTCCCGCCCTACCGGCTTCGCCGGGCTGGCAAGGGGTGAGGATGCATCACGTCGCGTACTGTGTAGGGCCTGGGGTTCCAGCCCACTACCCCAGCCTGTCGGGTGACGGGGTGTCCGCTCGGCCGGGGGTCGGCCCCACAGGGTGAGGGGTTCGCCTGCACTCCATCTGAAACCGTCCTTGGTTTCCTGTCTGCCCATGCCAACTGAGATATGGGCACCTGCTCGAACAGTCCATTTTCATGAGCAGGTGGCAGGAGTCGCTTGCGCTGACATTGCCCATGACTACGAGAACTGCATCTCATGATGCACTGTGTAGAGATTGGGATTATGTTGGGCCTCCTGAAGGCAGTGGAGGGGCCCGGCAATTCAGAATTGCCGGGCCCCTCCACTGCGGGGTTGAGCCACCCCCGTGGGGCCTCAACCCCGGTCCTGTCCTGGTGTGTTCACCCCCCGTAGAGGGCCAGGAAGGCCTGTCCGAGGGCGGCTGCGGACGCAGTCACCTTGGTCCCCTGCCAGATCGCCGCCTGGAGCGTGCTGCTGTCGTAGTAGGCCAGCAGGCCGTAGACGACTCCGGCCACCGCCGACAGGAGCAACACCAGGAAACTGACGCCTTGCTGAGGCGACATCAGGATGGCCAGCATCAGGGACGCCGTCCCGAACAGGACGAGGCCGGCCCTCATAACAGCGGCATACCCAGAATAGGTGACCGCAACAGCCGGGTCCGGACGGTCAGAACGGTGCAGCAAACCCGCCGCGAGCGCGACGAGCACACCCACCGTCAGAGAAATCGCAATATCCAGCGACCGCGGGCCACCCGCACCCTCCGCTGCCTTCTCTGCTGCCGTGATGACGGAACCAAATCCGGCCTTCATGTCCCACTCCCCAAGTCCTCGTACGAGCATCTTGGAAAAGACCGTCTCTGTTGCGGAATGCGCAAGGAAGCCCAGAAAGGCGTTGCGCCGCAATACGCAACGTTGCGGGACCGGCAACAGCTTCCCGCTGCGCGGTACCATCCCATTCCGAGGGGGTGGCCAGTGAGTGAAGCAAAGCGGGAGCCGGGGCCGGAAGCTTTGGCCTACGGTCAGGCACTTAAGAAGATCTTTTTGCGCCTGGGCAAGCCCCAGAGGGAAGTCGCAGGGCTCCTTAGAATCGATCCTTCGGTGCTCAGCCGGTTCTTTTCCGGCAAGCCGAGCAAGGACTCCGCGGCGGATACCGTCGCGGCCAAGGAACACGCTGACGCACTCATCCGCCTCGTCCGTAACAGCGGTGCCACCGTCACCGACGCAGAGGAGACGAAGCTGCACGAGCTGCGCCGGGCAGCCCAGGCAGCCAGCTCAAGCCAGCAGGACCGTGTTCTCGTCCTCCAGGAGCAGCTGGACGAACTGCAGCAACAGCTCGACGATGTGGAGGCGCGGGCGGGGACCTTCCGTGGGCAGGCGCAGAGTCTGGAGGGGGCCAACAGCCGGCTTGAGGATCGGGTTGGTCTGCTGCAGCAGCGTGTGCGGGAGGAAGAGCGGCGTGCGGGGCGTGAGCACTGGGCGCGGGTGAAGGAACGGCGGCAGCGTGAGCAGGCTGATGCGCGTGCCGAAGGGGCGGAACGGCAGGCGGAGCGGTCGGCTGAATGGGCTGCCGCGCGTGTGGAGGCAGCCGAAGAGGCATGGGACGAGGCGGAAGAGCGGGCCAGGCAGGCTGCGTGGGGGGCTGAGGAAGCGGCCGCGCGTCTGAGGGCGGTCGAGCAGGCCCGGGCCGAAGCTGAGGAGCGGGCCGCGCGGGCTGTGTGGGGAGCCGACGAGACGGCCGCGCGTCTCAGGGCGGTCGAAGAACAGCACCGCGAGGCAGTCGTCCGGGCCGACGAGGAGAGCCGGAAGTGCGCGGCGGCCCTGGCCGAGCTGGCGGCTGCCCGTAAGCAGCTTTCCGCAGCCGCCGCATACACCAAGACCTCCGACGCCAGGATCGAGGCGCAGCAGGAGCAACTGCGGCAGCTGCGCCAGGAGGTCAAGGTCCTGCGCCGCCAGGTCAGCAAGCTCACTGAAGAGGCTTCTCGGGCTGTGTCCACGCCTATTGCGGATGTCGCAACGCAGGTCAGCGCTGTTGCGGCGCATCCCTTGACTGCTGGTCGCGACGAACGGTCGGGGACGGTGTGGCCGACAGGGGGAAGGTCCTCTGCGTTTATGCCGCCGGTTTGGCCATCCGAGGGGAATGAGGCTGCCGCGGATGGGATGCCGAGCCTTGGTGAG
Source organism: Streptomyces sp. NPDC002884 (assembly GCF_040295245.1). Classification (NCBI taxonomy): domain Bacteria; kingdom Bacillati; phylum Actinomycetota; class Actinomycetes; order Kitasatosporales; family Streptomycetaceae; genus Streptomyces; species Streptomyces sp. NPDC002884. Next base: position 31,957 of record NZ_JBEOVB010000052.1, on the reverse strand, counting down.
AGCGGGCCGGCGATGTGGCCGGAGACGCCCCGAGAGGAGCGGCTTCGGGCTCGGCAGGCGCAGTCGGCTGCGGAGCAGGCCAGAAGGCAGCAGGCTAAGGAGCAGGCTGTGCTGGAGGCCCATCAGAGGTCCGCAGCAGCACGGGGGGTTAGTCGAGACCAGATATCCGGGCAGGAGGGCGCTCGTTCCGTCGGCATGGAAGCGGGCGGCTCCGCACCCTGTCCGCCGGCTGGGCGGCAGTCTGAGGCGAAAGGCTCGGCGGCTACTGATGGCTTGCCGCCGTCAGCAGGTCAGCAAGGGCGCAGTGAAACCCGGTTTCCGCCGCCGCCTGAGGTTCAGGCCGAGGCAGCCGTGCGGGCACGGGAGGCGGGGGCACGGGAGCAGCAGCGGCCTCGAGAGGAGCGTGCGGCAGCTTATCGTGCGTCGGCTGATTGGCCCTCGTCTCCGCCGCGCGGTGAGGGTGAACACCGGCGGAAGCCTCCGCAGCCGCAGGACGGGGGCCGGGCAGTTGCGCGCCGGGCTTATGGAGCGGGCGGGGGGAACTCTCGTGGCGGGGTCAAGGCTCAAACGCCTGCTCGTCCGCCGGTCGCGCCGAAGAAGCGGTCCTCTGAGTTCCAAAATCCGGATGACATGCACGGCTCTTCTTCGGGTGTTCCATCGAAGCGGCAGGGTGCGAAGCCTCCATATGGTGGTCGTGCGGCAGCCAGGAGGAATGGTCAGAGTGCTGCCAAAATGCGTCAGCGGGCACCTGCTAAGCGGGCTAGTTCTGCATTTGTCGAGCGGCAGGCGGCAGACGAGCGGGATCAGTTGATTCGCGGAGCCGTACTTACCGGTCAGCTGACGTTGGGAAATTGTCTTATCGCGCTGGCTCTTCACGCAATGTGGAATAGCGATAAGGCGTTCACTTCGGGCTGGTGGTTCATTTTCTCCTTCGGTTTCCTGGGCATGCTTTCATTGCCGGTCTACGCATATAGGGAAGTCAAGTCTAGGGTCGTAAAGAAATCTGCTCCGCTGTTCGTGATTGCAGCAGCTTTGGTCGCGTTTGCATGTGACCTCTATTCGCTGACGCCTCACTTCGTTCATCAGGTGACCGATTGGTTCCTGAGCTTTCTGCTTCGACAAGCCTGACCTGAGATACGTATTTCCGCAGTCCTGCCTGGTCGCACGGTGACGTAGCGGACCGGCGCAGTGACGGGCACTCAGGTATCGCGGGTGCCGAGCAGGGTGCCAGGGCTATGAGGCATGTAGCCCCTCGGCGAGCTGTGTCTGACAAATATCGATCACTCACCTGGGGAGCCGCCACGCCATGAACACACCCGTACTGCCTGCCTGGCCGCACTGCGGGCACGGAGCGGCCCCGGCCACCGACCCGGTCGGCTGCCGCGGTAGTCACGTCCCGGGTCACACTGCCTGCCTGGCCCACCTGCCGGACGCCGACCGCACCAGTTACTTGGCTAGCCTGGCTCCCGGCGCTGACATCGACCACAGAGGCACCCCTTTCACCGAATCCTTGCTGGAGGCTCTCCTAAACGCTCTCCGTGACCCCACCACCGGCCACCCCCATCTCGGCGTCGCCATGTTCGGTGAGGCGCAGTTCTCCGGCGACGCCAGGTTCGACACGGCCCACTTCTCCGGCGCCGCCGGGTTCGACGAGACGCACTTCGCCAGCGATGCATGGTTCGGGGGAGCTCAGTTCCTTGGCAACGCCTGGTTCGCCGGGGTGGAGTTCTCTGGAAACGCCGGGTTCAACAGGGCTCAGTTCTACGGCGAGGCCGGGTTCGTCGCGGCTCAGTTCTTCAGCAACGCCAGGTTCAACAGGGCTCAGTTCTCCGGCAACGCCGGGTTCAGCGGGACGAAGTTCTCCGGCAACGCCGGGTTCAGCGGGACGAAGTTCTCCGGCAACGCCGGATTCGGCGGGGCGCAGTTCTCTGGCAATGCCTGGTTCAACACGGCTCAGTTCTACGGCGAGGCCGGGTTCTTCGAGGCGCAGTTCTCCGGCGTCGCCTCATTCAACACGGCGCGGTTCTCCAGCATCGCCGGGTTCGGCGAGGCGCGGTTCTCCAGCAACGCCGGGTTCGACGGGGCGCAGTTCTCCGGAGACGCCGGGTTCGAGGGGGCTCGGTTTGAGGGGGTCTCGGTGTTGGGGCCGTTGGTGTGTGCGGCGCGTGTGGGTTTGTCTAGGGCAGTGTTCGGGCTGCCGGTGACGTTGGAGATAGCGGCCCGGGAGTTGGAGTGTGAGCGGACCCGGTGGGAGTCGACCGCGACGGTGCGGGTGCGGTACGCGGCTGTGGATCTGAGACACGCGGTTCTGTCTGCTCCCGTCGCGGTCATCGCTCACCCCGCCCCCTTCACCAGCGTCTTTGGTGGCGACGTGCCGCTAGCGGAGGAGCTGCTGGCGGGTTCCGGCAGAGTCCGGGTGGTTTCGGTGCAGGGGGTGGATGCCGCGCATCTGGTGCTGACGGACACCGATCTGACCGGTTGTCTGTTCTCGGAGGCCTTCCACCTCGACCAGATCCGTCTGGAGGGCCGGACCACCTTTGCACCCTCACCCACCGGCTGGCACCGCCGTGGTATCCAGCCGGTGCGCTTCACGCGTCGGCGCACCCTCATCGAGGAACACCATTGGCGCGCCCACATCGCCCGCCAGCCAGTCGCGCCCCCGGGCCATACTGCTGCGCCCCGCCACTGGCGCACCGGACCGCACCACACCGACCCCGCCCGTACCCCCGATCCAGAGGATGTTGCCGCGCTATACAGACAGTTACGCAAGGCGTTCGAGGACGGCAAAAACGAACCCGGTGCCGCTGACTTCTACTACGGCGAATGTGAGATGCGCCGTCACGACCTGACCGGCACCCCGAAGAGCGAGCGCCGTCTGCTGTGGGGGTACTGGCTGCTGTCCGGCTACGGCCTGCGCGCCTCCCGCGCTTTCGCCTGGCTGCTTGCTGCGATGTCGCTGACCGTGCTGTGCCTGATGGCCGTCGGCCTGCCCACCCACGACCCCGACCCGGCCACTACCGGAACCCTGAAGGGCGGCAGGATCAGCCTCGACACCCGCACCCCCGACCCCGCCCTTCACGGCGGATGGCCCCAGCGCATGACCTGGCCCCGTACCGAGAAAGCCACCCGCGTGGCGATCAATTCGGTCGTCTTCCGCTCCAGCGGGCAGAACCTCACCACCGCCGGCACCTACATCGAGATGGCCTCCCGCCTCCTGGAGCCCACCCTCCTCGCACTCGGCCTCCTCGCCATCCGCGGCCGCATCAAACGATGACCGGAAACGCGAATCCCGCAAACGGGTACGACCGAACCACGACGTGCGAGGGGAGGCGCCTGCGCGCCCCCGGCACGAATCCGCACCGAGAGACTGCAGTGGTCAGCATCCTGCTGCCCACGCGTGACCATGCGGCCGGAGAAGTCGGGTCTGTGCAGTCAGAGCGGTCGCGCGGTTCCTTGGGGAGTCTGGAGCCTGCTCGTCACGGACGGTCCGATCTGGATGCGTGCTCGTGCAGTCCCTTCAGTGCGGCTTCGGTGGCCCGGGTGAGGCGGTGATCCGGGCCGAGCGCGGTCCGGTAGTGGCGGGCGAGATGGGTGTACAGCTGCTCGGCTTCTGCTGTTTTTCCGGCTTCTCCTGTCCAGCGCGCCTGCTCGCGCTGGGCCGCTAGGACGCCGCGGTGATAGGGGCCGTGTATGCGGGTGTAGTCCTTCGCGAGCGCTCGGTACAGCTCCGCGGCCTTGGCGGGGTTGCCTGCTGTTCCTACCCTTCGTGCCCAGTCGTGTCGGGCGGCGAGGGAGGAGCGGTGACCGGGTCCGTGGATTCGCTGGGTCTCCTCGCACCACAGGCGGACCTTGCGCTCGACCTGTCTCGCAGGGTTATCAGTCGAGGTGCCGGGGGTCTTCTCCCTGGGGGGAAGGTCTCCCGGTGTGCTGTCTGGCCCGATCAATGGGGCGCTGTCGGTGTCCTGGCGTGTGTGAGACCCGGGCGGCTTCGAACCTGGTGCGGGCAGCAGGGCAGGAACAAAGGTGGGTGGGGTGGTGCGCAGGAGATCGAGAATGGCGCGGGCGTCGGCGTTGATGTCGTCGCGTGAGACGAGTCCACGGTCAAGGAGAAGACGCATCATTTCTATTCTCCTGTCCGCAGCTTCTCGCTCCACTTCCTTCATCAGGGCAAAGATTGCGGAGGCGTCGGCAGGGCTGCGCGCCATCATGAAGGCGAGGCCCTGCAGGTCGCCTTTCTCCAACAGCTCTTCGTAGCGGTGGGCTTGGCGGTGGATGTGCGCCTGGTCCAGGTCGACACGTACGTAGGCACGGGTCTGCACTCCCAGGTGTACCCCGAGTGGTGTCGCGTTCTCGTTCAGGGCGCGGCGCATCGCTTCCCACGCGTCCTTCGCCTGATCCAGGGAGAAGCGGTCTGATACGGCGCGCAGGCGGTCTTGCAGTTCGGGGGCCAGGATCAGATCGATGTCTGTGAGCCTGGCCCGCACGACAATGTAGGGGTCGACGACCTGCCATTGGACGTCTGCCTCGACGTTGAAGAAGTCGACTCCGCCTGCTGCTGGCAGCAGCATGCTGAACGACGAGGAGTGCACTCCCAGGGCGACCTCGGTGACGGTGCGGGGGCGGCCGAAGAGCGGTTTGTTGTGGTGGCTTTCCCCGTCCGGCCGCACGATGCTGTAGCCGCCGTTTTGGTAGTGGAGAACCGAGGCGACCTGAGCACTGGGCCCGCGGAATGTGCCCGTCAGGCGGTACTCCCGCACCAGCGGGCCTCGCACGGTCCTGGACGCCGGCCACGTAGCGGCGGGGCGCTGTTGCTCTTCCTGGTTATCAGCGTTCGGAGGCGCGCCATTGGGGCTGTTGGGGACGTCGGTGGGGGGCCGCGGCGCCGGGTCCGGCGCCTGCGCTTCCTGCTGCTCTTCGTGCTCTGCCGCATCAAGCTGCAGCTCCAGCTGGCTGCAGCGCTCTTCAGCCAGCTCCTTGGCAACCGTCGCTTGAGTCAACTGCTCACGCAGAACTCCGACCTCGGCATACAGCCTGCTGCATTCGTTTCTCAGGGCTTCCTGCTGCTGGTGCTGTTGTGCCAGGGCGTTGTCGTACTCGTCCTGGTCGACCGCTCGGGCCGCCTCGACTGCGCGAAGTTGGACCTGCAGTTGCTGAATACGGAACTGCCGCTCGTGCAGCATGTCGGCGGCCATCTGTTCGCGAGCCTGGGATTGTCTGGCGTCCTCGTCGGCCTGCTCCAGGAGTATGTGGAGTTGCTGGGCCTTGCCCTTGGCTGCTCCGGAGGACGTGACGGCTTTGCGGTGCAGGCGCCGCAGGTGGGTGGCCGCCTCCTGTGTCACTGGCTCCCCGCGTCTTTGTGCGGCGTGTGACAACAGGCCCTCGATGAAGGGCCACGGTGGGGTATGCAATCCGTTGAGGTAGCGGGAGACGGTCGACACGTCACAGTGGCAGCGCAGTGCGTAGCGGCGCATCGAGAGTTCTAACGAGCCGAACAGCATCCGCAGCTCCTCCGCGAGCTCACGGGCCTCGTCCGGTAGATCGTCAGGGAGCCGTTGCCATCCGATACCGCCCATGCCGCCCCCTCAAATGCCCCGCGGCACGTCCCTGAGGCCGCACCCCTGTCAGGCAATTCCAGTACGCCGGGGATCCTCACGCAGCGCTTTAGGCAAAATCACCCCACCCCGCCACTGCTTCCAACAAGGTTCGCGCCCTAACGACCTCGTGCACGGTCGGCTGTGGGCCCGCATGAGTGTTGCTGAAGCTCTTCGGGAGCCAGCGGGATGGCCCGGAGAGTGCTCTGGGGCTATCTACCGGATTACGGTCCGGCGCGCGAGGTCGGCGCGGGACGCAGCATACCCGCCAGGAGCTCTTCGTCGAGCGGATACGCTTCGCGCTCGCTGTGCCATTCGTTCAGGAGTTCTCGTGCCTGGGTGACGCGGTCTGCGGCCTGCTGGGTGGCTTCGCGGAGCTCGTCGCCGTCAAGGTGGCCCTTGACGGCGGCCGCCGCATGCCGGCCGGCCGCGGCCACCACCTGGTCCCACAGGAACAGCTCTTCGGTGGCCTGATGCCACAGGTAGTCCTCGCGGGCGGACGTGTCCGAGTCCTGGGCCGTGGTGAGGGACCGTACGATCTGGGCGCGTGCGGCGGGTGGCTGGCCGCGGCCACGGCGTACGGCAAACTGCAGCAGGACCGAGGTGAGGCGGCGGGCGAGGTGCGTGGGCCGGGGGCGGCCGCCTTTCGTGGTGCATGTCTTCCTGCGCGAAGCCGCGCACGTGGGGCATGTCCAGTCCAGTGCGTCCCAGTCGGCCGCCACGCATCGGTCCTCTCGTCGGCGATCAGGTCAACCACCCCTGCAATGGGGATGGTTGCAGTGTGACAGCGGGTACTGACACGGGAGCGCGGAATGCCGCGCTGCGGCCGTATCGCAACTGGTCAAGGTGGATGCCGGCGCCTCGTCGGCGCAGCCCAATGTGCCCAGCGCAGCCCGCGCCTTGATACACGTCCCGCAGCCGTGACCAGCTGCTGCCATCAGGCGGGAAGGGAGCCGGAGCTAATCTGAGCGGCTCCTGGCGTCGACGTCGCCAGGCCGCCAACGCGGCGATGGAAAGTGGCGTTGGGCAGGGTGATGCACCCGAGTCCCAGAGGGATCTTTTATCGTCATAGTGACGAGATTGTGGAGTAGAGTGAACCTCGGTACGCGGGCAGTGCTTTCCGCCCCCTGGAGGCGGGGTGCCCGTTGGAAGGAGAGGGTGGCCGTGGTGACGAATCAGGCCGCAGGGCAAGCCAATGCAACGGTGCCGGGTGCCGGCGGCGTGCTCGATCCTCGAATGTCCCTTGCTCTGAACGTCCACACGTGCCCTGGGGTGTACGCGGTGCTGCTGGGCGCTGGCATCTCAATGGCGTCCGGCATCAAGACGGGTTGGGGCATCGTGCAGGATCTCGTCAGCAAGGTCGCGGTCCTGCACGATCCGGATACGCCCGACGCTGGTGCTGAAGCCGCGGCCGATCCGGAGGTCTGGTGGCAGGAGCAGTTCGGCGAGGAGTTGGGCTACTCACGCCTTTTGGCCGAGGCCGCGCCCACATCGGCAGCCCGGCAGGGCCTGCTCGCTGGCTACTTCGAACCTGAGAACGTCGAGGACACCGGCAAGGAGCCCACCGCGGCGCACCGGGCGATTGCCCGGCTGGTGAAGAGGGGGAACGTCAGGGTCATCCTGACGACCAACTTCGACCGCCTCATGGAACGTGCCCTGGAGGAGGTCGGCATCTCCCCTCACGTGGTCCGTGACCACATGATCGACAGCATGAAGCCCCTCGTGCACAGCCAGATCACGATCATCAAGCTGCACGGCGACTACGCCGATCTGGAGCAGCGAAACACCGTGGACGAACTGGAGGAGTACCCCAGAGCGCAGCAAGCTCTGCTCGAACGGGTGCTGGACGAGTACGGGCTGATCGTGTGCGGCTGGTCAGCCGACTGGGACAAGGCCCTGGTCAGGGCAGTAGAGGGGACTCGCTCCCGGCGCTACCCGATGTACTGGGGACAGTTCGGTCGGATGAGCGAGCCTGCCAAGCGGCTGGTGGCTCAACACTCCGCCGCCGTCATCGACGGCGTGACCGCGGACGACCTCTTCACCGACCTCGAACACCGGGTGGAAGCACTGGACCGGATGACCGTCGCCCCGGTCGCCCGGGACGTGGCCGTCGCCCAGCTCAAGCGGTTCCTCCCCGACCCGGTCCGGCGCATCGAGATCCGAGACCTGATCGAGCAGAACGTCTCCCTCATCGTCAGCAGTGCCGACCAGGACCGATATCCGCTGACCGGCAAGATCTTCGCGCAGAGCATCCGCCGCTACCGCGCCGACTGCGACACCCTGCTGCACCTGCTGGCCAACGGCGTCTTCCACGACGACGGCACTTACAACGACCTCTGGCAGCGCGTGATCGAGCGGCTGAACCGGCTGCGCCACAAGAACATCAACGGCCACACCGAGGAGTTGGAAAGACTGCGGCACTACCCGGCCGTGCTCGCCGTCTTCACCATGGGTATCGCCGCCATCGTCGGCCAACGCGAGGAATTCCTGGCCCGCCTCCTCAGCCAGCCGCTGTGGACGCCGATCTTCTCCAACGGTGAGCGTCAGGTGCCAGCCGTCTATCTCAACCCGCGGCGCGTCATCAGCGGCTCCATCGATGAGGTCTGCAGCCCCGGCGACGGCAGGACGTGGTACTACCCGCAGAGCCGCTGGCTTCGGGAAGAACTACGCGAACCGTTCCGCGTCGTGGAGCCGGATGACGTGGCCTTTCGAGCGGCCTTCCACCGGTTCGAGTTCCTGGCCTCCCTGATGTCCGTGGACTCCGAGCACGTCCTCGCGAGCCCGTGGTCCGGCGAGTTCTTTGGCGAAGACGTGTGGGGGTACGACCAGAACGGTCTGGCACCGGAGATCGAGCGAGAGATCAACGACTCCTGGCACCTCCTCCTGGCCGGCGCCTTCAACCACGACGCGGAGCGGGCTAAGAAGGCCTTTAGCGAGCTCGTGGATTTTCGTTCGCGGCACCACCCCTGGTGACTGTGACTGGCCCCCACGCTTGACGGCTTCGCGGGCACGGCACACCGCGGACCAAAGGTCGGCAACAGTTCTCCTGGGGAAGACTCGTCCACGACCGCATGAACAGCAGTCGGCGGTCCCACCGCGGTGGGACCGCAGGAGTGGCAGCGGCGAGTCTCCCACCAAAGGAAGGCAGGGCACACTGAAGTCATGGTCGAGATGAGCCCGGGGCAGGCGCGCGAGTTCTGGAAAGCGCTGATGGACAACGCCTCTTCACTGATCGCCGATGCCCACACGCTGCTGTCCGCAGAGTCCTACGGGCGGGCTCGCTCCCTCACCGTTTTGGCACAAGAGGAGCTCGGAAAGGCGCTCTGGATCTATGACACCTTCCAAGCTGACTGGAGCCGCGGAGGTGAGGCGCCCCGGGTCGTGGGCTCTCTGACCCAGCACGGGCGGAACCACACCAAGAAGTACCTCGAGGCCATCGTCTTCGGCGACGAACTCGCAGAGTTCTGGGGTGACTACAGCGCTCTGCAAGCCGCAGGCACCGGCTACGAGGCTTGGGAACAGGCCCACAAGAAGCGGCAGGCGGAAGCCGAGGCCGCGGCCAGGGAGGCCAATCTGGCGAAGCAGCGAGGGTTCTACGTCGACCGCGACGCAAACGGCGATGTCCTATCTCCCACAGCCATTGCGGCCGGAACGACGGCGGAGGACCTGCAGACCGCTGCACGTGTGATCGAGATGCTGCTGATCAACGATCACAGTCGAATGAAGACGTCTGCCACGCCGTATGACAGCACGCACCCCCAGCAGTTTCGGCTGTTGCCTGTCTCGCACCCCGAAGACTGGGCAGCCGCTGCGGACGCGCTCAACCCAAGTGCTGAGGACGACGGCCAGGGCACCCAGGAACGATGACGTGGTGAATGCGCCTCGCTCGTAGAATGCAGGACACCTCGCCCCCGGCAGCTGGAATGCCGGGGGCGAGGTGTCCGTGCTGGCGAGGGCCTACAGCTCGATGTCGAGCCGTTCCACGTCGGTGAACTCCACGCTGAGCCCGTGCGCGCGGCTGTTGTTGGCGCGGAAGCACATCTGGGCGAGGCCGTCGGCCGCGATCTGCTGGAGCCGCTGTTCGGTGGCTCCCTGCTCCCGAGCGGTGAACAGCTGGGCCGCGAACTCGGGCGGCAGGGCCTGGGTGATGTCGCGGATCCGGGTGGCTCTGTTCACGGGAATGGGCAGCACTTCTACGTCGGTTCGGGAGGCGTTTGTCGGTCGCAGCCTGGCCGGAATGTTCACGAGTTTCGACAGCACCTGGTCCTGGGGAGGCGTTCTCGGTTGACCAAGGACGCGTGGCTGGCACGAGCCCGCAGTCGGGCGGGGGCGCGCCGTGCTGGGCTACGGGTGCACCTGCCACCAGCGGTCCGCCTCAGAACGAGCCACTTCGGCGTCGTACTGACTCGCGTCGAAGTGGAGCCCGGGCGGAGGGTTGGGCACGGGGGTGTGCGCCTCCGACGGAACCTCCCAGTTCGACCACTGCACGATCTCTCCGAACCGCTGCACAACCACGGTCAAGAAGCCGCAGCAGCAACCGGTGCAGTCAGGTTCCCCCAGCTCCAGGCGGCGCGCCTCGCCGGTCGCCCGGAGAGGGCTGGGGCGGCCGGCCGGCAGCGCATCAGCCGCGTAAGGTCCGCGGCCGCCTTCACCGACCGCCTCTTCGACCAGATCCTCGCCGTTGACCCAGAACCGCAACTGAGCAGCGAACCGGGGTCCCGGCGGCAACACCCTGATCTCCAAACGATCGAACATCAGATCACCCTACGGGGCGCGCTGACGTCGGCGCGTGGCCCAGCCGACGCCTACCTTCACCCGGCCGGCGGGCGGGTCCACGAGGTGCCTTCCGTTCTCGTGAACATCGACTGCGACCCGGGCGGGGCGCCTCCCGAAGTAGTGCATATCTGCCGCCGTAACTCGTGAACATAGCCATCCGGGCGTCATCGGTGGTGCCTGCGGCGGCGGTGAAGCCGAAGCGGGCACGGGTGGATCCCTTGCGTGCGACGGCCTCAGTGCGGTCACCGGACCTGCCGCTAACCACATGCTCGTATTCCACAGCGTGGGCGGCATCGGCAAGACGACCCTGTCCCGAATACTGGAGGCGGCGCTCACCGACGCCGGACGGCGGCCTTCCCAGGGGGGCGAGACCGGGTGGCCGGCCGACCGGCTCCTACCGCCGGCACCGACTTCGAGCAGATCGTGCTGACGATCCGGGCCGCCCTCACTCGGATCGGTCGTCCCCTGCCCGCCTTCGACCTTGCGCTGCGCCGCTACTGGGAGGCGAACCACCCCGGCGATCCCCTGGAGGAGTACCTGCGCCGCGGCGGTCTCGGCTCCCGGTTCGGGCAGGCCATGCCGCAGCAGATGCAGTCCGCGCTCTCCGGCGTCGCCCAGGCGCTCATGCTGCCCGGCACCATCGGCTCGGTCGTAGGCCAGGTCACCGGCGCCCTTGTCGGCGCGCTGCGCGAGCGCCGCCAGACTATACGGGCCCTCGACCGCGCCCAGGTGCTGCGCGCCGAGATCCTTACAGCGGGCGTGACGTACGCCGAGCTCGCCCTGGACCTCGCTCTCGCCTTCCACCACGCCGTCCGTAACGACCAGGACCAGGTGGCCGCGACGGTCGCCCGGCAGCGCGAGAACACCCGCGGCGGCGACTTCGCCTACTACAGCGACATCGTCGCCTTCATGGCCGACTTGCCCCTCGAGGAAGCCTCACCGACACACTGGATCGACGGTGCACAGCACACGCGGCGGCGATTTCGAGGCTTGGTCACCGCCCGCCGCAACGACCTGCGTACTTCTTCGCTGTGACCACGGCGTCGGCCCGGGCGTCCTGTTCGCCCGGGCCGGTTCAGCCGATCACGGACCGGGCGAAGGCGACAGTGCCGGCAAAGGCGCCCCCGCCAGCCAGCACCCCGACAGCCCATGCGTTCCCTGCCAGCACGGTCAGCACGCCGGCGGCCACGGCGATCTGCGTGCCCAGCATCAAGATGACCGCGGCACGCACCGTCATCAGCGGCTCCTGCGATCGGTCGGACGGCGCACTCACGAAAGCTCCTGGCAGCTGTTCTCGCGCCTGCGCCACTCCTTGCCGAGGCGCTTCAGCTTGCGTCGGGCCCGCTCTCCTTGCGCCTCATCCTGCTGCACCAGATCCGACGCTTTGGGCCACGTCATGGAGTGGTGCTCCGACCAGACACGGACCAAGGCCTGTTCCTGCTCGTTGAGCTTGCCTGCCACGTAGCGCACCGGAGCGGTCTCGAACTGCTCGACCCATGAAACGACGCGGGGAATCACCAGATCCTCCGGCCCGGGCACAATGTCCCGCTGCACCCAACCGTCCGGGATGTATCCGATCGAGGCACCGCGGATCTGATGATCGCGCTCAAAGTCGCAGCCCTGGCGCGCGTACTGGACCAGGACCCTGCGCACCGACTGGTCGTCGGTGAGGTCGGCCTCCTGCTCCCATGCGCGCTCGAACATCGCCACAGCGAGGGCCTGGCAGTGGTCCTCCAGCACCGGCCACAGGCGCAGGCAGCGGCGCAGGAAGTCCTTCATCGGTTCCGTGTCGCCCTTCACGTACGCGTCGAAGGCGTAGCGGGCCTCGGCAAGGACGGACGGCTTCAGCCGCTTCGCCCAGTCGGCGACAGACCGGACTTGGGCGAAGAGGTCGGCAATATGGCCGCCGATGAGGTCCGCCATAGGCGGGAGGGTGCGCAGGACCTCCTGCATCATCTGCGGCACTCCCACCTGGATGGCGAAGCATGGGGCGAGCGTTCCTGCCAGCTTGGCCAGGTTGGGCAGCGGGGGAACCAGAGCCGGGAGACCTTCGAACACCGGGGCCAGGCCGAAGTGCAACGGACGAACGAGGTCACCGAGACCAACCAGCGGCTGGAAGGCGTCAGCCATCGACGACAGACGGGCGGCCGGTCCCAGCAGGCTTGCCAGGCTGTTGACCTGCGGCTCGATTACGGACAAGACCGCCCTGGCCGGGTTGAGTCCGTCCAGTAGCCCCAGCGTGTTCACGACGGAGGGCAGTACCGAGTTCACGGTCTCGGACAGGGAGAGGATTTGGGGCTGCACGCCGGCCAGCGCCGACAGCGCGGCATTGTGGGCCGTCAGTCCGTCCAGCAGCGACTGGCCGACCATCTCTCCGATGTTGGGAAGCCGGGGAACTGCCAGCTCGATGCTGGCGAGAGCCGGGGCGAGCCCGAAGCTCGCCTGCTCGGTGAACTCGCTGAGCATCGTGCTGAGACCGACCAGCGGTTGGAAGGAGTGGCTGACGCCGGACCAGAAGGCAGCCGTGTCCACGACATGAGTCAGGCTGTCGGAGTTCAGGACGACGTCGTCAAGCGGTGGGAAGACACCGTGGTCCAGGTCGGGCCCGTCCATGTCCAGGTTGGGCCCGACCATCGGCGCTGCGAGACCGGCGCCGCCCGGCTCGTCGAGCGCAGTGTTTCCGGGCGAGCTGCATCCTTCCGCTGAGGGAATGAGCAGCGCTCCTGTTGCGTCGGACGGTGCTGAAGCAGGACGCTGAGCGGCATCCTCGGGTGCCGAGTCCGGCGTTGAAACCGCAGGCATCTCGGGCCTCCTTCGTTGCTTGGGTAAGTCTGTTCACCTACCTGCGGCGGGGAAGAGCTGATCCGGCAATCAATTTCCCGACACCCGCTGTGATTCACGCCACACCTCACTGTCTGGCAGCGCTCCCCTTTCACCAACCCAGCCAAGCACCCACCGCTTGAAGGGGCTGGCCGATCATCGCCCTGACACCGCATCACTCCACGTGGCAGGGTCGGTTGCGATCACGAACAGCTGAGATGAAGGGGCTTCCGTGGACGCACGGATGGGACGGACTGGTCGGCGTCGCGAAGGAGGCGTACACCGCGGGGCTGGGCGAGGGGGTCGTGCCGCGCCCGCTGATGATGCCGCTGGTGCGCGGCGAGCTGGTCGGACTGATCTGGGTCCGCCCGCTCAAGGTCGGCCAGGACGCGCTTCGCCGGGATCGCGGAGCTCGCGAACATCGCTGCCGCGGTCGGCGCGGACGAGGTCGTCCTCGCCTGGGAGACCCACGACGTCGCCACCGCCTGCGAGCTGCCCATCGTTGGCCCGGCATCGTGCCTGGACATGGTGCTCGCCACCCGCGACGGCCACGTGCTGCACCAGGTCCCCTACACCGAGCAGCTCCTGTCCCGCAGCCCCGAGGGCTGGGCGTCGGTCGCCCCCGACTGGAAGCCGGCCCCCGCGCCGCAGCCCGGCGGCGAATTGGCGCCGCCCATCCAGGCCGCGGTGAACTTCGCCTTCACCCCGATCGAGCTGGACCACCCCGACCCGTTCGGCGTCACCGTCGTGCTGATGGAAGAGGACGGTTACCGCATCAGCCTGACCGAAGCGTTCGCCCGCTGAGCCGGAGCATGAGAGGAAGGACAATCCGTGCCCCGCAGTCTCGATGACGACGCGCCCCGCCGTCTGAGCGATGCCGAAGAGGCGCTCAGTGCCGAACAGCGGGAGACCGCCGACAACGAACGGACCACGCTGCGCAACCTTCGGCGCATTGTGAGGAACCTGGAACGGGGCGTGATCCGCCGCAGACGCAGACGGTTCCACCAGTTCGTGATGCTGCTCATCGCAGCCGCTTCTTTGCTGGCTAGTGCGCTCTGGACGGCCCTGTCCTGGGGCTCCTCTTCTGAGTTCGTCCGCGTCGATATCGTCTGCGGCGCGCTGTTGCTGCTTTGTGGTGCAGCAGCTTTCATCGCAGGGAGGGGACAGGGAAGCGTCACTCTGGGCGACCTTGAGGAGGCTCTGGATACCAACCGTGATTCCCTGCGGTTTTTGAGCGCGCTCTACCACCCGACCGTGAAGGAACGGCGCAGTCTCTACAGGGAGGATGTCGCCGGAGTCATCGAGCAGCACCGGACCGACAGCCGCAAGTATCGGCGCGTCCACAACACGCTGCAGAACCTCATCATGATCGGTTCCGCGTCCACGACGGTCGTCGCGGCACTGGACACTCGTAACCAGTACACGTGGCAGAACATCACCATCGTGTCCATCGGCTTCACCGTCACGGTGGCGGCGGCCTTTACTGGCTACTACAAGTACCGCGAGCGCAGCTACTTTCTGCTGCAGACCGCCGATTCCATTGAGGAGGAAGCTAACGCGTACACCCTCGGAGTCGGCCCGTACAAGGACTATGGCCTCGACCAGGACCATGAGGCGCTGAAACTGTTCACTCAGCGCGTCGAGGACCACCGCAACGAACAGCGGCGCCGCCAGCAGCAGCTGGACCAGCCCGCCGAGCAGTCTCCCTCCACCCAGCCGCCGGCGGCCTGACTCCTAGCCTCATCCCCACGTCTGTTGCCAAGCCTCTCGGTACTCGGACCGGACGGGTGGAGCTCCGGCCGACCTTCTGACCTGCATTTCAGGGGAGACTGAGGTCGGCGAAGCCACTGAGTGATGCATACGCCTGACCTGGCGACCACACGGCCCGCTGCCGGGCTACGTGGGTGCCAGAACGAACCGCCACAGTTTGAGGACCCGATCCTCGTCCCAGTAGTCGTCAGGGAGGAGCTGGGTCATCAACGCAGGGCTGGGCTCCTGGCGCAGAGCGGTGATTTCCCCGTGCTCGGTGGTCGTGGCCATGCGGAATCGGCTTGTGTAGAGGCTGCTGAGCGCTCCGAAGACGGCAAATCCCTGCTGCTCATAGTGGGCACTGGCTTCTTCGTCGACATCAGGGGCGAGGTGATAATCCAGTCTGACGAAGCGGCCGTCTTCGTCGGTGTGCATCTCGTTTTCGACAGACCATCCGGAGTACCGGGCCAGGAACCAAGCCAGCTTCTGCTCCAGGGGAGCGGTGATGACTTCGCCCGCGTTACTCAACTCCCTGCCGGTTATCGCGACGAGGCGCTCACCTTGCGGAGCGTCCTCGCCAGTCGATGGCTCCTCTTCTGTTGGATCGAAGAGTACGGAGACGGTCAGTGGTGGTTTCCCCGCGAGATAGGTGTCGCCGAGGAGAGCCATCTCGTTGCCCCTCATGGCGGAGGAGATCGTCAGACGCCGCTGCGTTCCTGCATGGTCGAACCTCGAAGGATCGACCAGCGTCCAGAGGTTTAGGCCAGCCCAGTAGTGGGCGTACAGCAGACGCCCGTGCGTCATGCGGGCGTAAGCCTGTGCGGCGTCCATGTCGTCGGCCCGCACTTTGACCTTCTCCTCCGCCCCAGGCTTCACCGACTTGACCTCGACCAGAAGCACCGTGCCGTCGCGCAGCACGATCCTGAAGTCGGGCGGCAGCAGCTTGCCCTGGGCGTCGTCGAAGTAATACAGCCCGGCATCCTCGGTCTTGATGAGGCGGATCGCGCCCAGAGCCACGACCACCGCTTCAAAGGCGTACTGCGTCTGGTGACCCTGCAATCGAGATACGTTGTCCAGCGACTTCCGCAGCGCATCACTGATTGCGTCGATGGTCTCCGGGTGCCGGTCTCGTAGGAGCACTGCTGGCTGGCCGCCCGGTGGTTCGGCGAGTGCCATTTCGAGTAGGGGCAGAATCTCGATTCCGAGCTCGCCTTTACGCCCTCGCTTCAGCACCACGAATCGGCCCTCCCCTGCCTCCGACCGGCTGAATGCTGCCACTTGCCCGGCGACGGCCTCGCTGAATTTTAGGGCCTTCATCGGACCACCTGACTCTACAGCTGGCCTCCTACGGCACCGACGGCATAGCCGCGCACGCCGCGCTCAACGAGCTCGATGCCCTGGGACGCGAGAGCACCGGACGGCGTCCCGCTCGGTTGGCAACATCCGTCTGTCCCGGCTCTTATGCGCATTGAACGCCGGTGAGACAGAGCATCCCGCCTTCAGGGTGAGGATGCTGGGGCGCCAGCCCTCTGTCTTCGCCGTGGGCGCCCTTCTATTTCTCGCCGGGACTGATGCGGTCGTTGCTCTGCAGGACGCGGCGCAGGCGTTCGTCGTGGGGAAGCTGTCGCTTCTCGCTGGGGCCGACGCGATCGTCGTTGTCGCACAGCTTGCCCGGTCCGGCGTGGCATCGCGGGCAGATAACTCGGTACCAGTCGCCGCGTGGCACTTGGTGGTGCAGGCGGACCGGGGGCTTCTTGCCTGCCTTTGGGGCTCGGCCCTTTCGATCGGCCGTCGGTCGCCGCTCCTGGAGCGGATCTGTGGGGCTGACTTCGCGCTCGCGCGTCTCCGAGGCCGACTGCATGGGCCCGGCAGGAGCTTCTACCTCCTGCCGGGCCTTCTTCGGGTGCCGGGCCTTCTTTGAGGCTTTCCGCTCGTCCACGATCAGCTGTTGCCGCTCAATGTGGCCATCTTCGCGCGGTTTCCCGCTGCTGGAGCCTTCGACCAGCACACAGTCCTTGCCTTGCTGCGCGTTGCAGCGCGGACAGCGCCGCTGGATCCAGTACCGCCGCGCCACGCGCGGCTGCTCCTGCGGCCCCCGTGCCCACCGTTTCTTCCAGACTTCGACACGCTGTGCTTCACCACGCGTCAGTAGTTCTCCGGCTGAGGCCGCGGACCGCAAAAGCTCCTCCACCTGAGGCCGCAGATCAAACGAGTAGGCGTCGTACACGCGAAGGCGATGGAGGGCACTGCGGACGCGAGTCGCAGCCTTTCGTGCTTCCCTCTCAGTGTCAGCTTCCGCTTCGACCGCGTCCCGCGTGAGGTCGTCCAGGTTGTCGAAATACGTGATCGCCCGCCCGTAGACGGCGGACTCGGCGTCGGTGCGATCTTCCGCCGCCGTCGCGTTGACGCGAATCAGAAGCCGGCGCACCCGTCCAGGCTTCTGCTCAGCCACTGCCTTCTTCAGGGTGTCGAACAGCTTGCGGCGCTCCTGGTTCTGCTCGATCAGCCAGGTCCTCGCGTGGCGAACGGCGGCCTCACGCTGCTCCTGAGGAGCGCCCTCCACAACGGTCAGATCCTCGATCTCCCGGCACACCTGCTTCACCAAGGACACGGACTCGATCCGACGCGCGTACACCAGTCGGCGCAGCAGGGCCTGGGCGCGCGCCTCCGGCTCCGGCACCTTCCTCGCTCTGCCGGGCGACCACAGCGTTGGGCGCGGCGCATGGTGGGACTGATCTTCTGAACCGCTGGCGTCGACAGCCCGCGCTCCGTCATCTCGCACTGGTCCAGGGCGAACCATTCGATCGGCCGGGCGAAGGCCTCGGTGCCGATCTGCACGTGGCGCGTGGTGCCCACGCTGTCCAGCCGGATCCGATGCACGTACCAGCGACGGATCAGTGTGTCGCGGTCGACCGGCACCATCGTCCCGAGGACCGGCTCCACATCGCCGTCCCACACCGGCGCCACTGCCTGGTCCAGATGCACCCGCAGAGCGCCATGCCTCCAGCGCACGTCCACGACGGACCCGATCGCTGCCCCTTGGACGCGGGTGTACTCGAAGGCCGCCTGCTCCCCACGGCCAGCGAGCCAGGCTGCGGCCGCGGACCGCACGTAGAGGTGGTCTGCGCTGTCCACGCCGCGGGCTCGGCGCCCGCACTCATGCGGCAGCCCGTCCGGATCGGGGTGATGCGCGAAATGACAGGCCCGGTCTGTGTACAGCTTCGTAGTCAGCTGCCCGCCGCAGCCGCCGAGCAGAGTCCCGCACCAAAAGGTGTCGTCTCTGTGAGAACGGCGGAATGCATCCAGCTCGATGGCTTCCATCGGCAGCATCAACGGCTCATCCGAGTCCGCTTCGCCGAGCACCGCCGTCTGGATCCGTCGCCTGTCCATGTGCACAAACATCCCCCACCCCCCCGGCCAACACATCCTGCCACCAGGGGAGTTCACCAGCCAGATCGCTTCTCGGCTCGACTCACGCGGTACGCCCCAGATGTGATGCCGCCGACGCCCTGCCGGGTCTTCACCGGCGCCTCGGGCGCGGAGGTGGCCTACGACGAGCCCAGCGCCCAGCAGCAGAGGACCGCTCTCAAAGCCGCCTAGTGCACCAGCGTGGAAATCGTGGCCGTCAGGCCGAGTCAACTCACCAGCCCGCAGGTCTAACCAGCAACTCGGCACCCCCGCTACGGTGGCGCCCTCAACACATTGGGGGGCGATATGCGGATCCTCTGGCTACTGCTGGCCATCCTGCTCACCTGCCTGACCATCGGCGGCATCCTCACCGCCTTCGACCGCAGCGATGGCGCATCCATCGCGGGGGACCTCGTCATCAGCCTGCTCCTTGGCCTCGGTGCCACAGCCTGCTGGAGACAGGCCCGGATATCGCGGCAGCCGCAGGCCAGCGAGGGAGATAGCAGGCCCTGGCATCATGAATGAAGCGTGGGGCGCCCTGCTGGCCGGCATCGCCGCCGCAATCGGCGGAATTCTGGCTGGCTGGCTTACAGCGGGAGCAGCGGTTCGCCAGGCGGTCACCGCGGGTCGTGAACAGCAGCGGAACTGGCTACTCGACAAGCGTCTCGTCGCATACACGGCCTTCCTTGAATCCCACTCGCACTTTCAGGATCGGCTCCGGGAGCTCACCGAGATTCAGTTGCCGCCCGACGCGTGGGTAGACGACGCGCACAGGCCCACTCCTGTGGACAGGGCGCAGGCTTGGGGGCTCCTCCATGACAGCCGCGAAGACCTCGCCCGCGCCATGCGGGAGATTGATCTCCTCGGGCCGAAGGAGATCATGGGGCCAGCGCTCGAATCAGTCTTCGAATCCGTTGAGGCAGTCTTCAGCGCTCGCCTGCGATACGAGAGCAGTGAGCCGGAGTCCCCTGACGGCGAATGGGGACGGGCTCGACACGCGTTCGAGATGGCGCACGGCACCTTCGTGGAAAGCGCGAGTCAGGCCCTGCACTCGGATCAGATCTAGACCAGGGACGCGAGCGTGGGATGGCCCGCCAGGACGGGCATGCCTGGTGGGCCAATGGGCAGTCTGGCAGGGGGCTCAGCACGTGACAGGGGGAACGCTCCAAACGAATCGGGCCTACCTTGCCAGCATGAGCACCCCAAAGACGATCTACACCCAATCCGAAGCCCGTCGGCTACGCGCCGCGCCTTGTATCTACTGCGGCACGATGAGCCGCGTCGACCGTCGCCCGCTGCCGGAGATGAGCGACAGCGTGGACCCAGAGGTATCCGTCCTTTGGTACTGCCCTGACATCCTCTGCAACGGGCACGGAGGGTTCTCGTTCGAGAGCCAGTAAAACGCGCGACGCCTCCCCGGAAGGGAGGCGCGGCAACGGGATCTACCCCCGCGGACGCGGGGACGACTTCGTCGAGTCGCGCCAGTACTCGTAGGTCCGCGAGCTACCCCCGCGGACGCGGGGGTGCTCCGACCAGATCTCCCGCTTTCACCTCTCCAGGTTTGTCCTCCCTGCCGACGCGGGGGTCCCGAGGTGCTGACACGGCTGGCGTTGAAGTGGAAGCACGCAGGAGGTCAGGAACAAGCCGAACGGCTGACTCAGAAGGCTGCCGACGCTGCATGCCGCGCTGGCGATTCTTCCACCATGCTCATCCTGGTCGCGATGGCAGCAGACGACCCGGAACAAGCTGATCGGCTCACCCGCCAGGCTGTCGACGCCGGGATCCCCAGCGATGCAGACGATGTACGGCACCTTTGGCCGCACGGTCTCGACCCCGACGGAACTCCATCAGAACCTTGGTGACATCGCACGTCGCGACCGCCCGCCCATCCTGGTCACGGGCCTACGGCGGCGCCACCGGATGGCCAGCCCGCGAGCACGGCTGCGATCGGTCCAGGTCGGTGGCGCCGATGGCAGCGCGGGACCGGTTGCGTGCCCAGCGCTTGAGGTCGACAACACGGCAGTGCGCTGCCGGGAACGAGCCCGTACAGGGGATTTCCTGCATGCGGACTCCGTCAGGTACGACGCGGCCCGCATCCGGGTGCTTGAGGGGGCGGAAGCCGTTCAGAAGCGCCCGGGGTGTGCGTCGGCTCGACCGGCGAACGCGGGCCTGCACCAGTTGGTGTGAGGTCGCAGGCCGGGCGGTGAACGAGGTCCTGGCGGCCGAGGGGCCGCACCGCTCGCACGACACCGGCGCGGGAGGGGGTTGGCGCGCAGCTCCTCTAGGCGCTGGCTGAATCATCTGACGCACGTCGAATTTCAGCCGCTGGCATCGTGCAGGAAGGCAGGGGCCGCCCCCGGGGCCGCACTGCGCCACCAAGCCCCAACCATCGCAGGTCACAGCCTTACACAGACATTGCAGAGGCGTACTGAACCTCACGAGAAATGCCGTCGACGTACGCATGCGGGTAACAGCCTTGCGGCTCAGGTGCCGGGTACGTCCCGGCCCTCCGGGAGGGGGCACCATGCTCCGTCGACGCGGGGCTCGCCAAGCAGGGTCAGCACCAACGGGTGCCGGGGCAGTTCCAGCCGTCTCCATCGCCCCCGCCTCCGCCGGACGAGCTTGCGGAGCTGTCCGGGAAGCCGTCGGGGAACGTGCTGTTGCGATCGCGGTCGCCGGGGAAGGGATCGCGGTAGTCGGGATCGCCGTCGTCGTCTCGGTCGGGCAGGTCTGCCCGGTCTTCCGTGCTTTCGCCAGGCTCCGGGCAGCCGTTGTCCGGGTGCGTCAACTCAAGGGTCACCCATGTGTCGATGGTGACATCCGCGCCCTCGACCGGGTCTGTCGCGCATACCCGCCAGTTGTCGTACTTTCCTTCGTCGGGCAGCGTGTCGTTGAGGTAGGCCGTGTCGGCGCGCACATGTTCCGCGGGTACGACGCCGAGGGCCACAACCTCCTTGCGTGCCGCCTTCCAGGTCTTCCAGATCAGCTCCGGCATCGTCGGCCACGGGATGGCACCGCCGTCCGTGCCGGGGCACGGCGCGCCGGTCTGCACGGCACCGAAGTCGATCGTCTTCGTCTCCGAGCCGGTCCAGCCAGTCTTCTGGAAACAGACGGTCCAGTTGGAACGCATCCAGATACTCTTGTCATCGTCGGATGCGTTGTGGTCACTCGCGCCGAACCCTGCGGCTTCGGCCTTGTCCCGAGCCTCGTCCAGGCGCATACCCCGGTAGTCCGCGGCTTCCGGCCGAGGCTTGGGTGTCGGTGACGGGTCGTCTTGAGTTGCGGAGGGCGATGGCGAGTTCAGCGTGCGGGCCGCCGCGCCCTTCCCGTCTTCCCGGGCCACGGCGTCGGCGGCGCCCTCCTCGGGCGGGTCGGGAAGTACCGCACCGAGCAGCGCCACGGCAGCGACGGTGGCGGCCACCTTCGCGCCCTTCTGCCAGAGGCTGTCCTTCCACACCAGGACGATCGCCGCGATCATCGCCGGGAGACCCAGGTACTGGTTGATCAGACCGAGCACGGGGACGGCGAGTACGAAGCCGATGCGGGCCGGTGTGGTCAACCACCAGCGGGTGGCGGGAGACGGAGGTGACGGGAAAGCGGGCGGGTGGTTCATGGGTGGTGTCTTCTCTGAATTCGGAGCAGGTGAGTGACAGGCCCGCCGAGGCCGTTTCCGGACATCTGCCGAGCGTCGGCATCGTACAGACCACGAGATATACCTACACGTCGGGCCAATGGAAGGCCGCCCTGTTCCGTCAAGCGTCCCGCGCCAATGACCGCTCCGCCGCCTGCTTCAGCGCCGCCCAGAACACCTCACGGGCCTCCGAAACCGGCGTGCGACGGCGCCATCAGCGCCGTGATGGCGCCGTCGCACAGTTCCGAGTAAACGTCGTCCAGGTTCAGGTTCGAGCCGCAGGATTTCCGCAGGAAGGTTGGATCACAACGAGCGGCACGCGAACCCCCAGTAGCCGAGCACGTTTGTGATCAAGCATGCCATCCCCCGCCGACAACTCCTCGTGCCAGCACGGCACATGACGGCGCGATGCGCGCGAATCCGCCGTCCTGCGTGCAAAGCGGACGCCACACGGCCCGGCCCGAAGCTCAGGGTCCAGGCCTTTGCAGGCCGTCGTCGTCGGCGTCGACCAAGTCGCTGGCTCAAGGGCTTGGGCGGGGTACGCGCTCCGGCGACCGGTCGGGGCGCGCCGACGCAGGCCTTGGTCGGACTCGGCCGGTCGGCGTCGAGGCGGCGCCGCCGGAGCGTCTGCCCCGGTGAACCCGTAAATTGGGCCAGGCCGCCGCCCGTGTGAACGACGACTGCGCCATGGCAGGCTTTCGGCCGGCCCGAGGTGAGAGGCCCACTTCTGCGGCCCTGAGGGCCCGGGTCGATCTCCTCGGCGCGGTCGTCATCGCTTTCGGGGACTTCGTCGTGGTGCTGATCGGACGGGCAACGCGCATTCTCTGTTGAGACGCTCGCGGCAAAAAGGCCACGCCTATGCGTCGTGCAGCGATGTCAGGGTGTGGAGATAGTCCTGCGTTGTGGCGTCCGTTGAGTAAAGGCGCGTGCCTCGGGTGCCCCTGGTGGCCAGCACTCGGTAGGTGTTCAGTGCGTAGCGCAGGTAGCGGTGGGACGGAAGGTGGCGCAGCAGGGGGTCGTGGCTTTCCTCGGGGCGGGCGATCCACTGCTCGCCTCTGCGGACGAGGTCCCCTCCCATGATCACGGCGTTGTAGGCGTATTCCATGCCCTGGGCGGTATAGATGCAGCCGACCTGGTCGTGGCCGCCGGAGTCGGTGGCCCAGAAGGGGCGGGCCGGCACGCCGGGGTGGTCGAATGCGGGCTCGTCGGCGCGGGAGTTCCACGGGCGTGCCCAGGTGCGGGGCCCTTGCGGGCTGTCCCAGGTGATTGCTACTTCCGGCAGGAGGGGTGGAGTCGGTGGGGAGTCCCATGGCCAGCAGAAGCCGGCGGTGACCCGCGCGGTCCGGCCGGCGCGGATGTGTTGGTGGATCCAGTGCTGGAGCTGTTCGGGGTCTGGTGCGGCTGCCAGGTCGTAGTCGCTGCCCTCCCAGGCCGGCGCGGTGCCCTCGGGCCGGAAGAGGTGGTCGATCCATTGCTGGTAGGCGCGTGAGCCGTTGCAGCGGAACTGGCTGGCGAGGTCGATGTGGGCGAATGAGAATCCGGCGTGCTGTGCGTGCTGTTGGAGCTGGTGGAGTGTGAGGCCTTCGGTCGGCCGCACGATCTGTCGCTCGTCGAGGAACAGCACGGTGACGGCGGCTCGCTCGAGAAGTTTGCCCAGGATCAGGGGGAACGTGCCCTGCTGGTGATCGGGGTAGGTGCGGGCGCGGTGAGCCTCGTCCAGGAGGACCACGCTGTCGCCGGTGAGGTGGGCGGGGATTTTGTCGAGGAAGGTGGCGATGAGGCCTCGGAAGTCTTCGCCGACCGTTCTGCGCAGTTGTCGCGTGAGCGTCCCGGACGGGGACAGCAGGCGTGGATTGCCGTGGGGTTGTCTGCACAGGTCGCCCAGCAGTCGGCAGGCGATGACGGATTTGCCGGTGCCTGGTCCCCCGGTCACGACGATGATGCTCTTTGTTCCCCGCTCGCGTGCCGTATCCACCGCGTGCAGGACCTCCTGCCGGGCCAGGTCCTGGTCGCCGATGAGGGTGAAGGCGTCGCGGCCTTCGATGACTTCGCCTGCCCGCTCCAAGAGCGCGGCTGAGGGGCGGTGTTCGGCGTGGAGGAAGCGTTCGATGTCGTCGCGGCCGGTGGGGCTCAGGTCAGCGCAGCGAAGCCGCTGGGCCAAGTCGTGTGGGGAGGGTTGCGGGGTGAGATCGTCGCGCCCCAGTATCGGGTAGGCGGCTGCCGGTCCGCGTGCGGCTGGTGCGCGGAGGGCGGCGACCAGGTCGGCGGGAGCGTCGTGGAGTACTACGGTGCCGCGGGCGGTCAGGGGGAAGTCGGCGCGGCTGACCCATTGTTGTAGGTAGTGCACGTAGCCGCCGACCTGGCGGGCGGGGTGTTGCACGACGCGTTCTGCGATGCGGACCATTCCGGGTCGGGCGGGGCTGAGTTGGGCTCGGGTCCACTGTTTTAGCTCGATCGCGACGGCGCACAGGCTCCCGTCGGCGTTCTTGCCGAGGAGGAGGGCGTCGATGCGCTCTCCCGTGGCGGGCAGCGAGTACTCCAGCAGCAGGTGCAGGTCGTTCAGCCCGGCAGAACGAAGGATCGCGACGAGGGCGGGCCAGCTGCGGCGCCAACTGTGCACCTCCTGCGTGCTGGGTGCCGCCCCGAACACCTTCGTGAAGCGTCGTTCGGCTGCGGCGATGAAGGCCGCATCGCCCATGTCTCGGGCTGCTTCGGCCACCGTGCCCCCGTAGAGATGCATACGCGATCTATATCAACCCCAACTGACAGGCAGTTCGGCGGCGTTACCAAGGAGGGTGGTGTCGGTGCCGTCTGGTACAGCTGGTGGTATGACACTGATGTCCCTGCAGCGGGCACTGGCCCATTTCGCTGCCGAGCGCGAGTGGGAACAGTTCCACACACCGAAGAATCTGGTGATGGCGCTGGCCGGTGAGAGCGGGGAGCTGGTGGAGATTTTCCAGTGGTTGACACCGGAGCAGTCCGACCGGGTGATGCAGGACGACGGGCGTGCTGTGCAGGTGCGCGAGGAAATGGCGGATGTTCTGGCCTACTTGCTCAGGCTCGCGGACGTGTTGGACGTCGACCTCGAGCAGGCTCTGGCTGAGAAGATCGAGAAGAATCACCGCAAGTACCCGGTGCATTTGGTCCGGGGTAAGGCCGACAAGTACACACAGTTGGGGGGATGATCCACGTCATGCGGATCGTGATGCAGCCGGCCCGCCGGTCGGAGAAGGACGTCGACCAGCACTACCAGGACACCATCGTCAAACCCGTGGTCTTCGACGACCACGCGGACATCCTCGACACATCGACCATCGACGAGCTCAAGCAGCTCTTCCCCGACGGACAGGCCCAGATGTGGGGCGTCGTGCCGGGCAAGAAGAACGTCAACGTCTCCCGGATCAACAAGATGCGCCCTGGCAGCTGGGTGTTCTTCAGCGGCGACAAGCGCGTCTACTTCGGCGGCACCATCGCCCTGATGTGGCACAACAAGGAACTGGCCACGCGGCTGTGGGGCACCGACCACGCCGGCAGTACCTGGGAGTACATGTACGCCCTCTCCGGCACCCGCGGCTTCGACATTGCCGTCGAGGAGATCCGCACCCTGCTCGGCTGGAACCCTAACCGCAACATCATGGGCATCTCCGTCCTGAGCGAGAAGGAGAGCGAAACACTCCAGACCCTGCTGACGCTCGATCCTGCCACGGCGGCCCTGGAACCGGTCGACACGGCCGAAGAGGAGGCCGCTGTGGCGGCCTTCGACGGGGACCTGGAGCGCACGGTCCAGCGCGCCCAGCGCGGCGAGCAGGCAGCGCTGAAGCGGCGCCTGCTGCAGGGCTCGACGGGCCAGTGTGCCCTGTGCGGACGTACCCTGCCGAGCTCCTTCCTGATCGCGGCGCACATCAAGAAGCGCGCGATGTGCAGCGACGACGAAAAACGAGACCTGTCCAACATCGCCATGCTGGCCTGCACGCTTGGATGCGACGCGGTGTACGAGCACGGTTACGTCGCCGTCACGCCTGAAGGCGGCGTCCAGGTAAGCCCGCTTGCCGTCGAGATACCCGAGGTCGAGGCGTACATCCAGGAGAAGTTGGCGGGGCGCAGCGTCAGCTGGTGGACGCCGGGCCGGGAGACGTACTACCTGTGGCACCGCACGCACACGTTCAAAGCCGCACCGCCGCTGTGACGCGCAGCCCCTCACGCCTGTTCGCCGTGGACCACCCGAGCCGGGCAGAGCCCTTGTGGCTGCGACGGGCTCGGCCGAGCCCGCAACGCTTTGCCAGCGGCTGAGGATCACGGCGCACAGACGGGAACCGCCGTATCCCAGCAGACGGCGGGGGCTTGTAGCCGCAGGGGCGCGATAGCCCGGCGGAATCGGCTGCTCGGGTCCGCGGGCCTGTCTGTGATCTGCTCGGGCCGTGGTGGGGACCTGCGGGGGCGGGTTGCGCGGAGGCCACCGCCGACGCACATCACTCACTCAAGCCGTACCACTCCCCCGGCCGCTCACCGCCCCGCCCGTTCCCTCTTCCCTTTTTCCTTCCTGGGTTGGGTGTTGGGGTGTGCAGAGGGGGATGTCGGGGTCCCGACCACACTGAAAACGTCGTGGTGACCTGCGGTGATGCACGCGCAAGGCCACAGGTCACGTGCCGCTGAGAGCGGGGTTGTCGGCGGGGACATCGGCCCGGTCGGGGGCGGCGTTGTCGCACTGTGACCGTGGTCGGGCCCTGGTGGTCGGTGGTGTGGTCGGGGCCGGCTGGTGCGCTCAGTCGCATACGCGGTGCCGCATCAGGGCGGCACCGCACCGTGTGCGTGCGGGAGTTGCCGACGATGACGATGACAAGAGCGAGGGCGGATGTGGATGCCGGGGGCGGGGACCGGCTGGCGTTGGCGGTGCTGGTGCAGTACCGGATGGCGACCACCGAGCAGATGCATCTGATCACTGCCCCGCGGGTGCGGATCGAGCAGACCAGACGGAGGTTGGCCAAGCTCCGTGCCGAGGGCCTGGTCGACCGGATCACCCTGCCGCAGGCGGGTCGTACCCGGGTGTGGTTCGCCACCGGATACGGGGTGCAGGTTGCCGGGGAGTGGCCGGAGCTCCAGGGTCGGCGGCCGCCGAGGCTGGTGTCGGATCCGGTCGCAGCCCGGCTGCGAGTGAGCCACACCCTGACGGTCACGGAGACGGGGTTGCAGTTCCTGCTGGACGCACGCCGCCGCGGGGAGGTGTGCCAGCCGCTGGACTTCCTCCCGGAAGTCCACCACCCCATCGGGAGCGGAGAAGCGGTCATCCCGGACGCGCTGCTCTACTACCAGCGTGGAAGCCGGAACGGTGGCAGGGGTGACTGGTCGATGCTGCGGGCGTTCCTCGAGGTCGACCGGGCAACCATGGGTCCCGAACGCCTCGCCGCCAAGCTCCGCGCCTACGCCCGCCTCCACCAGTACGCCCCCGTGCCGGTCGGCCGGCGCCGCACGATGGAGGCAGTCCCGGAGGAGTGGCGGCGGCACTACCCGCTCTTCCCGCGTCTGCTGTTCGTCCTGGACGGCACCGGCCCCGCCGGCATCGACAACCGGGTGCGTGCCCTGCACGCGGCTGACGTCGACCTCGCGGTCTCCCTGTTCCTGCGGGAGGTGACGGTGTTGGCCGCACCGATGACCGACCTGCTCCAGCACGGGCCCGCGGCGGCTGTGTGGCACCCCGTACGAGACCCGGAACGCCAGGTCGGCTGGATGGACCAGCTGGTTCCGTAGCTGCTGCGCAGGAGGGCCGGCGGCGGCTGACCGGAAGCGCTGAGCGCCCGGCGGGGGAAAGTCCCACCGGGCCTTCCCCGGTCCTGGCTCGTTGCCCAGCACAGACGACACGTTGAACAGGGTGTCGGGGAGTGCAGGGAGCGGGATATGACGGCAGCGGTCGCGCCGGAGGTCCGGGCCGCGCAGCGGCGGATCGTCAGCACAATCAACGCGTCTGGGCGGCTGAACGCCGACGGGCTGGCCCTGTGGCGGGAGGTCAACTGCGGCGAGTGGAAGGCCACCGCGGCCGATATCAGTCGGGACCTGGACCTGCTCCAGGTCCCGCACGCGATCGTGTCGGCCTTCCGATTTCCGCTCGCCGCCTCTCGCAGCAAGGCCATGAGGGCAGGGGAGGAGGTGCGCATCCTGCGCAAGGACCTGGGCCACCTGGTGCCGTGGATGCCGTCGCTGGAGCAGATCGTCGCCGACACCCCCGAGGACGCCCCGCACTGGGACTTCGTGGTGTTTCAGCCGCGAGCCGAGGGCATGGTTATCGCCGGGCTGGCGCTGTCGGCGGAGTGGCCCGTCTGGTCGAAGAAGCAGGCCCGCGCCGCCCGGCTGGTCTGCGCGGAGTGCGACTACGACCTGCGCGAGTTCAAGGACGAGCCTCGGAAGGGCTTCGACATCCGGCTGCCTGAGCGGCCCAAGGCGCGGCGGCTGGTGTGCGGGCAGTGCTGCAACGATGGCCTGGACGAGATGGAGCGCCTGGCCGCGGTCGCCGGAAAGCCGTCGTGACGACGGTCGAGCCGCGGACGGACAGGGTGTTGGACTCGGAGCTGGTGGGACTGCCTTCTTGACGGTCGGCCGCGCTACTCGCCGCGCCGTTCACCGACCTGCTCCAGCACAGATCCGCCGCAGCTGTGGGCGCCCGTACGGACCCCGCAGCTGGATGGATCACCGCGCCGTAGGTGGTGCGCATCAGGCGATTGCGCATCGCCTCGCGGTCTGCGCAATGCCCTCGACCACAGGCCCGACCACGGTAGGCCGGGACCCGACCACAGGCCCGACCACCGCAGGTCACAGCGTTGCGCATACCGTTGCGCAGACGTGGGGCACGAGTGCCCCGCCACCGCCCCGCCGACTGCGCAAGAGAGCCGGCAGGGCATAGTCGCCACCCACCGCCCCCTATCCTGCGCAGTCGGCGGCAGGGCCGGTCACGCAACCGCCCGACCGCCTGCCCCGTCGACTGCGCAGGCGGTCGGTCGACTACGGAGGGCGGCCCGGCTGCGCAGGACCGCCGCCGGATGCCCTGCTTCGAGGAGGCGTCCTTGAGGAACGGCGCCAGCTCGCCGGGGATGCGCAGGGCCAAGGTGACGATAGGTAGCCGGGACCCGCTCCTTCCGGCGCGGCCGGTGGGGGCCACAATCTGCGCTATGTCAGAGACACTCAGGTCGGAGACCTTCTGGACCGCCGTCGGGGCGCTCGGCACCATGCTGGCCCTCTTCGTTGTGGCGTGGCAGTCGGTCCTCACACGCGCTTCGCTGAGGATCACCCGGCAGATGGCAGCAGACTCGATCCGCAGTCGTCTGGACTCCCAGGCTCCGGAGGTCACGCTCGCCCTCGACGATCCGATCTGGGAGCCGCAAGCGTGGAACTCCACGGGGATGCCCTGCGGCAGCTGGCCTCCAGGGCAGACATGGCACTTTCCCGAGCAACAGGACGGTTCCAACCGGCTGGTGCTCCAGCAGATCGCAGTCGTGCAGAACCTCAGTCAGCGGCGGGTGCAGGTTCGGTGCGAGGGCGACCTGGTCGTGGCCGATGACGACAACAGGCCCGTTCGCGCAGGGGTGTTTCTGGTGGATCCGGGCGGCAGAAGCCCTGAGCTCTATCTCCAGCGGGATTTCACCATCAAGCAGCTCGCGGACAACCACGCCGCCCGTGAAAGCGGCCGGGAACTCCCTCACCGGGCAGTCGCCAGCGTGACAGTGGAGGACGACCGCGACAACGGCACCACCGACCGGTGGGACCTGCTGCTGACCGGCTGCCCGGTCGAGCCGGTCGCCAGCCGGGACGCTCTGTGGACCATCGCGCCCTATCACCTCACCGAAGGCCCGGGGCTGCGCACCCTGACCTACAGCCGACTGCCGTCACGTCAGCGCATCCACTGGATCTCGCGCATCGCCGACGCACGAGTGCCCCTGGACGATGCATAGCAGCCCTTGCCTGCGCGCTCCGAACGTTCACGGGTTTCCCCTGCGGTCAAGAACGAGGCCTGACCGCAGGGGCTGGATCAGGCGTTCCTAGTCCTCGTTGGGAGGCTCCTCTCGCCATGCCTTTCGGGCTCGATGCAAAGAACGAAAGACCTCTGGCAGCTGATCAAGGATGCCTTTAACGGCGAAGAGGAGAACCGATACAACGCCTGCTCCGGCGAGGACAGTAAGAACGGCAGCGTCGCCCACCGGTCATGACCCTTCCCTTGTGGATGGTCAAACCGATGCGCACGACAAGTGCAGTTCGACCACCAAGTACGTGGACAGAACTGACTTCCTGCCGACACCAAGAGTTCAGGGCTCGGCTAAGCCCCGAGCTGGCTTACTGCGGTACAGCATGCAGGGCAAGGCCCTGCGGGTTTTACCACCACTCCCCCGGCCGCCCTGTGTCGGGGGCATCACCGGCTTCGCGAAGGCCTTCCTGGCACCCCAGCATTGCGCCGGGCCGCCCAGGGAGCGGACAGTCCGAGCATTGCGCTCGAACTGAGATTGCTCGGAACGTAGCACAACTCCCCCTAGCTGCCAGACCGGTTGGCGTAACACGGGGGCCATGCGCTATGGGAGAGGTGCACTCCGCGCAGCCCTGCCCAAGTAGGACCAAGTGGAACTCTCACGAGGCGCGGCGGAAGACGGCCCCAAGGCCGATAACACGGGGCCGAACCTGTCGCGGACGCGGACAATGACCGCTTCGGCCACCAGCCGGGCCTCCCGGGTGTCGTCGAGGCTGATCTGCTGCGCAACCTGGTCGGCGTCGACAAGGTCCTCCCCTTTCAACGCCAGTGCGGTCAGCCGACCGCGCTGCAGGCCAGCTGCGTCCATCAGCCGGTAGGCCAAGACGCGCAAGCCGTCCTCGTGCGCGGACGGCTCAGCAAGGCGGCGGGTCGCCTCCCACGAGACGCCGTCGGCGAACTTCAACACCAGCGTCAGGCCCCGGGCGGCCTGCCCGCGCCAGCTCAGCAGGTGTCCGAGTCGTACGACGAGGCTGCCGTGACGTGTACCGGCCCGGGCACGCCGTACACAGCGGCCGCAGGCAAGAGCGACTCCCCCACCTGCGGACACACCTACACCCGGACCTCCGTCAACCAGCCCGAGGCTCGCTACCGGGTCACCGCGCATCGACCTGGACCATCGACTGGCAGGCCACCATCGGCGTCGGGATCCTCTTCCCTGCCACGGCTCCAGGATCCTCCCCGGACACCCTGCGCAGGCTCCCGCTGCGCGCAACTCCGGGACGGGGCCAGCACAGGAGCGTCGCGGCGCCCGCGGATCGGCCCCGGCCGCCGCGCCGGGTACGTGTCCGCTCGCCGATGTACGTCATCTGACACACGTACGGCGCACCACCGGAACCTGCTCCTGGCGGTTCGCCGCGAGGGGGCTGCGGGGGCGTCAGGCAGGCGGGGGCTGGCCGGGGCCAAGGGCGCGCCGCTTGCTCCAACAGCCATGCGCGGCTATCGGAGCAAGCGGCAGGTCCGCCAACCACGGCCATCACGCATCAGGGCGCCGCGCGCCTCCAGGTTCTTCAGGTGGTAGACGACGGACGCGGGACTGCTCATCCCGACCTCACGCGCCAGCTCCCGCACCGACAGCGCCTCGCCGCGGTCTTCGATCGCGCGCCGGATGCGAGCGAGGATCTCCTCCTCCCGCAACGTCAGGTGCTCCGGACGCCGGTTCACCGCCGACCCCCTGACGGGCGGCCGCGGCGGCGCAGCTCCGCGCGGGCCGCAGCCGTGACCGGCACGGTTCGAGGCACGGCCAGCACGTCACAGGCGCGGAACCAGGCTGTTTGCAGGCACACCAGGTCGTCGGGGAAGTCGGCACAGTCCATCCCTTAATTAGTTCACGTGTTCGATTTTTTGCCAAGCGGCACCACCTTCTGGAGTGGTTGCGCCGCTAAGACGTCATTTCAGTTGGTGCGATCTTGCGGCATTCTGGGGTAGTGACTGCTGCGCTTGTCGAACGGTTAGCGCCTGAAGATCTGTGGGAGCTGT
>NZ_JBEOVB010000051.1:0-37235 GCF_040295245.1 Streptomyces sp. NPDC002884 | reverse complement strand
CACTGGACCCGCCGGATGATCGAGATCCGCAAGCAGAACCCCGCCTTCGGCCTCGGCACCTACACCGAACTCCAGTCCTCCAACCCGGCCGTCCTCGCCTTCCTCCGTGAGGCGCCGCTGGCGGGGGACGGAGGCGACGACGTGGTGCTGTGCGTGCACAACTTCTCCCGCTCCGCGCAGCCCACCGAACTGGACCTGCGCCGGTTCGACGGCCGCTATCCCGTCGAGCTGTTCGGCGGGGTCCGCTTTCCGGCCATCGGTGAACTGCCCTACCTGCTCACCCTCGCGGGACACGGCTTCTATTGGTTCCGGCTCACCAGAGCCGCGTCCCGGATCGGCCGCCGCCCGTGAGCGAGCGCCGGGGAAAGGATGGGTCACCGTGACGAAGACCGCACCCCTGCGACCGAGCAGCGCGAGCGGCGTCCGCTCCGTCGGGCCGCTCGCCGCGCTGCTGTGCGAGTGGCTGCCGCGGCAGCGCTGGTTCGCCGGCAAGGACCGGCCCCTCACCGACCTGCGCATGCTGTCGATGACCGAGCTGTACCCGGGCTGCCTTCATCTGCTCGTGCACGCCGACCAGTCGGGCGTCCCGACCCCCGGGGGCACTCCTCCGGCCGGCGACTGCTACCAGTTGCTCCTCGGCGTCCAGGAACATCTGTCGCCGCGTCTGGGACGGGCGCTGATCGGCAGGGTGGAGAGCGGGCCACTGGCCGGACTGACGGTCCATGACGCGCTTCAGGACCCCCGGTCGGCGCATCTGCTCCTGGAGCGGATGCGGCACCCCGGCACGCTGGGCCCGCTGTGCTTCGAGTCCGACCCGTCCGTCTCCCTGCCCGCCGGGCTCGCCCCGCGGCTGCTGGAGGCCGAACAGTCCAACACCTCGCTGGTGTACGGGGACGCCTTCATCCTCAAGATCTTCCGGCGTATCCAGCCCGGGGTGAACCCCGATCTGGAGGTACCGGTCGCGCTGGCCGGGCAGGGCTGCGGGCGGGTGCCCGCACCGGTGGCCTGGTTCCGCACGACGCATCCGCAGGAGGCGACCCTCGGCGTGCTCCAGCCGTTCCTGCCCGACGCGTCGGACGGCTGGACGCTGGCGCTGCGGGCGCTCGCCCGCGGGGAGGACTTCACGGCGGAGGCCGAGGAGCTGGGGCGGGCCACGGCGGACGTCCACCTCGCGCTGGCCGCGGCGCTGCCGGCCGGTCCGGACGCGGAGGACGGGCGGACGGCGGCGGCGATGACCGAGCGGCTGGAGGCGGCCGCGCACCATGTGCCGGCGCTGCGCCCGTTCGTGCCGGGCCTCACGACCGCCTTCGGCGCGCTCTCCGTGTGCGACGCCGGCCCGCCCGCCCAGCGCATCCACGGGGACCTGCACCTGGGGCAGGTCCTGCGCGCCGGGCGCGACTGGTTCGTCATCGACTTCGAGGGCGAGCCGTCCCGTCCGCTGGCCGAGCGCCGCAGTGCCCACTCCCCGGTCCGGGACATCGCCGGGATGCTGCGCTCGTTCGACTACGCCGCCCGCCAGCGCCGTCCGTGGCGGCCGGAGTGGGCGCGCCGCTGCCGGGAGGCCTACTGCGCCGGCTACGCGGCCCGCGCGGGCTGGGACCCCCGCAAGAAGCATGCCCTGCTGCGTGCCTACGAGACGGACCGAGCCGTGTACGAAGTGCTGTACGAGGCCCGTAACCGTCCCGACTGGCTGCCCGTACCCATGGCGGCGATCGAACGACTCGCCGTCCGAGGAGGCTGACCCCTGTGGCCCTGCGTGACACCTCTCCGCCCGAGTCGGCCGGTCCCCGCCCGCGCACGGCGCCCGCGCTCGATCCGGCCGACCGTGGGCGCCTGCTCGCGGGCGCCCACCACGATCCGCACGCCCTGCTGGGCGCGCACGCGGTGCCGGGCGGGATCGTCTTCCGGGCCCTGCGGCCCTTCGCGGACGCCGTGAGTGTCGTGATCGACGGCGACCCCACCCCGCTCGTCTCGGAGGGCGACGGTCTGTTCTCCGTCCTCCTGCCGCTCGACGCGGTGCCCGCGTACACGCTGCTGGTGTCGTACGAGGGTGCCGAGCACAAGGTGGACGACCCCTACCGTTTCCTGCCGGCCCTCGGCGACCTGGATCTGCACCTCATCCGTGAGGGGCGGCACGAGGAGCTGTGGAAGGCGCTCGGCGCGGAGCCGATGGCCCACCAGGGCGTGCTCGGCACCCGGTTCACGGTGTGGGCGCCGAACGCCCAGGGGGTGCGCGTCGCCGGGGACTTCTGTTTCTGGGACGGAACCGCGTTCCCGATGCGGTCCCTCGGTTCGTCCGGGGTGTGGGAACTGTTCCTGCCCGCGATCGGCGAGGGCGCCCGGTACAAGTTCGAGATCACCTCGCGCCACGGCCACCGCTTCCTCAAGGCCGACCCGATGGCCCGGCGTGCGGAGGTGCCGCCGGACACCGCGTCGATCGTGCACGCCTCGCACTACGAGTGGGCTGACGAGGACTGGATGGCGCACCGGGGCGACGTCCCCGTGCATGTGGCGCCGTTCTCCGTGTACGAGGTCCATCTGCCCTCCTGGCGACCGGGGCTGACGTTCCGGGAGCTGGCCGAGGAACTGCCGCCGTACGTCGCCGACCTCGGCTTCACGCATGTGGAGTTCATGCCGGTCGCCCAGCATCCGTTCTCCGGTTCCTGGGGCTACCAGGTCACCGGGTTCTACGCGCCGGCCTCCCGCCTGGGCACGCCCGACGACTTCAAGTTCCTGGTGGACGCCCTGCACCGGGCCGGCATCGGCGTGATCGTGGACTGGGTGCCGGCGCACTTCCCCAAGGACGACTGGGCGCTGGGCCGGTTCGACGGGGAACCGCTGTACGAGCCCGGCGACTCACGCCGGGCCGAGCATCCGGACTGGGGGACGTACGAGTTCGACTTCGGGCGCGTCGAGGTCCGTAACTTCCTTGTGGCGAACGCCACTTACTGGTGCGAGGAGTTCCACGTCGACGGGCTGCGGGTGGATGCCGTCGCCTCGATGCTCTACCTCGACTACTCGCGGGACTCCGGTCAGTGGTCGCCCAACGTGTTCGGCGGCCGGGAGGACCTGGACGCGATGGCGTTCCTCCAGGAGATGAACGCGACGGTCTACCGCCGCAACCCGGGGGTCGTCACGATCGCGGAGGAGTCCACCGCGTGGGAAGGGGTGACCCGGCCGACCGACAGCGGCGGTCTGGGGTTCGGGCTGAAGTGGAACATGGGCTGGATGCACGACTCGCTGGAGTACATCGGCAAGGAGCCGGTGCACCGCAAGTACCACCACAACGAGATGACCTTCTCGATGGTGTACGCCTACAGCGAGAACTACGTGCTGCCCATCTCCCACGACGAGGTCGTCCACGGCAAGCAGGCGCTGGTGTCGAAGATGCCCGGCGACTGGTGGCAGCGGCGCGCCACCCACCGCGCGTACCTGGGGTTCATGTGGGCCCACCCCGGCAAGCAACTCCTCTTCATGGGACAGGAGTTCGCCCAGGGCGCGGAGTGGTCCGAGGCCCACGGCCCCGAGTGGTGGCTGCTGGACCCGGGGTACGCGTCCGCGGGTGATCACCGGGGGGTGCGGGACCTGGTGCGTGACCTCAACACGGTCTACCGGGCCACCCCGGCCCTGTGGGAGCGGGACACCGATCCGGCCGGTTTCCGGTGGGTGGTCGGGGACGCGGCGGAGGACAACGTCTTCGCCTTCCTGCGCCACGACGCCCACGGCGCTCCGCTGCTCGCCGTCAGCAACTTCTCCCCGGTCGTGCGCCACGACTACCGGCTCGCCGTGCCCGACGGGGTGCCGGCCTGGCGCGAGCTGCTCAACACCGACGCCGGGTGCTACGGCGGCAGCGGTGTCGTCCACCCGGCCCCCGTCGCGGTGCGGGACGGAGGAATCGCTCTCGCCCTGCCGCCCCTGGCCACGGTGTGGCTGGCGCCGTCGGCCGTGTGAACAGCCCCGGACGGGGCATTCGGGTGCGTACCACCCGCCAGAGAGAGGCCACATCCCGTGCGCACCGTCGGAGTGGAGGAAGAGCTCCTCCTGGTCGATCCGGAGACCGGGGAGCCCCAGGCCCTGTCCGCCGCCGTCCTCGCCCGCGCCACCCGGCGCGGGGCGGAGGAGGACGTCTTCGAGAAGGAACTGCACAACCAGATGCTCGAGTTCAACACCCACCCGCAGTCGGGCATGGGCGAACTCGGCGCGGAGATCGTCCGCATACGCGGGGAGGCGGCCCGGCACGCGCGGGAGGCCGGGTGCGCGGTCGCCGCGCTCGCCACGTCCCCGTTGCCGGTGCGCCCGTCCGTCAGCATGAACCGGCGCTACCAGTGGATGGCGGAGCAGTTCGGCATCGCGACGCGTGAGCAGCTGGTGTGCGGCTGCCATGTCCATGTGTCCGTCGACTCGGACGAGGAGGGCGTCGCGGTCGTCGACCGGATCCGGCCCTGGCTGTCGGTGCTGACGGCGCTGAGTGCCAACTCGCCGTTCTGGCAGGGAGTGGAGACGGACTACAGCAGCTACCGCAGCCGGGTGTGGCAGCGCTGGCCGTCGGCCGGCCCGACCGAGCTGTTCGGGTCGGCGGACCGGTACCACCGGCGGGTGGCGGACATGGTGGCCACGGGCACGATCCTCGACGAGGGCATGGTCTACTTCGATGCCCGGCTGTCGGCGCGCTATCCGACGGTGGAGGTGCGGGTGGCGGACGTCTGTCTGCACGCGGACACCGCGGTGCTGATCGCCACGCTGGTGCGGGGGCTCGTCGAGACGGCCGCCCGTGACGCGGAGGCCGGCCGGGAGCCGCTGGACCACAGCGTGAGCCTGCTCCGGCTGGCCGGCTGGCGGGCCGCCCGCTCGGGGCTGACCGAGGACCTGCTGCACCCCGCGTCCCTGCGGCCCATGCCCGCCGGGACGGTCGTGGGCGCTCTGCTGGAGCATGTCGAGGACGCGCTGGCGGACAGCGGCGACCTGGAGCGGGCCCGTGCGTCCTGCGCGGAGCTGCTGCGGCACGGCAACGGTTCGCGGATCCAGCGCGAGGTGTGGGAGCGCACCGGCAGTCTGCGCGAGGTGGTCACCACCTGCGTGGAGCACACCCAGACCTGAGGCCGCCCGCCGTGGCTGCGCCGCCCGGTTCCAGGGGCGGGATCGGCGTGGCGCAGGCTCTCCGGGCCCCCCGAAGCGCCGACTTCACCGGCGGTGGGCCGTCGGAAGCGCCGGGAGCCGCCGGAACGAGATCATCAACGCGGATTACTTATTCGTTCCAGGCCACAACCGGTCCCACCTGGGCTAGATTCGACCACCGTCGATGACAGTTCCCGTCGGCGGCGTCACAGCCCGTACACCTCAGGAGCAGCGCATGCGCGACTTCGCCCTCGCTCCCCCAGCCACCACGCCCCTGACCGGAGGGCTCGCCGACACCGTCTTCGAGACAGCCGCCCGCACTCCCACGCTCCCCGTGCTCGCCCGCCGTCCGGACGGCGCCTCCTCCGACTGGGAGGAGGTGACGGCCGTCGAGCTGCGGGACGAGGTGATCGACCTGGCGAAGGGGTTCGTGGCGTCCGGGATCTCGCCCGGCCACCGCGTCGCGATCATGGCGCGTACCCGGTACGAGTGGACGGTCCTCTGCCACGCGCTGTGGGCGGTGGGCGCCGAGGTCGTCCCCGTCTATCCGACCTCCTCGCGCGAGCAGGTCGAGTGGATCCTGCGGGACGCGAACTGTGTGGGCGTCGTCGTCGAGGACGAACAGAGCGTCATGACCGTGGGATCGGTGTGCGCGGCCCTGCCCTCGCTGCGCAACGTCTGGCAGTTGGACGCCGGGGCGTTCGAACAGCTCGCTCAGCGCGGCGAGTTGGTGCCGATCACCACGGTGGACTCGCTGCGCCGGATCGTGCTGCCCGACTCCACCGCGGTGATCGCCTACACCTCCGGGACCTCGGGGCGGCCCCTGGGCTGCGCGCTGAGCCACCGCAGCCTGGCCAGCCCCTGCGACACGCTGCTGGCGGGCTGGGGGCACACCGCCGCGCCGGCCGGCCGGCAGCCGAGCGTCCTCGCCTTCCTGCCGTTCTCCCACGTGTACGGGCTGATGATCCAGGGTCTGTGTCTGCGCGGCGGCATCCTGATGGGCCACGAACCCGACATCGGCGCGGACGCGCTCGCGGAGTCGCTGCGCACCTTCCGTCCGACGTATCTGTACGCGGTGCCGTCGGTGTTCGAGAAGATCTACAAGAACTTCCTGCGGGCGGCCCAGGAGGCAGGCCGCGGCGCCCTGTTCGAGCGGGCGGCGGAGACGGCCCGGGACTTCGCGGCCGCCGTCGAGCGGCAGCGGCTGGGCCGCGGCTCGGGACCCGGTCTCGACCTGCGGATCCAGCACGCCCTGTTCGAGCGGACGGTGTACCGCAGACTCCGGGCCGCGCTCGGCGGCCGCGTCCACCGCGCCACCTCGGGCGGCTCCCCGCTCCACCGCGATCTGTCCCTGTTCTTCGAGGGCATCGGCATCTATGTGCACGACGGGTACGGCCTGACCGAGACCAGCGGCGGGATCACGATGCAGCCGCTCGGCCGGGAGAAGACGGGCACCGTCGGACAGGCCCTGCCGGGCATGGACATCCGGGTGGCCGACGACGGGGAGATCCTGGTGCGCGGCCCGTCGGTGTTCCAGGGCTACGTCAACGACGACGCCGCGACGCGGGCCGCGCTCTGGGGCGGCTGGCTGGCCACCGGTGACCTGGGGTTCCTGGACTCCGACGGCTACCTCACGATCACCGGCCGCAAGAAGGACGTCATCATCACCAGCAGCGGCAAGAGTGTGGCGCCCGCCTCGCTGGAGCAGCGGTTGCGGATGCATCCGCTCGTCCATCAGGCCGTGGTCGTGGGTGACAACCGGCCCTGTGTGGGCGCGCTGATCACCCTGGACCCGGACTTCCTGGCGCACTGGCGCGGGAACCTGATGCTGCACGGCGACACCCAGAGCCGGGAGGCTCGGGAGGAGAACGCCCTGCGGGAGGAGATCGGACGGGCGGTGGCCGCCGCCAACAGCACGGTGTCCCGCTCGGAGTCGATCCGTGCCTTCCGCATCCTGCCGCAGCCGTTCGACCAGGCCAACGGCCTGCTCACGCCCTCGATGAAGCTGCGCCGCGACTCGATCGTGGCGCACTACGCGGCGGAGATCGAGGCGATGTACCAGGCCCGGGCGCGGCTGCCCCGGCAGAGCGCACCGGAGGAGGTGCTCGGCTGGGACGACGCCGACGACGTGTTCCGGTGAACCGGTCGGCCGACCGGTGGGCGGCCGGTAGGCGGGGCCGAGGCCGGACTCGCCGCGCGGCCGGAGAGCCGTGCGGTCGTGTTCCGGCGCGACCATATGCCGTCGGAGGACGGACGCGTAGCCTGGGAGCCCTCGGGAACCCTGTAGGGGCGACGCCAGAGAGCCGTACGAGAAAGGACGACGGTCCCGGAGACTCGAGGGACCGCACTGACGACATGGCAACCGAGCCGCGTGGAAACGACGCACTGTCCTCCTGGGCGATTCCCAGCCGTACAGCCCGCTTCGCGGGTGAGCCCCAGGACGTGACGGGTGCCCGGCTGGCCACGGAGGAGTTCCTTCATGAGCTGGCCCGCACCGTGCCGCCCACGGCACCGGAGTGCTGGCACGACATCGTGCTGATCGTGACGGAGCTGTCGGCCAACGCCGTCCAGTACGCGCCCGGCCCTTTCGAACTGCGTCTGCGCCCCACCTTCGACGGAGTGCACGTCACGCTGCACGACACGAACAGCAGTCCGCCGTCTCCCAGGCCGTTCCACCCCGACAGCGGGGGCGGCGGTATCGGCTGGTACCTGGTGCACACGCTGTGCAGTCAGGTCAGCGTGGTGCCGAACGAGGCGGGGCAGGGCGCGGGCAAGGACGTGCACGTCTTCCTGCCGTGGTGATCCGCCGGGGCGGCGGAGGCGGGACGCACCGTCCCGCCCGTCCTGTCAGGCCGGCCGGTCGGCGGTCCGGATCGGCAGGAACACACTGATCGTCTTCCCGCCGCCGGCCCGCTTCTCGATGGCGACGTCCCCGGCCAGGCGGACGACCAGCGGCCAGCCGTAGCCGCCCACGCGGTGGCCGGCCGGACGGGAGCCCGGTCCGCCCACCGCGGCGGGCACCGCGTCGCTGTAGTCGTGCACGGCCACCCGGACCCCGTCCCGCACCGGCGTCATGTCGAACCCGGCCAGTCCGCCCCCGTGCCGGAGGGCGTTGGCCACCAGCTCCGAGACGACGAGCAGCAGGTCGATGACGTCCTCCTCGCGCGCCGGCCGGGCGGAGCGGTTCCACCGGGCGTCCACCACCGCGCGGGCGTGGGCCCGGGCCGCCGCGGACGTCTTCACCGAAGTCCCCGGCGTCGCCCGGACGGGCGCCGAGCGCGCGGAGGTGAGCCCCTCTTCCCTCATACCGATGGCGTTCCCCGAGGTGTCAGCCGGCGGTAGTGGTCGCCGACGGCGGTGAGGTACGCCGGGTCCGTCGTCTCGCTGTCGGTGCGGAAGCGGGGTGCGTCCTTCACCTCGTCCCCGGTACAGCCCAGGGTCAGCTTGCGCTCCGCGTGGTCGACGTCCGTCACGACGCCGGCCGGGACGACGGCGCTCCTGCCGAAGAGCCACACTCCCGTGTCGACGACCAGGTGCCGCATTCCGAGCGGGTCGGCCTCGCGTTCCACATGGCCGAGGGTGCCGTCGGCCGTCATGACGGCGTAGTCGGTCAGGTCCTGTCCTTCGGCGTGTCCACTGTCCGGCGTGTACGACCAGATTCCGTCGATGGTCACACTGCTCCCTTCTCGTGCTCCACAGCTGCCATTACCCGCCCACGGCGCCCGCATTCGGGGCACGTCTGTCCGTTCCTGACCGAAGAGAGTGGGTATCGGCACCAGTTGGAAAACTCTGTGCGGAACACCCGGCATGAGATCCGGAACCCGGGGAAGGCGGACTTCGTCATCGACGGGCTCGACGAACGGAGTGAACGGCATGAATGCCGTGACGGCACACGCAGCGACGGCCACGGCAGTGCGGGCGGGCGCGGAGAGCCCGCAAGGAGGGGTTCCACTCATCGAGATGCCCACCGAGGTGAGCCCGAAGGACGCGCGGGAGCTCTCGCGCCGCTTCTTCGACCGGCTGGCCGTCGTGGAAGAGGGCACCCACGAGCACCAGTACGTGCGCAACACCCTGATCGAGATGAACCTCTCCCTGGTGCGGTACGCGGCTTCCCGCTTCCGCGGCCGCGGGGACTCCATGGAGGACATCGTCCAGGTCGGCACGATCGGTCTGATCAAGGCCATCGACCGGTTCGAGCTGACCCGTGAGGTCGAGTTCACCTCGTTCGCCATTCCGTACATCGTCGGCGAGATCAAGCGCTTCTTCCGGGACACGAGCTGGGCCGTGCACGTGCCGCGCAGGCTCCAGGAGGCCCGGGTCGAGCTGGCCAAGGCCACCGAGGAGCTGCAGACGCGGCTGGGCCGCATGCCCACCACGCGTGAGCTGTCGCAGCTGATGTCGCTGTCGGAGGAGGAGGTCATCGAGGCGCGCAAGGCCTCCAACGGCTACACGTCCGCCTCCCTCGACGCGGCCCTGACCTCCGACGGCGGCGCGGACGGCGAGTCCGTGCTGGCCGACTTCCTCGGCGCCGAGGAGCCGGCGCTGGAGCTGGTCGAGGACTTCCACTCGCTGGCGCCGCTCATCGCCGAACTCGACGATCGGGAGCGGCGGATCATCCATATGCGGTTCGTCGAGGAGCGGACGCAGGCGGAGATCGGCAAGGAGCTCGGCATCTCCCAGATGCATGTGTCCCGGCTGATCAGCCGCATGGTGCAGCGGCTGCGGACCGGTCTGCTGGGATCCGAGGTCGCCTGACCCCGGACATCCGGTCGTGAACTCTGCCCGGGACGGCTGCAGCCGTCCCGGGCAAAAGCTGTCCGACTACCCTGTTTCCGTTCGTGTATGCATGGTGCCCGTCTTTTGGAAATCCTGTGTGCGCGAGGTGACGTGAGGCTTTGTTGCACCGCACTCCAGTGGGTTAGCCTGCGGCGGATTTCTCTCATCGCGCACATCCGTGAACTGCGGAAATCCACGCACGAACGCGGGGCCGTCCACCTGGGCCGCCCGGTGACGAGTCCCCGCCCGGGGGCTCCTGGGGAGCGGAACGAGGGTAGGCATGACCAGCAACGCGACCGAGTCCTTGGACGCGGTTCCCGGCGACCACGAGCTCAGGCAGCTCCTGGCCGGCCTCACGGCCGTACGGGACGGGGACTTCGGTACCCGGTTGCCCACCGACGGCGACGGCCTGCTGGGTGACATCGCCACCGTTTTCAACGGCATGGTCGACCAGCTGTCCGTCTTCACCTCCGAGGTCACCCGGGTGGCCCGGGAGGTGGGCACGGAGGGCACTCTGGGCGGTCAGGCGGAGGTGCCCGGGGTCTCCGGGACCTGGGCCGACCTGACGGACTCCGTCAACGCCATGGCGGGCAACCTGACGACCCAGGTGCGCGACATCGCCCAGGTGGCGACCGCGGTCGCCAAGGGCGACCTCTCCCAGAAGATCGACGTGCCGGCCCGGGGCGAGATCCTTCAGCTGAAGGAGACCGTCAACACGATGGTCGACCAGCTGTCCGCCTTCGCCGACGAGGTCACCCGCGTCGCCCGCGAGGTCGGCACCGAAGGACGCCTCGGCGGCCAGGCACAGGTGCCCGGAGTCGCCGGCGTGTGGCGGGACCTCACCGATTCGGTCAACTTCATGGCCGGAAACCTCACCAACCAGGTCCGCAACGTCGCCCAGGTGACGACGGCGGTGGCCAAGGGCGACCTCTCCCAGAAGATCACCGTCGACGCCCGCGGCGAGATCCTCGAACTCAAGAACACCATCAACACGATGGTCGACCAGCTCTCCGCCTTCGCCGACGAGGTCACCCGCGTCGCCCGCGAGGTCGGCACCGAAGGACGCCTCGGCGGCCAGGCCGACGTCAAGGGGGTCAAGGGCACCTGGCGGGACCTCACCGATTCGGTCAACTTCATGGCCGGAAACCTCACCAACCAGGTCCGCAACGTCGCCCAGGTGGCGACCGCGGTGGCCAAGGGCGACCTCTCCCAGAAGATCACCGTCGACGCCCGCGGCGAGATCCTCGAACTCAAGAACACCATCAACACGATGGTCGACCAGCTCTCCGCCTTCGCCGACGAGGTCACCCGCGTCGCCCGCGAGGTCGGCACGGCCGGCAACCTGGGCGGGCAGGCCACCGTGCGCGGGGTGTCGGGCACCTGGAAGGACCTGACCGACAACGTCAACGTCATGGCGTCGAACCTGACGGGCCAGGTGCGCTCCATCGCCCAGGT
This sequence comes from Streptomyces sp. NPDC002884, assembly GCF_040295245.1. Lineage (NCBI taxonomy): Bacteria > Bacillati > Actinomycetota > Actinomycetes > Kitasatosporales > Streptomycetaceae > Streptomyces > Streptomyces sp. NPDC002884. Next base: position 25,889 of record NZ_JBEOVB010000051.1, on the reverse strand, counting down.
CGCCACCGCCGTGGCCCGCGGCGACCTCTCGCAGAAGATCACCGTCGAGGCCAAGGGCGAGGTCGCCGCGCTGGCGGACGTCATCAACACGATGGTGGACACGTTGTCCGCGTTCGCCGACGAGGTGACCCGGGTGGCCCGCGAGGTCGGCACCGAGGGACGGCTCGGCGGCCAGGCGCAGGTGCCGAACGTGGCCGGCACCTGGAAGGACCTCACCGACAACGTCAACTCGATGGCCAACAACCTCACCGGCCAGGTCCGCAACATCGCGCTGGTGACCACGGCGGTGGCCCGCGGCGACCTGTCGAAGAAGATCGACGTGGACGCCCGCGGCGAGATCCTCGAACTCAAGACGACCATCAACACGATGGTCGACCAGCTCTCCGCCTTCGCCGACGAGGTCACCCGCGTCGCCCGCGAGGTCGGCACCGAAGGACGTCTCGGCGGCCAGGCCGAGGTGGAGGGCGTCTCGGGCACCTGGAAGCGCCTCACGGAGAACGTCAACGAGCTGGCCGGGAACCTGACCCGGCAGGTGCGCGCGATCGCGGGGGTCACGAGCGCCGTCGCGGAGGGCGATCTGACCCGGTCGATCACCGTGGTCGCCTCCGGCGAGGTCGCCGAGCTCAAGGACAACATCAACTCGATGGTGGAGTCCCTGCGCGAGACCACCCGGGCCAACCAGGAGCAGGACTGGCTCAAGACCAACCTGGCGCGTATCTCCGGCCTCATGCAGGGCCACCGCGACCTGCCCGTGGTCGCCGAGCTGATCATGGACGAGCTGGTGCCGCTGGTGTCGGCCCAGTTCGGCGCCTTCCACCTCGCCGAGGACGGCGAGAACGGCCCGGAGCTGCGGCTCGTGGGCACCTACGGCTACCCGGCCGACGACGACCGTCCCACCCGTATCCCGTTCGGCCGTTCGCTGGTCGGCCAGGCCGCGCGCAGCCGCCGGACGATCATCGTCGACGAGCTGCCGGCCGGTTACGTCACCATCTCCTCGGGCCTCGGCCAGATGGAGCCCAGCGCCCTGGTCCTGCTGCCCATCGTCTTCGAGGGGCAGGTGCTCGGCGTCATCGAACTGGCGTCGGTCGGCACGTTCACCCAGTTCCACCGGGACTTCCTGGAACAGCTGAGGGTGACCATCGGCGTCAACGTCAACACCATCGTGGCGAACGCCCGCACGGACGAGCTGCTCGACGAGTCCCAGCGGCTGACCGCCGAACTCCAGGCCCGGTCCGCCGAGTTGCAGTCCCAGCAGGAGGAACTCCAGCACTCCAACGCCGAACTGGAGGAGAAGGCCTCCCTGCTGGTGGCGCAGAACCGCGACATCGAGGCGAAGAACCTCCAGATCGAGCAGGCCCGGCAGGACCTGGAGGCGCGGGCGCAGCAGCTGTCCCTGGCGTCGAAGTACAAGTCGGAGTTCCTGGCGAACATGAGCCACGAGCTGCGCACCCCGCTCAACAGCCTCCTCATCCTGGCCCAGTTGCTGGCCCAGAACCCCTCGCGCAACCTCACTCCGAAGCAGGTCGAGTACGCGGGCATCATCCACTCGGCCGGCTCGGACCTGCTCCAGCTGATCAACGACATCCTGGACCTGTCGAAGGTCGAGGCCGGCAAGATGGACGTCTCTCCGGAGCAGGTGTCGCTGCGGCAGCTCATCGAGTACGTCGAGGCGACCTTCCGCCCCATGACGACGCAGAAGAGCCTCGAGTTCACGGTGCGCACGGCCACCGGCGCACCCGCCGACCTGCTCACCGACGACTCCCGGCTGCGCCAGGTGCTGCGCAACCTGCTGTCCAACGCGGTGAAGTTCACCGAGCAGGGCAGTGTCGAGCTGCGCATCGAGCCGGCCTCCGACGAGGAGGTGCCGAACAGCGTGGTCCGCGGCAGCACCGTGGTGGCGTTCCGGGTGAAGGACACCGGCATCGGCATCCCGGAGCAGCAGCTGGAGACCATCTTCGGCGCCTTCCAGCAGGCGGACGGCACGACCAGCCGCAAGTACGGCGGCACTGGCCTCGGGCTGTCCATCACCCGGGAGATCGCGCATCTGCTCGGCGGCGCGGTCACCGTGGACAGCACACCGGGCCGGGGCAGCACCTTCACGCTCTACCTGCCGGTCGCGCGGCGGGACTTCCAGGAGGTCGTCGAGGGCGGACGACCGGTGGAGCGCGCCCTCGCCGGGCCGCTCGCGGCGATCCCCATCGGGTCCCCCGGTACGCCCACGGTCACCGCGACCGCCGGACGGCGTCCGCGTCGGCTGCTGGTCGTGGAGGAGCGGCCCCGCGGCCTGCTGACCCTGGTCGCCGAGAGCGTCGTGGCGGACATGGCACGCGGCCGGGACGACGGCACGTCGGCGGCGCCGGTCGACATCGTCACCGCCGTCGGGGCGCACGAGGCCGCGGGCGCGCTGGCCGCCGAGCCGTGCCACTGCGTCGTCCTGGAACTGGGCATGCCCGACGCGGAGGCGTCCCGGTTCCTGGAGGCACTCCACGACGACTCGGTGCTGACGGGGGTGCCGGTGCTCGTGCACAGCGGGCACCGCGCGGACCTGGCCCAGGAGCAGAGCCTCCAGTCACGGGCGGCCGGCAAGCCGATGGAGTTCCTGTCCAGCCTGGACGAGCTGCGCGAGCGCATCACCCTGCATCTCTCCGCCGAGCAGCCGGGTGACGTCCTCGCCCTGGTCCGGCCGGACGAGCCGCAGCACGTGGCGCCGCACCTCCCGGACGACGCGGTCGTGGGCCGGACGGTCCTGGTCGTCGACGACGACGCGCGCAACCTGTTCGCGCTCAGCGGGATCCTGGAACTGCACGGCATCCGCGTCCTGCACGCGGAGAACGGCCGCGAGGGGATCGACACGCTGCGCAACAACCCGGACATCGCGCTGGTGCTGATGGACGTGATGATGCCCGAGATGGACGGGTACACCGCCACGGCCGAGATCCGCCGCATGGCCGAGTACGCCGACCTGCCCATCGTCGCGGTGACGGCGAAGGCGATGCCCGGGGACCGGGAGAAGAGCCTGGACTCGGGTGCCAGCGACTACGTCACCAAGCCCGTCGACACCCATGACCTCATGTCCTGCGTCCGACGCTGGCTGACCGTCTGAGGACGTTCGCCCCGCCCGAGCCACCAGGCGTCCCAGCCGAGGAGTCCGCACACCGTGAGCATTCCCGCACAGCCCACCACACCCGGCGGGGGCCGGGCCCTGCCCGCACCGACCGGGGAGCACCCCGGACCCGGGAAGGGCGTGGTCCTGCCGGAGCCGGAGGGCGCCGGCACGCCCTCACCCGTGGGCCGGCTCGCCGCCACCGTGGACCGGCTGCGCCGGGAGGTCATGGCGGCCCAGGCGGAGGCCGACGGGCGCGCCCTGGTCGAACTCGCCAAGGGCATCCTGGTGGAACGCCTCGGCTGTGGGCCGAGCGAGGCGGCCCAGCAGCTGACCGTGCTGGCCGGGCAGTCCGGCCTGAGTCCGCTGGAGTTCGCGGTGGACGTCATCAACCAGGCGGCCAAGGACCGGGTGTCCGAGGTGACGCAGGCCTTCCTGGCGGCCGTCGGAGACCCGGAGCATCCCGCTGAGCAGTCGGCGGCCGTGCGGCTGCGAGCCGCCGAGAGCGGGGCGCTGGCGGCGGCGCACGACACCCAGGCCGTCGCCGACTCCCTGCTCCAGCACGCGCTGGGCCCGCTGGGCGCGGTCGCCGTGGCGATCTGGGCGGCGGGCTCCGACGGTTCGCTGAGCCTCGCCGGCAGCGCGGGGTTCTCCCCCGGCGAGGCCGAGCGCTGGCGGTACGTGCCGCCGGACGTGGCCACGGTGGCCCGCTGCGCCCTGACCGAGGGGGCGACCCAGTGGATCGAGTCGCTGGCGCGGACCGGACTGCCCACCATCGGCCGCCATCTGCACCCGGACGGCGGCCGGGCGGCCGTGCCCGCCGGCAGCGCCGGACGCGTGGACGGGATCCTGGAGATCGCCTGGCCGGCCCCGCTGGACCGGCAGCCACCCCAGGTGGTGCGCCAGGTGGAGGCCCTGGCGGACCTGTGCGCCCACACGCTCCAGACGTACGCGCAGGTCCGGGCCCCCGGCCAGGAGCCGCTCGTCCTGCCGGACGCGGCGGAGCTGATGGACCTGACGGACGGGCTGCACGACCCGGCCCTGGTCCTGGTGCCGCACGTCGACGCGGCGGGGAAGCTGGTGGACTTCCGCATCCAGCACGTCAACGACCGATTCCTCGACCCGGCGGGCCGGCCCCGCGCCGTGGTCAACGGGGCCCTGCTGCTCGAGGCCTATCCGATGGCCGCCGGAGGCGGTGACCTGTTCCAGCGGATCGAGCGCGTGCACGCCACCGGCGAGCCGTTCCGGGCGCGCCGGATGAGTCTGACCGCGCTGGTCGGCGAGGTGCCGCTGGCCGCGGTCGCGGACCTCAGCATCAGCCGGCACGGCAGCTGTGTGCTGCTGATCTGGCGGATCGAGGACGAGACGGCGCGCCTGGCCAGCCTGTTGCAGAACGCCCAGCGCCTCGGCCGCATCGGCGGCTTCGAGGAGGACCTGCTCACCGGCGAGACCACCTGGAACGGGCAGCTGTTCACCCTGTACGGGCGGCCCGAGTCGAGTCCGCCGGTGCCGCTGGAGGACCTGGCGGCGCACACCCATCCCGACGACGCGGTCGTCGTCGGCCGGCTGCTGCGCACGCTGCTGCACCGGCGCCGTCCGGCTTCCGCCGCCTTCCGGCTGCAGCGGCCGGACGGGGTGACCCGGCACATGCGGATCGTCGCCGAGCCGGTGCTCGACACCGACGAGCGGCTGGTCGCCGTGCGCGGCGCGTACCAGGACATCTCCTCGCAGCACTGGACGGAGGTGGCGCTCGCCGCCACCCGCGACCAGCTCGCGCAGAGCGAGCAGCACGCCAGCGAGCGCAGCCGGCTGGCCCTCCAGCTCCAGCACGCCATCATGCCGCCCGCCCGAGCGCCCCTGGAGGCCCCCGGGCTCCAGGTGGCGGTGCGTTACCGGCCGGCCGAGGAGGAGCAGCTGGTGGGCGGCGACTGGTACGACGCCGTCGTGCTGCCCTCCGGGCTGGTGATGCTGTGCGTGGGCGACGTCGCCGGGCACGGCATCGAGGCGGCGACCAGCATGGTGGTGCTGCGCAACGCGCTGCGGGGCCTGGCGGTGACCGGGGCGGGGCCCGGTCAGCTGCTGTCCTGGCTCAACATCGTCGCCCACCATCTGACGGGTTCCATCACGGCCACGGCCGTGTGCGGCCTGTACGACCCCTCCCGGCACACCCTGCGCTGGGCGAGGGCGGGCCATCTGCCGCCGGTGCTGGTGCGGGACGCCGAGGCGGCGCCGCTGCCCCTGCTGAAGGGGATGCTGCTGGGCGTCGTACCGGAGGCGGTGTACGAGGAGGAGGAGGTCCAGCTGGCGGCCGACGACACCCTGCTGATGTACACCGACGGCCTGATCGAGCGGCGCGACCGGTCCGTGGAGGAGTCGCTGGCCCAGTTGCTGGTGCAGGCGCGCGCGGTGGCGCCGACACTGGACAAGCAGCTGGACCGCCTGCTGACCTACAGCAGGTCGGACACGGACGACGACACCTGCATCGTGGGCATCCGGCTGCGCCAGCGCGTCGCTCCCCGATCTTGACGGGTGTGTGCATGGTGGGGAGGTTCGGGGGTATCCGCCTGTGCGCGACACCAGGTCGGGATCCGCAGGCGGAAGGGCAGGACACACGGAACATGACGATCGTCCCGTGCGGCCTCCCGCCCGCCTTCGCCCGCCGTCGCCGCGCATCGGAGTCGCCCACCGGGGTAGACGCTCCCGACCGTCAGCTTTCGGAGGTACGTGTGTCCATCGCCCAGAACCCCTTGTCCGTGGAGGTCACCCTGCCTCGCGAGGACGTCGCCCTGGTCACGGTCGAAGGCCATCTCGATCTCGACACCGCGACCGATCTCCAGGCGCATCTGGCCAACCAGCTGCACCATGGCCGACGGCACTTCCTCCTCGACCTCTCGGCGGTTCCGTTCATGGACTCGTCCGGCATGAACATCATCCTGCGGGTGTACCAGGAGGCCCGGAGCCTGCCGGGGAGCGTGCATGTGATCGCTCCCACGCCGGCCGTGCGCCGGGTCCTGGACCTCACCGGGGTCAGCCTCACGGTCCCCATATCCGAGAAGGTCGACGAGGCTCTGGAGCTCGTCGACCGGCAGCAGCTCCCGGAAGACCCGCAGGGCTGACCGGCGGCCGTCCGTCAGGCGCCGGTAAACGGGCGAAGACGGCCGACTACCGTCCAATACTTGTCATTTAGCAACTGTGTACGTAAGGCAACAGAGTGAGCGGGACTGTGATGCGGGAGGGAAGACGGATGTGCCTGTGGGCGAACCCGGTCACCCGGGAACACCGTCAGGCGGTACGGGCGTCCGTGGCGTCGGAGTCGTGGATCTGTTCGGCCGCGGCCGAACAGAACGCCTCCAGCCCCCTGAGCAGCGCGGCGCGCTGCGCGGCGGACATCTGCTCCAACACGCCTTCCAGCGCGGCCTCACGGCGTGACCTGAGGTCGGCGAGGAAGGCACTCCCGCGACGGCTCAGGAACAGCTCCAGCTCCCGGCGGCTCTCGGCGGCGACCCTGCGCTCGACGAAGCCGACGGCCTGGAGGCGGTCGCACAGCCGGCTGGTGGACGGCGGTGTGGACCCGAGGAACTCGGCGAGGGTGCGCAGGTTGATGCCTTCGTGGTGTTCCAGGATGAACAGCACGCGCAACTGGGAGGCGGAGACCGGCGCCGTCGAGGCACGGCCCCAGAGGACTTCCAGCAACTCCGCCGCCTCTGAGGTCACACGGGCCACCTGGAGTGGCTGCGGACGCGAGGAGGGGGACATCACCGTCACACTCTCGCAGGCTTCGCGACGGCTGTCAGCCCACGCCCACCACCGGGAACGCCTCGGGCCCCACACCATGTCCCCCTGGAGAACGCCGTGACCGACCACGGGAACAGACTCGTCGCCGCCGGACGCGCCCTGCGCTCCGCGGCTCCGCACCAGCTGGCCGACACCCTGCGCCAGGTGCTGCGCACCCGGTACGCGGCGGAGGCCGCGGAGCTGCGGCTGGCCGACTACGGGCTGACGGTGCTGCTGCCCGTACCGCCCGCGCCGAGCGGCACGGAGCCGGTGCCCGTACAGGGCAGCGCGCCCGGGCGGGCCTTCGGGTCCCAGCAGCCGTACGTCGAGGAGCCGGCCGACGGCCGGGTGCGGGCGCATCTGCCGGTGACCGTGCGCGGCGACCGGCTGGGCGTGCTGTCCCTGACGCTGCCCGCGCGGACCCGCGAGTCCCTCGCCGAACTCACCGAGCTGGCGGAACTCCTCGGGCACGAGTTGGTGGTCGCCGAACGCGACACCGACCTGTACGCGCGGGCCCGCCGCAGGGAACGGCTGACGCTGGCGGCGGAGATGCAGTGGCAGCTCCTCCCGGCCCGCTCGTGCACCCGGGAGGAATACGCCCTGGGTGCCCAACTCGAGCCCGCCTACGACATCTTCGGCGACAACTTCGACTGGGAGGCGTCCGCCGACCATCTGCTGGTCTACGTCACCAACGGGATGGGCGAGGGCATCGAGGCCTCCCTGCTGACCAGCCTCGGCATCAACGCGCTGCGCAACGCGCGCCGTGCCGGCATCCCGATCGAGGACCAGGCGGCCCTCGCCGACCAGGCGCTCTACGCCCACTACCGGGGCGAGGCGCATCTGTCGGTCCTGCTGGTGGACATCGAGCTGTCCACGGGGCGGATGCGGGTCGTCGACGCGGGCTCACCGCAGCTGCTGCTCGTGCGCGACCGGGTCCTGTCCCTCGTGGACCTCGACGCGCAGTTGCCGCTGGGCATGTTCGAGGAGACCGACTACGTCGTCCAGGAGCTCACCCTGCTGCCCGGCGACCGGCTGCTCTTCGTCAGCGACGGAGTCCACGGGGTCGCGGCGCCGGGCGGCGAGTCGTACGGCGAGAACGCCCTCGCGCGGGCGGTCGGCAACGCGTCCCTGCTGCCGGCGGCGGACGTCCCGGCCGCGGTGCTGCGCGGGCTGACCGGGCACCGGGGAAGGCCCGAGCCGGACGACGACGCACTGGTCGTGTGTCTCGACTGGTTCGGGAAACGGCCCGCGTCATAGCCCGCCGCCCACCGACCGCCTCCGGCGGCCACGGTGGCGACAGAGAAGCCGACCAGAACGAGGAGAGAATCACGTGCCGGAGCACGAAACGGCCGCAGAGCAGACGACACCGGCGAGCGACGTCGGGAAGTTCCTGCACCGCCGCCGTGAGCAGATCGCCCAGCGCTGGGCCGACGAACCCCTGTTCCGCACGGTGTTCACCGTCTCGCGGGACGAGGCCGTGGAGGCGGGCCGGGTCGTCGTCGACGCGCTCGCCCAGATCGCCGACACCGGCCGGGTGGCGGACACGGACGCGGCCGGATTCACCGTGGTCCGCGAGCAGCTGGCCAGGATGGCGGCGTCCCGGGTCCGCTTCGGGCTCACTTCCGGCCAGGTGTCCACCGAGGTGGACGGCCTGCGCACCCCCGCGGTGAACCTGCTGGTCGCCGACCTGGCGGACGCGCCGCCCGAACACCTCCGGGAGTGCGCCACGCTGCTGACCGTGCTGATGGGCACGCTGCGGCTGGTGGTCCTGGAGACCTCGCTGAGCGAGGGCCAGGCCCTCATCGACCGGCAGCAGGTGGAACTGCTGGAGGCCGCCACACCCGTCATCCGGCTGTGGGACGGCATCGTCGCCGTGCCCCTCATCGGCACGCTCGACAGCGCCCGCAGCCAGGTGGTCATGGAGACGCTGCTGACGTCGGTCGTCGACGAGCAGGCCCGCTTCGCGATCCTGGACATCACCGGGGTGCCGATGGTCGACTCGCTGGTGGCGCAGCACTTGATGAAGACCGTCGCGGCCGTCCGGCTGATGGGCGCGGAGTGCGTCGTCTCCGGCATCCGGCCCGCCATCGCGCAGACCATCGTGCACCTCGGCCTGGATCTGGGCACCGTGGTCACCCGGTCGAGCCTCGCCGACGCCCTGGGGTACGCCCTGCACCGGCTGGGCGCCGACATCGTGCTCGCGACGCCCGGCGGTGCGGGTCCCCGGTGAACCACGACCTCTCCCTCTCGGGCACGGCCCACGTGCCGGTGCTCCGGCTCGGCGACGTCCTGCTGATCACCCTCCAGGGCGACCTGCACGACGGCACCGCGGAGCAGCTCCAGCAGGACATCGCCGCCCAGATCGTCCGCAGCCGGGTGACCGGCGTGGTCATCGACATCTCCGGGGTGGAGATCGTCGACTCCTTCCTGGGGCGGGTCCTGGCCGAGATCGCCGCCAGTTCCCGGCTGCTGGCCGCGCAGACCGTGGTGGCCGGCATGCGCCCCGCGGTGGCGATCACGCTGGTGGAGCTGGGTCTCTCGCTGCCCGGCCTGCGGACCGCGCTCAGCACCGAGGCGGCCCTCGACCTGCTCGCCATGACGGCTCCGGGCGGCCCGCGCCGGGAGCCTCGGTGAGCGGGACGATCGCGGGCGTGGAGGCCCGCCTGCCGATCCGCTCGGACCGGGACCTGGTGTGGGTGCGCCAGCACGTGCGACAGGCGGCCGCCGCGCTCGGCTTCGGCCTGGTGGACCAGACGAAACTGGTCACCGCGGCCAGCGAACTGGCCCGCAACACCCTGGTGTACGGCGGTGGCGGTGAGATGGCGGCGGCGCACCTGGCCGACGGGCGGGCGCAGGGGCTGCGGCTCACGTTCGCGGACCAGGGACCGGGCATCGCCGACCCGGAGCGGGCGCTGAGCGACGGCTACACGTCCGGCGGCGGGCTGGGTCTCGGCCTGGGCGGGGCGCGGCGACTGGTGCAGGAGTTCTCCCTCGACAGCACGCCCGGCGTCGGCACCACGGTCACGGTGACCTCCTGGACGGTCCGCTCGCCACGGCAGCGTGAGGAGCGACGATGACGCAGGTGTGGGACGTCCCGGTGCACGACTCGACGCGGGTGCGCGACGCACGGGTGGCCGCGGAGGGCGCGGCGGCGCTGGCCGGCCTGGACCGGTCGCGCACCGCCGACGCCGCCCTCGTGGCGACCGAGCTGGCCACGAACCTGCTCAAGCACGCGCGCGGCGGACAGCTTCTGGTGGAGGCGCTCGCCGCGCCGAGCGGCCGGACGGGGGACCTCGTCGTGCAGGTCGTCGCCCTCGACCACGGTCCGGGCATGTCCGACGTCCCCGCCGCCCTGGGCGACGGGTTCTCCACGGCGGGCTCGCTGGGCGCCGGCCTGGGCACCTGCCGACGGCTCGCCGACGACTTCGACCTGCACAGTGTCCCGGGCCGCGGGACGGTCGCGCTGGCCCGGATCGGCGGCCCGGCCAGAACCCGCAGCCGCCGTGAGCCGGCCCCCGGGCAGACTCCCGAGCAGACCGGGACCGCAGCGCCGGGCGACGTCTCCCCCGCGGCCGCGCCCTTCTCCGCGCGGGTGGGTGGCGTCAACATCCCCTTCCGGGGTGCCGCGTGCTCCGGGGACGCCTGGACCTGCGTCCGCGACGGCGACCGGCTGACCCTGATGCTGGCCGACGGGCTGGGCCACGGCCCCGAGGCCGCCCGTGCCTCGGTCACGGCGGTCCACGAGGTACGGCGCTCGCCCCACCTGCCGCCGGCCGAACTGCTGCGCCTGCTCGACTCCGCGCTGCGCGGCACGAGGGGCGCGGCGGTCGCGGTGGCCCAGCTCGACCTGCGGGCCGGGCGGCTGCTGTTCGCCGGCGTCGGCAATGTGGGGGCGCGGCTGCGCGAGGGCGATTCCTGGCGTCACCTGCTGTCCCGGCCCGGCATAGTCGGCGCGCACCGGCCCACGACGCTGCCCGAGACCGAGGCGGTCTGGGCCGAGGACCGTCTGCTCGTCCTGCACAGCGACGGGCTGCCCAGCCGCTGGGCGCCGCCCGTGGACCCCCGTCTGCTGTCCTGCGACCCCGCCGTCACCGCCGCCGTCACGGTCCGCGACGCCGGCAGCTCCGCCCGCCCGGTGCGTGACGACACCGCCGTGGCCGTCCTGTCCCCGACACCGCCGGATGGCCCATGAAGCAGACCTGGCCGATCAGCACCGTGACCGACGCCGCACGCGCGCGCATCACCACCGCGCGGGTGGCCGCCGCGTACGGTGTGCCGCCGCTGGAGCGCACGCGGCTGGCCGCGGCCCTGAGCGCACGGCTGCGCCGGTGTCTGGCCAAGGGAGACAGCCGGCAGTTCGTCCTCACGGTGGCCCGGGGCTCGCTGCGGGTCGAGATCTCGCCCTCCCCCGCCGACGGCGAGCGGTCGTGGTACGTCACGGTGCCCTGCCCGGAGCCGGCCGCGGGTCCCGTCTGCGACGCCGTGGCGGGTGATCCGGCCGCCCTCTCGGAGGCCCTGCTCGGCGCCGACGAGGACACCTCCCTGGTGCTGGAGCGACTGGCCGAGCAGGAGGAGCTGGTCGCCTTCCACCGGGAGGAGCTGCACCAGACCAACCAGGGCGTGCTGGCGCTGCACGCCGAGCTGGACGCCGCCGGACGGGCGCAGCGCGAGGCCTTCGCGGCGGAGCGCGCGGCCCGCCGGGAGGCGGAGGAAGCCCGGCGCAGGCTGACGTTCCTCGCCGACGCCAGCGCGACGCTGACCGCCTCCCTCAACCACGAGGAGATCGCCCGCCTGCTGCCCGAGCTGCTGGTGCCCGAGTACGCCCGCACGGCCGACGTCTGGCTGTTCGACGCCGAGGACGAGCGGGTGCCGTCCGTCCCGCGTCCGGCGGCCGCCGTGACCGCGGCCCGCACCGGACGTCCGCAGTACGCGGCCGCGCACCCCGGGGGCATGCCCGGGGTGGACGACCAGCCGCCGTCGGCGCTGCATCCCGGCCGGTCCCTGCTGTGCGTGCCGCTGCCGACCCGCGGCGCGCCCCTGGGCGTCGTGACGCTGACCCCGCCCGGCGAGCGCTGGAACCCGGACGACGCCGTCATGCTCGTGGAACTCACCCGGCGGGCCGGCGGCGCGCTCGACAACGCCCGCCGTTTCGAGCACAACCGGGACATCGCCGAGACCCTCCAGCGGGCCCTGCTCACCGACCTGCCGACCACGCCCGGCCTGCGCCTCGCGGCCCGCTATCTGCCGGCCACGTACGGGCTGAACATCGGCGGCGACTGGTACGACGCGTTCCGGCAGCCCGACGGCAGCCTGATCACCGTCATCGGCGATGTGACGGGGCACGGGCTGCACGCGGCGGTGATGATGAGCCAGCTGCGCACCGCGCTGCGCGCCTACGCCGTGGACGGCGGCAGCCCGGGCGAGCTGCTGACCCGGCTGCACATGTTCCTGCACCATCTCCAGCCCGACCTGTACGCGACCGCCGTCATCGCCCGCTTCCAGCCCGGCGAGCCGGTGCTGACGTGGGCGGCGGCGGGTCATCCGCCGCCCGTGCTGCGCGGCCCCGACGGGCGGGTGCGCACCCTGGACGCCAAGCCGGGGGCGATGCTCGGCATCCCGCTGCACCAGGAGATCGCCGACCACACGGTGCCGCTGGAGCCGGGGTCCACGCTGGCGCTCTACACCGACGGGCTGGTCGAGCGGCGGGCCCAGGGCATAGACCCGGGCATAGAGCGGCTCGCGGCGGCGCTGGGCGCGTTCCGTGCCGAGGAGTTGGACGCGGACCTGGACGGCTCGGCGGAGCGCATCCTGGACCCGATGCTGAGCGACTCCGAGCGGGACGACGACGTCTGCCTGCTGCTGTGCCACATAGACAGCCAGGCCGGCAGCCAGGCCGGCAGTGACGCCGGAAGCCACCCCCGGCCCGGGTCCTGAGACCCGGTCGGCCGAGGGGGTGGTCGGCCGAGGGGGTGGTCGGCCGAGGGCGCGGTCAGCCGTCCGTCGGCTCCTGCGGCCCCGGGCCCGACAGGTGCGCCTGGTGGAAGCCGAAGAGCCCGTGCTCCAGTGCGGTGCGCTGGGCCGGGGTCATCGCCTCGAACACGGACGCGAGGCGCCGTACGCGGCGCTCGGCGACGTCGGCGAGGAGGCGTCGTCCGTAACCGGTCACCACGAGCTGCACCTCACGCCGGTTGCTGGGCTGCACGGTCCGCTCCAGCAGACCGGCGGCCTCCAGCCGGTCGCAGAGCCGGCTCGCGGTGGGCAGACCGACGCCCAGGTGCTCGGCCAGGGCCGTCAGATTGAGCTCCGGACGGCTGTGCACCGTCCGCAGCGCCAGCAGCTGTCTTGCGGGCAGCCGGGGTCTGCTCTCCTCCGCGGCCGTGAGCCAGCAGGCCACCAGGCTCTCCACCGCCTCGGCGAGTTGCCCGGCCTGTGTCCGACGACTCTTCCACCGGTCGTCGTCGGCGCCGTCCGCGCACCACACCGCCACTATCCTCCGGCCTCCGCGATTGTCATGTACCTCGGCCTACCCGAAGGCAACGGGCGTACACAGGCCCTTCGGGGGGTACGACGGTGACCTCAGGAGAAACGTTCGTCTGCATGCCTCGCCCGGCTGGCGGAACCAGTCCGGGCGCGGTGGGATCGATGAGGTGCGAAGCGCCCGCGGGCGGGGCACGCGCATGACGTCGGGGCAGACCGCCTGGAGCCGCAGAAAGGGATGGACATCGTGACACGACCCAGGATCCTGGTGGTGGGCGCGGGCTTCGCGGGAGTGGGGTGCGTTCGGCGTCTGGAACGCGCGCTCTCCACCGCGGAGGCCGACGTCACCCTGGTGACGCCGTTCGCCTACCAGCTCTATCTGCCGCTGCTGCCACAGGTCGCCTCGGGGGTGCTGACACCCCAGTCGATCGCCGTCTCGCTGCGCCGCAGCAAGAAGTACCGCACCCGGATCATTCCGGGCGGCGCCATCGGGGTGGACCTCAAGTCGAAGGTCTGCGTCATCCGGACCATCACCGACGAGATCGTCAACGAGCCCTACGACTACATCGTGCTCGCTCCCGGCAGCGTGACCCGCACCTTCGACATCCCGGGGCTGACCGAGCACGCCTTCGGGATGAAGACCCTCGCCGAGGCCGCGTACATCCGCGACCACGTCATCAGCCAGCTCGACCTCGCCGACGCCAGCCACGACCCCGCCGAGCGGACCTCGCGACTGCAGTTCGTGGTCGTCGGCGGCGGCTACGCCGGCACCGAGACCGCCGCCTGCCTCCAGCTCCTCACCCACAACGCGGTCAAGCGCTATCCGAACCTGGACCCGAGCCTGATCAAGTGGCATCTGATCGACATCGCGCCCAAGCTGATGCCCGAGCTCGGCGACAAGCTCGGCCGCAGTGCGCAGGAGGTGCTGCGCAAGCGGGGCATCGACATCTCGCTGGGCGTGTCCATCGCCAAGGCGGGCCCGGAGGAGGTCACCTTCACCGACGGGCGGGTGATCCCGACCCGGACCCTGATCTGGACGGCGGGAGTGGTGGCGAGCCCGCTGATCGCGACGCTCGGCGCCGAGACGGTCCGCGGACGGCTCGCCGTCGCCGCGGAGATGAACCTGCCCGGGAACGACGGGGTGTTCGCGCTCGGGGACGCCGCCGCCGTGCCCGACGAGGCCAAGGGCGAGCAGGGCGCGATCTGCCCGCCGACCGCGCAGCACGCGATGCGGCAGGGCAAGGTCGTCGCCGACAACGTGATCGCGACGCTGCGGGGCCGGGCGATGCGGCCGTACGTGCACAAGGACCTCGGTCTGGTCGTCGACCTCGGTGGCACGGACGCCGTCTCCAAGCCGCTCGGCATCGAGCTGCGGGGGCTGCCCGCCCAGGCGGTGGCCCGCGGCTACCACTGGTCGGCGCTGCGCACGGGCGTGGCCAAGGCCCGGGTGCTGACGAACTGGACGCTCAACGCGGTCGCGGGCGACGATTTCGTGCGCACCGGCTTCCAGGCGCGGCGGGCGGCGAAGCTGAAGGACTTCGAGTACACGGACAGCTATCTGACGCCCGAGCAGGTGCGGGCACAGATCGAGGGGCCCGGGCCGGAGGCCGTCTGAGCTCGGACGGCGGGAGAGAGTACGGCGGCGTGAGGGCGGCGGCACGGTCGTTCGGTGCACGGTGGCGGGATCGGATCGCGGCGTCCGACCCCGGACTGCTGCGGCTGGCGGCCGGGCTGCGGACGGTCGGCGCGATCTCCCTCACGCTGGCCGTGCTCTCGCTGCTGGGCGCTGACGTCCCGCACCTGGTGGCGGGGGCCATCGCCGCGATGGTCGCCACGTTCGCGATCCGGGAGAAGCAGCGCGACCGGCAGGCCGTCACGCTGGCGCTGGGCCTGCCGGTGGCGTTCGCCTCGATGTCGCTGGCGGCGCTGCTCAGCTCCCGGACGGTGGCGGGCGACTTCTTCTTCGTCGCCCTGATCTTCTGCGCCGTGTACGGCCGCCGGTTCGGCGACCGGGGCACGGCGCTCGGTCTCGTCGGCTTCCAGGTCTACTTCCTGTCGCTGTTCGTCGGGGTCGACGGAGCGAGCCTGCCGGGGTTCTACGCGGTGCTGGCCGTCGCCTTCGTGTGCAGTGCGGTGGCACGCTTCGGGCTGGTGCCGCAGACGCCGACCGGAATCCTCCATCGGCTGCGCGAGGCCTTCCGGGCGCGGCTCGCGCAGTTGCTGGCCGCCCAGCTCGACCTGCTCGACGCCGGTCCGGACGACATCGAGAAGGCGGTGGCCCATGTGCGCGAGGGCACCGCCCGGCTGCACGAGACGGCGATGCTGATCCAGGGCCGGCTGGAGGAGGGCACTCCGGACGAGGCGACGGCCCGGCTGGTGCAGCGCCGGATCGCCGACGCCGAGATCGCCGCCGAGCGGCTCGGCCTGCTCCTGCTGACCGCGCGCAGCGCCGAACGGGCCGACACCCTGACCCTGCACCTGCCGGGGGCGCCGCTGCCGGAGGGCGGCCACCTCCCCGTCCGGGACGACGCCCTCGCCGCCCTGCGCCGTGATCTGGGGGCCCTGCGGCTGCTGGTCCGGATTCCCGTCGCGGAGGGCGCGGCCACGGCTCACGTCCGCAACCGGCTGCTCGGCTACCGGGACGAGGAGAACCTGCCGAAGGCGTCTCCGTCCGTCCAGGACGTCTTCCGGGGCGTCGGTGAGGCGGCGCGCGCGGTGCTGGGGCTGCGGGTCGCGCTCGACGGGCCGCAGGACGAGTCCGAGGACAGCCCCGAGACGGCGCGTTCGCGCGAGGAACTGGACGCGGAGGACGCGGCGATCGGCGCGGGCGAGGAGGACGAGGACTCCGCGGCCGGGAAGGAGACCGGGCTGCGGCGGCCGACCACCCGGGCCGCCGTGCAGGTCGCCGTCGGGTCGTCGCTGGCCATCATGGGCGGCGAGCTGCTCTCCGCGCACCGCTGGTACTGGGCGGTGCTGACCTGCTGGATCGTGTTCATCAACACCGCCTCCACCGGGGAGATCCTGGTGAAGGGCTACCGGCGGCTGCTGGGCACCGTGCTCGGTGTGGTCGCGGGCATCGTGCTGGCGGGGGTGGTCGGGCACCACACGTGGACGGCGTTCGCGGTGGTGCTGCTGTGCGTGTTCGCGATGTTCTACACGGCGCCGCTGTCGTACACGCTGATGTCGTTCTTCGTGACGGCCGCGCTGGGTGTGCTGTACACGCTGCTGCACACCTACAGCATGTCGGTGCTGGTGCTGCGGGTGGAGGAGACGGCGCTGGGGGCGGCCTGCGGAATCGTCGCGGCGGCGCTGGTGCTGCCGGTGCACACGGACCGGCGGACGAACGAGCTGCTGACGACCGTGCTGGACCGGCTGACCGACGTCACCGAGGCGGCCGTGGAGCAGCTGAGCGGCGGTCCCCCGGCCGAGCTGCTGGACCGGGCCCGTGACCTGGACCAGGCACTGGCCGATCTGCGGGCGGCGACGCAGCCCCTGACGCACCCGGTCACGCCGTTGCGGACCCGACGGGACACGGCCCGGTACGTCGTCGCGCTGCTGGAGACCTGCGCGTACCACGCGCGGACCCTGGCGGCCATGGCCGAGCTGCTGCCGACGCAGCAGTCCATCGTGGCGGACCCGGGCCTGCGCCGCGCCGGGCAGCGCCTGAAGCACAACATCGGGGCGATCTCCGCGCGCGTGGCGGGCGAGCGGAGCACCGCCGAGGTGCTGACCGGGCCGAGCATCGCCTCGCTGCTGAAGCCCGGCGGGCCGGGTACACCGCGCTACGGCCGGGTGACCGACCGCGTGCTGCGGCACCTTCAGCGCCTGGACGAAGCGGTGGTCGGCCTGGCCCGGCCGCTCGGCGTACCGGTGGCCCCGCCGAAGTGACGGCGGTCGCGCCCACGGTCAGAAGTCCGTGGACATGTCGCTCGCCGCCGCGATGCCCCGCAGCTCCTCGGTGTCCTGGTGGCGCTGCCTGATGCAGCCGGCGATCTCGGCGAGGCGGGTGGGGTCGGACGCGGTGCCCGCGTCGGTGACCACCCGGACCGGGCCGGTTCCGTCGACGTCTATCTCCACCAGCTGGTTGTCCAGCCGGCCGGTGACCGCGGTGGCGATGACCAGGGCGGCCTCGTCGCGGATCTCCTGGGGCAATTGCTGGGTGTCCTGCGGGTCGATGGCGAAGTCGAGACTCTCGGGTCGCTGTTCCTCGAGAGCGCGCAGCGCGGGTGCGACGACCTTCAGCAGCAGCTGGTAGTCCTCGCTGTCCATGCGGACGCGCAGAAGGTCGAGGTACATGTCCACGGGCCGTCCGTCGCGCGGGAACTCTGATTCGTTCATCTGGTCCGTGTTCCCACGCATCCGGACGTCAGACCTTGCGCCAGCGGGCCATGGCGAACGAGAACAGTCCGAAGAGCATCAGCCCGGCGGCGACGCAGGCCAGCAGGCCCGGCCCGGCGGGCGTGCCGGCGAACGAGCGCAGGGTGTCGTCCAGACCCTTGGCCTCTTTCGGCTCGTACTCGACGGCGGCCCGTACGGCGAAGGCTCCCGCGGCGGCGAACACCACGCCGCGGGCGGCACCGCCGCCCACCCCGGTGATGTCCACGAGCCGCCGCGTCCGCGGGGACATCTCCCCGAGCCGCAGCTTCTTCCGGTAGGACCGCATGACGGCCCGGGCGCCGATCCACACTCCCGCGCCGACGATCCCCACGCCGCCCGCGCCGACGATCCACTGCCCCCCGGGAAGTTCGAGCGCACGGGCGGTGACGTCCCGGGACTGCTCGTCACCGGAACCGCCGCTGCCCGATCCGGCGGCGAAGGCCAGCACGGAGTAGGCGACGAAGGAGTAGAAGGCGCACCGGACGAGCGCGAACAGCCGCTTCTTGGCGCTGCGCCCGTCGGCGCCGACTCCGCCGAAGACGGCCTCGGAGAGCCGCCACAGCGCCATGCCGACCAGTCCGACGCCCAGGGCCCACAGCACCACGGCGCCGAAGGGCTTCTCCGAGATCTCCGCCAGGGCTCCCTGGCGGTCGGCCTGCCGGCCGCCGTGGCCGAAGGCGATCTGCAGCGCCAGCAGTCCGACCAGCAGATAGATCACGCCTCGCGCGACGAACCCCGCCTTGGCGGCGCCCTTCGTCACCGAGCCCCGCGCCGCCCGCTGCACCTCGACCCGGCCGTTGCGTGCCAGAGCACTCGTGTCCATGCCGACCTCCCCTAGTGTCTCCCCGATTCCTGCGGGATCCGCATGCCCCGGCTCACGTCGTACACACGTCCGACTCTCCTGGACCGTGCCCGTACAGAGCGGCGGGGTGGACGCGGGATCCCGCGCGTCCACCCTGCCCGGTCAGGCGTACACGTGGGGATCTCTGTCGGTCGGCGGGCGTACCGCGGTGTCGGCGGCCGAGGCCGCGTCGAGCCATTGACGTGCCGTCTCCAGGGCGTGCCTCACGTCGCGCGTGCCGGTGGACACGCACAGCGTGTAGGCGAGATCACGCGCCTGTGCCTGTTCCTGCGGCGGTACCTCGGTGGATCCGGGTCGCGTCAGCGCTTCGTACTCGTCGACGAGTCTGCGCAGGACGGCGGGATGCGGCATGAGCATCGGTCTGCTTCTCCTCCGTTCGGATCGGGTGGGTGTAGCGCCGTCAGCGCAGGGCTTCCTGACGCACCCGCTCGCAGCTGCGGCTGATGAGCCGGGACACGTGCATCTGGGAGATGCCCAGCCGGTCGGCGATCCTGCTCTGCGTCATGTCCTCGAAGAACCGCATGTAGAGAATGGCGCGCTCGCGTTCCGGCAGCCGGCGCAGGCCTTCCTTGGCGGACTCGCGGTCGACCACGACATCGAGGGAGGAGTCGGAGTCGCCCAGGGTGTCGGCGAGGCTGTAGCCGTCGTCACCGGCCGAGGACTCGGCGTCCAGCGAGAGGGTGCTGAAGCTCTCCAGGGCCTCCAGGCCGGCGTTCACCTCGTCCTCGGTGAGCCCGGTGTGGGTGGCGATGTCGGCGGCGGAGGGCTCGGTCGCCCCGGGGTTCTGGGTGAGCTCCCGGCGGGCGACGCGCACCTTGTTGCGCAGTTCCTGGACCCGACGGGGCACGCGCAGCGCCCACATCCGGTCGCGGAAGTGCCGCTTGATCTCCCCGGTGATGGTGGGCACGGCGTAGCTCTCGAAGGCTCCGCGCTCGGGGTCGAAGCGGTCGACGGCCTTGACCAGTCCCAGCGCCGCGACCTGCCGCAGGTCCTCGATCGCCTCGCCGCGGTCGCGGAAACGGCCGGCGATGCGGTGGGCCATGGGCAGCCAGGCGGTGACGAGCTCGTCGCGTACGGCGTCCCGCTCGGGGCCCTCCTCCAGGGTGACCAGCCGGGCGAACCGGCTCATGGTGTCGGGCGCGTCGGCGTGCGTGCGCCTCAACTGCGCGGTGGCGGGGGCGGATGCGGAAGGACGGCTTGTCGACATGTCGATAGGCATGCGGTATCGCTCTCCTGAACGGTGGTCTCAGGGACTGGCGACGGTGAACTCCCGCTGTCCGGAGCGCGTGAGGCGCCCCGGAGCGGACAAGTCGCTCCCGTCGGCGCGCCTCCGGTCCGAAGCACGAACCTCCGCCTGCCCGGCCTCCGGACGAACAAACTCCGCGTGCGGAAAAGGCGTTCACAGGTTCGCCGTCCGCGTCCCGGGCCGGTCGGCGCCCGGGTCAGAACACGGGGACGACGGCGGTGATGCGCTTGCCGCCGGAGGGCAGGCAGGCCACCCTCACATTGCGGGCCAGCAGGCAGACGATCGGCCAGCCGCGACCGCCGGTGCGCTGTCGCCCCTGTTCGTCGAGCGGGGCGGTGGTGACCGGCAGCCGGTCGCTGCGGTCGCTGACGGACACGCGCACGGCCGGCCCGTCCATGTCCACGTCGAATCCGGTGATGCCGCCGCCGTGCAGGATGGCGTTGGTCGTCAGTTCCGAGGCGACGAGCAGGGCGTCCGAGAGCCCGTCCTCGTCGTACGGACAGCCGATGGCCCCGCAGCTTCCGGTCACCGCCCGCCGGACGGCGCTGCGGACGTCGGCCGGCCGGCACTGTTCGTGCCCGCCGCGTCCGAGGGCGCCGCCCTGAGCGCTCCCCCGGTCGGTCGAGTCGTTCGTACGCATCCCTTCGCTCCCCTGCGCTGGTCCCGGCTGGTCGGACGGCCGCGCCTGTGCGGTGGGTTCGGCGCCCCTTCCGCACCCGGCGCTCTCTTCCGCCGGACGGTGCGGTCGTCTCCCTTTCGGCTGGCCGCCCCGGCGGCGGCCAAACCTCCCGGACGGGGAGCATTCGTCCCGCCGGATACGGGTACGCGAACCGCATGACCGATGTGGTGGACTCGGACGAACTGCTGCGGCGCATCCAGCGGGCGAGGGCCTGCGCCCACGAGGAACTGCTGGCCTGGCGGGCCCGGGGCGCGGACCTCGCCCGGGCCGGCACGGAACGCGCGGACGACGCGCGGGACGCCCGGACCCGGGGTCTGGCCTACGAAGCCGTACTCAAGGTGCTGGACGAGATCGTGACGCCCGGCCGGAGCGCCGAGCCGTATTGACCGGGGGCGGCGACTGCGGTGAAGTGAAACAGGTCACGTGACCGGCTTCCGAGTGCACAAAATCTCCGCGAATGGTTTACGGTTCATTCATACCTGGTGAGCGGGGTCGAAGCCACTCCTCCTCCGTACACCACCTTTTGCTGCCCTGGCTGGCCTCCCCCGTCCAGCCAGGGCTTTTCCATGCCCTCGTGGCCCTCGCACGGAAAGTGCGGCCCGCCGAGGTGCCCGGGGCGTCGGCAGCGGCTGAAATGGTAAGGGGAAGCAACCCCACCGATCGTCGGCGAGGAGCTCCGGGCCATGACCAAAGCGACGAAACTGCTGACCGCGCTCCCCCCGCCCCAGCGTCAGCGCCTCATGACGCTCGCCCGTGAGGTGTCCTTCCCGGAGGACACCCGGATCTTCGAACCCGGCGGCACCGCCGACCGCTTCTGGGTCATCCGTTCCGGCGCGGTCTCGCTCGTCCAGCAGGTGACGTCCCTGCGGCGGGTCACCGTCGCGAGCCTCGGCGCCGGCGACCTGCTGGGCTGGTCGTGGCTGTTCCCGCCCTACCGGTGGGACTTCGGCGCGGAGGCCTTCAGCCCCGTACGCGCCTACGAGTTCGAGGCGCCACCGGTGCTCGCCCTGTGCGACGAGGATCCGGCGCTCGGGCTGTCGCTGATACGGATCGTGGCCGAGATCCTCGCGCACCGGCTGGAGACGACCCGGGGCAAGCTGATGGAGCAGTACGGGGCGCAAGGGCGCGGAGTGCTGTAGACCCCGCGCCCGGATCGGACGCGGTACCGGCTCAGACGCGGTACCGGCGCAGCGCGGGCACGGCGACGGCCAGGCCCAGCATCGACGCGACGACCAGCAGACCGCCGCCCGCGACCGCGACCCGGGGCCCGAAGGCGGCGCCCGCCGTGCCGTGCAGGGCGTCGGCCAGCCGTGGGCCGCCCGCGACGACGACCGTGAAGACGCCCTGCATCCGGCCGCGCATCTCGTCGGTGGCGGCGGACAGCAGGATCGCCCCGCGGAAGACCATGGAGACCATGTCGGCGACGCCGGCACAGACCAGGAACACCACGGCGAGCCACAGGCTGCCGCTCAGTCCGAACCCGGCGATCGCCGCGCCCCAGGCGACGACCGCGCCGATGACCATCCAGCCGTGCCGCCGCGCCCGGGAGAACGTGCCGGAGAACAGTCCGCCCAGCACCGCGCCGATGGGGATCGCCGCGAACAGCAGGCCGAGGGCGAGCCCTTCGCCGTAGGAGGCGTACGTCTCGGCGGCGAGCTGCGGGAACAGGGCCCGGGGCATGCCGAAGACCATGGCGATGACGTCGGCGAGGAAGGACAGCAGCAGGACCTTGTGCCCGGAGATGTAGCGGAAACCCTCGACGATCTCGCGCACACCGGCACGCCGGACGGTGGCGCTCGCCAGGGGCGGCAGCGCGGGCAGGCGGGCCACGGCCCACAGCGTCACGCACAGCGCGACGGCGTCGAGGAGGTACAGCTCGGGCAGACCGACGACGGGGATCAGGGAGCCCGCGAGCAGCGGCCCGGCGACCAGACCGGTCTGCATGACGGTCGAGCCGAGGGCGTTCGCGGCGGCGAGTTCCTCCGCCGGGACCAGTCGGGCGATGGAGGCGTTGCGGGCGGGCGCGTTGAGGCCGAAGAACGCCTGCTGGGTGGCGAGCAGCACCATCAGCACGGCCACCGAGTCCAGTCCCGCCACCGCCTGGAGCCAGAACAGCACCGAGGTGACGGCGATACCGCTGTTGGTGGCCAGCAGCAGTTTGCGCCGGTCGACGGTGTCGGCGACCGCACCGCCCCACAGCGCGAACAGCACCATCGGCACCAGACCGGCGAGGCTCGCGTAGCCGACCCAGGCGGAGGACCCGGTGATGTCGTAGATCTGCTTGGGCACCGCGACGGCGGTGAGCTGACTGCCCACGGCCGTGACGATGGTGGAGGACCACAGTCGCCGATAGGCGGGCCGGCGCAGCGGCCGGGTGTCCATCGCCCAGCGGCGCCAGCCCCGCCCGGGCCGGTCCTGTCGACTCGGGTCGGTCTCCTCGGCCTCGGGTGCGGTGCTGCTCTCGCTCGTGTCCACGCGATTCCTGGTTGCTCGTTACATCTTTCGGTCCGGAGGTCACTATCCCAGCACCTGGCGTGCTTTCACCGACCGGTGGACGCGAGATCTCAGATTCCGGAATCCGCACGCCGAACCGAACACCCGGCCCGAAGACCCGGCCCGGGCGGCTCAGGCCCGGGCGGCTCAGGCTCCGACGACGAGCGAGACGCCGAGGACGATCATCGTGGCGGCGACCAGACCGTCCAGGACGCGCCAGGCGGCCGGCCGGGTCAGGAACCGGCCGAGCAGCCGGGCGCCGAAGCCCAGCGCGGCGAACCAGCACAGGCTGGCGAGGACGGCGCCGAGACCGAAGGTCCAGCGCAGCGGGCCACGGTCGGCGGCGACGGAGCCGAGCAGGAAGACCGTGTCGAGGTAGACGTGCGGGTTGAGCCAGGTCAGCGCCAGACAGGTCAACACGGCCCGGCGCAAGGATCCCGTCCCCTCCCCCTCCGTCGTCAGGGCGCCCGTGGGCCGCCACGCCCGCCGGGCCGCGAGGGCCCCGTAGCAGAGCAGGAACAGACCGCCGATCCAGCCGACCACGGTCAGTGCCCCGGGCCAGGCCACCACCAGCGCGCCCACCCCGCCCACACCCAGGGCGATCAGCAGGGCGTCGGACAGGGCGCAGATCCCGACGACGGCGAGGACGGCGTCACGGCGGACGCCCTGACGCAGGACGAACGCGTTCTGGGCGCCGATGGCGACGATGAGCGACAGACCGGTGCCGAATCCGGCGGCCGCGGCGGTGAGGGTGTGGGACATGACGTCCACGCTAGGGAAGCGATCACTGTACGTACAGCTAAAGATTCTTACGTATCATTAGCCCTCGTGATGAGTACCCGTGATGATCGGATGATGCCGGACCTTCCGCTCGACCAGGTGCGCACCCTGCTCGCGGTGGTGGACGAGGGCACCTTCGACGCGGCCGCCGCCGTCCTGCATCTGACGCCGTCGGCGGTCAGTCAGCGCGTCAAGGCCCTGGAGCAGCGCACCGGCCGGGTGCTGTTGCTGCGCACCAAGCCGGTGCGGGCCACGGAGTCGGGCGAGATCGTCGTCCGGTTCGCCCGCCAGCTGGCCCGGCTCGAGCGCGACACACGGTCCGAGCTGGGCATGAGCGGCGAGGGCGAGCCGGCCCGGGTGACGGTCGCGGTGAACGCCGACTCGCTCGCCACCTGGTTCCTGCCGGCCCTGCCCCGGGTGCCGAGGGAGCCGCAGCTCTGCTTCGAACTGCACCGCGAGGACGAGACCCGCACGGCGGAGCTGCTCCGGGAGGGGTTGGTGATGGCCGCGGTGACATCGTCGCCCGAGGCCGTGACCGGCTGCTCCGTACGGACCCTGGGCACGATGCGCTACCTGGCCGCCGCGACCCCGGACTTCGTCGCCCGCCACCTGGTCGACGGCCCGCTCCACGAAACCCTCGCCCGGGCGCCGGTGATGACCTTCGACCGGAGCGACGACCTCCAGGACGCGTTCGTGCGCGGGCTGCGCCGGGGCGCCGGCGGCGCGAGTCCGGTACGACAGGCGGTGCCGACCTCGGAGGGTTTCGTGGCCGCCGTGGTCGCCGGCCTGGGCTGGGGCATGGTGCCCGAGGCGCAGGCCGGCCCGCTGCTGCGCTCCGGCCGTCTGGTCTCCCTCGCCCCCGAACACCCGCTCGACGTCCCGCTGTACTGGCAGCAGTGGAAGCTGGACTCCCCGGCGCTGGCGGCGGTGGCGGACGCGGTGACGGCGACGGCGGCCGAGGCGCTCAGGAGCTGAGCCCGGCCAGCGTCGCCTGCGCACTGTCCAGCAGCATCTCCAGCGCCGTCGGATAGGCGCTGGTCACCATGCGGGTCGACAGCAGCGGGGCCGCCTCGGCGATCCGGGGGTGGGTCTCGGCGGGCAGCCGGGCGTACGTCGAACGCCACACCGCTTCGTCGGCGCGCTGCGCGGCCCGGGGCAGGGCCAGGGACGCGGCGTCCAGGGCGGCGAAGGCCAGCGTCTGGTCGATGAACGCGTGGTAGATCCGCACGGTGTCCGGCAGCGGGAACCCGGCGGTACGCAGCACGTCCAGGACGGCCTCGTCGGCGGCGAGTTCGTTGGACCGGCCGGTCACCCGGCTCGCGGTCAGCTGGGCGGCCTGCGGGTGGGCGACGTAGGCGGCGTGGATACGCAGCCCGACGGTGTGCAGATCCGTGCGCCACTCCCCCGTCGGCCGCCAGCCGCGCAGCGCCTCGCCGACGAGCGCGTCACCGATGGCCAGGGTCAGCTCGTCCATGCCCCGGAAGTACCGGTAGAGGGTGCTGGGGTCGCAGTCGAGGGCGATGCCGAGCCGGCGGGCACTGAGGCCGGCGCTGCCGTGTTCGCGCAGCAGGCGCAGCGCCGCCTCGACGATCAGCCGCTCGGACAGCACGGTGCCGCTGCGGGTGGGCCTGCGCCGGCGCCGCTTCTCCTCGGGTACGACCTGCTTGGCCACGGCCCTCGCCCCCTCGTCCCCTCATCCGCGCTCATCGGTCTTCGGTCTTCGGTCTCAGTCTTCGGTCTTCGGACGTCCGACGTCGGTCTTCGGACGTCGGTCGTTGCGCTTCGGCCGGGTCGCCCTTCGCTCTTATGCCAACGCCATTGACCTTACGCGGGCGCACGGCGTTGTATCTCTCTCAGGGCCCCCCTTCGCACACCTTCGTTCGCAGTCTCAGCCGAGGGAGTTCTCGTCATGCGTGTCCTGCTCGTGGGCGCCGGCGGTGTGGGCACCGCCATCACCCGCATCGCCGCCCGCCGTCCGTTCTTCGAGGCGCTGGTGGTCGCCGACTACGACCCCGCCCGTGCCACCGCCGCCGTCGACGCGCTCGACGGCGACGACCCCGTACCCGCCCAGCGCCGCGAACCCCGCCGCGGGGGGGCC
>NZ_JBEOVB010000050.1:0-38557 GCF_040295245.1 Streptomyces sp. NPDC002884 | reverse complement strand
CCCCGGGGGGCCGCGCCCCGATGGCCCGCGCCCGCGGCACCCCCCGGCTCTCCACCCCCGCGCCCCCCCCCCCGCCCCCCCGTCGCCCCCCCCCCCTCTCCGGTACCGCACGGGCACCCCCGGCCCGTGCGGCGGTTCGGTTCCCGGGTGGCCCCGGGCGCCCTGGCGCCCTACCCGACCCGGTAGGCGTTGGTGATCGTCTGGGTCAGGGTGTTGCCCTGCCGGTCGACCACGAGGGCGCGCAACGAGACGCTCCCGCCGGCCGCGGGGTTGCGGACCAGGAAGCCGCCCTTGCCCACCTTCGCCTTCTCCCAGACCGTTCCGTCAAAACTGACCTCGACGGTGAGCGACCTGAGGTTCTTCCCGGCGGCGGCGCCGAGCACGGACACCGGCACCCGGACGACCGCCCCGGCCTCGGCCGTCGAGTCGAGGCCGAGACGCGGGGTGAAGCGGACCACGGAGATCGGCAGCGCCTCCTCGGCGGTGGTGTGCCCGGAGGTGAAGGTCCAGGCCGCCGAGACCTCGGTGGGCGCGGCGGCGGGACCACCGCGGGTGGCGGTCGCCATGAGCCGGAAGTCACCGGGCTCCGCCGGGACGGTGACCGCGTTCCAGCAGCCCAGGAGGTCCGGCGTGGAAGCCACCTCGACCCCGTCCCGGTACAGCGTGGCCGTGAGGGTGTCGTCGTTCGCGTAGCTCCCGTTGCCGGTGCCGTCCCGGAAGGGGGTGAGGCATCCGGTGACGGCGTCACCGTTGCGGGAGACGCCCTCGACGGGTTCCAGCCCGGGGCCGAAGACCCCCGTGCCCAGATCACGACCGTACGACCGGCCGGCCTCGTAGTGCTGTACCCCCGTGCTGTGCGACAGCTCGGGGTAGCTCCCCGTGTCGTCGTACTGCTCCAGCCCGATGAACCAGTCGTTGCCCTCCGTCGTCACGTACGTCGTCGTCGGCACGGGCAACGGCCTTACGACCCCGGGGCTGTTGATGGAACCGAAGACGTCCGGGACGACCGGTCGGGCGTAGAGCATCCCCTGCCTGCCGGTGACCGTGGCCCCCAGCGCGGTGCTGATCCTCGCCATCTCGGTGGGCTCGGCCGTACGTGCGAACCCGGTGGCCAGCCGGTTCACCTTGCCGCCGTAGGAGTAGCGGTACTCCTTCGTATCGTTGATGTCGAGTGCGTTGAACTCCTGGTAGAGGGTGCCCTCGGTCGAGAAGTCCGGACCGAGCTGGGCGCTGCGCAGGGTCGTGAAGGACGTACCGGCCATGCCGGTCGAGGTGTTGAAATCGGGGGTGGTCAGCTCGGTGAACATCTCGGCGTACACCCGTTCCGCGGCCGGATCGGGGCCTTTGATGTCGATCGGCTTCGCGGTACGCGCGTCCAGCGTGACCGTCGTGTCCTCGGTGACCTCGAAGTGGGGTGCGGTGATGCGGCTGTCCGTCCCGTCCGCGTCGGTGATCGTCGCGTCGAGGAAGTAGACGCCCTTCGGCAGACGTGCCGTGTAGGCGTCGCTCCCGGTCCACTTCGCATAGTCGCGGCCCGCGACGCCGAGGCCCGTGAGCCCGTACAGCGAGGGCCAGTAGTCGGCGGTCGGCCCGCCGTCCGTGCCGAGGTGCCGCACCGTCACCTCGTACGTCTCCACCTCACGCTCGACGACCGCCGTCGTCCGGACGGCCTGGCCCGTTCCCTGGGCCGTCACGGTCGCGGTGTACACGCCGTCGGCGTCGCCGCCGAGCCGGGTGTCGGCCGTCAGACCGACGGTGGCGGTCCCGTTCGCGGGGACGGTCAGCCGCTGGGCGCCGAGCGTGAACATGTCCGCCGGGGCGGGCTTTCCGCCCGGTCCGACGGCCGCCGCCGACAGGTCGAGGGTGACCGGCTCGCTGCCGAGGTTGCGGTAGGTGAGCTGCTTCGTGACGGGTGCGTCGTCCGTGTGGGGGTAGGCCTGCCGCGCGAACGCCACCGAGGTGGGCTCGGAGACGACCGTCTGTCCGACGGCCGCGGCGACGTCGACACGACCGCCGCCCTCCGCGAACGGGCCCGCGCCGGCCGGCCGGGCGCCGGCCACCAGCGCGGCCTTGAGCTCCGCGCCCTTCCAGCCGGGATGCTGCTGCTTGAGCAGCGCCGCCGCGCCCGCCACATGCGGGGTGGCCATGGACGTGCCCGAGATCGTGGCGTATCCGGGCGGCTGCTCGCCGGCCTCCCGGGCTATGACGCTGCCGGGCGCGACGGCCGCGGTGATGTCCACTCCGGGCGCCGTGATGTCCGGCTTGACCACGAGGTTGTCGGTGGTCGGACCACGGCTGGAGAAGGACGCGACGACGTCGTTCGCGTCGACCGCGCCCACCGCCAGGGCCTTCTCGGCACTGGCGGGCGAGGAGACCGTGCCCGCGTCCGGGCCCTCGTTGCCCGCGGCGGCCACGACGAGCAGACCGCGCTCGGCCGAGAGCCGGTTGACGGCCTCTTCCACCAGGTCGACGCCGGGCCGGTCCTGGACGCCCAGACTGAGGTTGACGATGTCGGCGTTCTGGGCGGCCGCCCATTCCAGGCCGGCGACGATGTCGGACTCACTGCCGTATCCGTCGTCGTCGAGCACCTTGCCGTCGAGGATGCGGGCGCCCGGGGCGACCCCCTCGTAGGTGCCGCCGGACTTCGCTCCGGTACCGGCCGCGATGGATGCCACATGGGTGCCGTGGCCGAAGCGGTCCTTGGTGTCGGGCGAGGCGGAGAAGTTCCGCTCGGCCTCCTGCCGGCCCTGGAGGTCGGGGTGCGTCTCGTCGACTCCGGTGTCCAGGACCGCGATCCGCACCCCCTGGCCGTCGTAGCCGGCCTGCCGGGCGGCGGGCACACCGATCTGCGCCGTGCTCTTGTCGAGGCTCGCCCGGCGCACCCCGTCGAGGGAGATCCGCCGCAGGCCGGGGTCGGCGGCGCGCCGGCCGGTGCGGGCCGTGCCGGAGGGCCGGGTCAGGGTCTTCCAGACGTCTCCCGCCGAGGCGTCGGGCACGGTGAGCGCCTCGGCGCCGATCCGGGGGAGCGAGCGGCGGACCTTGGCCTCGCCGTCCGCGCGCAACGCGGACTTCAGGCTCCGGGCCGCCCGCACGGCGGCAGCGCCCGAGGTCGACCCGCGGTAGCTGACGATCAGTCCGGTACCCGCCGTGTGGCGCTCGCGGTACGCGGCGGCGTCGAGTTCCCCGATGTCGAACAGCCGCTCGTCGACCTGGCCCGTGTCCAGCAGCGGCCGGGCGTCGAGCGGGAGGACCAGGGTGTGTTCCTCGGTCCTCTCGATCCTGACGGGTATCTTCTCGCGGCCCTCGCCGGGCACGATCCGGACCGGCTCGCCCGCCGCGCTCACACCCACCCGGTCACCCGTGATCAGGGTGATCCAGTGGGTCGCGGGGGCGGCGGCGCCCGTCCCCGCGGCGCCGGCCGCCCCGGCCGCCCCGGCCGCCCCGGTCGCGGCCGGGGCGACGGGGGCGGCGGCGGCCGGCAGTGCGCCGGCCGTTCCCGCGACCAGCGCGAGCGCCGCCGCCAGGGCGGCCTTGCCGGGTCCGTGCTGTCTTCCGTGTGACTGTCCGCGCAACTGTCCTCCTCGGAGAGGCAATTCCGGCACACGAGAAACCATGTGCCTCACTCTCAACAGACGAGGTGCGCGGACCGGAATGTTTCACTTCCACTTCGGCCCGCCCCGAGCGCCCGGCCGGAACCAC
Organism: Streptomyces sp. NPDC002884; assembly: GCF_040295245.1. Classification (NCBI taxonomy): domain Bacteria; kingdom Bacillati; phylum Actinomycetota; class Actinomycetes; order Kitasatosporales; family Streptomycetaceae; genus Streptomyces; species Streptomyces sp. NPDC002884. The sequence goes on along the minus strand of NZ_JBEOVB010000050.1, from coordinate 34,858 downwards.
CACGGGTCGCTAGGCCAGCCAGACCGTCGTGTCCGGGCCCAGCCGCCCGTCGTCGTCGAGGGGAACGCTGCTCAGCAGCACCTCCCCCGGCGGCAGCGGCACCGGCCCGTCCGACAGGTTGGTGACGCACCGCCAGCCGTCGTGGCGGGCGAACGCCAGCACGCCCGGCGGGGTGTCGTCGCGCAGCCAGCCGAGCTCCTCGCCGTCGAGCAGCTTGCGGCGCAGGCGCAGGGCCGTGCGGTAGAGCTCCAGGGTGGAGCCCTGCACCCCCTCCTGGGCCTCGACGGCGTACCGCGCGAAGTACGGCGGCTGCGGCAGCCAGGCACCGGCCGCGCCGAAGCCGTACGACGCCCCCGCCGTCGTCCACGGCAGCGGCACCCGGCAGCCGTCGCGGCCCTTGCGGACGCGGCCCGTCTGCTCCCAGAGCGGGTCCTGGAGCACCTCCACGGGCAGGTCGGCGACCTCGGGCAGGCCCAGCTCCTCGCCCTGGTAGACGTACGAGGATCCCGGCAGCGCCAGCATCAGCAGCGTCGCCGCGCGGGCCCGGCGCAGGCCGGCCGCCTCGTCGACGCGCGGGGCGTGGCCGCCCGAGAGGAGCCAGGCGTTGTCGTCCGTGCCCGGCGGCAGCATGAGACGGGAGGCGTGGCGCAGGACGTCGTGGTTGGACAGCACCCAGGTGGCCGAGGCGCCGACCGCGCGGGCGGTGGCCAGGGAGTCGGCGACGACCGTACGGATCGCCTCGGCGTCCCAGCCCGCCTGGAGATACTCGAAGTTGAACGCCTGGTTCAGCTCCTCGGGGCGGGCGTAGAGGGCCCGGCGGGCGCCCGGGACCCAGGCCTCGGCGACCGCCGTGCGGGGCGGGCTGTAGGAGTCGAGGACGCGGCGCCAGTCGCGGTAGATCTCGTGGACCTCGTCGCGGTCGTAGAAGGGGTGGGTGCCGGGAGGCAGTCGGTCGAGGGCTTCCTCGCCCACGAGTTCCGGTGTGCCCAGGTCACGGAGGGGTTCGGCGAGGTCCTTGGCGAGGGCGTGGGCCACGTCCACGCGGAAGCCGTCGACGCCCCGGTCGGACCAGAAGCGCAGGGTGGTGCGGAAGTCCTCGCGGATCTCCTCGTGGCCCCAGTTCAGGTCGGGCTGCTCACGGGCGAAGAGGTGCAGGTACCACTGGCCGTCGGGGACGCGCTGCCAGGCGCTGCCGCCGAAGACCGACTGCCAGTCGGTGGGCGGGAGTTCACCGCCCGGGCCGCGTCCGTCGCGGAAGACGTAGCGCTCGCGGGCGGGGGAGCCGGGGCCCGCGGCCAGCGCCTCCTGGAACCAGTGGTGCTGGTGGGAGGTGTGGTTGGGGACGAGGTCGACGATCACCTTCAGACCGAGGCGGTGGGCCTCGGCGGCCAGCGCGTCGAAGTCCGCCAGGGAACCCAGGCGCGGGTCCACGTCCCGGTGGTCGGCGAGGTCGTAGCCGCCGTCGGCGAGCTCGGACGGGTAGAAGGGGGAGAGCCAGAGGGCGTCCACGCCGAGGCCGGCCAGGTGGGACAGCCGGTCGGTGATGCCTCGCAGGTCCCCGAGGCCATCGCCGTCCGCGTCGGCGAAACTGCGCGGATAGACCTGGTAGACGACGGCTTGGCGCCACCAGTCGGGGCGGTGGGAGGAGAAGTCGGTCATGAGCGGAAGTCTGTCCATTGTGCCCGGAAAGTGAACGTGCGAGCCGTTCGGAGTGGATCATTCCGCACGTGAGGGAGATGTGACGGAACCTTGAACTCCCTGAGGTTTGACGCAGGTTGACAGCGGTCTGTGGTCCGCACGACGATGGGCCCACGCTGTGGCCCCTGTGACCGGAGGGCCTGGTGTTTCTTCTTCTGATCTGACCAATCAGCCCCGGCCATTCAGCTCTGGCCGATCAGTCCTGGCACTCGCCAAGAATGGGATACGCATGTCCATAGCGAGACGTGTCACCGTGCGCCGCCTGCTGGGGACGGGCGCCGCTTCGCTCACCCTGTGCGCCGCCTCCGTCGCCGCCGCCTCCGGCGCCTTCGCCGGCACCGGCACACCCGGTGGCGACGGCTGGAAGTCCGGCGGCCAGTACCAGCCGGGGACCGGCGCGGGCACCGAGACGGGGACCGACCGCTGCGAGTTCTCGCTCGACGGCACGCACTTCTACAAGTCGGTCAAGGTCGACGACCAGACCCTCAAGCCGACCGAGGACGGCAAGATCCACGTCAAGGTCCGCGCGGCCGGCGACGCGTCGACGTGCACCGCCTCCCTCGCCTCCTACCTCGCCCACGGCGCCAGCTTCGGCACCTCCGGCGAGCAGGTCTTCGTCGACTTCGACAGCGTGACGGTCAAGCCCGGCCAGACCGACACCCTCGACATCTCCGTACCCGACGCGGGCTGCTTCGCGCAGATCGACCTCTACCGCGGCGCGGTCAAGTTCGACGGCAAGCTCGACGCGAAGGACGGGTTCGTCCACGGGGACCTGCCCAAGGGGCCGGACCGTCCGGTCATCAAGGACAAGCTGATCGCGGCCTGGAACGGCGGCACGAAGGACTGCACGGTCACCGAGCAGCCGCCGGCGTCCCCGCCGGCCGGGGGCAGCTCGTCGCCGTCGCCGTCCGCCTCGACCCCGGCCGAGCCGTCGAAGCCGTCGGAGCCTTCCGAGTCGGCGCCCGGGAGCACGTCTCCGTCGCCGTCCGCGCCGGAGTCGGAGTCGAGCACGCCGACGCCGTCCGCGTCCGAGTCGACCAGCGCGCCGGCCCCCACGCCGAACGGCGGTGGCGGCGACCTCGCCGAGACCGGTGCGGACAGCAACACCCCGCTGATCGCGGGCGGCGCGGCCGCGCTGCTGGCGGGCGGCGCGGCGATCGTCGTCGCGACCCGCCGCCGCAAGGCGCTGCGCGGCTGAAGCGGTCGAGCGGCCTACGCGGCCGAGTGACCGAGGGGCCGAGGGGCCGAGGGGCCGGCTCGGCCGATGTGACGCGGGCCCGGGGACCATGTCCCCGGGCCCGCGTTCTGCCTTGAGAGGCTTACGGGACTGCGGGCTTTCGGGACTGCGGGGCTTGGGTTGCCTGCGGGGCTTGGGTTGCCTGCGGGGCTTGGGTTGCCTGCTGGGGCTTGAACTGCCTGCGGGACTGCGGGCTTACGGGACCGCGGGGCTTGAGCTGCCTGCCAGGGCTTGGGCTGCCTGCGGGCTCGGGCTGTTTGGCGGGGCTAGCTTTCCAGTGTCGTCAGCCACAGCTTCACGTAGCGCTCCACGTCCACGTCCAACGCCACGTCCACGAGGGTCTGTTCGCGTGCGCCCTCGTGGATCTCGGACTCGCCGGGGCGCGGGCGGCGGTCGACGACCGTCTGGCCGCGGGCCGGACCGGGGGCCAGCGAGACCTCCACCGGGAGGAGCCCGGTGGTCAGACCCGCCGGGTCGGCCACCGCGCAGACCGCGCCCGCGTCGCCGAGACCGCCGGTGGGTGTGGGGTCGCCCGAGGTGGCCGGGTCGCGGTGGGCGAGGAGTTCGCCGGCCAGCCGGAGACGGGGCTCGGGACTCGCCCGCAGCCGCGCCACGTCCGCCGCCGGCACCAGCACCCGCTTGAAGACGTCCAGGCCGTACATGGTGATCGGCACACCCGCGGTGAGCAGGATCGCGGCCGCCTCCGGGTCGTGCCACACGTTGAACTCCGCGACCGGCGTGGCGTTCCCGGTCGTCACCGCGCCGCCCATGAACACGATCCGCTCGATGTTGCGGGTCACCTCGGGGTGGGTGCGCAGCAGCAGCGCGATGTTCGTCAGCGGGGCCGTGGGGACGAGGGTGACCGGGCGCGGGGAGGCGAGGATCTCCCGGCGCAGCAAGGCGACCGCGTCCACGTCGACCGGCCGTCGGGTCGGGGCGGGCAGACCCAGGTCGCCCATGCCGTCCCGCCCGTGCACATGCCCCGCCGTGCGGACCGGCTCGATCAGCGGCCGCTCGGCGCCCCGGGCGACCGGGATGTCCCCGGCGCCCGCGTACTCCAGCACGGTCAGCGTGTTGCGGACCACGCCGTCCACGTCCGTGTTCCCGGCCACGCACGTCACCGCCCGCACGTCCAGGCCGGGATGGCGTACGGCGAACAGCAGGGCGAGGGCGTCGTCGACACCCGTGTCGCAGTCGATGATCACGGGGATGGGCTGCTCGGTCACCTTCGGGACTCCTTCCGCACCACGGTCTCCGTCGCCACCGACCCTATGCGGGGGCGTTCGCCCCCACAGTCCGGTCCCGCGTGCCGGCGCCCGGTCCCCGATCCGGCGGAGCGGCTCGTCGGCGGGCGGCGCGCCCGGGCGACGGCCGTCGCGCAGCCGGACGGCGGCCAGGTCGCCCTGGGCCGCCCGCTGCCCGCCCGGTACCGCACCGGCCGCGCCGCCCGGACCCGAGCCCCGGACCCGAGCCCCGGGCCCGCCGCGGTCCGGTCGGCGCGCTCCGCCCGGAGCCCGCCCGCCCCGCCACCCGCCCGCAGCAACGCCGGTAACCCGTACGGCCCGCCGCGCTGGTCGGCTCGGGGCACCGGTGTTGCCGTGAGAGGAGGCACCCGCGCGCACCCCTGGAGGCACCCCGATGGCCCGTCCCGCCCTCCTGGCCTCCACACTCCTCCTCGTCACCGTCGCCACCCTCACCAGCGGCTGCGCCACCCTCGGTCTGGAGCATCCGCCGACCGCCGACCCGGCCACGCCGACCGTGGAGCGGTCCTCGGCCAGGCCCACGGCGCCGACCACCTCACCCGTCCTCACCGAGGCGCAGGCGCGCGCCGCCCTCATCACCGACACCGACCTCGGCGCGCCCTGGACCCCGACCCACGGCGCCGCCACCTGGCGGGACGGCATGCTCAAGGCGACCACCTCCACCCCCGACTGCCAGAAACTGCTCGACGCCCTCTACGCCGACGAGCTGCTCGGCGGGCCGGCCCGCGCGGTCGTCGGACTCGACGACCCGGACGCCGGCGCCCAGCTCCGCTACCAGCTCAGCGGCAGCCGTCCGAAGGACGTCGACGCCAGGCTGGCCTGGCTCAGGACGATGCCGCAGAAGTGCGCCCGGTTCACGGCCAAGGCGACCGGCGACACCGTGCTGGACGCGCAGGTCTCCGAGCTGCCGCTGCCGGAGGTGGGCGACGTCCGCCAGGGCCTGCGCGTGACCCTGACGATCTGGGCGACGGCCGAGGAGAACCCCGGCGGCGACCCGACCGCCCTCACCCTGGACGTCGCCGCCGTCCGGGCCGGGGAGGACGCCTTCGCCCTCACCAACGGCGGTCTGAACGACGCGCCGAACGCGGCGACCCAGGCGGCCGTCCAGCTCGGCGTCCGGCGGCTGGCCGACGTCAGACAGCAGGGAAAGGTGCAGGTCTGAGGATCAGGGTCAGGGTCAGGTTCAGGTCCGGGGCGCAGGTCCGCGGGTCAGGTCCGAGGCGCAGGGCCGGTCCGAGGCGCGGGTCCGGCCCGAGGCACGGGGCCGGCCCGAGCACGGGGCCGGCCCGAGGCGCGGGGCCCGGTGGGTGCGTGCGGGAGCGGGTTCAGAGGGGCAGGTCGTCGAAGCGCGTCCGCAGGGCGACCACCTCGTGGGCCACTTCCAGCACCGTACGGCTCTTCGCGAAGGCGTGGCCGCGCAGCAACGACAGTGCCTCGTCCGCGGCGACGCCCAGTTGGGCCATCACCATCCCCACCGCCCGGTACACATCGTCGTGGTCGGTGGCCAGCGGGCTGAGCCAGCCGCCCACGTCGTCCGGGTCGTCCGGCTCGGCCCGGGGCAGCGCCACCAGTGCCTCCGTCACGACCTCGGCCACCACCCGCGCCCTGCGGACCTCGTCGGCGGCGAGCTCGCCGGACACGTCCCGGTAGAGATCGAGGGTGCCCACGCACACCGCGCGGTCGCCCAGCGGCAACGCGTACACCGACCGCACCCCGAGGGCCGCCGCCTGCTGGGCGAACACCGGCCAGCGGGAGGCGTCCCGGCTCGACATCAGGTCCGCGGCGCAGACCGCCGAACCCGTCTCGGCCGCCTCAAGACAGGGCCCGTCCCCCAGGCTGACCTGCAACTCCATCACATGCGCGGCCTGCTCACCGCTCGCGCTCAGCGGCACCGGCATCCCGTCGCCGCGCAGTGACACGCTCGCGCCGCTCACCGGCAGCAGCTTCAGCACGGCGTCGCACAGCCGCTGCGGCACCTCCCGCGGACCCGCGCCCCGCGTCTCCTCGGCGATGACCTCGGCGACCCGGTCCCGATCCCGGTGACCCGTGGTCATCACGTGCCATCACCTCCGTGGACGGGACGGCTCACCTCTCGTGATGCGCCGGGTACCCCTCGCCCACCGGGGGAACCTGTCCCGGTCACGGCTTCTCGTACGGATCCGCCGGCTGTCGCACCCGCGTGACCTCGGCCGCGTCCAGGACCGGCGGCCAGGCCGCGTCGGAGCCGAGCCTGCCCTTCGGACGCCAGGTGCCGGTGACGGTGACCCAGGTGTCGGCGGGCAGGGCGTCGTCGTCCGCGTCCCGGATCTCGACCTTGCCGGTGGTGGCGTCGGCGGCGCAGCAGGTCACGACGAGGCGGGTGACGTACCAGGTGCCGTCGTCGCCGTGGGTGACGAAGCCGGTCATGCGGACCGTACGGCCCGTCAGCGAGCGTCCGCTGTCGTAGATCGCGCGCGAGCTGAACTCGGCGACCGTCAGCTCGACCGGGTTCCCCGCCGGGAGCGCCGGGAAGGCGCCGATGCCCTGCGCGGCCCGCTGGGCGGCCTCGCGGCCGGCGCTGTAGGAGCCGAGCGCCGGGGGCGGGAAGAGGAGGAGCGCGAGCGCGGGGAGGGTGAGCAGCCAGGCGACCCGGGGTCCGGCGGGGCCATGGGAGTGCCCGTCGTGACCGCCGTGCCCAGACCCGTCGTGACCGGCGTACCCGTCGTCGTCCCCATGGTCGGCGTCCCCATGGCGGGCGTCCCCCTGGTCCGCTTCCCCATGGCCGGCTTCCTCGTCGTGGCTGGGCGTGCGGTGGCGCAGGATCGCCGTCACGGCACCCAGCAGGACCAGCGCGGCCCCGGACACGATCAGGTAGGGCCGCAGGCCCGCCTGCACGTAGCGCAGGTACAGGTCGCTGAAGAGCGTGATCCGCAGGACCGCGCCGCCCGTCAGGAGGAGCAGCGCCGCCGGTCCGTACCGCTTCACAGCAGCCACCACCCCACGAGAACACTGGCGGCCACGGCCACCACCCAGGTCGCCGACGTGAACCGGACGGCGAAGGACCGGCCGAAGGTGCCCGCCTGGAGGGCGAGCAGCTTCAGGTCCACCATCGGGCCCACCACCATGAACGCCAGCCGCGCGGTGGGCGGGAAGGCGCTCAGGGAAGCGGCGACGAACGCGTCGGCCTCGCTGCACACGCACAGCACGACGGCCAGTACGGCCAGCAGCGGCACCGCGAGCCAGGGCGACCCGGTGAAGACGTCGAGGACCGAGCGCGGGACGGCGATGTTGAAGGTCGCCGCGGCGGCCGCGCCCAGCACCAGGAAGCCGCCCGCGTGCAGGAAGTCGTGCTGAAGGCCGGTGAGGAAGGCGCGGGGGCCGGTGGCGTGGGCCGACGGGGTGCCGCGCCCCGGCAGCCGCAGCCACTTCTCCTTCCCGAACCGCGCCCACAGCCAGCCCATCACCACGGCCGTGCCGAGCGAGGCGAGCAGCCGGGCCAGGACCATCTTCGGCTGCCCGGGGAAGGCGATGGAGGTCGCGACGAGCACCACCGGGTTGATCGCGGGCGCGGAGAGCAGGAAGGCGAGGGCGGCCGCCGGGGCGACCCCGCGCCGCATCAGGCTGCCGGCCACCGGTACGGAGGCGCACTCGCAGCCGGGCAGCACGGCCCCGGCGATCCCGGCCACCGGCACGGCGAGCGCGGGGCTGCGCGGCAGGAGCCGCCGGAACACCCGCTCCGGCACGAACGCGCCGATCGCCGCCGAGACGACCGTCCCGAGCAGGAGGAAGGGCACCCCCTGGACGGCGACGGCGGTGAACACCGTCCACCAGGCGGCCACCGGCGGGGTGTACAGGTCGAGCGCGAGCAGCGGCCCGAGGACGGACACGACGGTCGCGATGGCGACGAGCGCGGCACCGCCGAGCACGGCGTACACGGACGCGCGCACGACGACCCGCAGGCCGTCGGCCACAGTCCGTTGGTTCTCCACGCCCCGCAAGCTAACGGCGGCGGCTGTGCCCGACCGTCCACTTTCCCAAGAGAATGCTGTGACAGCCGTCCGCCCCCGACCGGCCCGGCCCCCTGCCGGCCCGGCCGCCTCCGACCCGGCCGGCGTTCGAGGACGGCGTTCGAGGGCTACAGCGGCGGCTGCGCGGGCGCCGGTCCCAGCGTCGTCGTCCCCGGCGCCGTACGGTGCCCGAGCCCCGTGCGGTACGCGTCCAGGGCCGCCTCCACCCGCCCCGTACGCCGCAGCAGATCCCCCAGCATCCGGCAGAGATCGGCGAGATCCCCCGCCGCCCCCGCCCGCTCCAGCAGGCTCAGAGCACGCACGTAGTGCTCCTCCGCCGCCTCCGTGTCCCGGGCGTCCTCGGCGATGATCCCGAGCAGCCGGTGCGCCCCCGCGGAGTGCACGGCGCCGCGCTCGGGCGACAGTTCCCCGAGGACGGTGTGCAGCAGCGCGGCAGCCTCCTCCGACTTGCCCCGCCGGTGCAGTACGTCGGCCAGCTCGACGGCGACCTGACTGCTGTAGAGGGCGGCGCGCTGTGCGGAGAGCATGGCCTGGGCCTGCTTCAACTCGTCCTCGGCACGCTCCAGTTCGCCGTTCTGGGCGTAGACGTAGCCGCGCATCCAGTGGCAGTTGGCGAGTTCCGTACGGAGCTGGAGCTGTCGGTACAGCTCGGACGCCTTGGCCAGCGAGGCGTCGGCCTCCGCGAGGCGGCCCTCGGCGAGCAGCGTGCGGGCGACGGACCGGTGCATGCGGGCGACCAGGGCCGGGTCGCCGACCTGGGGCGCGAGGGCGAGGGCGAACTCGGCGGCCTGCGCGGCACGGGCCTGGGCGCCCATGTCCATGTACGGGCCGATGACGGAGGCGTAGAGGAGGAGCAGCGCGTCGGGGTCGTGCAGTCCGCCCCGGTTCAGCTCGTCGAGCGTCGACTCCAGCAGGTAGACGGCGTAACGCAGTTCACCGGCGAGGTAGTGGGCGACCGCGCGGCCGCGCAGGGCGGGGACGCGCGCGGGGAGCGGCGCGTCCGCGAGAGCGGCCTCGGCGCGCTCGAAGCAGCGCAGGGCCGTGTCCAGGTCGCCCGTGTCGATCCCGCACTCCCCGAGGCCGAGCAGCGCGGTCGCCTGCTCCTCCGCCAGCCCGTGCCCCTGTGCCTCCGCGAGCAGCCCGGTGTACAGGAGGGACGCCTCCTCGGCCGCCCCGGTGGCCAGCGCCCGCTGCGCCTCGGTGAGACGCAGCCGCAGGTCGGTGACGAGGCTGGCGGGCCGGCCGGTCGCCAGCTCCTCGAAGTCGACGCCGAGCCGCTCGGCGATGTGTTTGAGCGCCTCGTCGGAGGGCCGTACCCGGCCGGCCTCCAGCGTCGAGACATAGGCGGGAGTGTAGGTCGGCTCTGCCAACTGCCGCTGTGTCAGCCCCCGTTCGACCCGCAATCGCTGCACCCGGCGACCCACGACCTCCGGCTCGTCCCGCTCTCCCACGCCCGACTCCCCCAACTACCCCTGTGCCTCTTGCCGTTGGACTATCTCAGCCCCTAGGTTAAACGGCGAGTTAAGCATGCTTAATAGCTGGCTGACGTGAGTATCGCAGTCGCCGACGTTGCGAGGTAGCCGTGCCCGGACGCACATCCGCACGCCCTTCCGCGCCCTACGTCAGGGCCGTCGCCGCGGCGGTCCTGGCCGTGACGGCCCTGATCACCGCGGCCAACGCGGGCCCGGCCAGAGCCACGGACGCCGGACCGGCCTCCCCGACGGCCCGGCACGAGACGGCCGAGCGCCGCTGAGCGCTCCGCGGGTCGGGCGGTACCTCCGCGGCGGGCCGGTGCGGTCCGGTCGCGCAGGCGCCCGCGCCCCTTGCCGGGCGGGGCCCCGCATCCGCCGTCCCGGCCGCCCCACAGGCGACCGTCCCACCGGCGACCGCCCCATCGGCGACCGCTTCACCGGCGCGGCGGCTCACCCCTGCGTCTGGAGTTGCCGCAACTGCTGCCGGACATGGTCCAGCGCGCCCTCGCGGCGGCCCGGCACCCGGCCGCGCAACCGCGCGATCTCCGGACCCAGCGCACGGGCCCGCGGCACGTCGTGGATCCGCCCCCACTGGTGGTGCGCCCGGTCGACCGCCGCCTCCACGGCGGGCGCGTCGACCGGCTGTCCGGCCTCCAGCCGGGCGGCGGCGACCGCCAGCCAGGTGCGGCAGCTGCGCTCGGCGTCCCCCGCGAACATCGCCAGATCCGCCCGCACCTCGGCCCAGTGCAGCGCCTCCTCGGACCCGGGCCCGTACGAGGCGGTGGCCGTCTCCTCCTGGCGTGCGGCGAGAACATCGGCGTCGCCGTGCCGCCCGGCCCGGACGGCTGTGGAAATCGCGTCGTGGGGGTCGGAGTCCCGCCCTTCCGGCCCGCCCGAGGCGACCGGCAGGACGAAGGGCGCAGAGACGGCCGAGGTGAGGAGCGCACCCGAGGCGACCGGGACGCCAGGGACGCCAGGCGTGTCGGGTGCCGCCGACGCGAGGGGTACGCCGGGGCCGGCGGACGCGCCGGATGCGTTCGGTACCGCAGGGACGAGCGGTGCGCCGGGGGCTACGGGCGCGAAAGACCCGCCCGGGGCTACGGGCGCGAAGGGTGTGCCCGGGGTGACGGCAGGGGTGACGGGAGGGGTGACGGGAGGGGTGACGGGAGCGTCGGGTACCCGCCGGCCGGCCGGGCCGCCGAAGGGGGTGAGCACCAGGTCGCCCACCTCGCCGTCGCCCGCGATGCGGGCCAGCGCCGCCTGGTGCAGCCGCTCGAGCGCCGGACGGCCACCGCTGCGCAGTATCGTCGCGACCGCCCTCATGTACGTCGGCGCGGCGACGGCCCGGCGGCCCGGCGGCGGCGCGATCCGCCCGTACACGGTCGCCACGGGTCCGCAGTCCAGAACGTTCCCCCGCAGCCAGTCCCAGGTCTCGGGATCCGCGCGCAGATCGAGCACCACGGTCGTGGAACCGGGCGCCCGCAGCCGCAGCTCCTCCCGGAACCAGTGCCACGGGAACGCCGTGTACCGCACGGTCGCGGGCGTCGTCCGGGCGAGCGCCAGGTGGGGCAGCCGCTGTCGCCGGTCGATCTGCAGCTGACCCGCGACGAACAGGGTGAGCGGCCCGGGGGCCACCGCGGCGGCCCTCAGCCGGGTGAGAACGGCCTGCGGATCCAGCGGGTCGGCGAGTTCGACCACGTTCGCGGTGTCGGTTCCGGCCAGCACGGGAGGCGGTACGGCCGCGAGCACGGGGAGCACGGAGGCCGCGTCCACCAGACAGCCCTTGCCCATGGGCGAGGCCGCGAGCAGCAGCACGGTTCCGGGCACGGTCCCCTCCCGCATGGTCCCTTCCCGCATGGTCCCCTCCCCTGTCGATCAGGTACCTCAGCACCGTAACCGCTGCGGGTGCAAAGGGGAGCCTCAGGCCTGCAAACGTCCCTCTACGGGGCCTTCGTCGGGCGGCGGCACGGACGACGGCGCGGGCGGCCCGGACGACGGCACGGGTGACACGGGCCGCACCGCGAAGACCGTCGTGTCGTCGGCGAGACGCCCTCGGCAGTGCCGCAGCGTGCGGTCCCGCACGAAGGCCACCAGCCGGCCCGGCTCGGCGGTCCGCGGATCGCGGGCGAGGGCCGCCGCGACCTCCTCGGCCAGCGGATAGAACTCACCGGCGGCGTCCCGCGCCTCGGTCACCCCGTCGGTGACCAGCAGCAGCGTCTCACCGGGGGCCACGGCCACCCGCAGCACCGGCGGGGGCCCGTCGTCCTGCGCGACGAGCTCACCGAGACCGAGCGGGAGGCCCCCGCCGTTCGGAAGGGCCCGTACGCCCTCCGTCCCGCCGACCGCGAGCGCCGGCTCGTGCCCGAACCCGACGATCTCGACCACTCCCCGCTCGCCCACGGCCCGGTTCTCCCCCGCCACCCCGCGCCCCCGCCCGGGGAACCCGATCAGCACGGCCGTGGCGAACCGGTCGCCGTCCGGCCGCCCGAGGGCCGAGGTGTGCGCTCGGTGCCTTCGCATCCGGGTCTCCAGCCGGCCGGCCACGGTCGCCAGATCCGCCTCGTGGTACGCGGCCTCGCGGAAGGTGCCCAGCAGCGCGGCGGCCGCGTCCACCGCGCCCAGCCCCTTGCCCTGCACGTCGCCGAGGAGGACCCGGGTGCCGTGCGGACCGGGCTGGATGTCGTAGAAGTCGCCGCCCACCCGGGCCTCGGCGTCGGCGGCCAGATAGACCGCCGCGTGGTCGAGGCCGCCCCAGGGCGACGGCAGCGGACGCAGCACCGTCCGGCGGGTCGTCTCGGCGACGTCCATCATGTGCACCATCCGTCGCTCACCGCGCACCCGCACCGAGGCGGCGAGGACGGACAGCGCACCGCCGATGAGCACCAGCACGAAGTCGGCCGCGCCTTCCTGGTACTCGGTCGGCCAGGCCGCGTCGCTGGTGGCATAGGTGAGCAGGGCGAGCGCCGCGAAGAGCGCCGTCGTCCACACCCCGCAGAGCGCGGCGGCGATGGCGGCGACGAAGACGCACCAGGAGACGATGCGGAACTCGCCGGTGGTGTTGTAGTCGGCGTAGGAGATGGCGACGAGCATCATCAGCGGCACCAGCCAGGTGACGCTGCGGCCCCGGATCTGGAGCAGTTGGTGCCGTTGGAGGACGTCCCGGCGCCGGGCCCGCGGATAGCGGTCGAGCAGGCTGTGACCGCCGGACTCCATGAGGTCAGCGAAGCACGGGGACGGAGCGCCCGCATCCGGGAGCCGCGCAGGGACCCGGCGCACGAAGCATGTGCACGAAGCCGGTGCACCCGACTTGCCACCGCCCCCGCCCAGGTGTGCCCTGGAAGGCGGGGGCGAGGAGAGAGAGGAGTCCTCTCATGGCTCATGCGGCACCCGCGTCAGACGTACGGACCACTTCCACCCGGTCCCGTACGCCCGGCGTCTTCAGCGAACGGACCCACCAGGCCGCGGAGTGGACGACACCCGTGGCACTGGGACTCGTCTACGGCTACTGGGTCGCGGCCAACAACCGCTCCGGCGGCCCCATCACCGGCTGGAACCTTCTGCTCGGCTTCGTGAGCGCGTTCGTGTTCGCGGCCCTGTGGATGGGCATCCACGCCCTGGCCCCACGCATGCGGCGCGAGCTGCACGCCCTGCTGTGGACGGCGTTCGCCGGCTGCGCCTTCGGATTCCTCTACAGCGAGACCGGCGCGAGCGTCCTGCGCTCCGTGGGGTGGTCCCTGGCGGTCTCGGCAGGCGTCTTCGTGACGCTGTTCTACCGCTTCTACACGCACGAGGACGCGGCCGGACACCGTATCCGCTGATCCGTCCACCGACAGCGTCCGCGGCAGGACGCACACGGGCCCCGGCGTTGTACGCCGGGGCCCGTGCCTTCCCTCATCCCTCCACTCACCGGCCGACCGGGACCCACTCCCAGTCACCCGACGAGGTTCCGGTGGCGCTGAAGCTCCAGGAGCCGGAGAAGCTGAACGTCCCCGAAGCCGAGACGCCGAACGAGCTGTTGGTGAAGGGGTCGTCCCAGTTGGTCCAGTCGCCGTTCTTCCACTGCGGGCACGGGTCGGCGCAGTCGGGCACCCGCGCGCCGCCGGTGTCCACGAAGGCGGCGCTCGCCCAGCCCTGGGCGCCGAAGAGCCAGTACCAGTCCGGGTTGCCGTTGACGCTCTGTCCCCTGACCATGCACTGCACACGGTCGTGGCTGCCGGACGCGAGCGTCGCGACGACGGGCGAGCGGGTGGTGGGTTCCTGTCGCACACTCAGCTCGGAGCGGGAGACGACGGTGCCCCGGATCGAGCCGTTCCCGTCGCCACCGCTGGTCGGAGGGGCTGCCGCCGCCGTGGTTCCCAGCGCCGCGCCGGCGAGGGTGCCACCGGCGAGCAGGGCCGCGGCCAGAGTCCGCAGGGCCAAAGTGGTGCGCATGATCGACCTCCTTCTCCCCAGAACCAGGAAACACCCGTTCGGGTGAACCCTCCACCGGAGCGCGCCGCCAGGGCGCTCCTGGGCGGCTCCAGGACACCCCCAAGGCGCGCCCGAGACGTCCCCGGGACACCACCCGGACGGCCGCCATGGGCTCGCGTCACCCGCCCCGACCCCGTTGCCTGGAGGGGTGTCCCCAAGCCTGCGGACCGCCCTCTCGGCCGTCCTCGTCGCGCTGTCCTGCCTGCTCGTGCCGCTCGGCACGCTCGCGGCCTGGGCGGCGTACGGCCTCACCGACACCCGCGGCTACGTCGCCACGATGGCGCCGCTCGCCTCCGACCCGGCCGTACGGAACGCCGTCGCGGACACGGTGGGTGACGGAGTGGCACGCCAGGCCGGGATGAACCCGCTCTTCCTGCGGGACGCGGTCCGCTCCTTCACCGCGACCCGGGCCTACCGCACGGCCTGGGACGCGGGCAACGAAGCGGCTCACACGGCCGTGATGAGGGCGCTGAACGACGAGAGCGCCGACCGCGACTCCCGTCCGGTGACCGTGGACCTCGCCACCGTCACCTCGCCGCTGAAGCGCCGACTGACCGCCGATCACGTGCCGTTCGCCGACCGCGTGCCGGTGGAGCACACCCGTGTCGCACTCCTCCCGCCAGGTGAACTGGCCGCTCTCCGGAAGGGCTACCACGTGCTCGACGTAGCCGGTTTCTGGCTGCCCCTGGCAGCCGTCGTGTTCGCGGTGGCCGGTATCGCGGTGGCGGTCTCCCGCCGCCGGGCGGTCACGGCGACGGCCCTCGGCACCGCCCTGGGCGGCGCGTTGCTGGGTTTCGCCGTCGCGATCGCCCGCCGTCTGACCCTCTCCGACCTCCCCGACCAGGCCCACCGCCCGGCCGCGGGCGCGGTGTACGACGCCCTCACCGCCACCCTGCGGACGGCCTCCTGGCTGCTGCTCGCACTGGGCCTGACGGTGGCGGCGGCGACCTGGCTCATCCGCCGGCACTCCCCGGCGGTCCGTCTGATGCGACGCCGGCGAGTGTGCGCAGCGCCCGTGCCAACTCCCCCTCCGGAGCCGACGCGAGTCCGAGCCTGACCGCGTCCGGGGTGCGGTGCGGGTCGACGGCGAAGGCGGTCCCCGGGGTCACGGCGATGCCGTGCGCGGCGGCAGCGGCGGTGAAGGTGTCCGCCCGCCAGGGCACGGGCAGCTCCCACCAGGCGAAGTAGGCACACGGATCGGTCCGTACCGCGCCCCCCGCGAGCCGCCCGCCGAGACGCCCGGTAAGGCGCCCGGTGAGGTGCTCGGTGAGGTGCCCGCCCAGGTGCTCGCCGAGACGCTCGGTGAGGTGCTCGGTGAGGATCGCCTGCCGTCGGGCGACATCCGCCCGCTTCGCCTCGACGAGCCGCCGCACCACCCCGTCCCCCGTCCACCGCACGGCCGCCTCCAGCGCGAACCTCCCCGCGCTCCACCCGCCGGACCGCACCGCGGCCCCCACGGCCTCCACCCGGTCGTGCGGTACGACGAGGAAACCGACGGTCAGCCCCGGCGCGACCCGCTTGGACAGCCCGTCGACGACATGGGTGAGACCGGGGGCGTGCGCCGCGAACGCGGCGGCGTCCGGACGGAGGAAGGACCAGATGCGGTCCTCGACGACCGGCAGCCCCCACTCGACCACCAGGCGGCCCAGTTCGCGTCGCCGCCGCTCGCTCATGGTCGAGGAGGTCGGATTGTGGAGCGTCGGCTGGAGATAGAGGGCGGAGAGCGGAGCGGCGCGGTGGACGGCGGCGAGGACGTCCGGCCGCACCCCTTCCGCGTCGGCCGCGAGCGGGACGAGAACCACCCCCAGCCGTCCGGCGATCTCCTTGACCAGGGGATAGGTCAGCTCCTCCACCCCGACCCGGCCGCCCGGCCGGACCAGGGAGGCGAGCGCGGCGGCGATGGCCTGCCGGGCGTTGCCGGTGAACAGGAGCTGTGCGGGGTCCGGCCGCCAGCCGGGCAGCGCGAGGAGCCGGGCGGCACTCTCGCGGGCGACCGCGGTCCCGCCGGCGGCGCCCGGACGCATGGCCTCCGTCAGGACATCGCCCCGCAGCAGCGGCGCGAGGGAGGCCGCGAGGAGCTCCGACTGCCCTTCGGCCGACGGGTAGTTGAGTTCGAGGTTGACGGGTGCGGAGGTGGCCGTCTCGATGAGCGCGCGCCCGTGCGCGACGGCCGGCGCGGCCCGTACGAAGGTCCCTCGCCCCACCTCGCCCACCACCAGTCCGCGCCGCACGAGTTCGCCGTAGACCCGTCCGGCCGTCGAGGGCGCGATGCGGTGCCGTCGCGCGAACCACCGCTGCGGGGGCAGCTGCTGGCCGGGGCCGAGCCG
This sequence comes from Streptomyces sp. NPDC002884, assembly GCF_040295245.1. Taxonomy (NCBI): domain Bacteria; kingdom Bacillati; phylum Actinomycetota; class Actinomycetes; order Kitasatosporales; family Streptomycetaceae; genus Streptomyces; species Streptomyces sp. NPDC002884. The sequence continues at coordinate 18,385 of NZ_JBEOVB010000050.1, read as the reverse complement.
TCCGGCGGCGATGTCGGCGGCGATGCGGTCGGCGATGAGCCGGAAGTCGGCCATGGGGTGTCCCGCTCCGTCCTTCGGCGCGATCGGGATTGCACCGAGGACAAAGATCTTATTGCACCGAGAAGTCGGCCCGCCCTACTGTCGGTCACATGGCACCCTTCCTCGCATACGAGGACAAAGGCACGGATACGCCCCCGGCGCTCCCCCTCGTCCTCGTCCACGGCCACCCCTTCGACCGCACCATGTGGGCCCCGCAGATCGAGGCGTTCTCCGCCACCCGCCGGGTGATCGCCCCCGACCTGCGCGGCTACGGCGCTTCCCCGGTGGTCCCCGGCATCACGCTGCTCTCCGACTTCGCCCAGGACATCGCGGCGCTCCTGGACGAACTGAAGGTGGAGACGTTCGTGCTGGCCGGGCTGTCGATGGGCGGCCAGATCGCGATGGACCTCTGCCGGCAGTTCCCCGACCGCGTCCGGGGCCTGGTCCTCGCCGACACCTTCCCGGCCCCGGAGACCCCCGGCGGCAGACTGGCCCGCAACGAGACGGCCGACCGCCTGCTCGCCGAAGGCATGCGCGGCTACGCCGACGAGGTCCTGGAGAAGATGGTCGCGCCCTACGCGGCCCCCGAGGTCAAGGCCCACGTCCACCGCATGATGACGTCCGCGCCTCCCGAGGGCGCCGCCGCCGCACTGCGCGGCCGGGCCGAACGTCCCGACTACCGCCCCCTGCTGACCCGCGTCACCGTCCCCGCCCTGGTCGTGGTCGGCGAGGACGACGAGTACACCCCGGTGGCGGACGCGGAGGCGATGCACGCGGCGCTCCCGCACTCCGAGCTCCGGATCGTCGAGGGCGCGGCCCACCTGCCGAACCTGGAGCGGGCGGACGAGTTCAACAGGGTGCTGGCGGAGTTCCTGGCGAAGACCGGGGCGTAGCCTTCGGCGGGATGAGGTCGATGCGAGGACGGCTCCTCGGCGCCCGGTGCGCCGGGCTGCTGCTGGCCGGGGTGAGCGTGGTCGTCGGGTGCCGGGTCGCCGACACCGATGCCGTGACCCCCGTACCGCAACTGCTCGCTTTCCTGCCGTGGCTGACCGTGCCCACCGGGGCCGCCGTCGCCCTCTCGCTGCTCGCCCGCTGGCCGGCCGGGCCGATCTGGGGAGCGGTCGTGCTCGGGCTGCTCGCCTGGTTCGTCCAGCCGTACGGAACGGGGGGCCGGCCGGACGGGCCGGTGCTCGCGCGGCTGCGGGTGCTGACGTCGAACGTCGAGTTCGGGTGGGCGACCGGTGCGCTGATCCCGGTCGTGCGGCGCGAGCAGCCCGACCTCGTGTTCGTACAGGAGTGCGAGTACACCTGTCAGGCCACGGTGGCGAGGGAACTCGGCGCCGACTACCCGTACCGGCAGGCCGTCCCGGGTGACAGCTCCGTCGGGTCCGTCGTCCTCAGCCGGTTCCCGCTGACGGCCGCCGCGGGCGTGCCCGGCAGCATGGGCATGCCGGGCGCGGTGGCCGACGTCGGCGGACACGCCGTACGGCTCCAGCTCGCGCACCCCAAGCCCCCGCTGCCCCGCCAGGTGTCCCTGTGGAAACGGGAGCTGGGGCGGCTGCGGGACTTCGCCGTCCGGCACGAGAACGGTCCGCTCGTCCTCGCCGGGGACTTCAACGCCTCCCAGGACCACGCCGCCTTCCGCCGCGTCCTCGGCACCGGACTGCGCGACGCGGCCCGGCTCGCGGGCGACGCCCGCGAACCGAGCTGGCCCAGCCGCACCACGCCCGCCTTCGGCGCGCAGATCGACCATGTGCTCGTGTCGGAGGACTTCTCCGCGAGCGGCGCCCGCTTCCTCCGCCTCGCCGGCACCGACCACCGCGCGCTGGTCGTGAACCTCACCCTCCACCGGCGCCGGTAGCCGGGGCCCCCGCGGCGTCCGGGAGCCCCCGCGCCAGGAGACAGCGGCGGCGGCAGACCGGCCGGACAGACCCTGGACCTGCCCTGGACCCGCCCTGGACCTGGCCTGGACCTGGCCTGGACCTGCCCTAGACCCCGATGTCCTCGCCGTCCTTGCGCCACACGGCCACGACCGCCGGGCGGACGATCTTCCCGGCGCCGTCCGGCCAGGTGCTCGCCGGCTTCTCCACCGTCGCGCCGTCGACCTCGCCCGGGTGCTGCACGGCTACGAGCACCCGCCGGTCCTGGACGATCGGACCGCAGGTCTCCGCCCCGGTCGGCACCGTCAGGAACTGCTTCAGCTCACCGCGCCGCGCCCCGCGCGTCGCCACGCCGAACAGACCGTCGTGCGAGCCCAGCTGGCTGCCGTCGGTGGAGATCCACAGGTTGCCGTGCGGGTCGAAGGCCACGTTGTCCGGGCAGGAGATCGGGCTGACGTCGTCCTTCGGGAACCCCGCGAAATAGGTCGCCGGGTCGTCGGGGTCGCCGGCGACGAGGAAGAGCGACCAGGCGAACGTCGTGCTCTCGGGACGGCCCCGCCGCTCGGTCAGCTCCAGGATGTGCCCGTGCTTGTTGGCGTTGCGCGGGTTGGCCTCGTCGGCCTTGGCGTTCGCGCCGACACCGCGGTTGGTGTTGTTGGTGAGGGCGACGTACACCTTGCCGGTGACGGGCGAGGGCTGGATGTCCTCGGGCCGGTCCATCTTCGTCGCGCCGACCTTGTCACCGGCGAGGCGGGTGAAGACGAAGACCTCCTCGGCGCTCATCCCCTCGACGTGCGAGACGGCGCCCCCTGCGGTGGCGGTGGCGACCGGGATCCACTCGCCGCTCCCGTCGAACTCGCCGTCGGCGGGCAGCTTGCCCGTGCCGTCGATCTCGATCGCGGGGGAGTCGCCGGTGAGCCTGGCGACGTAGAGCGTGCCCTCGTCGAGCAGCGACAGGTTGTGCTCGCGGACGGCCCGGCTCGACCCCTTCTTCATGCGCTTGCTGCCGACGAACTTGTAGAAGTAGTCGAACCGCTCGTCGTCACCGGAGTAGACGACCGGCCGCCCGTCCTCGGTCAGCCGCACGGTCGCGGCCTCGTGCTTGAACCGGCCGAGGGCGGTGTGCTTGCGGGGCGTGGACGTCGGGTCGTACGGGTCGAGCTCGACGACGTACCCGAAACGGTGCACCTCGTTCGGCTCCTGGGCGACGTCGAACCGCTTGTCGAACCGCTCCCACTTGCGCTCGGTGGCGCCGGTCCCGATCCCGTACCGCTTGTCCGTGGCCCGGCCGCTGTTGGCGAAGTACTGGTTGAAGTTCTCCTCGCCGTGCAGCGTGGTGCCCCACGGGGTGGTGCCGCCGGAGCAGTTGTTGAGGGTGCCGAGCACCTTCGTGCCGGTCGGGTCGGCGGAGGTCTTCAGCAGGTCGGAGCCGGCGGCGGGCCCGGTGAGCCGGAACTCGGTGGTGGCGGTGACCCGCCGGTTGAGGTGGTGCCGGGGCACGGCGGTCAGCTTGCCGGTCCTGCGGTCCTCCTCCACGACGACCACGCCGAGACCGTGCGCCGCCCAGGCGACCTCGACCTGCTGCCGGGTGGGGTTGGCCGCGTCGTAACCACGGAACATGAGCACTTCGTCGGTGTACTCGTGGTTGGCGACGAGCAGCTGCCGGTCGCACTCGCCCGGAACGGGCAGCAGCGCCAGGAAGTCGTTGTTGTAGCCGAACTGCCCGGCCTGGGCGGCGGCGGTCTGCTTCTCCGGGTCGAAGGCGGGAGCCCCGCGCAGGATCGGCTCGCCCCAGCGGATGACCACGTTCTGCCCGTACCCGTCCGGGACGGTGACGGCGTCGGCGGTGTTGGGGGCGACGGAGCTGTACCGCAGCCCGCGGGCCGCCTTGGCGGCGGGCTTCCCGGAAGGCTTCCCGGACTCCCGCACGGGCGCGGCGGCGGCGGGCAGCGCACCGGCCACCCCGGCGGTCCCGGCGGCGGCCGCGACGGTGACGACCGCGGCGGCGCGCACCATCGCGCGGCGGCCGATCGCCCCGGCGATGATCTCGCCGACGTACGCGTTGTCGCTGGTGTTGGGCACCTCGTGGAAGCAGGCGTCACCACACCGGAAGCGGCAGGTCATGGCGGAGCGTCCGCCGGGATGGGACTGGGACGGCGTTCCGATCAGCGGCAGAAGCTTGCGCACCTTTAATCTCCCCTTGCGTGCCCTTGGTGTGACCGTGACGTTAGGGGCACGTATGTGCGCAGGCGCTGCTGCAGGCTGAACGGAAAGTGAATCCCCGGCAGCCAGAAGGGTGTTGGACTTGCGCGGAGGGGGTGCCGAGGCGGTATTGACACACCTGGATTCCTTACACTCACCCCTGCCCAAGATCACCTTCCGGGGCCGTTAACCTTACGTGTCCGTCCTGGCCAGGGATTGACGGGCTTCAACTCACGCGAAGGGTTGCGCACATGGGCATTCTCACTCTCCTGCGGAACGCGTTCGGACGGTCACGCAAAGAGCGGGCCGCCGAGGCAGAGGGTGCGGAACAGGTTCCTTCGCAGGAACAGACCGCCTCCGAGGAGCAGGACCAGGAGTCGACCGGGGCCGTCCCCCCACCGGCGGCCGCGCCCACCCCGGCGCCCACACCGGCGCCCGAACCGACGGTCCCGTCCCCCTCCCCCGAACCCACCCCGAGGGCCACCCCCACGGCCCAGGTCCCGGAACCCCGCCCGGCATCCCAGGACGAACACGACCTGGTCTCAGCAGCCTTCGACAACGTATCGGTCCCCAAGCCGACCCAGTCGACAGAAACCCTGCCGCAGACGGCGGAGCCGACGCCGGAGGCACCGGCTGAGGCCGAGGCAGAGCCGACGGCTGAGGCCGAGGCTGAGGCACCGGCCGAGGCTGAAGTGACGGCCGAGGCTGAGGCGCCGACTGAGGCCGAGGCTGAGGCGCCGGCCAAGGCCGAGGCTGAGGCGCCGGCCAAGGCCGAGGTCAAGGCGACGGATGAGGCTGAGGTGACGGCGGAAGCCGAGGCTGAGGTGCCGACGCAGACCGAGCCGGAGGCTGAAGCCGAGGCCGAGGTGGACGAGCCGGCCGAGGCGGTCGCCGAGCCCGAGGCTGAAGCGAAGGCCGAGCCCGAGGCTGAGGCGAAGGCCGAGCCCGAAGCCAAGGTGGACGAGCCGAAGGCCGAGGCGGCCGCGGAGGCCGAGCCGACGGCCGAGGAGCCCGCGGTGGTCGCCGCCGCCGAGGCGGAGCCGACGGCGGAAGAGCCGGCGTCCGAGGGCGAGACCGGCACCCCGTCCGAGGAGCCGACCGCGGCGGAGGCCGCCACCGAGCCCGCGGCCGAGCAGCCGGAGACCGAGCCCGAGCAGGTCGCGGCCCCCGAGGCACCGGAATCCGAGCCCGAGGTCGAGACCGAGGCCGAGGCCGACAAGCCCGCGGCCGCTGCTGCGGAAGCCGACGAGCCCGCGGCCGCCGACGGCGAGGACGCCCCGCAGGGGCCACTCGCGGCCGACGACGAAAGCCGCACGGGTGGTGCGGGTGGGAACGACTCGGCCGAAGGCGAAGCCGAGGCCGAGGTCAAGGCCGAGCCGGTCGCGGTCGCCGCCGCCGCGGAAGCCGAAGAGCCCCCGGCCGCCGAGGTCAAGGCCGAGGCCGAGGTCAAGGAGGAAGCCGAGGTCAAGGACGAGGCCGAGGTCAAGGCACCCGCCGAGACCCTCGCCCCCACCCCGACCCTCCCGCCCGGCCTGGCCACCGCCTCCGCCGCGGCCGCCACCGCCCTGGAGGCAACCCACCTCACCGGCACCCGAGCGAAGCTCTACCTCGTACTGGACCGCTCCGCGAGCATGCGTCCGTACTACAAGGACGGCTCCGCCCAGGCCCTCGCCGAGCAGACCCTCGCCCTCGCGACCCACCTCGACCCCGAGGCCACGGTCCACGTCGTCTTCTTCTCCACGGAACTGGACGGCACCGGCGAGCTGACCCTCGCCGACCACGAGAACAAGATCGACGAGCTGCACGCCGGCCTCGGCCGCATGGGCCGTACCAGCTACCACGCGGCGGTCGAGGCGGTCGTGGGCCACCACGAGAAGGAAGCCGCCCCGGGCACCCCCGCCCTGGTGGTCTTCCAGACGGACGGCGCCCCGGACGCGAAGACCCCGGCCACCCAGTCCCTCACGGACGCGGCGAAGAACCACCCCGCCGTCTTCTTCTCCTTCGTCGCTTTCGGCGAGCACGACAACAAGGCCTTCGACTACCTGCGCAAGCTGAAGACCCCCAACACGTCCTTCTTCCACGCGGGCCCGGCCCCGCGCGAGCTGACGGACGCCGAGCTCTACGAGGGCGTACTGGCCACCTGGCGCCCGTAGGCCCGCTTCGGGGGGTGGAGAATCACGTCCACCCCCCGAAACGCATGTGAGTGGATCTTCGCGGGGCCAGTAGGATTTCGGGCATGGCGGCCACTGGAACCGAGAAGCAGGGTGGCAAGGCGTTCTACGTCTCCACCCCCATTTACTACGTCAACGACGCTCCTCACCTGGGCCACGCCTATACGACCGTCGCAGGCGACGTGCTCACCCGCTGGCACCGCCAGCGCGGCGAGAAGGTGTGGTACCTCACCGGCACGGACGAGCACGGTCAGAAGATCATGCGCACCGCGGAGGCGAACGGCGTCAGCCCGCAGGAGTGGGCCGACAAGCTCGTCGACGAGGCCTGGCGCCCCCTCTGGGAGCACCTGGAGATCGCGAACGACGACTTCATCCGCACCACGCAGCAGCGGCACACCGACCGCGTCCAGGAGTTCGTGCAGGACCTGTACGACAAGGGCGAGATCTACAAGGGCGGCTACGAGGGCCCGTACTGCGTCGGCTGCGAGGAGTACAAGCTTCCGGGCGAGCTGCTCGACGGCGAGGGCGACTTCGCAGGTCAGAAGCTGTGCCCCATCCACAAGAAGCCCGTGGAGATCCTCAGCGAGGAGAACTACTTCTTCAAGCTGAGCGAGTACGGCGACAAGCTGCTCGCCCTGTACGAGGCGAACCCCGGCTTCATCCAGCCCGAGTCCGCGCGCAACGAGGTCGTGAACTTCGTCCGGCAGGGCCTCCAGGACCTCTCCATCTCCCGCTCCACCTTCGACTGGGGCATCCCGATCCCGTGGGACCAGAAGCACGTGATCTACGTGTGGGTCGACGCGCTGCTGAACTACGCCACGGCGGTCGGCTACAACGAGAACCAGCAGAAGTTCGAAGAGACCTTCCCGGCCGACGTCCACCTGGTCGGCAAGGACATCCTCCGCTTCCACGCGGTGATCTGGCCCGCGATGCTGATGGCGCAGGGCCTCCCGCTGCCCGGCAGGATCGCCGCGAACGGCTGGCTGATGGTCGGCGGCGAGAAGATGTCGAAGTCGAACCTGACCGGCATCAAGCCGCAGGACCTGACCTCGCACTTCGGCGTGGACGCGTACCGCTGGTACTTCCTGCGCGCCATCGCCTTCGGCCAGGACGGCTCGTTCTCGTGGGAGGACTTCTCGGCCCGCTACACGAGCGAGCTGGCGAACGACTACGGCAACCTCGCCTCCCGGGTGGCCGCGATGGTCGGCAAGTACTTCGACGGCGTCCTGCCCGAGGCCACCGCCGACAGCGAGGCCGAGAAGGCGCTGCACGACGGTCTGGCGAACGCGGTCGCGGTGGCCGACCGGAAGATCGGCGAGGAGCTGGACTTCCAGGGCGGCATCCTGGCCGTCTTCGACTTCGTCAAGCAGGTCAACGGCTACATCACGGAGCAGGAGCCGTGGAAGGTCGCGAAGGACGACTCGGCAGAGGGCCGGGCGCGTCTGGCGACCATCCTCTACACCGCCGCGGAGTCCCTGCGCGCCGTCGCCGTGCTGCTGAACCCCGTCATGCCGGACACCTCCCAGAAGCTCTGGGACTCGCTGGGCGCCGAGGCGGTCCTGGGCGCTCTGGCGGACCAGCGGGTCCAGGAGGCCGGTACCTGGGGCACGCTCCCGGCCGGGACGACGGTCACCAAGGGAGCGGTTCTCTTCCCGCGCCTGGAGGAGAAGCCGGCCGCGTAGCGCGTCGACGACCGACCACGGGGTCCGGGACGCATCGCCGTCCCGGACCCTGGACGCATCCGCCTCCCGGACCCTGGTCGGGGTCTTCCGGGCCCGGGACGGGGTCTCCCGGACCCGGGTCGGAAGGCGGGCCCTGGCCGGCGGACGCGGAGGAGGAACCGAAGGGGTTCCCCCCGCTCCGGCATGTTCCCGCCAAGCCGTATGGTTTCCGCCATGGCAGTCCCCAACGTCATCCCGATCGCCTACGAGCCGAAGCACCGCACCGAGTCCATCGGGCGGTACGCGGACGGCCAGTTCCTCGCGTCGGTCACCTACGCCTTCCCCGAAGGATTCCGTCTCGACGACGGCTGGGAAGAGCGCAAACGCCTCTACACCGTGCTGCACACCTTCGACGCCGAGGGCCGCTACCGCGACTCGGACATCTGGTGTGCCGGCACCTGGGCGGAGCAGCAGCGCAACCCGCACGGCGACGACTCGGTCCTCAACCGGGCCCGCGTCCGCCTGGCCACCCTCCTGCGCAGCCTGCCCCGCCGCTCCTACACGGACATCGCGGTCCGTCCCTTCCGGCTCACCTTCGAGGGCGTGCTGTTCGGCCTGGTGATCCGCGAGGACAAGGACGAGGACGGCAACCCCGAGACCTGGGCGGAGCTCTACCCGGACCGTCTGGGCTTCACCGAGCCGTGGGACGGCACGTACGACACCTGACGGGCTCGGCTCACCGTGCCCGGAACAAGCCGCGAGGGCCGGGGGCTCGTGGTCACCCGGCCCTCGCGAGTCCGGGGTGCTACTTCAGGACGCTCGCGCCCGTGGTCGTGGCCAGGGTCGTCGGCAGGTTCTTCGCCGAGGTCTCGAGGCCCGAGGTGAGGGCCGGGGTCCAGTTGACCGTGGTCTTCAGGTCCTTCGACGAGGCGGCGTTGTACGCGGCGACGACGTCGGTGACCGTGCCGTTGACGAGGTTGCCGGAGCCCTTGACCGCGCCGGTTCCGTCGCCGCTGAGGAGCTTGGCGACCTTTCCTCCGGTCGGGACCTTCCAGTAGTTGTTCTCGGCGACGACCTGGGCCTTGGCGCGCGAGTTGATGCTGTACTGCGTCGCGTAGCCGTTGAGGGTCGTGACGTCGTAGTAGTTGTTGTAGATGTGCACCTGGCCGACCCGGGCCAGCGGGGCGCGCTGGACGATGCCCTTCCAGATGTTGTGGTGGATGGAGACGCGCAGCTTGCCCGAGGGCTCGCTGTCGCTGCTGCCGATCAGCATCGTCTTGTCGTGGTTGGTGAACTGGTTGCGCGAGACGGTCACCAGGTCCGAGCTCTTGGTGATGTCCAGGGCGCCGTCGTGGATCTGGTACTCGCGGCCGTAGTACTTCGGGTTGGCGCTGTCGAGGTGGGGCGCGTCGGTGAACGTGTTGTGGTCGGCCCACACGTGGGTCGCGCCGCGCAGGGTGACGGAGTCGTAGTTGGAGTTCCAGTTGCCGTCGTCGCCGTCGGTCGGGTCCCACTGCGGGAAGCAGTCCTCGGTGGCGGCGAAGGTCAGGTTGCGGACGACGACGTTGTCCACGTTCTGGATCTGGAGCATGCCGCCGGATATCCCGGCGTTGCTGCCCGGCACGCCGACGACGCTGGTGTTGGCGGGCACCTTGAAGACGATGTTCTTCGCCTGCTTGGTCTGGGCGGCGGCGCGGGCCTTCTCCTGGGTGCCGGAGGGCAGCTTCGAGGTGCCGTAGGAGGAGGGGTCGTACGCCTTGAGGTAGGCGGAGAGCGAGTAGCCGGTGCCCGACGCGTAGTCGGCGCAGGTCAGCTTCTTGCCCGCGTCGTCGGTGTTGGCGTCGATCGTGCCCTTGATCTTGATGATCCGGGGGGTGGTGTCCGAGGCGGAGCCCAGCGCCTTCACCAGCTGGGCGCGGGTGGAGACGGTGAAGGTGTGCGCGGCGTCGGCCTTGGTGCCACCGGTGGTACCCGTGCCGGAGGAGGCCCAGCCGTCCTTGGCGGCGAGCGTCTGGTGGTACAGGTCGACGGTCCCGGCGTTCGCGTTCATCACGACGACCCCGGCGCCGACGGCCGCGGCCACGGCGGCGGCGGAGACGACGAGGGCACGGCGCGAGCGGAGGGACCGGCGGTGGGAGGGAGCTGCCACGGGGGATCCTTACGGGGAGGAGCGGGCTTACGTCCTGTCAGTGGTCGCCGCCCCGTGAAGAGTTGCCGTGCGAAACAGATTTTTTTTCCGCCGCCTCCTCCGCGACTCGATCAAACGCCTTCGCGATTCCCCCACCTCCCCCTTAAGGTGCGCATCGGGGACGAACACCTCTCTGTGGGGAGGGATCGCCGCACAGGGATCGACGTCGACGTCTACTGGGGGATCTTCCATGGCACTCTTCGGCAACGCGCACCCGATCGACCCGGCGCAGGCGCAGCAGGACTACGCCCGTCTGCTGGGTCAGGGCGAGCATGTGCAGGCCGCCTACCTGCTGATCCGGGACACGATCCTGTTCACGGACCGCCGGCTGATCCTCGTCGACAAGCAGGGGATCACCGGCAAGAAGACGGAGTACCACTCGATTCCGTACCGCAGCATCACGCACTTCGCGGTGGAGACCGCCGGCACCTTCGACCTGGACGCCGAGCTGAAGATCTGGGTGTCCGGCTCCTCCGTGCCGATCCAGAAGACGTTCACCAAGGGCGTGGACATCTACGAAGTGCAGGCGATCCTCACGCAGTTCGTGGCGAAGTAGCGTCGCCCGCCCTGTTCATCCGCGGCCCCCGCCCGGACCGCCGCCGCCGAAGCCGCCGCCTTCCGGCGCCTCCCCGGCCGTCACCGTCGCGATCTGCTTCGCCGTGCCGAGGGCGCCCGCGTTCACCGCGAGGCCGCCCGTGCCGTCGCCGCCGGACGCCGTGCCGCCGGAGTGGATCCGGTACTCCTGGCCGGACTTGATCGCGGACGACGAGTAGACGACGTTCTGGATCTGCTTGGACGTGACGTACGTGGCCACGACCTTGCCGTCGGCGTCGACGACGTGCAGGGTCGTGCCCGCCGGGACGGAGGAGTCGAGGGTCGCCGACAGCCAGCCCTGCGCGGAGTCCTCGTCGGGGGCGACGACCATGCCCGAGCTGCCGGAGGCGAGCAGGGTGCCGGCGCTGATCGTGAAGGTCCCGTTGACGTCGAGGGCTCCGTTGCCGCCCCGCTGGGGGCCGTTGACGACGACCGTGCCGCCGGTGATCTCGGCGGTGCCGTTGGAGTCGAGGCCGTCGCCCTCGGAGTCGACGAGCAGGGTGCCGCCGGAGACGGTCAGCTTGTACGCGCCGACGTTCTCGCCGCCGCCCCCGCCGCCCGGGCCGCCACCGCCCTCCTGGGAACTGCCGCTGTTCCCGGACGCGTTGATGCCGTCGTCGCTGGAGACGAGGGAGACCGAGCCGCCCCGGACGGCGATGTCGAAGCCTTCCAGGCCCTCGACCGCGGACGTCACCTTCAACGTGCCCTTGTCCACGACGAGGTCGCCCTCCGCGTGCACTCCGTCGTCGCCGCTCGCGACCGACACCGTGGCCCCGGCGAAGTGGACGGCGCCGTCGCTGTGCACGGCGTCGTCGGAGGCGTCGACCGCGATCGTCCCGCCCGCCAGCACGCTGATGACGCCGGCCTTCAGCCCCTTGGCGGAGGCGTCCTCGGCCGGCCGGTTCCCGCTGCCGCCCCCGCTGCCGACGGTCAGGCGACCGCCCGTGACGACCAGGTCGGTGGCCGCGTCGACCCCGTCCCCCTCGGCGGTGACGTCGACCGCCCCGCCCGCGACCGACACATAGCCGGCGTCCGCGTCCTCCTCGTTGTCGGCCTTGAGACCGTCGCCGCCGGCCGTGACGGTGAGCTCGCCGTCCCGCACCACCACGTAGTCCTTGCCGCGGACCCCGTCGTCGGCGGCCTGCACGGTCACCGCTGCGGCGGCGATGACCAGGCCGTCCTTGCTCGCGATGCCGTCGTTGCCGTTGCCGCGCACGGTGAGCGAGCCGGTGCCCGCGACGGTCAGGTCACCGGCGCTGAACAGGGCGGCGTTCACCTCGGCGCCGTCGGCGTAGGAGCCTGCGTCGGAGAGGGTGTTGGCACTGCCGTCGGCGAGGACGACGACGAGTCCGTCGGCCGCCGTGGCGGCGATCGCGGCACCCGTGGAGCTGGAGATCCGCACCCCGTCGAGGACCAGCTTCACGGTCGCGTCGGGCGCGTCGACGACGATCCGCCCGTCGGAGAGGGTGCCGCTGAGCCGGTACGTACCGCCCTTGGTGACGGTCACCGTGGATCCGTCGGCCTCGGCGCCGGCCCCGTCGACGGAGGCCGCGTCCCCGTCGAGCGTGATGTGCACGGCGGCGGAGACGTCCTCGCCGGTGTCGGCTTCGTGGGCCTGCCGGTCGGCCGCGAGGACGGCGGCGGCGGTCTGGGTGCCGTCGACGCCGGTACCGGCCGAAGCCGAGGCCGACGCCCCGGAACCGCTGCCGGCCGCGTCGGAGGTGTCCGGGGAGCACCCGGCCAGCGCGGCGGAGACGAGGGCCGCGGAGACGAGGGCCGCTGCCGCCCTGTGCCGCGGCGGCCGTACCGTTCCTCTGCTCATGCGGGGCTCCCGTCGAGTGCGGTGGGGAAGTCGAGTGCGGTGGGGATGTGGCGGCGCAGGACCGGCAGCCAGCGGTGGGCGGGGAGTTCGGGGCGCAGCGCGGCGAGCCCGGTGCCGTACTTGGAGACCGTGCAGGGCCGGTGCCCGAGCGACCACAGCAGCCGGTCGGCGCCGCAGCCGGCCCGCCCCGCCTTCGTCTCGACGACGGCCCGGCCGGGGACGGCCAGCGCCCGGCTCGCGTCGGGCAGGCTCCAGACCAGGCCGGTGTCGATGGTCAGCCGGCTGCCGTCGTCGGGCAGGAGCAGGGTCGTACGCCGGTACGTCGTCGTCAGCGTCGGCAGGAAGCGGAAGTCCCGGGAATCGATGCCCGCCCCGGCGAGAACCGTGTCGGCGTAGGCGCGGGAACCCGCGTCCAGCCGGGGACCGGGCGCGGCCGGCGACCCCTCGTAGGGGACGCGGTGCTTGACGGTCGTGCCGCGCGGCCCGCGTGTCTTGACCTCCAGGAAGTCGAGCCCGGAGTCCAGGTAGCTGCGGATCCGCACCTTGAATCGGCGCCGGCGGCCGCGGGCCGCGCCCAGGTAGGCGTCGAGGCGCGGGGTGTCGAAGTACAGCGACCGGTATCCGAAGTCCCGTGCCCCGTCGATCTCCAGGACCTCCGCACCGGTGTCGAGCCCGCCGAGCACGAACGGCAGGTCGGCGAGCGGCAGGACGTACTTGCGGTCGACGCGGGTCAACAGCTCGGCGCGGGCGACGAGTTCGTCGAGTCCGACGGACGGCAGGAAGCCGACGGCCGCGCCGAGGGAGTCGAGCGCGGTCACGCCCGGACCTCCGGCCGCCGTACGGGCTCGGGGACCTGCGGAGCGGCCGTCCTCCTGCCCGGCACGACGTACCGGACCTCGACCTGGGTGATGTCGTTGACGAGGTCGATGCTCTTGACGGAGAGGTTCACCACCCGCCCGCCGAGCAGTTCCTCGAGGTGGGCGCGCAGGGCGTCCTCGTCGGTGTACGCCGAGTCGAGGCGCAGTCCGCGGGTGCGGTGCCGGGCGAAGAGGCGGGGGTGGTCGGCGATGTACAGCGTGCCCAGGATCAGCGCCGTGAGGGAGAGCGGCAGCGCCGACGTCTCCTCGGGAATGCCGTTGAGCAGGGCGATGGCGAGCGCCGAGAAGTAGTAGGCGATCTCGTGCTGAGCGATCTCGTACGACCGGAGCCGGATGATCGACAGCACCCCGAACAGGCCCATCCCCAGGCCGATCCCCACCGAGGAGGAGGACAGCGTCATCGCCACCGCGAGCACGCCGACGTTGATCCCGAGGAACGCCGTGATGAGGTCCCGGCGGTGATGGCGCGGGAAGTAGACGGCGAAGGCCAGCACGGAGATGGCGACGAGGTCCGTGGCCACGAGGACCGGTTGGGTGCTCATGACATGACGATCGGGCACCTCGCTGTGAGGCCCCTTGGTGATTCCTTAAGCGACTTTGAGAAGTACGGAGCGAACACGGAGGAAAACCCGAGGAAAAACAGGGGAAGAACGGGGGAAGAGCGAGGGAGGCGCAGGGGAGGAGCAGGGGAGGAGCAGGAGTCGGGCAGAGGAAGAGCGGCGGAAGGGTACGGGTCCTCGCGACCACCCCGGCCGAGGCCGGTCCCGCACGGCCGCGCGTCTCCGCCGCCGGCACGGTCACCGCACCTGGTACGACTACTCGGTGGACCTTCTCGAACCCCACCTCCGGCTCCTCGCCGAGGTCTTCGACCTGGCCGCCGCAGGCACCCCCTGGGCCCTTGCCGGCGGCTACGCGCTCCAGGCGCACGAGCTGCTCCAACGCCCGCACGCGAACCTGGACTTGGCGACGGAGAGCGCCGAGCCGATGCCCGGTCTCGCCGAGGCGCTGGGCGCGGTGCTCGCCTCCGGGGGCCTTTACGGGGCGACGCTCCAGGACGCGGACCCGCTGTCGGCGCACCTGTCCGTACGGGACCGCACCACGGACACGGTCCTCCGGTTGGCCCTGCACAAGGAGACCTTCTGGAGCCCGCCCGTCCCGACCCCGTACGGTCCGGCGCTCTCCCTCCCGGACGCGGTGGGCACCAAGGTCCGGGCGCTCTACGACCGCGGACTGGCCGTCGACCTGATCGACGCGAGGGCGGCGTCGGCCCGCTTCACCCACCCCGACCTGGAGGAACTGGCCCGCCGCCACGCCCGGGACGACTTCGATCTGCCCACCCTCCAGACCCGGCTGACGGGCACGGACCACTACCCGGACACGGCGTTCACGGCGTACGGCCTGACCGAGGACCAGCTCACGGACCTGCGTGCGTGGGCCCAGAGCTGGTCGACGGACATCGCGGAGCGGCTGCTGGAGGAGGGGGCGTCACCGGACGAGTGACCGCGACGCCCCGCCACGTGGATCAGCCGGCGGAGGCCGACGCCGACGAGGTCTCGGACGCGCCCGGCTGGACGGCGTCGTCGGTGCCCTCGTGGGTGGCGTCGGGTTCGACGCCCATCGTGATCGAACCCACGACACCCTTGGCGATGTTCTTCTTGTTGTACTTCAGCTTGAGCAGACCGCCCTGGACACCGCTCTGGTCGTAGATCGTGTCCTCGGTGAGGGTGGTGCGCTCGGTGGTGCTGGTGGAGTACGGCGCCACCTCGGCCGAGGCGAGCACGGACTCCTCGTCGAAGAAGAACTGGCCGGTGTGGCAGGTGTTGCCGCCCTCGTAACCGGCGTCGGTCCACTCGCCGTTGACGTGCACCTTGGTGTGGATGTGGACCGTACGGCCGCGGTACCAGCCCGGGAAGACCGTCTTGAAGGTGACGCGTCCCTGCCTGTCGGTCTTCCAGGTCCCCCGCAGATAGCGCTCGTCGTCGGTGGGCTCCTCGTGCCCGCCGCCACCGCCGCCACCGGACGGCGGCTCACCGGTCGGGGTGCCGGTCGGCACGTCGGTGGGCGTACCGGTCGGCGTGCCGGAGGGCGCGTCGGTGGGAGCGCCGCCGCCACCACCGGTGGAGAGGCTCTCGTAACCGGAGTAGATACCGAGGGCGTCGCAGTGCCAGATGTCGACGGCGGCGTTCGCGAGGGGCTTGCAGGTCTCGGAGTCGATCACCTTGAGGGCCAGGGTGAGCGGGATGCCCTCCTTGTCCTCGGTGATGTCCTGACGCAGCTTGTCCGCGTCGATGTAGTACGGGCCTTCGGTGGTCTCGGAGGTGAGCTTGTAGCAGGCCTCGCCGGCACTCGCGGAGGCGGCGGCCTTGGGCTTGCTCCCGCTCTTCTCCCCGGCGAAGGCACCGGCGGCGAGCGCCCCGCCCGCCCCGACGGCGACGGCCGCGCCCGCACCGGCGACGACCACCTTGCGCCGGGTCAGATCACGCTTGTGCCGGGGACCTTGCTGGTCGTCGTGCTCGGCACCGGCTGTGTTTGCTGTGTTTCCTGAGTTTCCCGTCATGGCCGCGAAGCTAGGAGGCGGGGCTGTCAGAGGCGTGGGAACGACCTGTGGAATTCCAAGGGCAGGCAAAAAGCACCGGGGCACAGGCCTGTTTTCAGCCTGCCCATGGTAAAGGGATTGGTGAGGCTTACCTTACTTGCGTCGCCCCCTCGCGCCCCCTCGCGCGCCGCGCCGCCCCTCGCCGCGCATCGCAACCGCAACCGCAACCGCAACCAGTCGTTCCGCGCAGCCGGGTGCGAGCGGCGCGGACCGCCCCCGTCCGGCATCATCTGGCACCACCTGGCGTTGCCCGATGCCGCCCGGTGCCCCCGGTGCCGCCTGATGCCGCCTGATGCCGCCTGGCACTATGCGGTGCCACTCGGCGCCATTAGGTGCCACCTCGGGCGTCACCTAGGCGCCACCTCAGCGCCACGCGGTGCCAGCAGGCGCCATTCTCCGCCACTGCAAGCACACGAGCACGCATGGCACCACGGTCGGCCTCTTAGGTGCCATTACGTTTCCGCAGGTCAGAGCGACCTCACCGGTCCGCGATCCGGAGGTTCCACCTTACGGCTTGCATGTGGCGCCAGAGTGGTGCCATGATGGCGTCATGGACCTCACCCCGTATGTCGACACCCTCCGCCGCGAACTCGCGGTGGCCGCCGAAGCCGGCGGTGACGAAGCCCGCGAGCTGGCGGAGAGGCTCACCGCGCCCCTGGAGTCGGCGACCCGGCTGACCATGCTCCATGTGCTCTCCGCCGCCACGGACGAGATCACCCGCGATCTCGCCCCCGGCTCGGTCGACGTACGGCTGCGCGGGCTCGACCCCCAGTTCGTGGTGACACTCCCGCCCGGCGACGGCGGTGCCATCGCGGAGCCGGTCGCGCCCGCCGAACCGCTCAAGGCCCCGGCCGAGGGCGACGAGGGCGGCACCGCCCGCGTCAACCTGCGCCTGCCGGCCCACCTCAAGGCCCGCGCCGAGGAGGCCGCGAGCCGCGAGGGCCTGTCGGTCAACGCGTGGCTGGTGCGCGCCGTGTCGGCCGCGGTCGACGGCGGCACCCGCCCGCCGCGCACGACGGAGAAGACCCAGGCCCTCGGACAGAGCTTCACGGGCTGGGTGCGCTGACCGCGCTCCCGCCGGCCCCGCTCCACCCGCCCCACTTCACTCACACCACTTCACCCACACCACGTCCCACCAGCGGGGACGCCCTGAAGACCCAAGAGGACGGGACAGCCATGCCTTCTTTCGACACTCCCGAACCGATCTCGGTCACCGCGCGAGTGGACGCCGGTTCCCTCCAGTTCACCGCGGCCGACCGCACCGACACCGTCGTCGAGGTGCGGCCCCGCGACCCGGAGAAGGACCTGGACACACGGGCGGCCGCCCAGACCGAGGTCACCTACGCGAGCGGTGTACTCACCATCAGGACGCCCAAGCCCACGCTGTTCGGCCTCGGCCGCACCGGCACCGTCGACGTGACGGTCGACCTGCCCACGGGGTCGCGTGTCGAGACGACCGGCGCCTGGACCCAGGTGATCGGCGAGGGCCGGCTCGGCGAGGTCCACGTGAAGAACTCGGCCGGCGACGTCCGCCTCGACACCACGGGCCCGCTGGAACTGACCGCGTCGCACGGCACGATCACCGTGGACCGCGTCGAGGGCCCTGCCGAGATCACCGCCAGCTCGGGCAGCATGCGCGTCGGCTTCGTCGACGGCCCCGCCGTCCTGAAGAACTCGCACGGCAGCACGACCGTCGGCGCCGTGACCGGTGAACTGCGGGTGAGCGGCGCCAACGGCGACATCGACATCACGCGCGCCGAGGACTCGGTCACCGCCACCACCGCCCACGGCACCCTGCGGGTGGGCGAAGTGGTCCGCGGCACAGTCCAGTTGGAGACCTCCTACGGCGCCATCGACGTCGGCATCCGTGAGGGCACGGCCGCCTGGCTCGACGTCAGCTCCGACTCCGGCCAGGTGCGCAACACCCTCACCGCGTCCGGGTCCCCGGAGCAGACCGAGGACACCGTCAAGATCCGCGCCCGCACCCGGTACGGCAACATCCACGTCCGCCGCGCCAAGGTCTGAGCCCCACCGCCCCGAACCACCGCCCCGACCTGCCCCGTCCCCCGCCACTTCCCCCGCCACTTCAGCCTTCGATCGGAGGGCCCCATGCCTTCTTCTGTCATGCCCACGCCCAGTCGGAGCGACGCTCACCCGTCGCCGATCGCCGTCTCCACCATCAGTCTGCGCAAGTCGTACGGCGACAAGACCGTGCTCGACGGCATCGACCTGCGCATCCCGGCCGGTTCCGTGTTCGCGCTGCTCGGGCCGAACGGCGCCGGCAAGACCACCGCCGTGAAGATCCTCTCCACGCTCATCACCGCCGACGGCGGGCAGGCCCAGGTCGCCGGCCA
>NZ_JBEOVB010000049.1:0-39780 GCF_040295245.1 Streptomyces sp. NPDC002884 | reverse complement strand
CCCGCACCCCCCCCCCCCCCCGCCGCGCCCCCCCCCCCCCCCGGCTGCACTTCTTCACCCCTGCGGGGGGGGGGGGGCCCCCCCCGGTGCGGGGGCCCCCCCTCCAGCCGTGTCGCCGTTACTTCTTCTTGTTGGCGCCGCGCTTCTCGCGCACCCGCACCGAGATGTGGATCGGCGTGCCCTCGAAGCCGAACTCCTCGCGCAGACGGCGCTCGATGAAGCGCCGGTAGCCCGCCTCGATGAAGCCGGAGGCGAAGAGGACGAAGCGCGGGGGCTTGGTCCCGGCCTGGGTGCCGAACAGGATGCGCGGCTGCTTGCCGCCCCGGACCGGGTGCGGGTGGGCGGCGACCAGCTCGCCCAGGAAGGCGTTGAGACGGCCCGTCGGGACGCGGGTCTCCCAGCCGGCCAGAGCGGCCTCGATCGCCGGGACCAGCTTCTCCATGTGCCGGCCGGTGCGCGCCGAGACGTTCACCCGGGGCGCCCAGGCGACCTGGGCGAACTCGGTCTCGATCTCCCGCTCCAGGTAGTAGCGGCGCTCCTCGTCGAGGGTGTCCCACTTGTTGTAGGCGATGACGAGGGCGCGGCCCGCGTCGACGGCCATGGTGACGATGCGCTGGTCCTGGACCGAGATGGACTCGGAGGCGTCGATCAGGATGACCGCCACCTCGGCCTTCTCGACGGCGGCCGCGGTGCGCAGCGAGGCGTAGTAGTCGGCGCCCTGCTGGAGGTGGACGCGCTTGCGGATGCCCGCCGTGTCGACGAACTTCCAGGTCACGCCGCCGAGTTCGATCAGCTCGTCGACCGGGTCACGGGTGGTGCCCGCGACCTCGTTGACGACGACCCGATCTTCGTCGGCCACCTTGTTGAGCAGCGAGGACTTGCCGACGTTCGGGCGGCCGATGAGCGCGATGCGGCGCGGCCCGCCGACGGCGGTGCCGAAGGTCTGCGCGGGGGCGTCCGGGAGCGCCTCCAGGACGGCGTCCAGCATGTCGCCGGTGCCGCGGCCGTGCAGAGCGGAGATCGGGTGCGGCTCGCCGAGGCCCAGGGACCACAGGGAGGCCGCGTCGGCCTCGCCGCTCAGACCGTCGACCTTGTTGGCGGCCAGCACGACGGGCTTGCCGGCCTTGCGCAGCAGCCGTACGACCGCCTCGTCGGTGTCGGTGGCGCCGACCTTGGCGTCGACGACGAAGACGACGGCGTCGGCGGCCTCGATCGCGTACTCGGCCTGCGCGGCCACGGAGGCGTCGATCCCGAGGACGTCCTGCTCCCAGCCGCCGGTGTCGACGAGCTTGAAGCGGCGGCCCGCCCACTCGGCCTCGTAGGTGACGCGGTCGCGGGTGACGCCCGGCTTGTCCTCGACGACGGCCTCGCGGCGGCCGATGATCCGGTTCACCAGGGTCGACTTGCCGACGTTCGGGCGGCCGATGACGGCGAGCACCGGCAGTGGCCCGTGCCCGGCGGCCTCGATCGCCCCCTCGACGTCCTCGACGTCGAAGCCCTCGACGGCGGCGAGCTCCATGAACTCCGCGTACTCGGCGTCGCCGAGCGCCCCGTGATCGTGCTCGAAGGCTTCCGAGCCGTCGGGCTGGATGTGGTCGTTCATGAAGTCCGTACCTCGTCGTTCATTCGTGGTGATCGGTGGAGCAGCCGTTTTGTTCTGGTTGATCCACTACTCGGTATTCAGTGTCGCTCAGCGCCCGGTCAGGCGCCTGGCGTTTTCCAGGTGTGCGGCCAGCTGTTTCTGGATGCGTTCGGTCGCCGCGTCCAGCGCTCTGCGGGTACGCAGGCCGCTGCCGTCGCCCGCGTCGAACGGATCGCCGAAGACGACGTCGACCCGGGAGCGCAGCGGAGGCAGTGCCTTTATCAACCGTCCGCGCCGTTCGGAACTTCCCAGCACGGCGACGGGCACGATCGGGGCCCCGCCGCGCACCGCGAAGTACGCGAGCCCGGCACGCAGGGCGGCGAAGTCGCCCTCGCCACGGGTGCCCTCGGGAAAGATCCCGAGGACCCCGCCGTTCTCCAGCACGCCCAGCGCACGGGTGATCGCCGTCCGGTCGGTGGTGTCCCGGTCGACCTTGAGCTGGCCGATGGCGGTCAGGAACGGGTCGAGGGGGCCGATGAACGCTTCCTTCTTGATCAGGAAGTGCGTCGGCCGGGGCGCCACGCCCATCACCATCGGGCCGTCGACGTTGTGCGAGTGGTTGATCGCGAAGATCAGCGGGCCGCTCGCCGGCACCTTCCAGGCGCCCAGCACCCGCGGCTTGAACAGCCCGTACATCAGGCCGACGCCGATGCGCCGCCCGACCTCGGCGCCCTTCCCGGAGGGCGTGGACCCGGCAGTCACTTCGCGGCCCGCTTCTCCTCGACGAGGGTGACGACGCACTCGATGACCTGGGCCAGCGTCAGCGCGGTGGTGTCGACCTCGACGGCGTCGTCCGCCTTGGCGAGCGGAGAGGTCTTGCGGGACGAGTCGGCCGCGTCCCGCTTGATCAGCGCCTCCCGGGTGCTCTGGACGTCCGCGCCCTTCAGCTCGCCGCTGCGCCGGGCGGCACGGGCCTCCGGGGAGGCGGTGAGGAAGACCTTCAGGTCGGCGTCGGGCAGCACGGTCGTACCGATGTCACGGCCCTCGACGACGATCCCCGTCCCGGTGCCGGCCGCCAGCGAGCGCTGGAGCTCGGTGATCCGGGCCCGCACCTCGGGTACGGCGCTCACCGCGCTGACCTTGGCGGTGACCTCCTGGGTACGGATCGGGCCGGCCACGTCGACGCCGTCGACCGTGATCGTCGGGGCGGCCGGGTCGGTGCCGGAGAGGATCTCCGGCTTGCCGGCGACGGCGGCGATCGCCGTGGGGTCCTCGATGTCGATCCCGTTGGTCACCATCCACCACGTGATCGCCCGGTACTGGGCGCCGGTGTCCAGGTAGCTCAGCCCGAGCTGGGCGGCCACGGCCTTGGACGTGCTCGACTTGCCCGTGCCCGAGGGGCCGTCGATGGCGACAATCACGGGCTGGGCGGCGCCGTTTTCCACGGGGGGACACCTTCCTGGTGCGAGGCGGTGGATGTGCGGGACGCGAGCGCGCCCCGCACCAGGTTACCGGCCGCGCGTCACTCGTCCGGCCGGTACCTGGTCCGCACCGGGCGCCCGGGCCGCGCGACGCCCCCTACTGCCGGATCGCCCAGCCCCTCTCGCGCAACGCCGAGGACAGCACCACCGCGGACTTCGGCTCGACCATCAGCTGCACCAGACCCGCCTGCTGCCCGGTCGCGTGCTCGATGCGGACGTCCTCGATGTTGACGCCCGCCCGTCCGGCGTCGGCGAAGATGCGGGCCAGCTGGCCGGGCTGGTCGTCGATGAGCACCGCCACCACCTCGTACGCCCGCGGAGCGGCCCCGTGCTTGCCGGGGACCCGGACCTGGCCGGCGTTGCCGCGACGCAGCACGTCCTGGACGCCGTCGGCGCCCTCGCGGCGCTTGTCGTCGTCGGAGGACTGGAGGGCGCGCAGGGACCGGACCGTCTCCTCCAGGTCGGCGGCGACGTCGGTGAGCAGGTCGGCGACCGGTCCCGGGTTCGCGGACAGGATGTCGATCCACATGCCCGGGTCGGAGGCGGCGATCCGGGTGACATCCCTGATGCCCTGCCCGCACAGCCGTACGGCGGCCTCCTCGGCGTGCTCCAGACGCGCCGCGACCATGCTGGAGACCAGGTGCGGCATGTGGGAGACCAGCGCCACCGCGCGGTCGTGGGCGTCCGCGTCCATGACCACCGGGACGGCACGGCAGTGCGAGACCAGCTCCAGGGCCAGGTTCAGCACCTCGGTGTCGGTGTCCCTGGTCGGCGTCAGCACCCAGGGCCGGCCCTCGAAGAGGTCACCGGTCGCGGCCAGCGGCCCGGACTTCTCCCGGCCGGACATGGGGTGGGTGCCGATGTACGCCGACAGGTCGAGACCGAGGGCCTGCAGCTCACGGCGCGGCCCGCCCTTCACGCTGGCCACGTCGAGGTAGCCGCGGGCCACCCCGCGGCGCATCGCGTCGGCCAGGACACCGGCCACATGGGCGGGCGGGGCGGCGACGATCGCCAGGTCGACCGGCCCCTCGGGTTCCGCGTCGGTGCCGGCGCCGAGCGCCGCCGCCGTACGGGCCTGCCCGGGGTCGTGGTCGGCGAGGTGGACGACGACCCCGCGCTGGGCGAGGGCCAGCGCGGCGGACGTGCCGATCAGCCCCGTGCCGATGACGAGCGCGGTCCTCACTGGGCGATGTCCCTGCGCAGGGCGGCCGCGGCACCGAGGTAGACGTGGTTGATGTCGGCGCGCGCCGTGTCGGTCTCGACGTGCGCGAGGATGCGCACGACCCGCGGCATGGCGCCGGCGATGTCGAGTTCCTGGGCGCAGATCAGCGGCACGTCGACGATGCCGAGCTTGCGGGCCGCGGCCGCCGGGAAGTCGCTGTGCAGGTCGGGCGTGGCCGTGAACCAGATGCTGATCAGGTCGTCGGCGCCGAGCGAGTTCCGCTCCAGGACGGCGGTGAGCAGGGCTCCGACCTGCTCGTCCATGTGGCCGGCCTCGTCCCGCTCGAGTTGGACGGCTCCCCGGACCGCTCGTACCGCCACGGCGCTGCTCCTTGCTGAAGTACGGACTGCCGACTACGGCTCCTGACGCAGCCAGCCTAGTCAGCCCGCGCCCCCGCGGTGCGTGCCGCCCGCGTGCCGAGACGAGAACGCCCCCGTACGCCCTTTACGGCGGGTACGACCTGCGCTCTCATGGCACTCTGACGGCAGGACACCCGCATCGGGGAAGGCCCGACATGAAGCGTCCAGGACCCCTGCTCACCCTTCTCGCGGGACTGGTGCTCGGCCTGTTCCTGCTGACGCTCAACGCGACGACGGGGACGAAGACCGCCTCGTCCTCGTACGAGGAGAAGTCACCGAGTCCGGCCCCCGCACGGAGCACCGCCTCGACCGCGCCCGCCCCCACCACCCCCGCTCCCTCTCCCTCCGCCTCCCGTGTCCCGGCCGCCGCCGCCGACTACGCCGGGCGCACCGACGACGACGCGGCGGCCGTCGCCGTCTCCGTCAGCGACGGCAAGGCGATCGCCTACTACTGCGACGGCCACACCCAGGAGTCCTGGCTCAAGGGGGACGTCGAGGACGACGGCACGCTGCGGCTCACCGGCAAGGACGGCGCGAGACTCGACGGCACGCTCGAGGACGGCAAGCGGATCGACGGCACGGTCGAGGTGGGCGGCGGGCGGCACGCCTTCTCGGCGGACCGGGCGAAGAAGCCGTCCGGCCTGTGGCGGGCGACGGCCACCGTGCGCTCCGCGAAGATCGACGGCGGCTGGATCGTGCTGAAGGACGGCACCCAGGTCGGCATCCTCACCCGTGACGGCAAGCCCTCCTCCGCGCCCCGCATCGACCCGGAGACCGGCGCGGTGACGGTCGACGGACAGCAGCTCACGGCCCGCCCCGCCACGCCCTGACCCCTTCGAGCAGGGAGCCACCATGACCGTCGACCCGAACGCCGCCACCCAGAGCTTCCCCGGCCCCGATCCCGCCCGGCGCGGCCCGCACCCGGCCCGCTACCTCGTCCCGGCGCTGGTCGCCGCAGCCGTGGCGCTCGCCCTGGGCGTGTACGGCAAGGTCCACGACCCGGCCGGGACGGCCTTCAACCTGGCCGGCTTCAGCAGCACGGGCGCGGTCAAGTCCTGGCTGGCGACGGCCGCGATGTTCTTCGCGCTGGTCCAGCTCGTCTCGGCCTCGATGCTGTACGGCAAGCTGCCGGGGCCCGCCTGGTCGGGCACGCTGCACCGCTGGTCGGGCCGGGCCGCCTTTCTGATCGCGGTCCCGGTTGCGGTGCACTGCCTGTACGCGCTTGGCTATCAGACATACGAAACGCGCGTTATGTGGCACTCCCTCCTGGGTTGCTTCTTCTTCGGCGCATTCAGTGCCAAGATGCTGCTGCTCCGCTCGGAGCGACTGCCGGGGTGGCTCCTGCCGATCGTCGGCGGGCTCGTCTTCGCCGTGCTCACGATCATCTGGCTGACCTCGGCCCTCTGGTTCTTCCGCACTTTCGGAGTGACGACATGACCCTCCCCGCGACACGGCGCACGGTCCTCCTGGCGACGGGCGGCGCGGCAGCCGCGCTCGCCACGGGCTGCGGCGAGTACGGCAACGAGGACGGCTCCTCGTCCGAGCAGTCCCCGAAGGCCTCCGCCGGCCAGGAGCTGGCGAAGACCACGGACATCCCCGTCGGCGGCGGCAAGATCTTCGCGGAGGAGAAGGTCGTCGTCACCCAGCCGACGAAGGACGACTTCAAGGCGTTCTCCGCGATCTGCACCCATCAGGGCTGCACCGTCGGCAGCGTCGCCGACGGCATCATCCACTGCCCCTGTCACAAGAGCGAGTTCCGCATCGCCGACGGCTCGGTGGCCGGCGGCCCGGCGACGAAGCCGCTGCCCGAGGAGCAGATCACCGTCGAGGGCGGCGCGATCAAACTGACCTGAGCCCGAGCCCGGAGCGGGTCACTGGTCCCAGAGCGCCCCGAGGGTCACCAGCTCCCCCTGGTACTCGATCCGGTCCGCCCACGCCGTCGGCCAGGCGTCGGCCCCGGCGTACGCGCCCGCGAAGGCGCCCGCCAGACAGGCGATGGAGTCGGAGTCCCCCGAGGAGCAGGCGGCCCGGCGCAGCACGGTCACCGGCTCGTCGGGGAACAGCAGGAAGCACAGCAGACCGGTCGCCATGGCCTCCTCGGCGATCCATCCCGCCCCCGTGGCCAGGCACGGGTCGTTCTCGGGCGCGGGGTCGCGCAGCGCCTCCCGGAGCCGGTCCAGCACGCCGAGGCACTCGTCCCAGCCGCGCTCGATGAAGTGCTCCGGGGTGGGGTCCTGGCTACGGGTCCACAGGTCGCCGAGCCAGCGGTGGTGGTAGCGGGACCGGTTGTCGACGGCGTAGGCCCTCAGGAGCCCGACCAGGGCCGCCGGCTCGGCGCCCTGGGTGAGCAGCCGTACGGCGTGGGCGGTGAGGTCGGAGGCGGCCAGCGCGGTGGGGTGCCCGTGGGTGAGGGCGGACTGGAGCTGGGCGGCGCCCGCACGCTGCTCCTCGCTGAGCCCGGGAGCGAGCCCGACGGGAGCCACCCGCATGTTGGCGCCACAGCCCTTGGAACCGATCTGGCTGGCGTCCTGCCAGCCGCGATTCTCGTCCTTGAGCAGGTTGCACGCCGTCAGGCAGGTCCGCCCCGGGGCCCGGTTGTTGTCCGGCGACTGGTACCAGTCCACGAACTCCGCGCGCAGCGGGCGCGCGAGCGCCGTCGGCACGAGCAGCCCCCGGTCCATGGCGGTCCGCATGGCCCGCCCCACGGCGAGGGTCATCTGGGTGTCGTCGGACACGAAAGCGCGCTTCGGCAGTTCCATCTCCCGCCAGGGCCCGCACTTGGCGAGGATCGACGGAACGTCGTTGAACTCGGTCGGAAACCCGAGCGCGTCCCCCAGCGCGAGTCCCAGCAGGGACCCGGTGGCGCGCTTCCTGACGGTGGTCGAGGTGGTCATGCGGATCGTCCTTCCCGGGGCGGTCGCAGCAGGGGCGGGTGGAGCGCGGTGGCGGCGCCCGCACGGTAGAGGGCGGCGGGCTTGCCGCGGCCGCCGGTGAGGCGCGCGCCACCGGGCACGGGCTCGACGAAGCCCGGGGTGGCGAGCACCTTGCGACGGAAGTTGGGCCGGTCGAGGCCGGTCCCCCACACCGTCTCGTAGACCTGCTGGAGCTCGCCGAGGGTGAACTCGGGCGGGCAGAAGGCCGTGGCGAGGCAGGTGTACTCGAGTTTGGCGCCGACCCGGTCGTGCGCGTCGGCCATGATCCGGTCGTGGTCGAAGGCGAGCGGTTTCGCCTCGTCGTACGGCAGCCAGCGGGCCTGGGCCGCGTCGCCGCCGCCGGTCGGCTCGGGGGCGTCGGGCAGCAGCGCGGCGTAGGCGACGGAGACGACCCGCATCCGGGGGTCGCGGTCGGGTTCGCTGTAGGTGCGCAGCTGCTCGAGGTGCAGCCCGGAGACGTCCTTCAGACCGGTCTCCTCGGCGAGTTCCCGCCGGGCGGCCGTCTCCGCGGACTCGTCCGGCCGCACGAAGCCCCCCGGCAGCGCCCACCGGCCGGCGTACGGCTCCTGGCCGCGCTCGACGAGCAGGACGTGCAGCGTGCCCGCGCGGAGCGTGAGGACGGCGAGGTCGACGGTGACGGCGAAGGGTTCGTGGGCGTACTTGTCGTAACCCCGCACGACGAACACCCCCTTTTAATAGTCACCACGACTATAAAAAGGGGGTGCGGTCACACACAAGCCCTGGGAGCCCCAGGAGTCCTTAAAGCTCGACTTCCTTCATCAGCATGCCGACCTCGGTGTTGGACAGCCGCCGCAGCCAGCCCGACTTCTGGTCGCCCAGGGTGATCGGACCGAAGGAGACGCGGACCAGCTTGTCGACCGGGAAGCCGGCCTCCGCCAGCATCCGGCGCACGATGTGCTTGCGGCCCTCGTGCAGGGTCACCTCGACCAGGTAGTTCTTACCGGTCTGCTCGACGACCCGGAAGTGGTCCGCCTTCGCGTACCCGTCCTCCAGCTGGATGCCGTCCTTCAGCCGCTTGCCCAGGTCACGCGGGATGGGACCCACGATGTGCGCGAGGTAGACCTTCTTCACGCCGTACTTGGGGTGGGTCAGCCGGTGGGCCAGCTCGCCGTGGTTGGTGAGCAGGATGACGCCCTCGGTCTCGGTGTCCAGCCGCCCGACGTGGAACAGCCGCGTCTCGCGGTTGGTCACGTAGTCGCCGAGGCACTGACGGCCCTCGGTGTCCTCCATCGTGGAGACGACGCCGGCCGGCTTGTTCAGCGAGAAGAACTGGTACGACTGCGTGGCGACCGTCAGGCCGTCCACCTTGACCTCGTCGTTCTCCGGGTCGACCCGCTTGCCCTGCTCCAGGACGATCTCGCCGTTGACCTCGACCCGCGCCTGCTCGATCAGCTCCTCGCAGGCACGCCGGGAGCCGTAGCCCGCGCGCGCCAGGACCTTCTGAAGCCGCTCGCCCTCCTGCTCGGCGCCCGGGAAGGTCTTGGGCAGCTTGACGTCCTTCTTCTCGGCGTACCGGTCCCGGTTGCGCTCCTCGGCCCGCGTCTCGTACTCGCGGGAGCGCGCCGGCTCCGTGCGTCCGCCGCGCTGCTGGCCCTGCCGGGGGCCGCCCTTGGCGCCGCCCCGGGCCGCGCCGCCGCGCCCGGCCTTCGGGCCCTCATGGGTGGCGCCGGGGCCCACGTCGTAGCGACGCTCCTCGGGACGCGGCTTGCCCGGACGCTTCGGACCGTCGTCGCGGCCTCCCGCGCCCGTCGGCCTGTCGTCACGGCCTCCCGTGCCGCCCCGCGACCGCTCGTCGCGGCCTCCGGAGCCGCCCCGCGACCGCTCGTCACGGCCTCCGGAGCCGCCCCTGCGGTCGTCGCGGCCTCCCGAGCCGCCCCTCGGCTGGGAACCGCCCCCGCCGGTCCCCCGGGGCTTGCCGCGCCCGTTGTTCCTGCCACTGCCGCTGCCACTGCTTCGCATCAAAGTTCCGTCGTCGTCGTGTCGTCTGCATCTGCATCCGGTGCGTCCGGATCGAACGACGGGACCCCTTCCAGCATCTCGGCCTCGATCGCCTCCGCCTCGGGGAGAAAGGGCGCGAGCTCCGGGAGCTCGTCCAGACCGCGCAGGCCCATCCGCTCCAGAAAGTAGTTCGTCGTCACGTACAGGATCGCACCTGTTTCGGGTTCCGCGCCCGCCTCCTCGACCAGACCGCGCTGGAGGAGGGTGCGCATCACGCCGTCGCAGTTCACTCCGCGCACCGCGGAGACCCTGCTGCGGCTGACCGGCTGGCGGTACGCGACGACCGCCAGGGTCTCCAGCGCCGCCTGGGTGAGCCGGGCCTGCTGCCCGTCCAGCACGAAGCCCTCGACGGCCGCCGCGTACTCGGGCCGGGTGTAGAACCGCCAGCCGCCCGCGATGAGCCTGAGCTCGAAGCCACGCCCCTGCACGGTGTACTCGTCGGCCAGCTCGCGCAGCGCGTCCGCGATCCTGCGCCGGGGCCGCTGGAGGATCTTCGCGAGGTGCTCCTCGGTCGCGGGCTCGTCGACGACCATCAGGACGGCCTCCAGGGCCGGCTTGAGATCGAGTGCGGCGACGCTCTCCTCGGTCACGTCTTCGTCTCCTTCTCCGGATCCTCCGGCGGCCGGTCGAACTCGTCCGTGACCACCGGCTGCGCGTCCCCGTCCCCGCCGGTCCAGCGCACCAGCAGCTCACCGAGCGCGGTCTCCTGGTCGAGCTCGACCGCCTTCTCCCGGTACAGCTCGAGGAGCGCCAGGAAACGGGCCACGACGGTGAGGGTGTCCTCGGTGTCCGCCACCAGCGAGGCGAAGCTGGCCTCGCCGAGCTGCCGGAGCCGCGCGACGACGATCCCGGCCTGCTCCTGCACGCTCACCAGCGGCGCGTGGATGTGGTCGATGTACACCTGCGGCTTGGCCCGGGGCTGCATCGCCTTCACCGCGAGCCTCGCGAACCCCTCCGGGCCGATGCTGATGACGACCTCGGGCAGCAGCTCCGCGTGGTGCGGTTCGAGGCCGACGGTACGGGGATAGCGCCGGGCCTCGCTCTCCAGCCGGTGGGTGAAGATGTCGGCGACCCGCTTGTACGCCCGGTACTGGAGCAGCCGGGCGAACAGCAGGTCCCGGGCCTCCAGCAGGGCCAGGTCGGCCTCGTCCTCGACCTCCGCGGCGGGCAGCAGCCGGGCCGCCTTGAGATCGAGCAGCGTGGCGGCCACGACCAGGAACTCGGTCGTCTGGTCCAGGTCCCAGTCGGGCCCCATCGCCCGGATGTGCGCCATGAACTCGTCGGTCACCTTCGACAGCGCGACCTCGGTGACGTCCAGCTTGTGCTTGGAGATCAACTGGAGCAGCAGATCGAAGGGCCCCTCGAAGTTGGCGAGGCGGACCTTGAACACCCCGTCGGGGGCTTCCCGGGACTCGGGAACGGATTCCGGACCCACTGCTTCCGGACGTGCCGGGTCCGGATGCACCGGCTCCGGACGCATTGGTTCCGGACGCGCTGGTTCCGGGGGACCGGATTCCGGTTCTGCGGATTCCGGTACGCCGGGTTCCGGCCGGTCGGGTTCTGATGCTTCGGGTTCCGGTGCTTCGGATTCCGGTGCTTCGGATTCCGGTGCTTCGGGTTCCGGTGCCTCGGGTTCCGGATCGACCGAGTCCGGCACGACGGGGTCCGGCACGACGGGGACCCCTGCGGCCGGGTCCGGGTCGGAGCCGGAGTCCGGGTCCGGCACCCGTGCGGCCGTCTCGGGCGACGGCTCGGCGGGGGCCGGCGACGTCCCGGGCCCCCGCCCCAGCGCACGCCGACGGCCGGCTGCTGCGCCGGGGCCGGGGACGGGAACGTCACTCGAGGTCATGGCCCTCGCAGGCTACCGCTACCGCCCGCGAAGTCGTCGTACGAGGATGCTCGCGTCCCCGCGGCTCTCCAGGTCGGCGAGGACCACGGCGACCGCCTCGCGGACGATGCGCCCCCGGTCCACGGCCAGCCCGTGCTCGCCGCGGAGCACCAGACGGGCATGCTCCAGGTCCATGAGCTCCTCGGCGGAGACATAGACGGTGATCTTCTCGTCGTGCCGCTCCCGGCCACTGGGCCTGCGGGACGGCTGCCGTCCGCGCTTGCGCGACTGGCCGTCGGCAGCGGAGGCAGAACCTTCCTGCGGGCCCTGACGCCGCTCGGAGCGCTCCCCGGGGGCGCCCCGGGTGCGGGACTCCCCGGCGTCGGTCCGACCCGCGTCGGCCGCCACGTGCTCGGCGCCCTCGCCGTCACCGCCCTGTGCGGGCACGGACTGCGGTGCGTCCTGCGCACCGCCGGCCGCGACCCCGTCGCTCTCGCCGGCCGGCGCGGGCACCCGGGCCTCGCCGTTGGCGGGGCGCCGGGGCGCGGACGACTGAAGCGCCATTCCCCCTGTCGTACGGAAGAGTTCGTCGGCCCCCGGCAGACTCACTCGGCGGGACACCGGGCGAGCACCTCCCTGGCGAGCTGACGGTAGGCGGCGGCGCCGACGGAGTTGGAGGCGTACGTGGTGATCGGCTCACCGGCGACCGTGGTCTCCGGGAAGCGGACCGTGCGCCCGATGACCGTGTGGTACACGTGGTCGTCGAAGGCCTCGACGACGCGCGCGAGCACCTCACGGCTGTGCACGGTGCGCGAGTCGTACATCGTGGCGAGGATCCCGTCGAGTTCCAGTTCCGGGTTGAGCCGTTCCTGGACCTTCTCGATGGTCTCGGTCAGCAGCGCCACACCCCGGAGGGCGAAGAACTCGCACTCCAGCGGCACGATCACCTTGTGGGCGGCCGTCAGGGCGTTGACGGTGAGCAGACCGAGCGAGGGCTGACAGTCGATGACGATGTAGTCGTAGTCGTCCATCAGCGGCTTGAGCGCACGCTGGAGCGTGGACTCGCGCGCGACCTCGGAGACCAGCTGGACCTCGGCGGCCGACAGGTCGATGTTGCTGGGCAGCAGGTCCATGTTGGGGACCGCTGTCTTCAGGAGCACCTCGTCCGCCGCCATGCCCCGCTCCATGAGCAGGTTGTAGACGGTGAGGTCGAGCTCCATCGGATTGACGCCTAGACCGACCGACAGCGCGCCCTGCGGGTCGAAGTCCACGAGCAGCACGCGCCGGCCGTACTCCGCGAGCGCGGCACCCAGGTTGATGGTCGACGTCGTCTTGCCCACGCCGCCCTTCTGGTTGCACATCGCGATGATCGTCGCGGGGCCGTGCTGGGTCAGCGGGCCCGGGATCGGGAAGTACGGCAGCGGGCGTCCGGTCGGACCGACGCGCTCACGGCGCTGTCGGGCCGCGTCGGGCGCGAGCGTGGCCGCGTATTCCGGGTCCGGCTCGTACTCGGCATCGGGATCGTAGAAGTGCCCTTCGGGCAGTTCGTCGTAGTCGGCGAAGTGGTTGCGGGGCGCGCCACTTCCGTCGCCGGCCATGGCGTTCACGTAATGGCCATCCATGCTCTGGTGTGCTGACAGAGCCACATGGGGGCTGCGCTGGCTCTGGTGGGCTGCGAAGGTTCGGACAGCGACGGAGCCGACAGCCTCGAGCCCCGCGGAGACCTGGGCCCGCGTCGGCATTCCTGGTTGACCACCCCCGGGAGCAAATGTCGACTCATTCACAAGTCGTCTTACCTCCTTGGTGACCAGGAAACTTCTAGACAAGGTCAGCGTGGCACCATGCCGACGGTTGGCGACTCTATGGCGTGTCGGGCGTCCGCAGCAACACAATCCGCCGGACCCGGCCCGATGTGTCGGCAATGAAACATCCCGCTGTCAAGGGCGTACGACCGTCGCACGGCAGGTTTCGCCGGAGTACGAATCGGTCGAAGCGTTACGTTCGAGGCGAGTTGGCCGAGAGCCGCAAAGTGACCATACACACATCCGGCCGGACCTTGTCGGGCAAGGTCCGGCCGGGTGTGCGGGGTTGACGACCTGTGTTGACGTATCGCCTTTTTCCCCGGGGCGACTTGGTCGGGCGGCTCGGGGCGGCGGCTCAGCCGAGCAGCTGGTCCAGCTCCATGTGCTCCAGGCCGTGCGCCTCCGCGACCTCGCGGTAAACGACCTTGCCGTCATGGGTGTTGAGGCCCTTGGCCAGCGCGGCATCGCGGCGCAGCGCCTCCACCCAGCCCTTGTCGGCGAGTTCGACGATGTAGGGCAGCGTGGCGTTGGTGAGCGCGTAGGTGGAGGTGTTGGGGACCGCGCCGGGCATGTTGGCGACGCAGTAGAAGACCGACTCGTGGACCGGGAAGGTCGGTTCGGCGTGAGTGGTCGGACGGGAGTCCTCGAAGCAGCCGCCCTGGTCGATCGCGATGTCGACAAGAACACTTCCCGGCTTCATCCGGGACACGAGCTCGTTGGTGACCAGCTTGGGAGCCTTGGCGCCCGGGATCAGGACGGCGCCGATGACGAGGTCCGCCTCGAGGCAGGCCTTCTCCAGTTCGAAGGCGTTGGAGACGACCGTCTGGATCTTCGTACCGAAGATCTTGTCGGCCTCCTTGAGCTTGTTGATGTCACGGTCGAGCAGCGTCACGTGGAAGCCCATGCCGATGGCGATCTGCGCCGCGTTCCAGCCGGAGACACCGCCGCCGATGACGACCGCCTTGGCGGCCAGCACGCCCGGCACCCCGCCGGGCAGCACACCGCGGCCGCCGTTGGCGCGCATCAGGTGGTAGGCGCCGACCTGGGGGGCCAGCCGGCCCGCGACCTCGGACATCGGGGCGAGCAGCGGCAGCGCGCGGCTCGGCAGCTCGACGGTCTCGTAGGCGATCGCCGTGGTGCCGGACTCGACGAGGGCGTCCGTGCACTCCTTGGACGCGGCCAGGTGCAGGTAGGTGAAGAGCGTCTGGTCCTTGCGGAGGCGGTGGTACTCCTCGGCGATGGGC
Organism: Streptomyces sp. NPDC002884; assembly: GCF_040295245.1. Lineage (NCBI taxonomy): Bacteria > Bacillati > Actinomycetota > Actinomycetes > Kitasatosporales > Streptomycetaceae > Streptomyces > Streptomyces sp. NPDC002884. Next base: position 25,310 of record NZ_JBEOVB010000049.1, on the reverse strand, counting down.
TCCTTGACCTTCAGCAGCAGGTCGGCGGTGGCCCACACCTCGTCGGCGGTCTCGAGGATGCGCGCGCCGGCGGCCACGTACTCCTCGTCCGTGATGGACGAGCCGACACCGGCGTTGCGTTCGACGACGACCTGGTGGCCGTGGCGCACCAGTTCGTGCACACCGGCGGGGGTGATGGCCACCCGGAACTCGTTGTTCTTGACCTCGCGGGGGATGCCGACCTTCACGTGGATCACGGTCCTTGGCTCAGTAGATGTGGGGGCACAGCGAAGACATACCCGGAGATAGAGGGCACACCGGGATGCACCGCAGGAGAACGTGCGGCAGAGCCAGTCTAATGAAGGTGTTCCCGCTGTCTAGCCTTTCATTGCATCAATCTTCAGCGGGTGTACTACGGATTTCGCAGGTGTTAGCGCGGTGTTCCAGGAGATCGGACCGTTCTGACCCTGCCTCTGACTCCGATTCCGGCCCTGGCTCCGGCCCGGACTCCGGCCCCGGCTCCGGCGCCGGCTCCGGTCCCGACGTGGGATCCGGCCCGGCTTCCGGCCCGGTTTCCGGCTCGGCCTCCGGGTCCGGCTCCGGATCTCGGTCCGGGAGCTCCTCTCCCAGGATGCGCTCGGCCGCGCCCCGGTGCAGGCCGGCCGCCACCGGGTCGCCGAGCCGCTCCAGGGTGTCCGCCAGCCTCAGCTGCACCGCCGCCTGCAGACGCGTGTCCTCGGCGCGCCGCGCCCACTCCACCGCCTCCTGGCAGGTGCGCAGCGACTCCTCTGGGCGCCCCGCGTACTCCTGGACCCGGGCCAGCTCGCTCAGCGCCCGCGCGTGAGCGCCCACGTCGCCGTTCTTGCGGTGCCCGGCGGCCGCGGCCCGCCAGGCCCGCTGCGCCTCGCCGTAGCGGCCCGCGTAGGTGTGCGCGGTGGCGATCCGGCCGTAGAGCCGGGCGGCGTCCGCGCGCTCGTCGCGGGCCAGCCGCTGGGCCAGGGCCCGTCCGAACCAGTCGGCGGACCGGTCGTAGTCCCCGAGCTCTAGATGGGCGCCGCCTACGGATTCCATCGCGCGCCCGATCGCATACGGGTCGTTCGCCTCGCGTCCGGCGTCCAGCGCGGCCCGATAGCGCACCAGTGCCTCCGCCGTGCGGCCGGTCCTGGCGTCCACGTCGGCGAGGTTCAGCAGGGCGGCGGCCTTCTCGCGGGGCAGGTTCCGGCGCTCGGCCACGTCCAGGACGAGCTGGTGGACGCCGTACAGGTCGGGCGCCGCCGCCTGCGTGCCGAAGTGCGCGACCATGGCCCTGACCAGCTGGGACATCAGCCGGCGGGCCAGGGTGTCCAGCTCGCCGTCGGCGACCGCCAGACGGGCCGAGGCGAGCAGGGCGGGCCGGCGGACCCGCAGCCAGTCGGCGGCCGCGCGGGGGGTGGGGAAGCGCAGGGCGCTGGGCAGGCCCTGGAGCTTCTCGCGGGCCTGGGGGTTGTCGGTCTCGGTGATGGCGCGGCAGGACTGGAGCAGCCGCACCGTCCGCTCCAGCATGCGGGCGCGGGCCAGCTGGAGCTCGGCCGGGCGGTCGTGGGTCTCGGCCGCGGCGCGCAGCAGGGGGTACAGGCAGGCGGGCACCTCGTACTGGGGCAGCGGGGAGTCCACGGTCCGCAGCAGGCCCAGGGCGGCGAGGTCGCCCAGGGTGGTCTGGGCGGCGCCCACCGAGCAGCCGGCGAGCGCCGAGGCGGTGTGCGGGTCGGCGAGGCCGGCCGGGGCCAGGCAGAGCAGTCGCAGTATCCGGGCGGCGGGGGCGGGCAGCGTGGCGTGCACGAGCCGGAAGACCCGGCTGAGCGGGGAGCCCTCGTCGCCCTCCGCGTGGAGCTGCTTGGCGAGGTCGGCGACGGCCGCCTTGGGGCGTGCGGCGAGCCAGCCGCCCGCCAGGTTCAGCGCGGCCGGCTGGCCCTGGCAGGCCTCCACGAGGCCCTCGGCGGACCGCGGGTCGACGGTGATGCGGACCGAGCCGGTGTACCGGCTCAGCAGTTCGAGGGCGGACTTGGTGTCCAGGCCGCCCAGGGTGCAGGGGCGGACGTCCGCGATGCCGGTGAGCGGTCCGGCGGAGACGGCGACGAGGAGGCACTGGGGGGTGTCCGGGAGCAGCGCGTCGACCTGTTCGGCGCCGGCCGCGTCGTCGAGCAGGAGCAGCATGCGGCGCTCGGCGAGGGTCTGGCGCAGGACGGCCGCGAGATCGTCCTCGTCGGCGCCCGGCGGGGTCGGCACGTCCAGTGCGGTGAGCAGTTCACGGGCGGCCCGCTCGACCGGCACGGGGGTGCCGTCGGGCTCGGCGAGGCGGGCGCGCAGGACGCCGTCGCGGTAGCGGTCGGCGACCTGCCTGACGAGTTCCTCGGCGAGCGCCGTGCGCCCGGAGCCGGGCCGGCCGGCGATGAGGAGCACGCGCGCGCGTGGTGCTTTCTTTCCGGAGATGGTGTCCAGCCCCGCGCGCTCGATGTCGGCCCGCAGTTCTTTCAACTCCCGTACCCGGCCCAGGAAATGGCCCTCTGTCGCAGCGTGTCCCGACAGCTGCACGCCGCCTGTGTCCACTGCCTGATCCGTCACGGGCCACACTCCCGTCCCACCGCACGCGCAAGCCCGCCGGGACTCCGGATCGGGCGATTCCAGAGCCTAGTTCACGCTCTGCGACGTTCCGGGTGGAGTACGGCGGGCATCGCCGAGACGTCCCCCGATCGGATCAGCCGATCGTCACACCGGACGGGGGTGGGACGGCCTCGGAAGGGACGGTCTCAGGAGGACGGAGAGGGGCGGAAAGGGGCGGAGAGGGGCGGAGAGGGGCGGAGCGGAGGAGGGCAGAAGAGGGCAGAAGAGGGCGGCGGAGGCGTCACGCCTCGAACGGGCGCGCCGGCCAGGGCGCCCCGGCCGGGCGCAGCGCGTCGAGCCCGTCGCCGGTGCGCGCGGCGACCAGGGAGAGCACACCCACGACGAGGCAGTTGCTGTGCACGTCGCCCGCGAGCACACCCCGGACGAGCTCGTCGACCGGCACCCGCGCGTGCTCCATGTCGGCCTCCTCGTCCTCCACCTCGAAGCGCTCCCCGTCGGCCTCGGACAGGTCGCGGGCCAGGAAGATGCGCACCGACTCGTCACAGCCGCCCGCGGTGGGGTAGACGTCGGTCAGCACCCGCCAGTCCTCGGCCTTGACGTGCGCCTCCTCGTACAGCTCGCGCTGGGCTGCGTGCAGCGGGTTCTCGCCGGGCACGTCGAGCAGACCGGCCGGGATCTCCCACAGCTTCTGCCGCACGGGGTGGCGGTACTGCTTGATGAGCAGGACACGGCCCTCCTCGTCGAGGGCGAGGACGGCCACGGAACCCGGGTGGACCTGGAAGTCCCGGCGCACCACCGATCCGTCGGGCATGACCACCTCGTCCGTGCGGACCGAGGTCTTGTTGCCGACGAACGGGGTCTCGCTCGACCGGATCTCCCACGCCTCGGGGGTGTCCTTGATCGTCATGCCATGCGTCCTTCCACGTGCCACGTGCGCAAACGAAAACCGGGGTGCCCACCCTTGAAGGTTTGCACCCCGGCCACCGTACAACTGGTGTGTTACTTCGAAGTCTTCTCCGCCTCGACGGTCCGCTGGACCGCGGCCTTCACGAGGCCGGCGAACAGCGGGTGCGGACGCGTGGGCCGCGAGCGCAGCTCGGGGTGCGCCTGCGTGGCGACCAGGTACGGGTGGACGTCCCGCGGGTACTCGACGTACTCGACGAGCTTGCCGTCCGGCGAGGTGCCGGAGAACAGGATGCCCGCCTTCTTCTCGAGCTCGGCGCGGTAGGAGTTGTTCACCTCGTAGCGGTGCCGGTGGCGCTCCTCGACGTACTCCTTGCCGTCGTACACCTCGCGGACGATCGAGCCCTCGGCCAGCTTGGCCGGGTACATGCCCAGGCGCATCGTTCCGCCCATGTCGCCCTCGCCGGCCACGATGTCGAGCTGCTCGGCCATGGTCGAGATGACCGGGTGGCCGGTGGCCGGGTCGAACTCGGTGGAGTTGGCGTCACCGATGTCGGCCAGGTTGCGCGCGGCCTCGATCACGATGCACTGCAGGCCCAGGCACAGGCCCAGCAGCGGGATCCTGTTCTCGCGGGCGTAGCGGATCGCGCCGACCTTGCCGAGCACACCGCGGTCGCCGAAGCCGCCCGGGATGCAGATCCCGTCGACGTCCTCGAGCTGCGCCTTGGCGCCCGCCGGGGTCTTGCAGTCGTCCGACGTGACCCACTTGATCTTCACGCGGGCCTTGTTGGCGAAGCCGCCGGCGCGCAGCGCCTCGGTGACCGAGAGATACGCGTCGGGCAGGTCGATGTACTTGCCGACCAGGGCGAGGGTGATCTCGTGGTCGGGGTTGTGGACGCGGTCGAGCAGATCGTCCCAGGTCGTCCAGTCCACATCGCGGAACGGCAGGTCCAGCTTGCGGACGACGTAGGCGTCCAGGCCCTCTCCGTGCACGGTCTTGGGGATGTCGTAGATCGAGCGGGCGTCGGGGCAGGCCACCACCGCGTCCTCGTCGACGTCGCACATCAGCGAGATCTTGCGCTTGATCGCGGTCGGCACCTCGCGGTCGCAGCGCAGCACGATCGCGTCGGGCTGGATACCGATGTTCCGCAGGGCCGCGACCGAGTGCTGGGTCGGCTTGGTCTTCAGCTCACCCGAGGGACCGATGTACGGCAGGAGCGAGATGTGAACCACGAAGACGTTGTCCCGGCCCACCTCGTGACGGACCTGGCGGACCGTCTCCAGGAACGGCAGCGACTCGATGTCGCCGACCGTGCCGCCGACCTCGGTGATCACGACGTCGACCTCGTCCGTGGCCATCCGGCGGATGCGGTGCTTGATCTCGTTGGTGATGTGCGGGATGACCTGCACGGTGTCGCCCAGGTACTCGCCGCGCCGCTCCTTGGCGATCACCGTCGAATAGATCTGGCCTGTAGTGACATTGGCGGAGCCGTCCAAGTCACGATCGAGGAAGCGCTCGTAGTGTCCGATGTCCAGGTCGGTCTCGGCACCGTCGTTGGTGACGAACACCTCACCGTGCTGGAAGGGGTTCATCGTGCCCGGGTCGACGTTCAGGTACGGGTCGAGCTTCTGCATCACGACGCGCAGACCCCGTGCCTTCAGCAGCATGCCGAGGCTGGAGGCCGTCAGGCCCTTGCCGAGCGAGGAGGCGACACCCCCGGTGACGAAGATGTGCTTGGTCGTCGTGGATTTGGGCGTCATGGCCAAGAGGGGGCTCCCGTGGTCGCGATTCGGAGGTGCGGTTCGGGGGCTTCGAGACCACCGGTCCACGGGCTACCAGGGTATCAGCGCCTCAGGGAGATGGCTTCCGGCCACGCTCCGCGCACAGGTCGACACGGGCGGCCCCCGAGCACCGGTTCCTCACCCGTTGCTCACCCGTTCGGCCCACCCGCGTTGTCCGGAGCGGCACGCAGATCATCTACGTGCGTCGTATCCTGCTCGGACACTCGCTGCCGAGCCCGGTCGGCAAGACGGCACACCCCAGTCCGTATCCCCACCGGAACAACGAGAGCTCGTCAGTTCGTTGAGCAGGAATCGGCGTTTTGCCTATATGGCTGAGCGGCTGCTTTGCTTCAGCGCTCAACGACGCATTACAAACGACCCCTTGACCGCACTAGCGACAGCCCCCGTTCCACACGGGGGTGACGTGGCCGTTCGACTGGAGTTGCACGTGGCCGGGCGCATCGAAGATTACGCACTCATCGGAGACATGCAGACCGCCGCGCTGGTCTGCCGGGACGGCACAGTCGACTGGCTGTGCCTGCCCCGCTTCGACTCGCACGCGATCTTCGCAGGACTGCTCGGCACCGAGGAACACGGGTTCTGGCGCCTCGGCCCCGCGCACGCCTCCGACGCGCCCCCGCCGAGCGCGGCCCGGCGCACCTACCGGGGCGACTCGCTCATCCTGGAGTCGGAGTGGGACACCCCGCGCGGCACCGTCCGCGTGACCGATTTCATGCCCCCTCGCGACGGCGCGCCCCAGCTGATCCGGATCGTCGAGGGCGTCTCGGGCCGCGTCCCGATGCGCTCCGCGCTGCGGATGCGGTTCTCCTACGGCCGGGTCGTGCCGTGGGTGCACAAGCACGAGGGCCGCACGGTGGCCGTCGCCGGCCCGGACTCCGTGTGGTTCGACACCGAGTGCGAGACCTACGGCAAGTCGCTGACCACGTACGCGGACTTCACGGTCGCGCCGGGTGACCGGATCGCGTTCACGATCTCGTGGGAGCCCTCGCACAAGGAGCCGCCCGCGCTGCCCGAGCCGGAGCAGTCGCTCCAGGCGACCGAGGACTTCTGGCGCGAGTGGGTCGAGCACTGTACGTACCACGGCCCCTACCGCGAGGCGGTGATCCGCTCGCTGATCACGCTCAAGGCGCTGACCTACGGCCCGACCGGCGGCATCGTCGCCGCGCCCACCACCTCCCTGCCCGAGGACATCGGCGGCGTCCGCAACTGGGACTACCGCTACACCTGGCTGCGCGACGCGGCCATCACCCTGTCCTCGCTGCTGCGCACCGGCTACCGCGAGGAGGCCCGCGCCTGGCGCGAGTGGCTGCTGAGGGCCGTCGCGGGCGACCCCGAGAACCTCCAGATCATGTACGGCATCGCGGGCGAGCGCGAGCTGGGCGAGGCCGAGCTGGACTGGCTGCCCGGCTACGAGAACTCCGGCCCGGTCCGGGTCGGCAACGGCGCCGCGCACCAGCTCCAGCTGGACGTCTACGGCGAGGTCACCGAGGCCCTGCACCTGGGCCACATGACCGGCCTGGCCCGCAACGACTACGCCTCCCTGCTCCAGCTCAAGCTGATCCGCTACCTGGAGCAGCACTGGGACGAGCCGGACGAGGGCATCTGGGAGGTGCGCGGCCCGCGCCGCCACTTCGTGCACTCCAAGGTGATGGCCTGGGTCGCCGTCGACCGCACGATCAAGCTGATCGAGTCCGGCGACGCGGACGGCCCGCTGGAGAAGTGGCGCGAGCTGCGCGACGACATCCACCGGGACGTGTGCGAGAAGGGCTACGACAAGGAACGCAACACCTTCACGCAGTCCTACGGCTCCAAGGAGCTGGACGCGTCCCTGCTGCTCATCCCGCAGATGGGCTTCCTGCCCCCGGACGACAAGCGCGTGATCGGCACCATCGAGGCGATCCAGCGCGAGCTCTCCACCCCGGACGGCTTCATCCTGCGCTACCCCACCTCGGGCGGCGACGAGGGCGTCGACGGCCTGCCCGGTGACGAGGGCGCCTTCCTGGCCTGCTCGTTCTGGATGGCGGACGACCTCGCGATGATCGGCCGGGTGGACGAGGCCCGCAAGCTGTTCGAGAAGCTGCTGTCCCTGCGCAACGACCTCGGTCTGCTCGCCGAGGAGTGGGACCCTCGCCTCCAGCGTCAGGTCGGCAACTTCCCGCAGGCCTTCAGCCACGTCCCGCTGATCGACACGGCCCTGCGCCTGACGGCGTCGGGGGCGTACGGCGGCTGAGCGCCCGCGCCGGGGTCTTACCAACCGGTGACGCGCGGCCGCCGAACAGGACCGGGCGGCCGCGCACGCCTACGCTGGAGCCATCTGCCCCTGCACGGAAGGGGGCGCCTCATGGCCTCCCCATCGAAGGCGGGCGCGGCCCTCGCCGCGCTGCGCGAGGAACTGGTCGGCGACGTGTTCGCCCCGGAGGATCCGGGTTACGACGAGGCCCGGGCCGTCTTCAACTCGATGATCGACCGCCGGCCCGCGGTGATCGCCCAGTGCGTGGACGAGTCCGACGTCGTGCGGTCGGTGCGCTTCGCCCGTGATCTGGACCTGCCCGTCGCGGTGCGCGGCGGCGGACACAGCGTCGCGGGCATGGCACTGGGCGACGGGGCCCTGGTGGTGGACCTGCGCCATATGCGCGCGGTCACCGTCGATCCCGCCGCCGAGGCGGTACGGGTCGCGGGCGGGGCCACGATGAGCGACCTGGACCGCGCCTGCCAGCCCCACGGACTCGCCACGACCGGCGGACGGGCCTCCACGACCGGCGTCGGCGGCTTCGTCCTCGGCGGCGGCACCGGCTGGCTGGACCGCCGGTACGGGCTGGCCGTCGACAACCTGCTCGGCGTCGAGCTGGTCACCGCCGAGGGCCACCGCGTGCACGCGAACGCCGACGAGAGCCCGGACCTGTTCTGGGCGCTGCACGGCGGCGGCGGCAACTTCGGGATCGCCACCGCGCTCACCCTGAAGCTGCACGAGCTGCCCGAGTTCTCCATCGCGCTGCTGCTGTACCTGCCCGAGTTCGGCGCCGAGGTCACCCGCACCTTCCGGGACGTGATCACGGCCGGCCCGGACGAGGCGGGCGGCGCCGTCATCTACCTCTCCGGGCCGCCGGAGGAGTTCGTCCCACCGCACCTGATCGGTTCGCTGCTGTGCGGGGTGCTGCTGACGTACGCGGGCCCCGAGGCGGACATGCGCAAGCTCGCCGAACCGCTGCTGGCGCTGCCGCACGCGACCGAGGTCGTCGGCGCGATGCCGTACGCCGACGTCCAGTGCATGATCGACGATCCGCCCGGGATGCGGAACTACTGGTCCGCGGAGTATCTGACGGGCGCCCCGGACGACTTCGTGGACGTGTACTGCGCCCGCGGCCGGGCCATGCCGGTGCCGACGGGCACGATGCACGCGCTGTTCCCGCAGGGCGGCGCGATCGCCGCCGGCCCGCACGAGTACCCGGTGCCCTACCGCGACGCGCCCTGGGGTGTGCACCCCTTCGGCCTGTGGGAGGACCCGGCCGACGACGAGCGGTGCGTCCAGTGGGTCCGGGACGTCCGGGCCGACGTACAGCCGTGGAGCACGGGCGCGGTCTACCTCAACTTCATCGGCGACGAGGGTGCCGACCGGGTCGTGGCGGGCGTGGGCGAGGCGAACGCCCGGCGGCTGGGGGACGTGAAACGGCGGTACGACCCCGACAACGTCTTCCGCTTCAACCACAACATCAAGCCGACCTGAGAGCCGTCGGTCCGAGCGTCGAAACGAGTGTTCCGGGCGTCGGTCCGGGCCGTCAGCCCTGCTGGAGCGCCGCCAGCGCCGTCAGTGTCCGCTCCCCCGCCGGATCGGCCGCCGTCGCCGGGACGAGCGCGATCTCGTCGAGTCCCGCCGCCGCGTAGGCGTCGATCCGGGCCCGCACGGCGTCCGGGCTGCCGACCAGGCCGACGGTGGCCGCGGCCGCCGCCAGGGCGCGGACCAGCGCGGCACGGTCGGCGCCGCCCGCGGCGAGCTCGACGGCCGCCCCGAAACCGGCCTCGGCGAGCGCCGCGACCCGCAGCGGTTCGTCGAACGGGCTGTCGTCCTCACGGGCCACGGCCACCACGCTGAAGTCCATGGCCCGCCGCTACCCGGCGACGGCCGGCCCACGCGGGCACGGAGATGTCACCGGCACGTCCGCGCAGGTAGCGTCCGCTGCATGGACAGCCGCACGGACCACCGATTCGACAGCCAGAGCGCCGGCATCACCGTGCGGCGCGCGCTGGAGCTGCCCGGCCTGCGCAGCGGGCTCCCCGAGATCCTCGCGGGCGCCGACCGGCTGGGCCGCACGGTGCGCTGGGTGCACGCGGGCGAGGTCCCGAACATCGCCTCGCTGCTCAAGGGCGGCGAGCTGCTGCTGACCACCGGCTACGGCCTCGGCACCCGTCCGGCGGAGCAGCGGGTGTTCGTCCGCACCCTGGCCGAGCGAGGCATCGCGGCCCTGGTGATCGAGCTGGGCCCGCGCTTCGCCCGGCTGCCCGCGGCCCTGGTCGAGACGGCGCGCGCGACCGGGCTCCCGCTGGTCCAACTGCACCGTGAGGTGCCGTTCGTGACGGTCACGGAGGAGATCCACACCGAGATCGTCAACGGGCACTACGCACTGCTCCAGCAGGCCGAGGAAGTGCACCGGCGCTGCACGGAGGCGCTGCTCGGCGGGGGCGGGATACCACAGGTCCTGGGCATCCTGGCGGACTTCAGCGGCAACCCCGTCTTCCTGGAGACGACCGAGGGACAGCTCCTGTACGCCGCCGGGGCCGGGCCCGAGGGCGCGGACCCGCTCCAGGTGTGGGAGGGCCTGCGCGGGCCGCACAAGGAGGCGCCGCCGCCCGCGGGCTCGGTGCTGGTGGACGTGCCCGGGGGCGGGCCGGGGGCGGGTTCGGTGCGCGCCCGGCTCGTGCTGCTGCCCGTGCGCGCCCCTCTCGCACCGGTGCACCGGATCGCCGCCGACCGGGCGGCCGGGATCCTGGCCGTGGTGCTGATGCAGGCCCGCCAGGAGGAGGAGCTCGCGGCACGCGGCCGGGGCGACTTCCTCACCGACCTCGCCGAGGGCCGGATCGCCGCGGAGGACGCTCCGGCGCAGGCGCGCGTCCTCGGCTTCAAGCCCGGCACCAGTCCGCTGCTCCCGGTCGTCATGCGGCTGGGCGACGGCCTCTCCCCCGGCGGGGGCTGGGCGGTGCTGGCACGGGCGGTCGCGGAGGAGCTGGCGTCGGTCGGTGTGCCGGTGCTGCTGGGCGTGCGGCCGGTGGAGGGGCGGGTGCCGCTGCTGCTGGGCCTGCGCTCGGAGTCAGAGCGCTCGGCGGTGGCGGACCGGGTGGCGGCGGCACTGCGGGCCGGGGTGGAACGGGCCGGGATGCAGCGGCCGGGGGCCCAGCCGCCGGTGGTGGTGGTCGGGGTGGCGGGCGGCTGGGCGGCCGCGTCGGCGGGCCTCAGACACGCGGCGGAGACGGCGACCGCCGCGCAGGGGCTGCCGGACCGCCCCTGGTACGACGCCCGCCGCCTGGACATCGACCTCCTGTTGTGGCGGCTGCGCGACCAGCCCGACCTGGCGGCCTTCGTGGAGCGCGCGATCGGCCCGGTCCGCGACCACGACCACCGCTCCAAGCCGCCCCTGCTGCCCACCCTGGAGACCTATCTGGCGCACGCCGGCCGCAAGGCGGAGACGGCCCGCGAGCTGCATCTGAACCGCCAGACGCTGTACAACCGCCTCGCCCGCATCGGCGAGTTGCTCGGCACCGACCTCGACGACCCGCAGACGGTCCTGGCGTTGAGCCTGGCGCTGCGGGCGCGGCGGCACGTGGCGTAGGGCTCAGATCATCGGCTGGGGCTGTGTCAGCTCGTCGTAGACGCTGAGGACCTGGGCGACGGTCTCGTCCTCGGTGGGCCAGCCCGCCGCCTGCCGGGTACCCAGGTCCCGCAGGGTCGCGGCCCGCCCGGGATCGTCGAGGAGGCGTACGACGGCTGCGGCGAAGGCCGCCGGATCGTGCGGCGGGACCAGTTCGGCCGCGTCGCCGACGAGTTCGCGGACACCCCCGGTCAGGGTGGCGACGAGCGGTACGCGCGCGTGCAGGGCCTCCTGGGCCAGGACCGACCGGGACTCCCCGCCGCCGGGCAGCAGCGCGAGGTCGGCGGCGGCGAGCAGTTCGCTCACGTCGTCGCGGCGCCCCAGCAGCCGGACCGGCAGCTCCTCGTCCTCGATGCGGCGCTGGAGCTCCGCCCGCCGCGGCCCCTCCCCCGCCAGCACGACCAGCGGCACGGGGTCGAGCCCGCGCCAGAGCCGCGCGGCGTCCAACAGCAGTCCGTGACCGCGGTGGCCGTCCAGGGAACCCGCGGCCACGAACAACGGGCGTCCCATGGCGCCGAGTTCGGCCCGCAGCTTCGAGGGTGGCGGTTCGGACTCCTCGTTGCCCTCGGTGCGGTGGGGCCGGGCCAGTGCCACGGCGGCAAGCCGTGCGTCGCGCGCACCGGTCCTGCGGGCCCGGTCGACGAGGTCGGAGGTGGTGCCGAGGACCACGGTGGCCGTCCTCGCGACCCGGCGTTCCAGCAGCCGCAGCAGATGGGCGCGGGCCCCCTCGGCGTGCGCGCGGTTGTGCCAGGTGACGATGAGCGGGGTGCGCCGGCCGCTGAGCGCGAGGACGGCCCGGAACGAGGCGTGCAGTCCGTGCGCGTGGACGAGATCGGCGTCCGTGCAGGCCGCCCGGAGCGCCGCCACGGACCCCGGATCGCTGCTGCGCGGCACGTGCACGTGTTCGGCTCCGGCGCCCGTGAAGTCGTAGGTGTCATCCGCCTCGCCGGGGGCGCACACCGTCACTCGCACGCCCCGCGCGACGAGCCCCGCGGCCAGGGATCGCACGTGTGCGCTGCTGCCGGCGTTGCCGCCGCCCAGCACCTGCACGGTGCGCAGCGACGACTGACCGTGCGGTGAGTGGCTGCTCACGTGGCCGGGGCTCCTGGTTCAGCGTCGGACGGTCACGAAGAAACGTACAGAAGGACCGGGCGGAGGGGTGGACCGCTGGCGTTCCTCCACGTACTACGCCCAAGGATGCCAGCACGTACGGGTGTTCCGTGCCGCCGAGCGCCCTGACACCCGGTCACAGCGCCCCCCGCATCACCCACACGGGTGAGAGAAATCGGGGTTCCGTTCGATTACCCGAATGCCGACCCCGCCGCCTCGCTCACCCGATCCCCGTACACGGCCGCGACCACGACCACGACGGCTGCGGCGGGCGGCGCGCGGCGGGCAACGGGCGGCGGGCAGCGGGCAGCGGGCGGGGCCCAGGTGCAGCCCGACCGTCCGCCCGGCGTGGTTCTCGCGCTCCCGGCGTGCGCGTCCTCCGGGCGCCGCGGCGCGCGGAGCGGCCGCCGTCAGCCAGGTCAGCCCGGCCGCCGCCGCGAACGCACGGCCCCGTCCCCCTCGGTGCGACCATGCCCTCACCCCAGGGAACCCCCGACGGCCGCCCGGCATCCGGACCGGCCCGGCCGGGCCCGGGCCGACCGTCTCTAGCGGTCCGCGCGGGCCGTGGCCAGCAGTTCCTCCGCGTGCGCCCGGGCCGTCTCGGAGTCCTCCTGGCCGGCGAGCATCCGGGACAGCTCCCGGATGCGGTCCTCGCCCTCCAGGACCTTCACGCCGGACCGGGTCACGGACCCGTCGTTGGTCTTCTCGACCAGCAGCTGCCGGTCGGCGAAGGCGGCGACCTGCGGAAGGTGGGTGACCACCACGACCTGAGCAGTCCTGGCGAGCCGCGCGAGGCGCCGCCCGATCTCGACCGCCGCCTTGCCGCCCACACCCGCGTCGACCTCGTCGAAGAGATACGTCGGCACGGGATCCGTGCCCGCGAACACGACCTCGACGGCCAGCATCACGCGCGAGAGCTCACCGCCGGACGCGCCCTTGGCGATGGGCCGCGGCGGCGCGCCCGGGTGCGGGGCGAGCAGCAGCTCGACCTCGTCCACGCCGGCCGGCCCGTAGGCGACCGGACGTCCGTCGACCTCGACCCCCTCCGGGTCCTCGGTCTGCCGGATGTCGAACGACACGCGCGCGTGCGGCATGGCGAGCGAGGCCAGCTCGGCGGTCACGGCGGCGGCGAACCGCTCGGCGGCCTCCGTGCGCGCGTCCGTCAGCGCCTGCGCAAGGCCGCCGAGTTCGCCGCGCAGCGCGTCCCGTTCGGCGGTCAGCTCGTCGACGCGCTCGTCGTCGCCGTCCAGCTCGGTGAGCCGGGCGACGCTCTGCTCGGCCCAGACGAGCACCGTGTCCACGTCCCGCCCGTACTTGCGGGTGAGCCCGGTGAGCGCGGCCCGCCGCTCCTCGACGGCCGACAGCCGCAGCGGATCGGCGTCGAGGTCGTCGGCGTACCCCGCGAGCTCGCCCGCCACATCGCCCAGCAGGATCCCGATCTCCCCGATCCGGTCGGCGAGCGCGGCCAGCGCCGGATCGTGCGACCTGACGGCCTCCAGGGCCCGCTGCGCGCCCGCGACGAGCGTGGTGGCCTCGATGCCCTCGGGATCCTCCGGGTTGCCGGCGAGAGCGGCGTGGGCGGCCGTGGCGGCGGACGACAGCGCCTCCGCGTGCCCGAGCCGCTCGGCCTCCTCCGCCAGCTCCACGTCCTCCCCGGCGCGCGGTTCGACGCCGGCGATCTCGTCGAGCCCGAAACGCAGCAGGTCGGCCTCCTGGGCCCGCTCACGCGCGCGCGTGACGATCTCGTCCAGCTCCACCGCGACGGCCCGCAGCCGCCGGTAGGCCTCGGTGTACTTGGCGAGCGGCACGGTCACCGCGTCGCCCGCGTACCGGTCGAGCGCCTGCCGCTGCCGGGACAGCTTCAGCAGCCCCTGCTGGTCGGTCTGCCCGTGGACGGCGACCAGCTCGTCGGCGAGCTCGGCGAGCACGCCCATGGGCACGCTCCGCCCGCCCACGTGCGCCCGCGACCGCCCTTCGGCGGAAACGGTACGGCTGATGAGCAACGCACCGTCGTCGAGCTCGGCCCCGGCCTCCTCGGCCCGTACCAGCACCGAGGCGTTCGGGGGCACGGAGATCCGCCCCTCCACGACCGCCTTCTCGGCGCCGATCCGCACGAGCGCGGGATCAGCGCGCCCGCCCAGCAGCAGCCCGAGGCTGGTGACCACCATGGTCTTGCCCGCGCCCGTCTCACCCGTGACAGCGGTGAAGCCTGGCGACAGCTCGACGACCGCGTCGTCGATGACTCCGAGCGACCGTATCCGCATCTCCTCCAACACGGACAAGACCTTACGAGGTCGGGGGGAGGAAGTGCGACGCCCCCCGGCCCCGGAGCACGAAGCAGCAGGTGGACGAAAGCGGAGAGGCCTCACTTATCACCCAGCCGAGTGGACCTGTCTCACGGCTGGTGCCGGGCCCCTCGCCATCCGGAGACGGGCAGGGCGAACTTCGCCACCAGCCGATCCGTGAACGAAGCGTGATGCAGCCGGGCCAGCCGGACCGGCACCGCCCCCCGCCGCACCTCGACCCGGGCGCCCGCGGGCAGCTCGACGGTCCGCCGTCCGTCGCACCACAGCACGCCCGGCGGAATGTGCGGCAGCACCTCGACGGCGAGCACGGAGTCGGGCGAGGTCACCAGCGGCTTTGCGAACAGCGCGTGCGCGCTGATCGGCACCATCAGCAGCGCCTCGACCTCGGGCCACACCACAGGCCCGCCCGCCGAGAAGGCGTAGGCGGTGGACCCGGTGGGAGTCGACAGGACGATCCCGTCGCACCCGAACCCGGTGACCGGCCGCCCGTCGATCTCCAGCACGACTTCCAGCAGCTTCTCCGCGCCGGCCTTCTGCACGGCCGCCTCGTTCAGCGCCCAGTCCGTGTGCACGATGTCGCCGTTCTTGTGCACGACGACGTCGACGGTCATCCGCTCCTCGACCTCGTAGGCCCTGGACACCACCCGGTCGACGACCTTGTCGAGGTCGTCGCGCTCGGCCTCGGCCAGGAAGCCGACGCTGCCGAGGTTGACGCCGAGCATCGGCACCCCGGACGCCCGCGCGAACTCGGCGCCGCGCAGCAGCGTGCCGTCGCCGCCGAGGACGATGAGCAGCTCGCACCCCTCCAGGCACTGCGGAGTGGCCTCGGAGACCAGCTCCACCTCCTCCGGCAGGGGCAGGTCGGCGGCCTCGTACTCCAGGACGCGCACCCCGATGCCCTCACGCAGCAGGCCCTTGACGACCAGCTCGGCGCTGCGGATGGCAGCGGGCCGCCCGGTGTGGGCGAGCAGGAAAACAGTACGAGCTCGGTTCTGAGTCAACGCGGCCCCTCCGCAACTGCACGGTCAACATCGGCCGGGTCGAGGGCAGGCGCCCCGGCCCTGAGCCACAGAAAGTACTCGACGTTGCCCGAAGGCCCGGGCAGCGGGCTGGCGGTGACGCCCTTCACCCCGAGCCCCAGGTCCCACGCCTTCCCGGCGACGCCCCGCACCGCTTCCGCCCGCAGCTGCGGACTCCGCACGACACCCCCGCTGCCGAGCCGTTCCTTCCCCACCTCGAACTGCGGCTTGACCATCATCACCAGGTCCGCGTCCGGCTCGGTGCACCGAGCCAGGGCCGGCAGCACCAGCCCCAGCGGGATGAAGGACAAGTCCCCCACGACAAGATCCACAGGCTTCCCATCGATCGCTTCAAGCGTCAACTCGCGTACGTTCGTACGGTCCTTGACGGTGACGCGTTCATCGCTCTGCAGAGACCACGCGAGTTGTCCGTATCCGACGTCGACGGCGACCACGTGCGCGGCCCCCGCCCGCAGCAGCACATCGGTGAACCCGCCGGTCGACGCGCCGGCGTCCAGCGCCCGCCGCCCCTCCACCACGAGCCCCAGCGGCACGAACGCGGCCAGCGCCCCGGCGAGCTTGTGGCCGCCCCGGGACACGTAGTCGGGGTCGTCGCCGTCGACGGCGACCACGATCGCGGCCGCCGTCTCGACCTGGGTGGCGGACTTGGTCGCGACGCTCTTGTCGACGGTGACCCGCCCGGCGGCGATCAGCTGGCCGGCATGCTCACGCGAGCGCGCGAGCTTGCGGCGGACCAGCTCCGCGTCCAGACGGCGTCGTGCGACTCCTGCCACGTTCGGTTCAGCTCCTGTGTCGATGTGCGGCCGGGGGCGCCGGAGGTCCCGGGCGGGCGTCGAGCGCGGTGAGCGCGTCGCGCAGCCCCCGGTGCACATCCTCGTACACCTCGACGTGTCCGTCGGTGGCGAGGTGGTCGGCGTCGGCCAGCCGGTCCAGCAGGGCGTCCACCTCCGCGTCGCCGGTGGGGGCCCGGGGGACGCCCAGCGGGGCGGGAGCCGCGGGATCGTGCTCCGGCTCCGGCTCGGGCTGCTGCTCGGGCACGGCCTCCGGGGCGGCCTCCGTCCCGGTCTCCGGCGCTGTGTCGCTCATGCGAAGACGCTACCCCGAACGCCTGGGGTACCGTCGATCACGATGGCCACGATCGAGGAGTGCCACGCCGCACTCGAGAAGCTCTCGGACAACATGCGCAGCGCCGACGGGGACGTCCGGACCGCCGCCGCCCTGGACCGTTCGGTGAGCTGCCGGATCACCGACCTCGACGTCACGTTCGTCGGCCGCATGGCCGGCGGCCGCATCGTCGTGCAGGACACCCTTCAGGGGCCCCCGGTGGAGAAGGCCCAGATCAGGCTGGCCATGACCGGCGACGATCTGGTCGCGCTGGTCGCCGGCGAACTGAACTTCGCGAAGGCCTGGGGCTCGGGACGGGTGAAGCTGGAGGCGGGCCTGCGCGATCTGTTCCAGCTCAGGAAACTTCTGTAGCGACCGCCTGCTCGACCCGCACCCGCGCCTTCCGCGCCGCCGGGACCACCAGCGGGGTGCCCGTCTCCGGGTCGTCGATGACCTGGCAGCGCAGCCCGAACACCTCCTCCACCAGCCCCGCGTCGACGATGTCGTTCGGCGCGCCCTGCGCGATGACCTCGCCGCCCTTCAGCGCGATCAGGTGGGTGGCGTACCGGGCCGCGTGGTTGAGGTCGTGCAGCACCGCGACGAGCGTGCGCCCCTGCTCCTCGTGCAGTTCCGCGCACAGGTCCAGTACGTCGATCTGGTGCTGGATGTCGAGGTAGGTCGTCGGCTCGTCGAGCAGCAGCAACGGAGTCTGCTGGGCGAGGGCCATCGCGATCCACACGCGCTGGCGCTGCCCTCCGGACAGCTCGTCGACATAGCGGTCGGCGAGCTCGGCGACCCCGGTCTGCGCCATGGACTCCTGCACGACCCGCTCGTCCTCGGCCGACCACTGGCGCAGGATGCCCTGGTGCGGGTAGCGGCCACGGCCCACGAGGTCCGCGACGGTGATCCCGTCGGGCGCGATCGACGACTGCGGCAGCAGCCCCAGCGTCCGCGCCACCTTCTTCGCGGGCATCGACTGGATGACCTGCCCGTCGAGCAGCACCCGGCCCCGGCTCGGCTTCAGCATCCGCGACAGCGCCCGCAGCAGCGTCGACTTGCCGCAGGCGTTCGGGCCGACGATCACCGTGAAGGAGTTGTCCGGTATCTCCACCGACAGCTGTTCGGCGATGACCCGCTGGTCATAGGCGAGGGTGACGTTCTCGGCGGACAGGCGGTTCACTGTGCTCCTTCGGTTGTTCCGGTCGGCCGGGCGGCCCTTGTCGTCGAGGGCGCCGCTCGTATCCGCCCCGCCGCTCATATCCGCCCCGCCCTGCGCTCGGTGACGAGGAGCCACAGCAGGTACACCCCGCCCAGCACACCGGTGACAACGCCCACGGGCAGCTGTCCGTCGCCGAAGAGCCGCTGCGAGGCCCAGTCGGCGGTGACCAGCAGGGCGGCGCCCATGCACAGCGACGGCACGAGGTTGGGCCCGGGCGAGCGGGTCAGGCGCCGGGCGAGCTGCGGCGCGGTGAGCGCCACGAAACTGACGGGGCCCGCGGCGGCGGTGGCGGCCGCGGTGAGCAGCACGGCGGAGACCATCAGCAGCAGCCGGACGCGCTCCACGCGCACCCCCAGCGCGTAGGAGACGTCGTCGCCCATCTCCATCATCCGCAGCCCGCGCCCGTTGGCGAGCACGAGCGGCACGAGCACACAGACCAGCGCCAGCAGCGGCCAGACCTGCTTCCAGTCACGGCCGTCGAGGGTGCCGGTCATCCACACGACCGCGCGGGACGCGTCGACGAAGTCGGCCTTGGTCATCAGATAGCCGTTGACCGCCGTCGCGATCGCCGAGAGCCCGATGCCGACGAGCACCAGCCGGTACCCGTGGACGCCCCGCTTCCAGGCCAGCAGATAGAGGAGGGCCCCGGTCGCCAGACCGCCCACCAGCGCGCCGACGGCCACCTGGGCGGCGCTCCCGGAGAACAGCACGATCATCACGAGCGCGCCGGCCGTCGCGCCCTGTCCGAGCCCCAGGACGTCCGGGCTGCCCAGCGGATTGCGCGACACGGCCTGGAAGAGCGCACCGCCGAGCCCCAGCGAGGCCCCGACGAGCAGCCCCACGAGGACCCGGGGCAGCCGCAGCTCGTTGACGATGAACTCCTGGCCGGCGTTGCCGTCGCCGAGCAGCGTCCGCACGACGTCGCCGGCCGGGATGGGGAAGTCACCGGTGCCGATCAGCACCACGCTCGCGGCGAGCGCGGCCGCCACCAGCGAGGCGACGACGATCAGCGCCCGCGGCTCCAGCCGGACGGAGAACCCACCCGGGGTGCGCAGCGCCCGAGGGCGGCGGCCGTGGGGGATCTTCTGAGCGGTCTTCACAGCTGGGCCGTCCTCCGCCGTCGTACGAGAAAGATGAAGACCGGGCCGCCGATGATCGCGGTGATGATGCCGACCTGGACCTCCGAGGGCCGGGCGACGACCCGGCCGATGACATCGGAGCCGAGCAGCAGCACCGGCGACAGGACGGCCGCGTACGGCATGATCCAGCGCAGGTCGGGCCCGGTGAACGAGCGGACGATGTGCGGGACCATCAGTCCGACGAACACGATCGGACCGCAGGCGGCGGTCGCGGCACCGCACAGCACGGTCGCGGCCAGCATCGACAGCGCCCGGGTGCGGTGGAGATCGGCGCCCAGCGCCTTGGCGGTGTCGTCGCCCATCGTCACGGCGTTCAGCGGCCGGGCGAGGGCGAACGCGAGGAGGGTGCCGACGACCAGGAAGGGCAGCACCTGCCGGATGGTCTCGTCGGTCGCCGTGGACAGCGAACCGACCGTCCAGAACCGCATCCTGGCGAGCGCCGCGTCATCCATGATCATCACGGCCTGGAGATAGCCGTAGAGCGCGGCGCTGATCGCCGTGCCGGCGAGCGCGAGCCGCACCGGCGTGGCTCCCCGGCTCCCGCCGAGGAACCAGACCAGCGCGCCGACGGCGGCCGCCCCGAAGAACGCGAACCACACATAGCCGGTCAGGCTCGTGACGCCGAAGTAGGTGATGGCGGTGACGACGGCCGCCGAGGCGCCCGCGTTGATACCGAGCAGCCCGGGGTCGGCCAGCGGATTGCGCGTCAGCGCCTGGAGCACGGCGCCGGACAGCCCGAGCGCGGCCCCGACGAGCAGCCCCAGCACGGTCCGCGACAACCGTTCGTCGACCACGACGTCCGCGTACGTGCCCGAGTCCTCGAACAGCCCGTGCAGGACCTGCGCGACGGACAACTCCTTGGCCCCGACGGCGATGCTCACCACCGCCACCAGCAGCAGGACCGCCACGGCGGCAAGCAGCCCGACGGACCGTACCGCCCGGCGTCCGGGAGGCGCGGGGGCGGTTTCCGCGCGCTGTTCAGGAACACTGTCGACCAACACGCAGTTAGGTTAGCCTACCCTGCCAACGCGCTTCGATACCTGGTCACGGCCCGTGCCGGCCCGCTCAACGTCACCGCGCCCCGGCCCCACCACCCGCTCCTCTTCAGGCCTCTTCAGGCCTCTTCAGCCGTCTTCCGGCAGCCGGGCAGCCGGGCGGCTACAACCCCAGCCGCGCCAGCGCCTTCCCTCCGTCCAGCTCACACGTCCCGTCACCGGCGGCCGTCCAGGCCGCCGCGCACAGCGCCCGCAGCCCGTCCATGCTCTCGCCGTCCCCCGCCAGCTCCAGACTCCCGGCGCCCGCGCTCGCCGTCCAGCCACCGCACCGGAAGCCGTCACCGTCCACGGCGACCTCGGGCTGACCGGTGAGCATCCCCCGCAGATCGCTGTCGACATACGTGGGCCGGTGCTGCGGCGGCGCGGCGAGCAGCTGCGCCCCGTCGGTGACACCGGTGAGGACGAGCAGCGAGTCGACCTCGCCGTTGAACGCCCCCTCGATGTCCGTGTCCAGCCGGTCCCCGACGACCAACGGCCGCTCGGCGCCGGTCCGCAGGATCGTCTCCCGGTGCATCGGAGGCAACGGCTTGCCCGCCACCTGCGGTTCGGCCCCGGTCGCGATCCGCACGACCTGCACCGCCGCGCCGTTGCCCGGCGCGATGCCACGCCCGCTGGGAATCGTCAGGTCGGTGTTGGACGCGAACCACGGCACCCCGCGCGCGACGGCGTACGAAGCCTCGGCGAACCGTCCCCACGGCAGATCGGGCCCGCCGAACCCCTGCACCACGGCCGCCGGATCGTCGTCCGCCGACTCCACCGGCTCGAGCCCGCGCTCGCGCAGCGCGACCCGCAGCCCCTCCCCGCCGATCACCAGCACCCGCGCGCCCGTCGGCACCTGCTCACTGATCAGCCGCGCGACCGCCTGCGCCGAGGTGATGACGTCGTCGGCGTCCGTCGGTATCCCCAGCTCCGTCAGATGCCCGGCCACCGCGTCCGGCGTCCGCAACGCGTTGTTGGTGACGTACGCGAGATGCATCCCGCCCGCCCGTGCGGTGGCCAGCGACTCGACGGCGTACGCGATCGCGTTGCCCCCCGCGTACACCACCCCGTCCAGGTCGAGCAGCGCCGTGTCGTACGCCTCGCTCAGGGCCTGCCCACTGCCCTCGGGCCTCGTCCTGACGCTCCGGCTCATTCCGCATCGCTCCTCGTTCGTTCCGCTTTCCCCCGATCATCCCGCATGCCACCGACACACGTACGATGCCGGGATGAACTCAGCAGGTCACTCGGAAGCAACGGCGCCCCGAGGCCTGGAACTCACCCCGTTCCGAGGCCTGCGCTACGACCCCGACCGGGTCGGCAGTCTCGCCGCCGTCACCTCCCCGCCGTACGACGTCGTGGTCCGCCCCGACGGCCTGCACCACCTCCAGGACGCGGACCCGTACAACATCGTCCGTCTGATCCTGCCCCAGGCCACCACTCCCGCCGCCCGCAACGAACAGGCCGCCGACACCCTGCGCGGCTGGCTGTCCGAGGGCGTCCTCACCGCCGACCCCGAGCCCGCCCTGTACGTCTACGAGCAGCGGCACGCGGACGGCATGCTCCAGCGCGGCCTGATCGGCACCCTGCGCGTCTCGGAGCCGTCGGAAGGGATCGTCCTCCCCCACGAGGACGTCATGCCGCACATCGTCGCGGACCGCGCGGCCCTGATGCGCGCCACGCACGCGAACCTGGAGCCCCTCCTCCTCACCTACCGCGGCGACGGCACGGCGGCCGAGATCGTGGACCGCGCGGCGGAGCGTCCCCCGCTGCTCTCCACCACCACCGAGGACGGCTACAGCCACCGTCTCTGGGCGATCACCGACCCCACCGAGACCGCCCGTGTCCTCGCGGACCTCGCCCACCACCAGGCCCTCATCGCCGACGGCCACCACCGCTGGGCGACCTACCTGCGTCTGCGCGCGGAGCACCCGTCCCCCAGCCCCTGGGACCACGGTCTCGTCCTTCTGGTCGACACCGCCCGCTACCCCCTGCGCGTCCGCGCCATCCACCGCCTCCTGCACGGCCTTCCAGTGGCCGACGCCGTGACCGCGCTCGACGGCCGGTTCCGCGTCCAGCGCCTGGACATCCCCCTCGCGGAAGCCCTCGACGCCCTCGCGGACGCGGCCTGCGCGGGCAACGGGTTCCTCCTGGCGGGCGACGGCGCCTTCCACCTCGTCGACCGCCCGGACCCGGCACTGCTCGACCGCACGATCCCCGCCGACTTCCCCGAGGCCTGGCGCACCCTGGACGCCACGGTCCTGCACGCGACGCTCCTCGAGCACATCTGGCACATCCCGGAGGACGACCCCTCCCGCATCGCCTACATCCACGACACGGCCGCGACGGTACGCAAGGCGGAACGCGACGGCGGTACGGCGGTCCTCCTGCACCCGGTCCGCGAAGAGGTCGTCCGCGAACTCGCCCGCCAGGGCGTCACGATGCCCCGCAAGTCGACGTCCTTCGGTCCGAAGCCCGCTTCGGGCCTGGTCCTGCGCGCACTCGACCTCTGAACGCACGAAGGGGCGGGACCCGGTCGAAACCGGATCCCGCCCCTTCGTCGCCGTCACCGGCCCACGTCAGTCCTCGTCACGGTCGACCGCACCGCGCTCGGCCTCGTCACTGCCGGCCTCGACGTCGTCCTCGTCCTCGACCTCTTCCGTCGCCTTCTCGACGACGCCCCCGTCCGACACGGACTCGGTCCGAGTCTCGGTCCGGGACTCGGTCTCGGCCGCGTCCTCGGTCTCGTTCTCGTCCAGGGCGTCGACGAAGTCCACCCCGTCCAGCTCGGCGAGCCGGTCGGAGGCGTCCGTGCTGCCGTCCCGGTCGGCCTCGAGGGCCTTCGCGAACCACTCCCGTGCCTCGCCCTCACGCCCGGCGGCCAGCAGCGCGTCGGCGTACGCGTACCTCAGCCGCGCGGTCCACGGCTGGACGGAGCCGGCAGCGAGCTCGGGACTCTGCAACGTCACGATGGCCGCGTCCAGTTGCCCCATGTCACGCCGGGCGCCCGCCGCGACGAGCCGCATCTCCACCTGGCCGGCCTTGTCGAGCTTGTTGACCTCGGGAGCGCCGGCCATGTCGAGCGCCTTCTCCGGCCGCCCGAGCCCACGCTCGCAGTCGGCCATGACGGGCCACAGTTCGACACCGCCGGACATCCGCCGTGCGGCACGGAACTCGGCGAGCGCCTCGCTGTACTTCTGGGTGGCGTACGCGGCGAAACCGGCCGCCTCCCGCACGGCGGCGACACGCGAAGCGAGCCGCAGGGCCACCTTGGAGTACCCGTAGGCACCCTCGGGGTCCTCGTCGATCAGCCGGGCGACCATCACCAGGTTCTTGGCGACATCCTCGGCAAGCGTCTTGGGCAGGCTCAGGAGCTCCTGCCGTACGTCCTTGTCGATCTCGTCACCGGTGACGTCCTCCGGAATCGGCAGCCGCTTGATCGGCTCCCGGTCGCGCTCGTCACGGAACCGAGGCCCGCCACCATGCCGGTCGTCCCGACGGTCGTCGCGCCCGTCACGGCCCCGGAATCCACCGGACCCACCGGGCCGTCCACCACGGTCGTCCCTACGAGGACCACGGTCGTCCCGAGGACCGCGGAATCCACCACGCTCACCGCCCCGGTCGTCACGACGCTCGTCGCGCCGGAAAGCGGGTCGCTCGCCACCACGGTTGTCGTCACGCCGGAAGGGGGGACGTTCGCCGCCGCCTCGGTCGTCACGCCGGTCGTCGCGACGGAAGGCGGGACGGTCGCTGCCTCGGTCGTCACGGCGGAAGGGAGGACGCTCGCCCCGGTCGTCACGACGCGGCCCACGGTCGTCACGCTGGAAGGCCGGACGAGAACCACGGCTGTCATCGCGACGGTCATCACGGCGATCGTCGCGACGGCCGAAGCCACCACGGTCACGATCCCCGCCCCCACCACGATTGTCGTCGCGCCGGAAGGGAGGACGCTCGCCACCACGGTTGTCGTCACGCCGGAAGGGGGGACGCTCGCCGCCCCGGTCGTCACGACGGTCATCGCGGCGGTCGTCACGACGGAAGGCGGGACGGTCGCTGCCTCGGTCGTCACGGCGGAAGGGAGGACGCTCGCCCCGGTCGTCACGACGCGGCCCACGGTCGTCACGCTGGAAGGCCGGACGAGAACCACGGCTGTCATCGCGACGGTCATCACGGCGATCGTCGCGACGGCCGAAGCCACCACGGTCACGATCCCCGCCCCCACCACGATTGTCATCGCGCCGGAAGGGAGGACGCTCGCCACCACGGTTGTCGTCACGCCGGAAGGGGGGACGCTCGCCGCCCCGGTCGTCACGACGGTCATCGCGGCGGTCGTCACGACGGAAGGCGGGACGGTCGCTGCCTCGGTCGTCGCGACGGAAGGGAGGACGCTCGCCCCGGTCGTCACGACGCGGCCCACGGTCGTCACGCTGGAAGGCCGGACGAGAACCACGGCTGTCGTCACGACGGTCATCACGGCGATCGTCGCGACGGCCGAAGCCACCACGGTCACGATCCCCGCCCCCACCACGATTGTCATCGCGCCGGAAGGGAGGACGCTCGCCACCACGGTTGTCGTCACGCCGGTCGTCCCGGGGACCACGGAATCCACCGCGCTCACCACGATCACTACGGCCTCGGTCGTCACGACGGTCATCCCGACGGCCAGAGCCGGCACGGTCGTTGTCGCGACGGAAACCGCCACGGTCCCCGCCGTTGCCGCCGCGGTTGTCACGGTCCCCACTACTGTCCCGTCGCCGCTGGTCGCGCTCCGGTCGATCGTCGGGAGAGTTGGTGGACATCGGTGACTCCTGTCTTCGGTACCGCAAACATTCTCGCGCACCCGGGTACCCGGCGCGCTACAGAAAAACAAAAAGGACCCCTGGTCCCAGCTGAACGCTGGGACCAGGGGTCCTTCCAAAGATTGTTCGGCGGTGTCCTACTCTCCCACAGGGTCCCCCCTGCAGTACCATCGGCGCTGTGAGGCTTAGCTTCCGGGTTCGAAATGTAACCGGGCGTTTCCCTCACGCTATGACCACCGAAACCCTAATGGTTTCGAGCGAACAAGCACACTTTTTACTTGTTTTCAGCTCTAGCCGGCAACAGTCGTTGCCTCAGAACTAACACAGTGGACGCGAGCAACTGAGGACAAGCCCTCGGCCTATTAGTACCAGTCAGCTTCACCCATTACTGGGCTTCCACATCCGGCCTATCAAC
>NZ_JBEOVB010000048.1:0-41998 GCF_040295245.1 Streptomyces sp. NPDC002884 | reverse complement strand
GCCCCGCCCGCCCCCCCCCCCCCAACCCCCCCCCCCACCCCGCCACCGGCACCCCCCCCCCCCCCCGCCCCGCCCCGCGCCGGGGTCCGGCCCCCCCACACCCCGCCCCCCACCCCTCACCCATCCCGCCCGCCCATCCTGCCCGGGGGCCTACGCCCCCGACCCCCCTCGCCGCCTGCGCCGCAGCAGCTCCGCCAGCCCCCGCCGGGTGGCGGCCAGCACCACCCGGTCCGAGCCCCGCAGGACATACGTGTCCGGCAGATCCCACACCAGCCCCGACCCGCCCTGCCGTTCCCGCCCCGTGTCCAGCGCCAGCACCCGCCAGTACCCCGCCCGAAACGCCTCCCCGACCGTCTTGCCCTCCAACTGCGCATGCCCCCCGACGTGCAGCGCGGCGAACAGCAGCACCCGCCGCTCCACCGGGATCGCCCCCAGGATCTGCCGCCCCATCATCGCCCCGGCGAAGGCCGGCGCCGCGAGATGCGTCACGCTCCGGCTCCGGGTCAGCGCCTGCGGATGCGCGGCCCGCAGGGTGCGGTACACGGCGGTCGCGAAGTCGTCGTCGTACAGCCGCAGCACGACCCGTAGATCGGGCCGCAGCGACCGCGCGTACAACGCGGCCTCCAGATTCGTGGTGTCGGAGCTGGTCACCGCGAGCAGCGCGTGCGCGCGGTGGATCTTCGCGGCCTCCAGCACCCCCTCCTGCGTGACGTCCCCCAGCACCACCGGCACCCGCAACCGCCGTGCCACCGCGAGGCCCCGCGCCTCCGGCCCGGCCTCGACGCACACCACGGGGATGTTCAGCTCGCGCAACCGCGTCAGCACCCGCGTGCCGATCTTCCCCAGCCCGAGCAGCACGACATGCCCGCCGAGACCCCGGGGCGGCCGGCGCAACGCCCCCGCCCCGCGGAACGTCCCGAGCGCCTCCAGCACCGCCGCCAGCAGCACCGGCAGCAGCAGCAACCCCATCAGCCCGGAGAGGAGCTGAAGGACCTGGCGTTCGGTGGTGGCCCCGACGGCCGGGTCGTTGATGGCGAAGAGATCCAGCAGCGTCAGATACAGCGCCCCCAGCGGATGGATACCGGTCACCAGCCACAGGGCCACCGCCAGCGCGAACACGCACCCGACCAGCCCGGCCAGCGACCACCGCAGCCGCCGCGAGAACAGCGAGGCGAACGGCGCCACGACCCCGACGCCCCGCCCGGTCGGCAACGCGGGCCCGGCCGAGTACGCGACCTGTTCCAGGACGACGGACCCGCGCCTCCCGGACAGGGCCGCCTCCCGCACGGCCGCCGCGTCGGGCAGCAGCAGCGGCCCCTGCTCACCGCTGGCCTCGGAACCGTCCGCGAAGGCCGGGTCGCTGCCGTCGGCCGACAGCAGCGCGAGCGTGGGCAGGCCCGGCGGATCGGACTCCCCGGGGCCGGTCGGCGGCCGCTCCACGGCGCGCAGCAGCAGCCCGTCCGTCTGGACGACCTTGCTGGTGCCGACGACGGCGGTCGCGGCGAGCGCGGGAGCGGCGGTGTCGGCGTCGGACAGCACGGTGGTCGAGGCGTCACCGGGGGAGGCGTCATAGGCGTCCCCCGTCGCGCCCGCGCTCTCGGCGGCCAACGCGGCCGCCTGGTCGAGGAGTTCCTCGATGTGCTGGCCCAACCGCCGGTTGTAGAGCCGCAGGACGAGCCGCAGCCTGGGGTTGAGCCGCCGGGCGGTGAGGGCGGCACGGATGTTGGTCTCGTCGTCGTCGTACACGAGCGCCAGCGCGGCGGCCCGTTCCACACCCGCCTCGGCGAGCACGGCCTCGGTGGCCTCCATGGCCTCCAAGGTCCGCTGCCCGCTCACGGGTTCGGCCGGGGCGGTGGGCGGGCCGTTGCCCGCCGCCCGGTTCACGGCCGCGCTCACCACCCGGTCGAGCAGCGCCGCGGACACGGCGCGGGCCCGCCCCACGACCGGTGGCCGTACCGTTCGTTCGGCGGGCGGCACGACGAGCGTGACCTGCTCCTCGTACACCCCCCGCAGCTCGGCCGCGAGCCGGTGCGCCAGACCGTCGTCACCGCACACCACCATGTGCGCGCCGGCGGTGCCCGGCGGCTGACCCTGATTCGGAACGCTCCCCACGAGGGAGAAGACTGCCTCACCGGGGCGGGAGGTTCCACGGCCGAGGCGAACACGGGTGAACACCCCGTACGGAACTCCCGTATGAAAGGGGAGGGAATGCGAGAAACAGGCATCAGGGAGAACACGGAAGCCGGAGGTGCGCGACCCGTGGCCATCACCAGAGCGGCGCCGCACGAGGAGGGCGCCCGCCGGGACCGACCGCAGGTGCCGCCCGAGACGCCCGAGACGCCCGACGGACCCGGGCGTCTCACCTCGCCCCTGGTCCTGACCATGGTGCTGCTCCTGATGGTGCTGCTCCAGAGCCCCATCCGCCGTGCGCTGTCCGCCCCGGTGATGCAGAGCTGGACGACGGTGTTCGTGGCGGTGGTGGTGCAGGCCCTGCCGTTCCTGGTGCTGGGGGTGCTGCTGTCGGCGGCGATCGCGGTCTACGTGCCGCCCTCCTTCTTCGCCCGCGCCCTGCCGTCCCGCCCCGGGCTCGCCGTCCCGGTCGCCGGGGTCGCGGGCGCGCTGCTGCCGGGCTGCGAGTGCGCGTCGGTCCCGGTGGCCGGCGCCCTGGTCCGCCGGGGTGTGACCCCCGCCGCGGCTCTCGCCTTCCTGCTCTCGGCCCCGGCGATCAACCCGATCGTGCTGACGGCGACGGCCGTGGCCTTCCCCCGCAACCCCGAGATGGTGCTGGCCCGGTTCGTCGCCAGTCTGCTCGTGGCCTGTGTGATGGGCTGGCTGTGGCAGCGGCTGGGTCGCACGGACTGGCTGCGGCTGCCGGCCCACGCCCCGCACGAGGGGGAGACGAAGGGGGCCGCGTTCTGGGACTCGGTCCGGCACGACGTGATGCACGCGGGCGGCTTCCTGGTCCTGGGCGCGATGGCGGCGGCGACCCTGAAGTCCGTCGCCCCGGAGAGCTGGCTGCGCACGGCCGCGGAGAACCCGGCGGTCGCCGTGCTGACACTGGCCGTCCTCGCGGTGGTCCTCTCCATCTGCTCGGAGGCGGACGCGTTCGTCGCCGCGTCCCTGACCCAGTTCTCCCTCACGGCCCGGCTCGCCTTCCTGGTGGTCGGCCCGATGATCGACCTCAAGCTGTTCGCGATGCAGGCGGGCACCTTCGGCCGGGGCTTCGCGCTGCGCTTCGCCCCGGCGACCTTCGTGCTGGCCATCGCGTCGGCGGTCCTGACGGGATGGGTCCTGCTGTGAACCGACAGTCCCAGGCGGCCGTCCTCTTCCTCCTCGGCGCGGCCCTGCTGCACGCCGGCACCACCGACCTCTACCTCCGCTACGTCAAGGCGGGCCTGCGCCCGCTGCTGCTGGCGTCCGGCGCGATCCTGATCGTCACGGCGCTGGCGACGGCGTGGTACGAGCACCGCAGGACGAAGGCGGAACACCGGCCGAAGCAGCACCGAGCGGACGCGGACACCCCCGCCGAAGCCCCCGCCGAAGCGCCCGCCCACGCCGCCGCCGAAGCCCGTCCCGAACACGCCCACGTCCATCCCGAACCCCGGGTCTCCTGGCTCCTGATCCTCCCCCTCCTGGCACTGATCCTGGTCGCCCCGCCCGCCCTCGGCTCGTACAGCGCGACCCGCACGGGCACGGCCCTCCAGGAGCCCCTGGCCTACCCGTCCCTCCCCGCCACGGACCCGCTCCCCCTGAGCGTCGTGGACTACGCGGGCCGAGCCGTATACGACCACGGCCACACCCTCACCGGCCGCGAGGTCCGCCTGACCGGCTTCGTCGCCCTGGACCACGACGGCACGCCCTACCTGGTCCGCATGGCCCTCAACTGCTGCGCCGCCGACGCCCAGCCGGTCAAGGTCGGTCTGACCGGCGCCATCCCCCCGGTCCTCCAGCCCGACACCTGGCTGACCGTCACCGGCACCTACACCCCGCGCACCACCCACGACCCGGTCAACAACGGCCCGATCCCCTTCATCAGCGTCACCGCCGCCCGACCGGCCTCGACCCCCCGGGACCCCTACGACGAGTCGTGGAACAACTGAGGGAGCGGAACTCTCCGCGATACAGCCCGGTTAAGGCTCCCTCAACCTCTGGTGGCCGGGCGGTGAGCGCCTCATGATGGGGGCCATGACGGCGGCCTCGCGTGCCTTGACACGACTGGCGACCTGGCCCGACCTCGCGGAGGTCCGGCCCAGCTGCGGCACCGGTCGGGCGTTGCGCTCGGGCGGGGTCGAGATCGCGCACTTCCACTCCGACCGGAGTGTCGACCTGCATCTCACCGGCAAGGCGATCCACCGGTTCGAGAGGGACCTGAGGCACTCCACCGCGATCCGGCTGCTGCCCGGCTCGCCCTGGGTGACCGTCCATCTGGAGTGCGAGACGGACATCGACCTGCTCATGACGCTGGTCAGCGCCGCTCTCCAGGCCCACCAGAGGCACCCGGCGGCGGACGTCGCCGTCCTCCCGCGCTGCAACGAGGACCGGGAAGTGGCGCTCACCCGCGAGAGCGCCGGCGGCATCTAGACCGGTCGCCGTCCCCTTGGCCCTTCCTGGAGCTGACGCGCGCGCTGACCGCGGCGGCCGCCGGGCGATCCGCCCCGCCTCACCGGGCAACCGCTCCGGCCGTCTGGTGAGCTGACGACCCGTCAGTTATGGTCGCCCTGACGAGCCGAACCCGGGCCGATGCCGATGCCGAAGCCCATGCCTGCGCAGATGCAGATACGGAAGGGGCGAGCGCCATGGAGACCGAACCGGACCGTCCGACCCGTGCGCCCCGGAGCCCGCAGCCGCCGGGCGCACCCCGCTGGGTGGCGATGTTCCACGACCCGGCCTCGGGGTCCTGGCGACCGGGCGCCGAATCGCCCGACCGCACGCCCGTGCTGTACGCGATCGGCGAGATGACGCAGGTCAAACGAGCCCGGGGCGACGAGTTCGCCGTCGCCCTGTGGGGGCCGAAGGACGGTGAGTGGCAGCGCTACGACCCGTCCCAGGCTGCGTCCGCGCAGGAGACCGCCTCCGCGCCGGAGGTCGCGCCCTCGCCGGAGACCGCGTCCTCGCGGGCGGGTGACGGCGCAGCGCCGCCCGGCCACGCCAAACTCGCGGAACGCATGGAGGACCGTCGGCACCAGGTCCTCATGGCGAGCCTCGGCAAGGCCGGCCTCTACGATCTCGGGCCGGACGACGTGACGGCCGTCCGGACCCTGGTCGACCGGGTGGACGAGGCCACGCTGCGCAGGGTCGCCCACTGGATGGCCCTGGCCGGCGGACCGGTCGAGTGATCCGGCGGGCGGGCGGGCGCGCGGGTGGGCGGACGCGACGTCGTATGACGGCCGAGCCCGCCCGTCGCCGCCCGTAGCCCGCCGCCCGTACCGCCGCCCGCCGTCCGTCGCGGGCCGTCAGGGGCCGTCAGTCTCCCGGGGGCCGCCGGGGCGGGTAGCTCCAGTGGAAGGACTCCAGCGCCCGGGTCCGCGCCTCCACCACCGCCATGCGCGCCTCCCGTTCGGCGGGGTCGGTATGCGCGGACTGGCCCGTCACCTGGCCGTCCCACTTCCGGTAGAGCAGTCCGGTCCGCGCCGAGAACCAGCCGCGGCTCACCGAGTTGAGCGCCAGCAGGACGCCGGTGTCCTCGGACGCCGGCAGGGCCATCCAGCCGCCGAGCGCGGTCAACAGGTCCCGCCGTACGAAGAGACTCGCCGGGTGCACCGGCGCGCGGAAGTCGTTCGCCTTCCAGTGGTCGAGTACGGCCCCCCGCTCGATCGGCCCCTCGGCGGGATCGCCGGGGAAGCCGACCGTGGAGCCGTCCGGCATGAGGTCGAGGGCGCTGGAGGTCGCCCAGCCGAGACCCGGATCGCGTTCGAGGGCGGCCAGATCGCGGGCGAGCGTGCCGGGCGCGAGCCGGTCGTCGGCGTCCAGGACCTTCACGTACTCGCCCTCGGCGTGCGCGAGCGCGATCGTGCGGGCGACTCCGGGTCCGCCCGGGCGTCCCTGACGGAAGGTCACCCGGGTGTCGTCGGGCACGTGGTGCGCGACCTCGTCCGTCGTGCCGTCCTCCTGGATCACCCAGTGCCAGTCCCAGCCCGCGGGCAACTCCTGTGCGCACAACGACTCGTAGGCCTCGGGCAGATACCGGGCCGAAGGGGCGTGCACGGCGGTGACTATGACGATGCGTCGGCTCATGAGGGCACTTCCAGGCAAAGTTCCGGGTGTTCCGGGAGATCCGGGTTTTCCGTGAGATCCGGGTGCCCTGAGCGCTCGCGCCCCCCGCCGTCACGGACCGCGATCACTTTGCTGGGTATCGGCACGCCGTCAGCCTACGACTCCCGGTCACCGGAACTCGCCGAGGGTTCACCGAGGACGCACAGGGGCGGGCCGGGCGGGAAAGCAGCAGGAGGAGGGCCCGGGAAGGGCCGGGAAATGGCCGGGAAAGGCCAGGAAAAGGCCCGGTCGCTGGCGACGGGGGATGCACCAGCGACCGGGCTATGGCCAAGGCTAACAAGGCTGCCGGGTCGGCGGGAGCCGACTTCTCAGCTGCCCTGTCGTTGTGATCGGGATCACTCTCCCGGTCAGTCCTCGCACGGGGGCTCGTAGGAGAGCCGGGGGAGGTACTCGTGCCATTTGTCGGCTGTCAGCACGCCTCGCGTGGTCGCGCAGATCCGGGTGATCGCCGCGTCGACGTCCAGGTTCCACAGCCGTACGGTGTCGGCGCCGCTGGAGACGCCGAGCATGTGGCTGCTGGGACTGAAGGACAGGAAGTTGCCGGTCTTGGCATTGGGGCTCATCGACTGCCCGATGGGGGAGGCCTCGGCCGGATCGGTCACGTTCCACAGCCGGATCGTGTTGTCGTTGCCGCCGCTGGCGAGGGTGTCGCCGTCCTCGCTGAAGGTCAGCGACACCACCGCCTCGGTGTGGCCGGTGAGGGGCGAACCCTGCCGGGACGCCTGCGCCGGGTCGGTCACGTCCCACAGCCGTACCGTGTCGTCGTCGCTGCCGCTGGCCAGCGTATGGCCGTCCGGGCTGTAGACGAGCGCGTTGACGGGGCCGACGTGCCCGGTGAGCGGCTTGCCGATGGCCGTCGTGCGCCGGGGGTCGGTCACGTTCCACAGCCGTACGGTGTGGTCCGCGCTGCCGCTGGCGAGGGTGCGCCCGTCCGGGCTGAAGACGAGGGCGTTGACGAACCCCTTGTGGCCGGTGAGCGGGGAGCCCAGCGCGCGGGCGTGGGCGGGGTCGCCGACGTCCCACAGCTGGATGGTCCGGTCGTCGTAGGCGGTCGCCAGTGTGCGTCCGTCGGGGGCGAAGGCCAGGGCGTCGGGGCCCAGGAACCGGGTGCGCAGCTCGACGGGCGGCCCCGCGGAGACCGGCCGGGCCGGGTCGGTCACGTCCCACAGGTACACCGCGCGGTTGGCCGTCAGCACCGCGAGCGTACGGCCGTCGGGGGAGAACGCGAGCGTGCGCTCGCTGCCGTCGTCGGGCATGAAGGGCGCGCCCAGTGTCACGGGCCGGTCGGGGTCCGCCACGTTCCACAGCCGGACCCTGCCGTCGCGGGCGGCCGTGGCCAGCACCCGCCCGTCCGGCCGGAACGCGCCGCTGCGGCCGATCATGTCCGACGTGGGGATCGACCAGAGCCGGACCTTGCTGTCGCCGTTGCCGGTCGCGAGGGTCCGGCCGTCCGGACTGAACCCGACGGCGTACATCTCCCCGCTGCCCCCCGCGAGCGGCTCGCCGACCTGCGAGGGGTACGCCGGGTCGCTGACGTTCCACAGACTGGCCGTGCTGTCCGCGCTGCCGGCGGCCAGCATGGTCCCGGCGGGGTTGAACGCCACCGACCACACGGGGCCGGTGTGCCCGGTGAGCGGTGGGCCGAGCTGGCTCGCCCGCTCGGGGACGGTCACGTTCCACAGCCGGATCGTGTCGTCCGTGCTGCCGCTGGCGAGGGTGTCGCCGTCGGGGCTGAAGTCCAGGGAGTGCACGGTGTCGGTGTGCCCCGTCAGGACCCGGTCGATCTGCCGCGGCCGGCGCGGGTCGGCCGTGTCCCACAGCCGGATCGTGTCGTCGTCGCCGCCGGCCGCGAGGGTCCGGCCGTCGGGGCTGAACGCCACGGACCGCACGGCGGCGGTGTGGCCGGTCAGCGCGCCGAGCGCCGCCGGCCGGCCCGGTTCCGTCACGTCCCACAGCCGTACGGTGTGGTCCTCGCCCGCGGAGGCCAGGGTCCGCCCGTCCGGGCTGAAGGCGAGCAGGTAGATCGTGCCGGTGTGGCCGGCCAGGGGCTTCCCGAGCGGGCGCGGGTGGGCGGGATCCCGTACGTCCCACAGCCGGACGGTGCCGTCGTCGCCCGCGCTGGCCAGGGTGTGGCCGTCCGGACTGAACACCGCGCTGCTCACCCAGCTCTTGTGGCCGGTGAGGGGCTTGCCCAGGGGCTTGGGGCGGGACCGGTCGCGGACGTCCCAGAGCCGGACGGTCCGGTCGTAGCTGGCGGTGGCCAGCACCTTGCCGTCCGGACTGAACGAGGTGAGGTAGACGGCACCGGTGTGACCGAGGAGCGGGGTGGCCAGCGGCGCGTTCACGATCGAGATCAGCCGGTTGTTGGTGCCCGCGTCGCCCGGCCGCAGGTCGTGGGCCACCAGGTCGAGCTGCGCGGACAGCGACGGATCCGTGTACTGGACGCGGTCGGCCTCCGCGACCACCTGCTCGAACACGGCGTCGTTGCGCTGCTGCCAGGCGACCACGGCCGCGCCGACGGCGAGGATCGCCAGCACCACCAGCGCCGACACCGCGCCCCGGCTGATCCACACGATGCGCCTGCGCAGCCTGACCGAAGCGGCCAGGAACTCCACCGCGCTGCGGGTCAGGAACGTGTCGCCGGCGGACTTCGCCCAGCTGTGCGCCTGTTCCAGCCGGGAACCCCGGTAGAGCAGTGCCGCGTCGCGGTTCGAGCTGTCCCAGGCCCGGCCGTCCTCCTCCAGCCGCTGACGCAGCAGATGATCGCTGCGATCCTCGTCGATCCAGTCACGCAGCCGGGGCCAGGCGTGCAGCAGTGCCTCGTGGGTGATCTCGACGGTCTCCGCGTCGAGGGTCACGAGCCGGGCGCGCACCAGGGCCTCCAGCGACTCCTCCGTCTTGCCGGGGTCGGCCGACTCCTCCGCCAGCTGCCGACGCGTGCCCCGGCGCCGGGTGGCCTGGGTGTCCTCGCCGAGCCGGACCAGCCGCATCAGGAGCAGCCGGGCCGCCGTACGCGCCGCCGGGTCGAGCCCGGACCAGGCCCGCTCGGCGGTCGCCGCCACCGCACCCTGGATACCGCCCGCCGCGCGGTAGCCGGCCAGCGTCAGCCGCCCCGCCTTCCGGCGCTGCCAGGTGGCGAGCAGGGCGTGCGAGAGCAGCGGAAGCGCCCCCGCGTGCGCTCCGCGCTGACCGTCTACGGTCACCTCGCGGATGATCAGCTCCGCCAGCCCCGGCTCGAGCTCCAGCCCCACGGCCCTGGCCGGCCCGGTCACCGCCTCGCGCAGCTCCGGAGTGGACAACGGGCCCAGCACCATGTGCCGGTGCTGGAGCGCGTCGGAGAGCTCGGGGTGACCGAGGCACTCCTCGTAGAAGTCGGCACGGACACCGAGGACGACGAGGACGGGGGGCGGTAAGGAGGTGACGGCCGTGCCGGTGTCGGCGGCCGTGCCGGGGCCGGCGGGGGTGCAGGCGGCGTGCAGGAGCTGGATGAAGAGGCGCCGGTCCGCCGGGTCGGGGCAGAGGGTGAAGGCCTCCTCGAACTGGTCGACGATGATGACGGGGCGCGCGGGACGGGCAGGTCGGGAGCGCGGGCCGGGGAGACCGGGGAGGCCGGTGGCCCCGGAGAGGCCGGACGGTTCGGAGGAGGGTGCCGCGTCTCGCTGCGCCCAGGCGGTGACGGCCTCCCGTACGGCCCTCGTGAAACCGGGGGTGCCGGGTTTCCTGTCAGCTGCCTTGGTCGTGCTCGTAGCGGTGGCCGTAGCCGTGGCCGTCTCTGAGGCGGAGGCGGAGGCCGAGGCTGAGGCCGAGGCGGTGAAAGGGGCGAGCTCGGGGATACGGCTGGTCAGCTCGGCGAGCGGATCGGCGCCCGGCACCAGCTGAAGCACCTTCGCGGCGCTCACGGCCTCCGTCGCGTTCGAGGACGGCGACGCCTTGGCGGAGTGTGACGCCTTCGAGGACTGCGACGCGTTCGGTGAGAGCGCGGAGTCGGTGGTGCCGGTGGCCTTCGTCGCCCGGCCGCCGCTGTTCCGGTCGGCCGCCGCACCGTGTTGCAGGGCGGGCACGAGACCGGCGCTGAGCAGGGAGGACTTGCCCGCTCCGGAGGCGCCGACCAGCATGACCAGGCCGCCCGTCCGTTCCGCCGCGCGGAGCTGGGCGACTAGGGCGTCCGTGCTCCGCTCCCGGCCGAAGAACCACCGGGCGTCCTGCTCACGGTACGAGGCGAGCCCGCGGTAGGGGCACACCCCTCCGGGGGCGGCCTGAGCCTCGGCCGCCGACCGCTCGCCCTCCTCCGTCACCGGGGTGACCGGGACATCGCCGGCGACCGGATCGGCCACCGCCCGCTCCCACAGCCGCTGCCACTGGACGAGGTCGTACAGCCCGGTGGACACCGGTGCGGGCCGGGCGCGTCGCGCCTCGGGTATCAGGACGTGCAGTACCGCGGCGAGGGCCGCGAACTGGGCGGGCACGTTCTTGGCCCGTCGCCAGTCGCTGATCCGCTGGGTGGACACCCTTACGGGTCGTCCCCGCTCGTCGACCCGGTGAAGTCGCCCGACCGTCTCGGACACGCGCTTGAGGGGAGGGTTGCCGGCTTCCTTGTACAGCAGCGCGAGTCGTTCCGCGAAGACTGTGCGTGCGCCCGAGTCGGAACTCAAGGCCTCCACCCCTAACTTCCCCCGCGCCTGCAATCCGGACCGGAAAAACCACTTTATATGGCTGACCTGCGGTTAAGTGGGTGACCGGACATCGGATCCTCCTCGGTTCGGGCCGCAGCTGGCAGGATCCGGAGGCAGAAGCGCATCAACCGGGCGTATCGCGGGCGACCGCGCGCCCGGCGCGCGAACCGCGCCGTCACGGCGTGGTCGACTCCGCCCGCACCGTTCGTCACCGGTCCGCACGAGGGGAGGGACCGGTGCCGAACGGTGCGGCGTGTGACGAACCTCGGGTGACGGGCCTCGGGTGACGACCCCCGGCTGCTGACGCCCATGACAGGCCCGCTCCGGACGCCGACCGACCAGCCGGTAGCGGAGGGCGCCGCCGGCGGTGGGGGGCCCGCCGGTAGTGGAGGGCCCCGCCACGGTGGACGACGCGAGCCCCTCCCGGCTACCGCTCGGCGGAGCCCGGCTGGGTCGTCGGGATCCGGTGGGTGAAGAACAGCGCGAGGAGGGCGGTGAGCGCGAGGACCGCGAGAGCGGCGCGCAGGCCGTCGAGTCGTGCCTCGGCGTTCGCGTCGAGGGCGGCGTCGGTCACGGCCGCGGTCGCGCCGGCGTCCTCCAGGACGGTCCTGAGCTGGGCGTCCGACAGGAAGGGTGCCCCGCTTCGGAGCTGAACGTCCGCCTGGGTCTTGACCCGGTCCGGGACCGCCGGGTTCTGTTCGACGCTGGTCAGGAACGAGGTGGTCAGCGTGGCGATCAGGATCGACCCGGCGAGTGCCGTACCGATCGAGGCGCCGAGGTTGGTGACGGAGTTCTGGACGCCGCCGACCTCCGCGCTCTGCTCGTCCGGCACCGCGGAGACGGTGACCGAGCCGAGCTGGGAGGCCAGCGCACCCATGCCGAGACCGATCAGCAGCAGGGGAACCGTGACGATCTCCGCGCCCGCGTCCGCGTCGAGCGCGGCCATCAGGACCACCGCCCCCGCGAACATCGCGAGGATCCCGAGCCGCACGACCCGGCGCGGTGAGACGTCCGGGAGCAGCCGCGGGATCAGGATCGCGGCGGCCAGCAGGGTCAGCGAGAGCGGCAGGATGCGCGCGCCGGTCTTGAGCGCCGACAGGCCGAGCGCGACCGACAGATAGAGCGGTACGACGAAGAACACGCCCATCTGCACGAGGTACTGGAAGAAGAACATCGTCAGGCCGCCGGTGAGCTGCTTGTTCCCCAGCAGGGCCGGCTCCACGAGCGGCTCCCTGCCCCGCGCGACGAGCCGGGTCTCCCAGCGCAGGAAGATCCAGATCAGGAAGAGGCCCGCGAGCATCAGCCAGACGACGGGCGAGACTCCCAGCCAGGACGGCGCGTCGGGTTTCGGCCGGAACCAGCCCCACTGGGACGAGCGCAGGACGCCGAACACGAAGATCCCGAGCCCCAGGGCGGAGAGCACGGCCCCGACGAGGTCGATGCGCGGCCGCCTGTCGGGTACCGCGTCGGCGGCCCGCCGGGCGAGCACCAGGATGCCGAGCACGAGGAGCACCTCCCCGGCGAACACCCAGCGCCAGGAGAAGTACGTGGTGGCCACGCCCCCGATGAGGGGTCCCAGCGCGATGGCCACGGCCCCGGCGGCGGCGACGAGTCCGTAGGCGGCGGGGCGGCGTTCCACGGCGAAGTTGCCGGCGACGAGCGCCACGATCGCGGGCAGGATCAGCGCCGCCCCGATCCCCTCCAGGAGCGCCCAGCCGACCAGCAGCACCGACAGGTTCGGCGCGAGCGCCGTGGTCAGAGACCCGCAGCCGTAGACGCAGCAGCCGATCATGAAGGCCCGCTTGCGGCCGATCAGCGCGCCGACCTTGCCGCCGGGGATCATGAGCATCGCCATCACGAGGGTGTAGGCCGTGATCGCGCCCTGGATCCCGGTCACGGTCGAGTCCACGTCCTCGGCCACGGTGGCGATCGACACGTTCATGACGGAGCTGTCGAGCGCCATCAGGAACTGACCCGCCGAGAGCGTCAGCAGGACGATCCCCGCAGTTTTCGAACTCTTGTGCGCATTGGCTGTGGGGGTCACCGTCGCATTCTCGCCACGGGCCCGCGGAACGCCTTTGCGACCCGCCAGCGAGTCAGCCGGGTGGTGGCCCGCGACCCGCGAGCCCTGCCTCACCGGGCCCCGCCCGCCGCGACCCGCGAGCCGTGCCTCACCGGGCCGTGGCTCGCGGGCCGTGGCTCGCAGGCCGTGCCCCGCCAGCCCCGGCCTGCGGGCTGCGCCTCGCGGGCCGGGGCCGGCCGTGATGGGGCCGCCCGCGCGTCAGCGTTCCTTCGGGACCGTGCACAGGGCCCAGATCACGAAGGCGTACAGCGCGATCAGGGTGAGCGACCAGACGGGGTAGTACGGGATCGACAGGAAGTTGGCGATGATCAGCAGCCCCGCGATGCCGACCGCGACGACCCGCGCCCACGTGGCACGGGAGAAGAGGCCGACGCTCACGCCGATGGCGATCACTCCGAGGACGAGCTGGATCCAGCCCCAGCTCGTCAGGTCGAACTTGAAGACGTAGTTGGGGGTGGAGACGTAGATGTCGTCGTCGGCGATGGCCATGATGCCCCGGAACAGATCGAGGACACCGGCGATGAACAGCATGACGCCGGCGAATGTCACCAGGCCGCCGGCGGCTGCCCCGGACGTGGACGACCTGTGGTGCGCCGTGCTCGTGGTCATGGCGGATTCCTCACTTCGTCGGGGATGTGCGACGTGCGGCACTGCGACGTGCGGCACTGCGTCTTCGAGCGTGTGCCGTGGCCGGGGACGGGAGATCACCCGAGGCGGGTGAAGTTCGCGGCGCGGATCACTGGTGACCTGGAAGCGGACACACCGGCGACGCGGCGGGCGCCCGGGAGCTCGCACCGGCCGGTGCCGACCGCACTCCCGCCGAGGCGCGGGCACGCGGACCGTTCGTGATCGGCCGAAGGGAGCCGAGACCTCGCCATGGCCATGAACATCGCCACCGCCCCGGGCGTTCGGCGAGACCACCCCACGGAGCCGCAGCCATGACCGACAACCACCTGGACGGACACGACGTGCGGCACCGCTCCCCGCAGGAACGGGTCGCGCTCGGCAAGGCCGCGCGGGCCGACGCGCCCCGCTCCGGTCACGCCGAGTTCGCGCCCGGACCGAAGCGGGCGGACCCGTTGAAGATCATCGAGAAGCAGTCGGCGACCCGGCTGCCCGACCTCGTGCCGATCCGCTACGCCAGGATGTCCGAGTCGCCGTTCCGGTTCTACCGGGGGGCCGCCGCCATCATGGCGTCCGACCTCGCGCACACCCCGACGACGGGACTGCGCACCCAACTGTGCGGCGACGCCCACATGTTGAACTTCCGGCTGCTGGCATCGCCCGAGCGGCGCCTCATGTTCGACATCAACGACTTCGACGAGACGCTGCCGGGCCCCTGGGAGTGGGACGTCAAGCGCCTGGCCACCAGCCTCGTCATCGCGGGCCGGGCGAACGGCTTCAGCACCAAGGAGCGGGCCCGGATCGTACGGACCACCGTGCGGTCGTACCGGGAGAACATGCGGTCCTTCGCCGGACTCGGCAACCTGGCCGTCTGGTACGCCCAGTTCGACGTCAACTGGGTACGGGACCGCTTCGGGGCGGACCTGTCCGCGCGGGGCCGTGAGCGGTGGGCGCAGGCCGTGACCAAGGCGCTCTCGCACGACACCCTCCAGGTCTTCGACAAGCTCACCCATGTCGTCGACGGCAGGCGCCTCATCGCCCCCGATCCACCGCTCATCACCCGTCTCGACGATCTGCTGCCCGGCGAAGGACGCGGCGGCGATGTGGAGAAGGGCATCCGCCGGCTGATCGAGCGCTACGGCCAGTCCGTCCAGTCCGACCGGCGGTACCTGCTGGAGCAGTACCGGGTGGCCGACATGGCCCGCAAGGTCGTCGGCGTCGGCAGCGTCGGCACCCGCTGCTGGATCGTGCTGCTGCTCGGCAAGGACGACGAGGATCCGCTGTTCCTCCAGGCCAAGGAGGCCGACGAGTCGGTGCTGGCGCCCTTCGCCGGGGTCAGCGCGTACCGGACGCAGGGCGAGCGGGTGGTCGCCGGACAGCGGCTGATGCAGGCCACCAGCGACATCTTCCTGGGCTGGGAGCGCGTCGAGGGCATCGACGGCCGGCGACGGGACTTCTACGTACGGCAGTTGCGGGACTGGAAGTGGGTCGCCGTGTCCGAGGA
The DNA here is from genome assembly GCF_040295245.1 of Streptomyces sp. NPDC002884. NCBI lineage: Bacteria > Bacillati > Actinomycetota > Actinomycetes > Kitasatosporales > Streptomycetaceae > Streptomyces > Streptomyces sp. NPDC002884. Next base: position 26,841 of record NZ_JBEOVB010000048.1, on the reverse strand, counting down.
CATGGTGCCCCGCGGCATGCGCACCTTCGGCGCGCTGTGCGGCGCGACGCTGGCCCGCGCCCACGCCCGATCCGGCGACCGGATCGCCATCGCCGCCTATCTGGGCGGCGGCGACAGCTTCGACCGGGCGCTGGTGACCTTCGCCGAGCAGTACGCCGACCAGAACGAGCGCGACCACGAGGCACTCGTCACCGCCGTCCAGGAGGGGCGGCTGCCCGCCCAGGAGGTCTGAAGGCATCCGAGGACCTGCCGCACGGGGGTCTGCGGCGGGTCCTCCAGCGGTGCCCCACCAGGGCACCAACCGGGCTTGGCACGCTCCGGACCATGAACACGGCGGACAGGAACACGGCAGGGCAGGCCACGGCAGATGTGAACACGGCGGATGCGCACGCGGTGGCGGTGGCGGAGGCCGAGGTCCGGCTTCGGACCGGCTGTCCGGACGAGCGTGTGACGGACGGCAGAGGCCCGCATGTACGAAAGCGATGAGCAGCGCTGGCGGGCGGTCCGGGAGCGCGACGAGGCCGCGGACGGACGCTTCTACTACGTGGTGAAGACGACCGGCATCTACAGCAGGCCCTCGTGCGCGGCGCGGCTGGCCCGGCGCGAGAACGTGGAGTTCCACGCGTCGCTGGACGAACTCCGCACGCGGGGCTACCGGCCCTGCCGTCGCTGCCGGCCGGGCGAGCGGCAGCGGAACCGCCGGCACGCCGACAGCGTCGCCCGCACCTGTCTGCTGATGGACGCGGCGGTGGAGCCGCCGAACCTGGACGACCTGGCGCAGAGCGCCGGCTACAGCCGCTTCCACTTCCACCGCATGTTCAAGGCGCTGACCGGCCTCACGCCGCACACCTACTGGACGGCGGTGCGGGCCCGGCGGGTGCGGGAGATGCTGATCCGGGCGCGGACCGTCGCCGACGCGATCTACGAGGCGGGCTTCAGCACCAACGGCCAGTTCTACGCCGTCTCCTCGGCGATCCTGGGCATGACCCCGCAGGCGTTCCGCGCGGGCGGGGCGGGCGTCGAGATCCGCTCGGCCGTGGGTGTCACCGACGCGGGGCCGGTGCTGGTGGCCGTGGCGGAGAAGGGCGTGTGCGCGGTGCTCGACGGCCCGGAGGGCGCGACGCGGGCGCGGCTGGCGGAGCTCTTCCCGGACGCGCGGCACCGCGCCGACGACGGATGGCTGGCAGAACGGGTCGCCCGGGAACTGGCTCGCCCCGCCGCCCCGCATCCGGGCGCGCTGCTGCTGCCGTCGGAGGTCCGCAGGGTCTGCCGGCACGAACGGATCCGCCAGGCGCTCCGCACCCAGCTGCACCCGGTGTCCGGACCCGGCGAGGTGACAGAGCTGCGCGCGGGCTGAGCGGGGAGCCGAGTACGAGCGCAACTTTCTGAGTGCCGCGGCCCCCACCGGTCCATAGCGTGGGCGTGTCGATGCGTCGGGACGAGGGGGATGGGACGATGGCACGCCACGATCAAGGCATCCACAGGCGGAACTTCCTGGCCGGGGGAGCGGCCGCCGGAGGCGCCGCGCTGCTGACCGGGACGGGCCTGGCCACACCGGCCGCGGCGGCCGAGGGAGCCGTGGCCGCGGCGGAGCCGATCAGCACGGTGACCCCCGGCGACAAGCGGTACCAGGACCTGGTGCGGGGCTACAACCAGCGCTGGTCCGCCGCGCCCGAGAAGATCTGCCTCGCCGAGACGACCGCGCAGGTCCAGGCCGTCGTCCAGAGCGCCGTGAAGGCGGGCAAGCGCCTGACGGTGCGCAGCGGCGGCCACTGCCACGAGGACTGGGTCTTCAACTCCGACGTACGGGTCGTCCTCGACATGGCCAAGATGAACAGAGTCTATTTCGACGCCGAGAAGAACGCCGTCTGCGTCGAGGCCGGCGCACAGCTGCTGAACGTGTACGAGCGCATGTACCGCGGCTGGGGAGTCACCATCCCGGCCGGCGTCTGCTTCCAGGTCGGCGCGGGCGGCCATGTCAGCGGCGGCGGCTGGGGCCTGCTCTGCCGCCAGTTGGGCCTGGTGGTCGACCATCTGTACGGCGTCGAGGTGGTCACCGTCGCCGCCAACGGCTCGGTCAAGGTCCAGGTGGCGACCCGCGAGCCGAACGACCCGCACCGCGACCTGTGGTGGGCCCACGCGGGCGGCGGAGGCGGCAACTTCGGCGTCATCACCCGCTTCTGGTTCCGCTCCCCGGGGGCGGTCGGCACCGACCCCGCGAAGCTGCTTCCGCAGCCGCCCGCCGAGGTGCTGCTGCACGCCGCCTCCTGGCCATGGGCCGAGATGACCAAGGAACGCTTCGCGCGCCTGATCACGAACTACGGCAACTGGCACGCCGAGCACCTCGAACCCGGCACCGTGCACGATCACCTGTTCAGCGCGCTGTGGCTGACCCACAAGTCGAGCGGCTACATCGGCCTCGTCAGCCAGCTCGACGCGACCGTCCCGGACGCGCGGCAGGTACTGGACGACTTCCTGGCCGCGATGACCGAGGGCCTGGACGTGGCGAGCGAGCCGATGGTCACCCACATGGGCGAGATGGCGGCCATGCCCGAGTTCGCCGAGCCGCGCCGGATGTCGTGGCTCCAGGCCGCCCGCTACGCCGGCACCACCAACCCGACGCTGAACGACCCCAGCCTCAACAGCGACAACAAGTCCGCGTACTACCGCACGGCCATGCCGGCGGCGCAGATCGACGCGTTCTACGAGCACCTGACGCGGGACGACCTGGCCAACACCACCGCCAACGTGCAGCTGAGCTCCTTCGGCGGCAGGATCAACGCCGTCGCCCCGGACGCCACCGCCTTCCCGCACCGCGGGGCCGCGTACAAGGCGGCCTGGTCGATCTGGTGGACCGATCCGGCCGCCGAGGCCGACTCGCTGCGCTGGATGCGCGAGTTCTACCACGGCGTCTACGCCGCCACGGGCGGCGTCCCGGTCATCAACGACGTGACCGACGGCTGTTACGTCAACTACCCGGACATCGACCTGAGCGACCCGACGTACAACACCTCCGACGTCCCCTGGTACGAGCTGTACTACAAGGACAACTACGCCAAGCTCCAGCAGGTCAAGAAGACGTACGACCCGCGCAACTTCTTCCACCACAGCCAGTCGGTCAGGCTCCCCACCACTTGAGGTGCGCCGACCGCCGGTGACGGCGGCATGTGGCCGGCGGCGGTGACGGCGGTTGCCACGATGGCTGCGGTGGCTGCGGTGGGGGGCAGGACGACTGCGGTGGCTGCGGTGGCTGCGGTGGGGCGGGCAGGGCGGCTTCGCGGCCCGAGGAACGTCGGACGGCTGTCCCGCCGACCCGGGCGCCTGCACCCCCGCCCGCCCGCCCGGCCGGCCCGCCGCCGCCGGCCTGCCGCCCGCTCCCACGTCCCCGGTTCACCTCACGCGGCCGCCCTCACCGGCTTCGGACTCCTCGCCCTCCTCCTCGTCGTCGGGAAGGTGGACGTCGTCGACGGCGATGTTGACCTCGACGACCTCCAGGCCCGTCATCCGCTCCACGGCGCCGATGACGTTGGAGCGCACGTCACCGCTCACGTCGACGATGGGGACGCCGTACTCGACGACGACGTTCAGGTCGACGGCGGCCTGGCGCTCGCCGACCTCGACCTTCACTCCTCGCGTGACGCCACCGCCCCCGCTCCCGCCCCCGCCGGGGACGCGTTCCCGCATGGCGCCGAAGGTGCGGGCCATGCCGCCGCCGAGATGGTGGATGCCCGGTACCTCACGGGCGGCCAGGCCCGCGATCTTGGCCACCACGCCGTCCGCCATGGTGGTCCTGCCCCGAGTCTCCGCCGGAGCCCCGACCCCGGTACGGCCCTTCAGCGTGCTCACGCCGGCATCGGGCCGACCGGCCGGGTCGGCGCTGGTGGGAGTGGTGGTGGTGTCCGTCATGGAGATCGCCTCAGCCCTGTCCGATGTGCTGTGCGGACCCCGGGTACCCGTGCCTCCCGAGCCGCGAAACGCGATCGGCACCATGGAAGCGGGCTCCTTCATCCCGCGTCGTTCCGGGACGCGGGGGAGTAGCTTGGAGGGGCGAGGATCCTTCGTACACCGGCGTTCAGGCCGGTCTCGTCCTCCTGGTTCGACCACACCGGGTGCTTCGCGCTCGAGGCAGGTTCCGCCTTATGGCCGCCGAAGCAGCTCACCTGTCCGATCGTGCCCCGGCCGCGCCGGGCACATCGTCGTACCCGGCAGTCGAACGTCAGGTCGCCGACGCGCTCCGCTGGTTCTTCGCCTGTGACGAAGCCGGCGGCTCTCCCGCGAGGCGCGAGGACGACGACTCGCGCGGGCAGCCGATCGCGTACGGCAGAAGGAGCTGACCGCCCTCGCGGAATCCGTCCCGGCGCGGGGCAGCGCGCCCCCCGGCCGCGCCCCGGCCGAACCCAACCCCCGTCCCCGCCCTCGCCGGAGCGGTGCACCCCGACGAGGCCTGGGCGCCTGGCGGGTTCACCCCCGCCGAGGCCGACGAGCCTGACGGATTCACCCCAACAGGGCCTAGGAGCCCGGCGTGTTCACCCCCGACACCCTCAGCGATGCCCGGCCACTGATCCCACCGTCGCACGGCAGCCGACTGGAGCAGACATGACCACCGCACTTCAGCCCCCGCTTCCCTCCCACCCCCTTCTCCGTCTGAGCCTGGCGCCTCGCAGCACCATGCCGCGGCCCATCGACGGCGCCTGGTGGCCCCGCTCCTACGACCTGCTCGCCGAGCTTCCCCAGCTTCTGGGCGGACTGCCGCCCGAGTGGGGCCAGATCACCAGCGTCACTGTCGGCGGGGCGAATTGGGCCGCGTCGCCCGGCCGGACGCTCGTCTGCAACCAGGTCGTACGACTGCGCAGAACCGCGACGGCGTCCGCCCCGGACACCGTCGTCCTGCTCGCGCCCGGCCGAGGGCGGTGGGATCTGCTGGTCGTCCCTCCGAACACCGCCGAGCCGGAGGCCCAGTTGTCGATGGCAGCCGCGGCGGACGGTCACTCCTGACCGTGCCGACAGCCGCAGCCGCAGCCGGAGCCGCAGCCGCTGTCGCCGGGGACGCGGTGCGGTCAGTCCGCGGGCGCGGTCTTCGGCCGGGGACGGGAGGCCGGCAGGAGACGCGATCGGCTCACGGTGAAGCCCACCGCGGCGCCGCCGCCGGGCCGCGTACCCGCCGACACGGTTCCGCCGTGGGCCGCCGCGACGTCGTGGACGATGGCGAGGCCGAGTCCGGAGCCGGGCAGACCGCGAGCGCTGTCGGCCCGGTAGAAGCGGTCGAACACCCGGCTGGTGTCGTCGGCGGCGATGCCGGGCCCCCTGTCGCGGACGACGATCGCCCCCTGGCGGATGTGTACCTCGATGGGCTCGCCGCCGTCGGCGTCGAACTTGGCGGCGTTCTCCAGCAGATTGCCCACCGCGCGTTCCAGGCCCTGGGAGCTGCCGCGCACCACGCTGTCGTCGGCGTCCACGTGGACCAGGCGTCCGGTGCGCCGGTACACGCGCCGCGCCGCCCGGCGCGCCACCTCGCCCAGGTCCACGGGCTCTTCGGTCTCCCCGCGACGGCCTGCCAGTGCCAGTTCGACGAGTTCGTCGACGAGGTGGCCGAGTTCGCGGGTCTCGTCCTGGACGTCGTCGAGGAGCCGGTCGCGGGAGTCGGGGGACAGCTCGGTGACGCGGTGCAGCACGGTGGCGTTGGCCAGCAGGCTGGTCAGCGGGGTCCGCAGCTCGTGGGCCGCGTCGTGCACCAGCCGTTCCTGGGCCTCGCGGGCGGCGACCATGCGGCCGAGCATCCTGCTGAAGGACGCGGACAGCCGTCCGACCTCGTCGCGTCCGCCCACCGGTTCCGAGGCGTAGTGGGCGAACAGGCCGTCCGTGCTGACCTCTTCGGCGACTTCGGCCAGCCGGGCCAGGCGTCGGGTGACGCGTCCGGCGAGCAGTCGGCCCGCGGCCGCCGCGACGAGCATGACCGCCAGACTGACCGCCGCGATCTGTCGCGCCATGCCGGCCAGCACGTCGCGGGTCTGGTCGACCTGGACCGCCACCTGAAGGGCGCCGCGACGCTCGCCGAGCGAGGTCGTCAGCAGGCGGTAGCTGTGGCCGCCCGCGTCGATCTCGGTGGTGTCCGACTCCCCGGCCCGGCCGGAGGCGGCGAGGGCGCGCGCGGTGTCGGACACCGGCAGCCTCTCCAGCGGGCCGCTCAGGCGGATGGGCCTACCGTCCCGGGCCACGGCCTGGAGAACCGGCTGCGGCGCCGCGTCACCCCCCGGGGCGGGCAGGTCCAGCCCGGGAAAGGGGGCAGGGCGCCGGCCGACGGGGCTCACGCTGTCGGGGCTGTGACCGGCGGGGCTCAGGCCGTCGGAGCTCTGGCCTGCGGCGCTGTGACCGGCGGGGCTCTGGCTGTCGGAGCCCCGGCCGGCTGTGTCGGCCGTGGCGGGCGAGTCGGTCGTGGCGGGCGTGCCGGGCGAGTCGGGCGAGTCGGTCGTGTCGGTCGTGGCGGGCGAGTCGGCCGGAGTCTGCTCCTCGCGTTTCTCCATGCCACGGGTCAGGGCCACGGTGGTCGACCGCAGCGTCCGGTCGACCTCCGCGAACACGCTGTCGGAGGCGGCGAGATAGCTCAGCGCGCCGACCGTCACCGCCACCGCGGCACCGACGGCGGCGAAGGCGAGCGCGAACCGCGAGCGCAGGCTCATGGCCGCCGCGCCGCGTAGCCCACGCCGCGTACCGTGCGGATCAGGTCGGGTGCTCCGGCAGCGGTGAGCTTGCGCCGCAGGTAGCCGATGTATCCGGCGAGGTTCTTCGGGTCCACACCGGCGTCGGGACCCCAGACGCTCCGGTAGATCGCCGCGTGGTCCAGTACGAGACCCTCGTCGCGCACCAGAAGCTCCAGCAGGTCGAACTCGGTTCTGGTCAGCCGGAGTTCCGCCGCTCCCCACCAGGCGCGTCGCGTGCCGGGGGAGACACGCAGGGACGCCATCCGCAGCACGTCGACGGGGCGCCCGCCCTCCTCGTTCCTCCCGCCCCCCTCGCTCCTCCTGCCCCCCTCGCTCGTCCCGCTCTCCTCGGCCGGCGAGGCGGGCGAGGAGAGCGCGGCGGGCCGCGCCGTCAGCACGGCCCGACGCAGAAGTGCCCTCAGACGTGCCAGCAGTTCGGCCACTTCGAAGGGTTTGGGCAGGTAGTCGTCGGCGCCCGCGTCCAGACCGTTGGCCCGGTCGGGGATCCCGGCCCGTGCGGTGAGCAACAGCACGGGGGTGCGGTCACCGTCGGCGCGCAGCACACGGCACACGGCCACACCGTCGATGTGCGGCATCATCACATCGAGGACGAGCGCGCTGAAGGAGTCCCTGCGGGTCAGGACCAGGGCCTCCACCCCGTCACCCGCGGTGACGACGTCGTACCCCTCCAGCTCCAACGCTCGCTCGACGGCTTCGCGGACGGCACGATCGTCGTCGGCGACGAGGACACGCTCCGGCATGCGCGCATGGTCGCACAGCGTCCTGTGAGCCGCTTCTCATCCAATTCCGGACCGGCTCCGGCCGCGTTCTGAGACCGCTCTCCCACGATGGAGGACTCCACCCCCCTCACGCCACAGGAGTCCCATGTCCTCCCACACCCGCCCCGTTCTGCGCCGGCCCGTGGTGCTCGCCGCGTGCCTCAGCGTCGCCCTCGGCACCGTCGGCTGGCTCGCGTTCGACCCGGGGTCCGCCTCGGCGACGGTCGCCGAGCAGGCGGTCCCGGCCTCCGCGGCCCGCACCGGAGCCGGCGGCGCCAACACCGCCCAGGTCGTGAAGGCCGTCGACGCCTTCCTCGCGACGCTGTCCGACGATCAGAAGGACGCCGTCCTCTACGACTTCGACGACGAGGCGAAGACGGCCGGCTGGTCGAACTTCCCGACGCCCGTCGTCGAGCGCAACGGTCTGAAGCTGGGCGACCTCACCGACGCGCAGGACGCGGCGGCCATGGAGGTCATGGAGGCGGCGCTCAGCAGGCAGGGCTACGAGGAGCTCGTCGAGATCCGCACGGCGGACGACTACCTCGGCTCGCTGTCGGACACGGACGACGGCTCGTCGGCCACGCCCACCGCCACGCCCACCGCCACGCCCACCGCCACGCGCACGCCCCCGTCCGGTGCGCCGACGGACGGGACCGGCGGCGGGCCGGGCGGCGGCGGAGGTGGCGGCGGCGGTGCCAACTTCGGCTCGGAGTGGTACTACATCTCCTTCTTCGGACAGCCCAGCAGGACCGGCGAGTTCACCGTCCAGTACGGCGGCCACCACGCGGCGTACAACATCACCTACGCCGGGAACAACGTGACCATGTCACCCACCCTGACCGCGGTCGAGCCGGAGGAGTTCATCTGGGACGACAAGGCCTACGCACCGCTCGCCGACAAGCGGGCCGCCACCGTCGGCGCCGTCCAGTCGCTCACCGCCGACGAACTGGCCGCCGCCGAGATCGACGGCAGCTTCGACGACCTCTACCTCGGCCCCGGCAACGACGGCCCCTTCCCGACCGACCCCGAGGGCGTCCTCGTCGGCAGCCTCACCAAGAAGCAGCAGGCGAAGGTCACCGCGATGCTGCGCACCTGGGTCGACGACCTGGACGAGAAGGCCGCGGCGCGACTCCTGGCCAAGTACGTCTCCGAGTACGACCAGACGTACATCGGGTGGAGCGGCGGAACCACCATCGACAACGACCAGACTTACGTCCGTCTCGACGGGCCGTCCGCCTGGATCGAGTTCTCCAACCAGCCCGGCGCCTCGACCGACGAGATCCACCAGCACACGATCTTCCGGGACGAGACCTCCGACTACGGCTGGGAATGACCTCCGTGCGCCGTCTTCTCTCCGCCCTGCTGCTCACGGCGTTCCTGCTGGTCGGCGGCCTCGCGTCGCCGGCCGGCGCGCACCCGATGAGCACCTCGGCCGTCCTGCTCGACATCCGTGACGACCGGGTCGAGGGCGAGGTGCAGCTGCCCGTCGACCGCCTGGCGATCGCCGTCGGCCGCGACCTCACGCGCACCGGCGTGCTCGGCGAGGACCGGTCCTTCCTCAAGCGCTACACGGCGCGGCACATCAGCGCCGTCGGCGAGGACGGCGACTCCTGGACCGTGGTGCTCGGCACGGGGTCGGTGCGGACGATCGACGGGACGGCGCACCTCGTCTACCCGCTCACCATCCGTCCGCCCGACGGCCGGGTCACGGACTTCCGGCTGCGCTACGACGTGATCGTCGAGGAACTCCTCACCCACAAGGTCATCGCCACCGTCCGGTACGACTTCGACCGCGGCATCCTCAGGACGGACGACGCCGAGACACTCGGTGTCCTCGACCGGGACACCCAGAGCCTGCGCGTCCCGGTCGACGAGGGCTCCTGGTTCAAGGGCTTCGCCACCACCGCGCGACTGGGCATCGAGCACGTCGGAGAGGGCGCCGACCATCTGCTGTTCCTGCTGATGCTGCTCATCCCCGCCCCGCTGGTGGCGGCCGGCGGCCGATGGCGCACCGCGGACACCTCGCCGCGCCGCGCTCCCGTACGCGTCGTGCACGTCGTGTCGGCGTTCGCCGTGGGCCACTCGCTCACCCTCGCCCTGGCGGCCTCGGGAGTGGTCCACGCACCGTCACGGCCGGTCGAGACGCTCATCGCCTTCTCGATCGCGGTGTCCGCGGTCCATGCGATACGGCCGCTGGTGGCGCGCGGCGAGGTGCTCATCGCCGCGGGTTTCGGGCTCGTCCACGGCCTCGCGTTCGCCTCGCTCATCGGCGACCTCGGCCTCGACCGCGGATCGCTCGTGACCACGCTGCTGGGCTTCAACCTGGGCATCGAACTGACCCAGTTGCTGGTCGTCGCCCTGATGATGCCGTCCCTGGTCGTGCTGGCCCGTACGACCGTCTACCCCGCGTTCCGCGTCGGGGTGGCGGTCATCGGGCTCGTGTTCTCGGTGTCCTGGATGCTCGAACGCGCGACGCTGACCGCCGGCGACCCGTTCGAGGGCGTCCAGACCTGGCTGGTCGGGCACCCCCTGCTGGTCGCCGGAGCGGTCGCGGCACTCGCCGCCGCCGCCCGCCTTCGCTGCGGGGCGCCCTGGACGGCGGCCGGAGAATGAGCCCCTCCCGCGTGTCGCGCCGAACGGGAGGGCCCGTCGGTCCTACGGCTCCTCGGTGATGGTGGTGGCGATGCCGTCCGTGACCACCACCGTGGCCGCCAGCTTCCCGCCCTTCGCGGCGGCCTCCAGCTTCGCCTCGGTGCACTGCGTGCCGGCCGCGCACATGGTGCCCGCCCCGATGATCTTCGTGTCCTCGGCCAGCCAGAACTGCTGCTGGGTGTCCTTGATGTCCGACACCGTGTACTTCCCCGGGGCCAGGTAGGACACCGAGCCCAGCCAGGTGCCGCTCACGCCCTCGCCCTTGCCCGCCGTGACGTCGCCCTCCCCGGTGTCCTGCGTGGGGGTGCTGTCCTGCTTCGAACCACCGGTCGACGTGGTGTCGGAGCCGCCCGCCGCAGCGCTGCTCGGCGACGAGCCGGCCGCGTCCGCCGCCGGGCTCGAGGCGGCAGCGGAGGTGCTCGCCGTAGCACTGCTCCCCGCCGAGCCGGTCGCGTCCGACGCCGAGGCCCCGTCGTCCCCCTGGCAGGCCGTCAGCGAGAACACTCCCGCCACCAGAGCCGTGGCGACGAACAAGGAGCGCACACGCGAGCGATTAGCCATGACAGAACAACCCTTCACGAACAAGACATCGGGAACGGCTAACGCGGGGCCACCTCACCACCGTCACGGCCGTGGACCGGCCGACGCTTCGCCGGGGGCCAGCATAGGGTCTCCGTCACGCCCCCACGAACCGTCACGCCGCCGTAACTCCCCTTTGAAGAAAGCCTCGTTGAGGCAACCCCGAACCCCGGTTCACCCTCCCGCAACGCGGGCCGGCACCCGCCCCCGAGGAGCCCCGGCGGCCACGCGGACGCACAGCACCCGCGTCCCGACCCGCCCCCACCCGAACAGCCGCCCTCACGACGCCGGAGAACCGCCGGTGTCCCGGGGCGGGGTTTCACAGAAGCAATCCGCCGGGAGCCGCTGTCCGCCCGCGCCGACAGCGACTCACCACCCGCGCACTGCCCTCCGCCACCCGCCGTGTCGGTCCACCGGTCGGCTCGCCACGCCGGTCCGCCGTGCCGGTTCGCCATGCGGGTCCGCCGTGTCGTTTCGCCGCGCGGGTCTGCCGTGCTGGCTCATCACGCGGGTCCACCGTGCTGGCTCGCCACGCCGGTCTGCCGTGTCGTTTCGCCGCGCGGGTCCACCGTGCCGGTTCGCCACGCCGGTCCACCGTGTCGGCTCGCCACGCCGGTCCGTCGCGTCAGCCCGTCATGTCAGTTCGCCGCGTCACCTCGCGTGTCACTCTCCGCGGCACTCTTCGGCCCGCCCTTCGTGGCAGCCGTCCAGATGTTCGCGGCCACCCTCCCCGCGAACTCGGTCGGCGCCGGTTCGTTCGGGAGCTGTGCGGGCACCGTCGTGCCCTTCTTGGCGCCTGCCCGGTCGGCGAACAGCGCCACCGTCAGGGCGAGTCGGCTGTCGTACCCGGTGGTCCACACGGTCCGCCGGGTGATCCCGCCGCCCGCCCCGGCGACGGCGAAGCCCTTCGCGTCCGCCGAGCCTGCGGCGACGGCGACGGCGGCGGGCATCGGCCCGGCCCCCGATCGCCCACCTGCCACCAGCGCCTCCTTCTCGTCCAGGACCTGCCGTGTGTCGGGACGCGCCCGGTAGACGGTGCGGCCCTCGCGTGAGATGCGGGTGACGGTGTACGGGGTGGCGTACCTGCCGTCCGCCGCCACCGTCGCGTACGCCGATGCCAGGTTCAGCGGGGTCGGCGCCGCCGTCTTCAGCAGCTTGCCCAGCGGCTCGCCCGCACGCCGCACCTCGCTGAACGGGTCCAGGGCCGTCCCCGCCTCCACCGCCCCGCTCACCGCGTCGTTGAACGACTGCCGCGCATAGTCCGAGCCCCCGTACAGCAGCCGCACCGCTCCGTCGCCGGGCACCATGCCCACGACGGCGGTGTGCACCCGCACGCCCTTGCCCCCGGGATGCTCCTGGACCAGTTGGGTGGCGCTGTCCTGCAGCGCCAGGTCGAAGGTGGTCGTCACGCTGTAGCCGCCGCTCGCGAGCCGGTCCTCGGTGATGCCGAGCCGGTCGGCGGCCTCCTTCGAGGCGACGTCGATCAGGTACTGCCGTTGCCCCTCGGTCTCGCCCGGCGGATAGAACCGGAACGCCGGGAAACGCGCCGCGGCCCGCTGCTTCGCCGTGATGCTCCCGCTCGCGGCCATCGCGTCGAGCACCCACTCCCAGCGGTTCTCCAGCTTCGCGGTCACCTTCGGATCGGAGCCCGCCTTCTCGTAGTACGAGGGGATGTTGACGATGGACGCCAGCGCGGCGCCCTGTGCGACCGTCAGGTTCTTCGCGTCCACGCCGAAGTAGTTGCGCGCGGCGGACTGGATCCCGGCGGCACCCCGCCCGAAGTACACGGTGTCGAGGTAGCCCTCGAGGATCTCGTCCTTGGTGCGGGTGCGGTCCAGCTTGATCGCGATGAGCGCCTCACGCGCCTTGCGGGCCAGCGAGTGTTCCGGGCTCAGCAGCGCGTTCTTCACGTACTGCTGGGTGATGGTGGAGCCGCCCTGCGGGTCGCCGCCCGTCAGCGTCGCCAGCATGGCCCGCGTGATGGCCCGCGGCGAGATCCCGCTGTCCGTACGGAAGGAGCGGTTCTCCGCGGCGATCACCGCCTCCTGCACATGCCGGGGGACCGCGGACAAGGGGATGTCCTGCCGGTCGACCGGTCCGCGCCGGCCCAGATAGGCGCCGTCCGCGTCGAGGAACACGGTGCTCTGGGTGACGGTCTCGGGATGCGGCTTCGGAATGGACGTCAGGTGGTACGCCACCACGGCCGCCGCGCACAGCGTCGCGAGCAGCGTGAGGAAGGCGTAGCACAGCCGGCGAAGCCGCCGGCCCCGGTTGCGCCGCAACCGGATCCGCAGCGGCGCGCGCTCGCGGTGCCGGCGCTCCGACAGCATCCCCTTCCTCGGCCGCCGTGCCCCGCGCCCCGGCCGCGACAGCCTGCCCGACCCGCCTCCGCCCTGGTTCCTCCCGGTGTTCCTGTCCCCGTCCCCGCCCTCGCCCCCGCCCTCGCCCCCGTCCCCGCTCCCGCTCCCGGTCACGTTCATATGCGCCACCACTCGCGGTCCGACCGTGCGGCGACCCTGCCCGCGGCGTCGTACACCGTGACGATCCGGTCGTCCCCGCCCAGGGAGAAGAGCGCCTCGACGTTCTTCCCGGGCAGTGGCGTGCTCGCGTACCAGATGCCCCACCCCGGACTGCCCGCCAGGACGAGGACCCTTGCGGTGATCCTGCCGCCGTCGCCGGATCTCACCTCGACGCGGCCCGGCTCGCCGCTCAGGCCGTGGAAGAGGCCCGACAGGAAGAACCCGCCCTTCACGCTGTCCATCCGCAGGGTGACGCCCGGTTCGTCGCGTGGGTGGCCGCTGTCGTCCCCGCGGAGGTTCACGGGCACCGACCAGTGCCCGCCGTCGGCCGTGAGCCACATCCGTACGCCCGCTCCGGCGGTCACCCGCTCGCCCGGCGCCACGATCCGGACCGGGCTCGTGGCCTCATGACCGCCGTCCCCCGTCCGGGCGCCGGACGTCCCGTCCTGCGCTCCGCCACCCCCGAGACGGTCGGCGGCGAGGAGGGCGACGGGTGCGAGCAGTGCCGCGCAGGCGGCCGAGGCCACGGCAAGGCGGCGTCGTCGCAGGATGCGGCCCCCTGCCTGGAGGCCGGCCAGCGGCGCCTCGGACGGGACGACGTCCCGGGCGGCACGGGTGAACACCTCGCGCAGCTGACCGGGGTCGGCGCCGGCCTCCTTCAGACCGTGTCGGGCACGGGCACGCACCGCCCCCACCGAGCAGCCCAGCAACTGGGCGATCTCCGCGTCCGCCAGCCCCTCCCAGACCCGCAGCACCACCACGGCCCGTCGGCGTGCGGCCCGCCGTCCGCGCAGCCGGCGCAGGTGGTTGCGCACCAGACAGCGCCGCACATGGAAGTCCACGTCGTTGCGCGGAACGCGTCTCCACCGCGCGCACATCCGCACCAGCGTTCTCCGCGCCAGTTCCTCCGCGGCACCGGGGTCGTCGGTGAGCAGCCGAGCGGTCACGACCAGCGGGGACCAGTGCGTCCGCGCATACGTGGCGAAGTCGTGGCCCGCGGGGAGGACGGGGAGGACGGGAAGGGGGAGTACGTCGGGGGGCGGTGGCACGTGGGCGGTCCTTCGGCTCGGGAACTCGGTCGTGGCCGGACGCATGGGGCCGTCCGTCCTGGTCGGGCAACCGTTCGGTCGTGCAAGTAGGTTGAGCAGGCAGGGAGCCGACACCGTCAGGGAAGAGGGAGCCTGGAACCCGTGTACGCCGTCTTCCTGGTGGGTTGCGCTTCGCTGGATGCGACCTACGCGACCTACGCGACCTACGCGTCCTACGCGACCTGTACGCACGGTGGAGGTGGCCAGGTTGCAAGGAAAGGCAGAGATTCCGGTGGGGGGCATGACCGAGGACGAGTTCGACGCTTTCTACGCGACCGCGTTTCCCCGGCTGACCGGACAGCTCTACGCCTTCACCGGAGACCACGGCGAGGCCCAGGACGTCGTACAGGAAGCGTTCGTACGGGCCTGGGACCGGCGACAGCAGTTCCTGTCGGACAGCGCTCCCGAGGCGTGGATCCGTACGGTGGCCATGCGGCTGGCGGTGAGCCGCTGGCGGCGCGCACGACGCTGGCTGGAACTCGTACGGCGCACTCCACCGCCCGACTCCACCCCGGGACCGGGCCCTGAGCGCACCGCCCTCGTGGCCGCCCTGCGCGAACTGCCCCCGGCCCAGCGGATGGCGATCGTGCTGCACCATTTGTGCGACCTGAGTGTGGAGCAGGTAGCCTCCGAGACCGGCGCGCCCGTGGGGACGGTCAAGGCGAGGCTGTTCCGGGGGCGGGCGGAGCTGGCGAAGCGTCTCGCGGGGGACGACGAGGCCGACGGGTGCGTCGACGAGGCCGACCGGCCGGTCCGGAAGGAGAGCCGCCGTGTCCGATGAACTTTCCGCCGCGCTACGCGAGTTGGCCGCCGCCCGGGCGACCGCTCCGGTCGTCGGCGGCCCCGCGACACGTGCCCGGGCGATGCGCCGCAGGCGCCGCCGCCGTGCCGTCGCGACCCTGGGTGCGGGGACCGCGGCCCTCGCGTTGCTCGGCTTCGCCCTGACCCTGCGTCTCGCCGACGACCCGGACCACCCGGCCGGACCCCGAACCTCCGGCGTGACAGCCTCCGTTGCGGCTCCGCCGTCGGCGGCCACCCCGGTGCCCGTGTCCGGCACGCTCGACCTGTCCGGGCGGTACCTCATGGTCGGCGGCCGCGTGATGCCGATCCTCTCGACGTTCGACCTCCTGTCCGGACCCACGAGCACGACCCCGATGACGGTGGTCGCGAAGCGGGTCCGGATAGCGCTGGCCGCCGACGTGCCCTCCAAAGGCTCCACCGTGGTGAACGTCGTGGATGCGGTCGAGCTGCGCGAAGGGGAGGGCGGCCCGCTCTACGTCGGCGCCTTCGCCTTGGACGTCGAAGCCCGGGGGGACTACGACGTCAGAGGCGGCGTGATCGCCCTCGGCCCCGAGGACGCACAGTGGTTCTTCGCCCGGATCGGCCTCGGCGACAGCATCTCGGTGACGACCGCCACGGCGCCGACGGCCACCCCCTCGGCCGCCACCACGACCCCCGGAGCCACGGCACCGACCGCCACGGCACCCGGCGCCACGGCCCCGACCGCCACGGCCCCCGGCGCCACGGCGTCCCCGTCCGGCGAGGCACCCGTCGTACCCTCCGTCCGCGCCTTGGCGCCCGCCGGAGCGGGAGTGGGTTAGGGCCGCATCCCGGTCATGTCCGGTCGCCTTCAGCCCGGTTGGAAGAACGCCAGCATTCTCCGGCTTGCGTCCGGCGACGTCAGGATTTCCTGGATGTGCGCGGACTGCCGTCCGGCGGCGCTGGTGCGTTCGAACATCTCGCGTTCGTATTCCTCGACGGCGGCGGGAAAGTCGTCCGGGTGCGCGGCCAGCGCGAGGCCGAGCAGGACGCCGTCGAGCAACGCCATGTTGGCGCCCTGCCCCACCGGCGGCATCAGATGCGCGGCATCGCCGAGCAGCGTCACGCCCGGCGTCGACGGCCAGGTCAGGCCGACCGGGAGAGTGCTGATCGACCGCGGCACCACCGTGTCGTCGCAGGCCGCGATCAGTGCGGTGAACCGTGCGTCCCAGCCGGGAAGCAGGTCGATCAGCCGCGCCCGGGCGGCGGCCGGGTCCCCGAACGGGATCCCACTGGTCGCGAACCAGTCCTCGGCGGTGTTGTAGAAGCTGAGGCCGATGCGTACGCGGCCGTCGCCGTTGCGCTGCGCCGACAGGGACCGCCCGTTGCCGAGCACCCAGTAGTTGCCGCGCCCCACCATCGCCGCGAGGTCGGGATGGGTGCGGTCGATGTCGGGAATACCGATCTCGACGGCGTTCTGGCCGGTGTGCACCGGTCGGGCGGCGGTGAGCAGCGCGCGGACCCGGGAGTCCGCGCCGTCGGCGCCGACCAGCAGGTCGTACGACGCACTGCTGCCGTCGGCGAAGTGCAGCAGGCCGTCGCCTGCGGATTCGAGCGCATGCCCCCAGCGCACCGTGTGTTCGGGCAGAGAGTCCAGCAGCAGGTTCCGCAGATCGGCGCGGTCGACCTCGGGACGTTCGAGCGGGGCGTCGTCGGGGGTGTCCTCCTGCAGCAGCAAGGTGCCGTCCGGCTCGAGGAGCCGCAGGTCCTGGCCCTCACGGCGGGCGATCGCGTGGAACCGGTCGATCAGACCGGCCTCGCGCAACGCCCGCTGTCCGGTCCCGGAGTGCACATCGAGCATGCCGCCCTGGCTGCGTGCGCCGCGCGACGCTTCCCGTTCGTACACGACGGCGTCGATGCCGTTCAGGTGCAGGACACGGGCAAGAGCCAGGCCGCCCAAGCCGGCTCCGACGACGGTGATGGTCATGGCTGCCCCCGATGTGCCGTATCGCCCGTCCCGCCGGCCGTTCCCGGACCGCTGCTCAGCCGGTTCACCGGCGGAACCGGGGCGCGAGGACCGTGCGTACGGCCTTGGCCACGTTGCTCGCGGCGGATCCGTCCTCTTCTCCGGGTTCCGGTTCCAGCACACGCTGGATCTGCAGCAGCAACTGGTTGGTCGACCGCCAGAGCGGGACGAACATGCCGGCCACCGGCCCGATGCCCTGGACCGGGCCGTCGGACAGCTCGGTGACCTTCTTGGCGAGCGTGACCGTCGTCGGGTCCCGCAGGATCAGGTGCACCTCGTCGTCGACCAGCCGGATCTCCATCCGGCGCGCGGCGGCCTCCTCCGGGTTCGCGTCCGTGGTCGTCTCCGGATCCAGTTCGTCGATCTTGGCGGCGACCGCGCCCGGGTCGACCCCGAGTTCGCGCAGCACCCTGGCCGCCATGCTGTTCTCCGCCCGCAGCATCGCCTCGAGCAGGTGATGGCTGCCGACCGGCGCGCCACCGGCCAGCGCGCTGGCGACGGACACGGTGTCCTCGGCGGCGGGTGTGCCGGCCGGCCACGGGCCCGCCGCGACGGCCTGCGATCCCTCCACCGACGCCAGCACCGCGGCACGGATCCTGCTGATCGGATCGATCCGCCCGGCGAGCACCCTCGCGCCGACGCCCTCTCCCTCGCTGACCAGGGCGAGCAGGATGTGTTCCGTACCGATGGAGGTGTGGTGCAGCTGCTGTGCCTCGCGCAGGGCGAGATCCAGCGTCTTCTTCGCGCGCGGCGCGAACGGGATGTGGCCGCTCAGCTCCTGTGTGCCGGGCTCGACCGCCGCGGCGATGTCGGCCTGCGCCGTCTCCTTGTCGTACCCGAGCCCGTGCAGCACTTTCGCCGCCACGGTGTCCGGCGCGGCGAGCAGTCCCAGCAGGATGTGCTCCGTGCCGATGTAGTCGTGCTTGAGCAGCCTCGCCTCCTCCTGAGCCGTGACGACCACCTTGCGTGCTTCGACCGTGAACCTCTCGAATGGCATGGATCCATGGTCCCAACCATGTCAATACACTGTTATTGATAAGGTCACCGTGCTGAAGGGAGGGTGTGATGGAGACACCGTCGGACTGGGAGGGCCGGCTCGCGCGCTGGCAGAGCGAGCTGGAGCTGTTCGAGCGGCTGGACGAGACACCCTGGGTCACGCTGGCCAAGGCGGAAGCCGAGACCGGCGTTTCCCGCTCGGCCCTGCGGTCCTGGTACCGCAACGGCGAGATCAAGTCCCGGCTGGTGGACGGCCCGAACGGGCCGCAGCGCCTGGTCCAGCTGGACGCGGTGATCGAGCGCGCCGCCGCCTCGCCGCGCATCCAGCGCAGGGCGGAACGAGAAGTCAGCCTCGAAGCCCAGGTGACCCTGCTACGGCACCGGGTCGACCAGCTCGAGCTGCGCCTGGCCGCGCTCGAACGGAAGTGACCGGCACCAGCACCACCGCGCCGTAGCCCCGCAACGGCGCCGCGGCAGTTCAGCGGGCCCTCACCGATCCGGTGAGGGCCTCTTCGCTCGAAGCAACTCGGCGGGTGCCCTGCTGCGGCCCGGTGTGCGACCCGAGGCGCGGCCCGGTGTGCGACCAGAGGCGCGACCCGAGGCGCGACACGCCGAGTGCCTTCCTCTCGCGGCGCTTCTGCGCTTCTGCGCTTCTGCGCTTCAGCGCTGCAGCGTTTCGGCAAGCGCCTGAGGGACCGCCGCGAACGCCGCCTCGCAGGAGGCACGGGTCCGGTCCACGCCCGCTCGATCTCCGCCAAGTGCGCGGCCGCAATCGGCATGGGGCTTTGGGCGCGGCACGCCTTCAGCTCCGGGCGCCGGCCGGTCTTGCCGGCAGATTCTGGATGTCCGCGCGAAATCCCCTTGCTCAATGGTCAAGAATCGTTGACCATTACTCGCATGCCGACCGATGAGCTCCCCGAGGCCTTCCACGTCACCACTGACGAGCAACTGCGCGCCGTCTCCAACCTCACGCGCCACCGGATCATGGCCGTGCTCCGCTTCGAGCCCGCGACGATCACGCAGATCGCCAAGCGGGTGGGCCTCGCGAAGGGGAGTTCCAGCTACCACGTGCGGCTGCTCGAACGGGCCGGCCTGGTGAAGGTGGTACGAACGCGGAAGGTCCGGGGGGTCACCGAGCGGTACTACGCCATGGCCGCGCGGTCGATCGTGCTGCCGGATCCGGGCGAGGGCGGGCCGGATGTGCTGATGCGGCACGCGGTGGCGGACCTTGAGGCAGCGCCGGCGGACGGCGAACGGCACGTACGGATGGCGCATCTTCGGCTCACCGAGGAGCAGTTCACGGAGCTGGGGGCGCGGCTGCAGGCCCTGGCGGACGAATACCGGGAGCTGTCCGATCCGTCGCTGCCGGACGCGTCACTCGTCTTCGCACTGTTCCACCCGGCGCCGCGCGAGCAGGCCGAAGGAGACGACAAGTGACCACAGACATAAGGAAGTTGCCGGCCGACTTCGGACGGCTGTGGACCGCGCAGACGGTGTCCTCGCTCGGTGACGGGGTGACACATGCAGCGCTGCCGCTGCTCGCGTTGACGCTGACACGGGATCCGATGGCGCTCGCCGTCGTCACGGCCGCCGGAACCCTGCCGTGGCTGCTCTTCGGGGTGCTCGGCGGTGCGCTGGTGGACCGCTGGGACCGCCGGCGCACGATGTGGGTCACGGACGCGGCACGTGCGGTGCTGCTCGCGATACCGGCGGCAGCGGCCGCGCTCGACGTGCTGAGCATTCCCCTGCTCGCGGCCGTCGCCTTCCTCCTCGGCCTCGGCGGACTCTTCTTCGACACGGCCGCCACGGCCTATCTGCCGGATCTGCTCGGCCGCGACCCCGCGCTCCTGGAGCGCGCCAACTCCCGCCTGCGCGGCGCCCAGACCGCCGCGTCCGGCTTTGCCGGGCCGCCCGCGGGCAGCGCCCTGCTCGCGCTCGGACGGGCGGTTCCGCTGCTCGCCGACGCGGTCTCGTTCGCGCTCTCCGCAGTGCTCGTACGGTCCCTGCCCGCCGTACCCCGGCCCGTACCGCAGGCCCGTGAGTCGCTGCTGCGGCAGGCGCGGGACGGTGCCTCGTACGTGTTCCGGGACCGGCTGCTGCTCGGGCTCGCGCTGCGTCCGGCGGTCGGGAACATCGCCTTCCTCGCCGTGGAGACCGTACTCGCCCTCTTCGCGCACGATCGTCTCGGCATCGACACCTTCGGCTTCGGCCTGCTCCTCACGGCGGAGGCCACCGGCGGCCTGCTCGGCGCGGCCATCGCCTCCTTCCTCGGCCGACGACTCGGCACCGGCACCGCGCTGACCTGCACGGCAGCGGTCGAGGGACTCGCCATCCTGGGCCTTGCCGCCGCCCCGAACCCGTACGTCGCCGGCCTCGCGCTCGCCGTCTGCGGGGCGGGCATGGGCGCCACGATGGTGCTCGGCCCCTCCCTCCGGCAGACGATCGTCCCCGCCCACCTGATGGGCCGGGTCGCCTCCACCTCCCGCATGCTCGCCATGTGCGCCGCCCCGTTCGGCGCCTTCCTCGGCGGCTGGCTGGCCACCACCTACGACGTACGCACCCCGCTCTACGCCGCCGCCGGTCTCCTCCTCACCATGACCACCGTCACCGCGACCATGACCACCAACCGCCGGGTCGAGGCAGCACTACGTGCCGCCGCCCCGGCTGCCGCTCCAGATCACCCGGAATCCCGGAATCCCGTCAAGAAGCAAGCGGTATAGGACTCCACGAGGCCACTGAGCCCCCACACGGCAGACCCAACTCGGCGTCCCTCGCCTCGACCCAGGAGCAGCGTCGGGCGCCGGCCTCCAAGCGATGCCCCGAATGGCCCACCGGGCCGACTGCGCCACCGTCGACCCTGCACCTAAGTCCGCGCCGAAGTACTCCACCTACAAGTTCAGCCGACGCTGCGAGCACGCAGGCGCCCGCGGCACCCGCAGAAGGAAAGGGGAAGGAGGGGATGGAGAGGAAGGGCAAGCACAAGGAGCAGAAGCAGGCGGAAGAGCAGGCGGCCGAGGACGGCCGGCAAGAGTCATAGCGGTTGCTGTACTCCGCTGCTGTACGCACGACAGAGGCCCATTCACGATCACGTGAATGGGCCTCTGACCAATGTCGGGGTGGCGGGATTTGAACCCACGACCTCTTCGTCCCGAATTAGGCTCTGGAAGATCGTCGACCTGAGAATCATGCCAAAGATGCAGGTCAGGGTATCGGGATGCATCGGTTTCCGGTGGTCCCCCGAGCCCTCTATCTCAAGATCTTCTCCAGGGTTTCTCCACATCGGTAGGCAAGGCTGCGGGGTGGGTTCGCTGCGCTGCCGTCCGCACACGCCATCCCTCTACGCTTAGGGCAAGGGCGCTCCCCACGCCCGTTCGGTGAGCTCACCCCAAACACCTGGGGCGACTGTTCGAGGATCGACCGCTTCGCTGGGTGCCGAGCGCTCGTACGTTCCCTCCGGCTGCTCGGACCTGTCGTACGCCTTGACCCAGAAGACCCGCCGGATGAATTTGCCGGGCACGTCTCCAGCCGGGGCGTCTGAGCGAAGCACTGCGTAGCCGACGCGTCGGCCGCTACCGCTCCACGGGACCGGACGCCGGCGAGTGGAGACAGACAACTCGACTGACTGCCGGACGTAGTCGAACCGCTCGACGTCCTCCGTCCAGACGATGCCGTCCTCATGCTCAAGAGCCCTTGGGTTCTCACCCATCGTTCCTCCCGCAGTCTTGGAGTCGGAGCCACAGTTTGGCTGCACCGAGCGGGCACACCATCTACTTCTGGCCCTTGCACGCGGCACGTCGATCGCTGGAAAGCAGTGGCGGTCGCGGATGTGGCCGGACACCTGGGTCTAGCTGGGCAGACGTAGCAAGAGCGTGGAGCCTCCTGCCCCCGCTCCTTTGGTCGTTGCAGGCCGTTGGCGACTGCCTTGGCCGCTCTTACACCGTCGAGAACGGCCCAGCTTTGGACCCGGCAGATTTACAGCGGGCTCCGACCTGCAGATTCCCGATGCTGCGCTCCGGTCGGGGGAGCATGGGGGCCTCCCCGTGACGGCCCTTGCAGTGCACGACGGCCAGCCGAGTTCCACAACTGGATTGGCTCCCACAGCAACTCGCTCAGCCCCGCGTCACCCTCGCCGACGAGGCCGAGGACACCCTGTTGACGAGCTGACCGGAAGAGCCTCAGCCCCCTGCCATGCTGACGGCCATGCCCGATGAGCACAGCGACACCGACACGACCGCCGAGCCGGGCTAGCACGCGATCGCCGAGCAAGCCGCCAGCGACGGGCCCATCCCGCCGATCACCTCCGACTGGGCTCCCGAGGTCGGCGAGTACCGGATCTCCACCGCTTGACGGCTGCTACTCGGCAGAGGCCGCCAGCTCGGGTCAGGATGGTCGACGAAGTGCGCATGCCCGGGCGTACACACGTCCCGCACTCCCTTGCGTGTACATCGACGATGAATTCTGCGAACGCTGCGGCGGCCTGGCCTAAAGGCTGTGGCGGCCTATCGGGAGACGTGCTCAGGGGGCTCCAGGCCGAGGGACTGGGCCTCGGCAATCTCTTGCGCGTAGTCACCTGGCGACTCGCTGTCTAGGCGCTGGTATAGCTCCAGGGCCGCGCTGCGGGCCGACCCGAACTCCGGGACACGGTCGAGGGCGAGCAGAATTTTGGCGCGCCTCAGATGCGCGGCGGCGAGATCCTCCGGCAGCTCCAGGGACGCCAGGACGGTTACGGCTTCGGCTGCGACCCGTTCAGCGTCCGCGGGTCTGCGCTCGAGGAGCAGGAAGCGCACCAGATTGTTCAACGCCTCCAGCAGCACCACCCCGGAATCCGGCATGTTGCCGTGCACGGAACGGAAGATTTGCGCCGCCTTGGTGTTCACGCGGATGGCCACCGCCGGCCGGGATGCGGCGCCCAGGGCGACTGCCTGTGTCAGGAAGGCAATGCCAAGCAGCGGCAAATGATCACGGCCTTCCTCGACAACAAGTCTGCGAGCCAGGGTAACGGCCTCGTCCGCGATCTCCATCGCCTCTTCGCGGGCGTCGGCCGCTCTGCTGAGTTCCGCCAGCTTCAGGAGGGTTCGCACGTAGTCCCGCTGTCGTGCGCCCGGATTGGAAGGGTCCAACTGCCGTCGGACCGACGCGGCTTCTCGGAAGGTGTCTCGTGCATCGGTGAAGTCGCCGATAGCGATCAGAATTTCCGCCAGATGGCTCAGCGAGGACTCGAGTTCGGTGAGAAAGGCATCCGGACTGTCCTCAGCCGCCGCCCGGCGGACGTGCAGTGACTCCCGGGCCGCTGTCAGCGCCGCGTCCAGGTTCCCTGCTCGGCTGTGGTGTCGCGACAGGGTGTTCAAGGACCGGGCTAGATCGGGGCCTGCTTCGGCGTTACGGGAAACCAATTCCCGGCGCATGTCGACGGAGGCCTGAGCCTTGTCCAGTGCCTCGTCGAGACGGCCGGTGGCAGCAAGGCCGTAGGAGAGGTTGTTCAGCACCCCAGCCAGAGAGACCGGACTGTCATCCGGGTCATCCTTCCGCCAGCCGGAAAGCTCCGCCAACGCCTTCTCGCCTTCTACGACGGACTCCTCGGCGCGGTCGAGTGCGTAAAGTGCTTGGGCCCTTTGGTCCAGCAACAATCCCCGGAGCCACACAGGGACGTTGGGCGCAGTGTCGAGGAGAGCCAGCGCCGATGTGGCGGTGACCAGTCCCTCCTCGCGGCGCTTGGCGGCCAGGAGCCTCGTTGTGAGGTTGAACAAGGCGCCCGCGCGCTGCACTGGGTCATCGGCAGAGCGGTCTTCGGCGATCTCCGTCAATCGACGCATCAGCCGTACGCTCCAGTCAGCCAACGCTTGAGTCAGCACAGGCGTTCTCTGCGCGAGGTCCAGCATCTGCTCGGGCAGCAGCAGCCCCTCTGCCAGGATCACGTCCAACGCACCGATCAACAGCGCCGGTTCCGCGCTACGCCTCGCCGCCGACACTAGACGGGGCGCTAGCATCCCAGGGGCGGTCCGTACGGCTGTCCGAAGGACATCCGGTAGGCCGTCCGACCAAGCCGTAGCCCTGCTCAGCACCAGCAGAGCGTTGACCATCTCCTCATCGCCCAGCTCCTCGACAAGCCGGAGGAAGATTTCGGGCTCTCCCACAACCTGGCTACCCACCAGATACTCACCCAGAGGGTCGGGCTCCAGAGTGCCCCACTGCCAGGTGTCGCCGTCGCCGGCCTGGGGGCGGGGGTACAAGTCGCGGAGCCAGTCGGCGACCGCGCGGCGGACTGCCTCCGGCTGGTCGCCGAGACGTGGCACATGCGTGAGGAGTGCATGAGCGCGGTCGCGGGGAACGGGACCGACCAGCGTGGCGGTGACAACTGCGTTACGCAGGGCAGCATCCCCCAGGCCGCTAAGCGGCGCCTTCTGAGAGGTCTTCCTCCAGTACGCGGCCTCGTGCCGGAGCAGAGTGTCCTGGGCGTCCCGCACGGTGGTTGCCGCGTGGGGTGCGAGAAGGCTCGCGAGGGCAGCCATGTGGATCTCCAGCACGGTCCGCAGCGAACGGTGCAGCTCTGTGTCTGTAGAGGTCGAGACGACTGTGGGGAAGCCGAGTTTGGCGACACCACGGGCGAGGTCGGTCACCGCCGTGCGGAACGCCTCGCGTGCGCCCATACCGAGCGACTCGGTGCCTGTGATCGACCAGTGCCGCGCACGCTCGGCGAGATCGGCTGTCTCGGGGCTGCTCTCGCGTACCTCGTCCCACCAGCGGCCCGCCGCGCGAGCGATGAGTAGCACCCGGAAGGGGATACCGCGTGGGCGGCGAACCAACTCGTTCAGCAGCGAGCGGACTTGCTCGACGCGGCTCTCCGCGTAGTCGACGACAAGTAGAACCGGGGCGGTGGTTCGGGCGAGCATGCGGTGATGGTGCGCATTCTCTTGCCGGGTCAGGTGCACGATCGCGTACCGAATTGCAGTCAGCCGGTGTCCCAGTTCACGGGCGATCCGGGACTTCCCAGCCCCGCCGACCCCGGTGAGCACGGCCAGTGATACGTCGTCGCCCTCGGTGCTCCACTCGGTCATCTCGGCGAGCAGCTCGCGGCGGCCGGAGAACCGCACAGACTCGGCCCGGGGGTGGAGTAGCGAGGCCACGGACCGGGGAACCAGCGGGGTTGCCTCCGCGCCGTCCGCGAACTCGGCGGGCTCCAGCTGTGCGCCCCATTTGGTGTGTCGATGGACCAGCTCCCGGAAACCCGCGTCGGCCAGCAGGGCATACGCGGGGACGGCCTCCAGCCTGCTGTGCGGCCAGCCCGGAAGGCTCGCCACCGCGACGCCGATGAGGACGCCGTGGCACCAGACGGCCCCGCCGGACATACCGGCCCAGGGCGACCTGTCCATCGGGCCGAGCGGCGGGTTCCCGGCCAGGTCCAGCACGTAACGGTCGGTCTCCACCGCCTCCAGCGGGTCCGCCGAGCCCCGGAACACCCCGGATCCGACCCGCCCTTCACGGCCGGCCAGCGCGGAGAACCCGAGGATGGAGACCTCGGACGGGTCCGACGTGACGAGTGTGCCCCAGCGCACGGGGTCCGGATCCGGTACGAGATCGTCGTCAGCCAGCAACAGGGCCGCATCGTACGGCCCGTCGGATCGGGCCCAGACAACCTCGCACCGGACAGGGACGCCGCGGGGGGTGCGGACGGCCGCGTGGTCCAAGGCGCCCAGGACGTGCCCGGCGGTGAGGACGAGGCGTGGGCCGAGTGCATAGCCGGAGCCCTGTCCCGCAGCCTCCACCAAGGCGACCCGCCGCCGCTCCTCCACAGTCGCCCCGGCTCTCAGCGCCCGAAGGCAGAGTCCAGCTCGCCGACCTCGGGTGGGTTGTCGTTGCTGATCAAGAGCGGGCCGCCAGAGGTGCTCTTCGGGGTGAGGACGAATTTCACGCGATGGGTGTCTTGTTTCCCCGCCTTGCCTGTGACGTCAGCCGACACCACGGCGCTGAAGATCCGGTTAATGCCGACCTTCGCCGTGGCCTCCTTCGTCAGCGTGAAGGCGAACTCCAGCTCGATCGGCCCCACCTCGAACTGAAGGCCGCTCGACGCACCCGCTGTCGCCGCGCTCAACAGCTCGTCCCGAAGCGCCTGAACTGCCTCGCCCACCCCTATGTCGCCCGCCATGACCGTCCCCCACTCTTCCCAGGACTCTTCCCGCACCGGTACACCGCTGGACACTGTACGACTAGCCGCCGGGTGCGGTTTCCCTTTCTCCTCTACCGGTAGCGCAGGACCGCACGGGATCTCATCCTCCGAACGGCGCCCCGATGATCCTGGCCGCCAACGCCAGCTGATCCCAGCGCTCGGGGATCGTGTGCCGGATCTGCCAAACGCGCTGAACAGGTGCCGCGTGCTGGCTAACCGGGCAGCCGAGGCACACGCTTCTACTCCACGAATGCGACCACCCAGGACTGCCTCCACACACTGATCTCCCCGGACGGCCGGTAGACGATGGCCGACGAGTAACTGCACGTCCGCCTTGGGACAGTGCCACTGCGAGCGAGCAAGCGTTGCAGTGGGGAGTAGTCCTCTTTCAGGGCGATCAAGGCGCGAATTGGGGTGGGCGCGGGTGTGTCAATTTAACGGCTGATCTTGGTTGTTGATGGTCAGTTGTTGCTCGGGGTCAGGCGTCCCTCGAAGGCGATCTGGAACGCGTTGAGGGGTGCTTTCCAGCGCATGGTCCACCGCCTGCGGCCCTTCCCGGTCGGGTCCAGGCTCATCAGCGC
>NZ_JBEOVB010000047.1:0-43289 GCF_040295245.1 Streptomyces sp. NPDC002884 | reverse complement strand
CAGCCGCAATGAAGGCTCTGAACAGGGTCAATGACCGCTCTCAGGGCTGGCGCGACGCTGTCGGAGGCGGCCTCGTCCGACCGCTGCGGAGGCTGACGGGAGCCAGCTGGCCGCGCTCTACCAGGAACGCTGGGAGGCGGAGGCCGTCTTTGCCGAGCTCAAGACCCATCAACGCGGAGCCCGCACCGTGCTCACCAGCAAGACGCCCGACGGCGTCCTGCAGCAGATCTGGGCGCACCTGCTGGTCCACCACGCGCTGCGCGAGCTGATGGTGAGAACCGCCGCCACCCGCGGCCTGGATCCCGACCGGGTCTCTTTCACCGAAACCCTGCGCTCTGCCCGGCGCAGCGTGACCGTCACGCCGGGCAGCTTTTCCCTCTGAGCTGCTGGTCAGAGCCCTCGTCCTGCTCCAGCACGACCTGCTCGAACGCCTCCTGTCGCCCAGACGCCTGCGCAGCCAGCCCCGCGTCGTCACCCGCAAGATGTCCAACTACCGGCTCAAACGGGCCGACCACCACGGCTGGCCCCAGCCCACCCGCGCCAGCACCCAAGCAGTCCGCATCCAACGACCCCAACCCGCGGAGCCCTAAAACAACGGCATTGCCCTTAGCCGCAGGAAGCCGACACCGTTCTCTGCACTTCGGAATTCGCGGTGTGCTTCGGATTCTCTGATGGAGTGTGACCGCCGTGAGCTTCGACGGGTCCGACGAAATCTGCTGCGGCCCACCGGGTGAGAGGGCACCATGGCTTGGTGCCTGACCTGCTGTGGGATGACGTCAAGAACTTCTTCGACCCCGATTTGATGGGCCCGCTGCCAGACGTGAGTATCGATGGCACCTCCGTCGATGACTGGCAGGCGGTGCTCGACTTGGTGCGCTCGCGGGGTTGGGCGTGCGAGTACTCCGAAGACGGTGCCGTGGTGCGGCTTCCGCGGGCCGAGGTGATGTTGGCTCGGGGCGTTGAGGCCGGTGTGATGTTGAGCATCTGGCCAGTACCGGGAGTAATGGCAATCTTTCGCCCCTATGCGGCCGACTCGATTGACTTCGACGTGGACCTTCGGGAGCTCCAGGGCCAGGTGCAACTGAACGTGTTGTGCGGCTTCCTGCGGGCGATCGGACGTTCCTTGGACAAATCTGTAGTGCTCGCGCCGGAGACTGACCTCGGGCACCCGGTGCTCGGCTTCGATGTCGAGACGGACCGTGTGGTGTTGCTGGCTGACCCGCACTTCACCGGGCGGCACCGGTCCCCGTTGTGCTGAACCCGGCGTCGTCCGCAGGCCGGGAGTCGGCGGGGCGGCGAACTGCATAGGCTGCAGCGGTGATCGTCCGATGCGTCAAAATCATCCAGCCCGGGACCTCGACGGCAGTGAGCGAGCATCCAGGCGCGCGGATCGGAGAGGAGTACCCGGTCCTCGAAGTGTCCGCCGCCCGGCCCCACGTCCTGTTCCGCCTTCCTGACCGCAGTGCGAGGCGAGACGAGATCGACTCCCCTGGACTGTGGGACGCGGCCATGTTCGAGATCGTGTCCGATCGGATGCCGACCTGTTGGGTCACCGCACTGAACGACGGCAGGCTGACCTTGGCGCCTCAGGAGTGGCAGCGACCCGGTTTCTGGGAGGACTTCTTCGATCACCTGCCGGACGCGGTCGCCGAATATGACCGGCTCAAGGCCCAGATCATCGCGGAGGCGTGAGGACCTAACCAAGGCAGCGACCCCGTCCTCACCTCGGCCGACCTGGGCTCGCAGACGTTCGGCCTGCGGTTTCTTGTCGGCGAAGTGCCGCAGGCTCTCCTGCAGGCCGGCGACCTCGCCGAGCCACTGCATCCGCTGGGCCTCTCCCAGGCACTGGCGGGTGTCGGTCTCGATCTCCAGCAGCCGGGGCTCCTGGGCCAGGTCCAGCCGGAGCATGGGGCACCTGACACAGGCTTCTCTGAACTACTCAAGTTGGTGGGGCTCTGGACAGGCTGGATCAATCTCAAGAGATGACCTCCACGGAATCCGGCCTGGGGAACGGCATCATTTCCCAACCCAGCGGCCAGCCTTCTCCACGTTGCTCCGACGCCTCGACCTCCAGACGCCGGGGAACCCGCCAGATCCACCATTCGGCTTCGTCCTCAGCATGCCCGGGCCACGGAATCGTGGCGCGGCGATACCGCTTGTCGATGCCGTCAATCTCCAGCCGTCTGATCTCCTGGACGCGTGTTGGGAGCATCGGCCAGATCTTCGCCAGGACGCCGCGGCACCAGATGTCGTTGCTGAGCTCGGGAGCGCACCACGAGTAGCCCTCCTCCGCCTCGTCGGTCAGGTCCTTCCAACGATTGAACAGCGCATTGAGGGTGACCCGTTGTCCGCCTGCCCAAGTGGGTGCGACCGCGGTGACGGCAGCCTGCACTGCGTCGTACTCCTCTGCGCTTAGCGCGAGGCTGTCCATGGGCTCGTCCGATCGATCCATCCAGCGACTATCGCCTGGTGGTAACGCTGTCTGCCACTGGCTTTCCCCTATGCCGCCCGACGGCGACCGGTCAGACCAGTCGGGCCTCCGATCGATCACCCAGCCGCTTGGTCGATGCCGGTGTCCCGATCGTGGTTGTCGTTCGGCCGGCGATCCGGCTGAGGTCGGGCATGCCGAGGTGGACGGTGCGGTCGTCGATATGGGCGAGCTTGGGTTCGGCGCCAGCCAGGCTGACCTGGAGGCCCTCGACCTCGCCGAGCCAGCCTTCCGTCTCGGCTTCGGCGATTCGGGCGCAGGAACTGAAGCCCGGTTTCCGTGACCGTGAGGGTGTGGCTCACCCGCAGCCGCGCCGCGACCGGATCCGACACTGCGTGCCCTGGGCCGGCTGGCCGAGGCAGCGGCACGAGCGCCGTGCTTCTGGGTCGGGTGGCGGCGACACTGAACTGACGTCCGACAGAGCGCGTCGTGAGAGTGTTGGCGATGGGGGTGGCATGAGAGTCGCGAGGGCAACGGTTTGCGCGGTGAACGGGTTGACCGCGCGGTGGGCGGGTGCTTCGGAGGCAGGCCTGCCGGCTGACGTCCACGGGGTGCTCAGCGGGGACCCTGTGGCCGATCACCGGGCGTTGGACGTGTGGACGGTGAAGCGGACGGGCGGGCTGATCGACCGTATGCCGGTCCCGCTGACCGAGGACAAGCCGTGGCGACTGCCCGCCGAGATCCCCTACGACGGCACCTCGGTGACCACCGGCCGGGCGATCGCGAGTCCGTGAGCTATTTACATCATGATCAGGTGGCGAGTTCGAGGGCGACGACGGTTCGGATGACGGCACTGATCCGGGTGGTTGCTGCAGCGGAGCTTCCGCAGGAGCCGCCAGGATTTGAGGGTGGCCATGGCGCGTTCGCCAAGGCTGCGGATCTTGGCGTGATCGCGGTTGGGGCGCCGCTGCCAGCCGCACAGAGTCTTGCCGCGGAACGGGATGCGGACAGCAAGACCTGCGCCCTGATACGCCTTGTCCGCCCAACACTTGATGTCGTCGGCGGCGAGTGCGGCGGGAATGCCGTGGGTCCGGGCCGCGGTCAGATCGTGCACGGCCCGGGCAGTGCGTCCCGGAGTAGTACGGCTGGTCGGCAGCGATGCGGTCGATCGGCAACACCGTGCCGTCAGGATTACGTACGCCTTCTTCTGCATGGTCGGCATGGCCTGTTCCAGCGAGGGGGCCCGAGAGGCCAGGAGGTCGACGGCTTTGCGTATGTACCGGTGGACCGTCGCGATCCCGACACGAAAGCCTGCTGCGAGACGGGCGTAGGTGTCGCCGCAGCGCAGGTGTGCCGGGACGACCTGTGGCCTGCAGGCCACAGGTCAGGCGATGCCACCGGGAGCCGATTTGACGGCGGTGGCCTGCGAGGAGACCGGAGACGTGGCCCAGGGTGCGGTTGGATAGATCAATGCCGGACGGGTAGACAAGCACGCGAAAGCTCCTCACGGGTTGGTGATCTTGGTCGTGAACCCGTCTACCGGGAGCTTTCTTCATGTCCGCTGTCGGGGTCGCCCGCCCAGCCTCCCGTCAGATCGGAAGCGGCTTCATGGGGCCGCGTAGTTGCTCAACGAACCGCCCTGCTTGCTGCAGCTGCTCGTAGGGTCTCGCAGTATTCGTCCATTGTGCGTGCCGCATCCGTATCTCATCCATCAGAGCCAAAAGAGGAAATATTTTCATGACGAAGTGGATAATGACGGCCACCCTGTTTGATATCGCCTATCCCCCCACCTTGCGAATCGTGGCAAGATTTGAGGGCGGCGACGAAGAAGCGCGCTCAAGGTTTCGAGAAGTGTTGAACTCATACGATGGAGCGGCCAGGAAAGTGACACGCCGCGAAGTATTCAAATTCTCCGACAGTCAATACCTTCTGCGCATCGAGGGCCGCCCGATGGGGCTTGAATATATGATGCAACTCGGAGAATTGATCGTCGACACTCAGGATCCCGATCTTCCGGACTCTGTTGTGTGACCGGACTGACTAATTGTTTAGAAAAGCAGGACCGGAAGGGATGTACCTTCCGATCCTGCTTGCTTTGGAGGATCGTCAGGATACTGAAATAACCTCCGCCGTCTGATCGTGGTCGCCCTCGAACTCGCCGCCTGATCAAGATGGAAATAGCTCCGTGAGAGCTTGCACCGAAATGCCGTCAAATGCACTGCACGCTTCCGGTGGTGTGCTGTATGTAATCAGACAGGCACACAGCCGCGTGCACACACGTGGCGGGTGCGCAGGCCCCTGCCCCCGCGCGTCGTGGGTAGTGGTTCGGTCGTACCCGTTTTCGGGATTCGCGTTTCCGGTCATCGTTTGATGCGGCCGCGGATGGCGAGGAGGCAGAGTGCGAGGAGGGTGGGCTCCAGGAGGCGGGAGGCCATTTCGATGTAGGTGCCGGCGTTGGTGAGGTTCTGCCCGCCGGAGCGGAAGACCACCGAGTTGATCGCCACACGGGTGGCCTTCTCGGTACGGGGCCAGGTCATGCGCTGTGACCATCCGCCGTGCAGGGCGGGGTCGGGGGTGCTGGTGTCGAGGCTGATCCTGCTGCCGCTCAGGGTTCCGGTGGTGGCGGGGTCGGGGTCATGGGTGGGCAAGCCGGCAGCCATCAGGCACAGCACGGTCAACGACATCGCAGCAAGCAGCCAGGCGAAAGCGCGGGAGGCACGCAGGCCGTAGCCGGACAGCAGCCAGTACCCCCACAGCAGACGGCGCTCGCTCTTCGGGGTGCCGGTCAGGTCGTGACGGCGCATCTCGCATTCGCCGTAGTAGAAGTCAGCGGCACCAGGTTCGTTCTTGCCGTCCTCGAACGCCTTGCGCAGTTGCCGGTACAGCGCGGCAACATCCTCCGGATGAGGGACACGAGCGGGATCGGTGTGGTGGAGGCCGGGGCGCCACAGATGAGGCTGGGGGTCTTCGCCCGCGGCGAGGGCTGGCTGGAGGGCGGTGTGGGCGCGCCAGTGGTGTTCCTCGGCGAGGGTGCGCCGGCGGGTGAAGCGCACCGGCCGGAGACCGCGGCGGTGCCAGCCGGCGGGCGGGGGAGCGAAGGTGGTGCGGCCTTCCAGACGGATCTGGTCGAGGTGGAAGGCCTCGGAGAACAGACAGCCGGTCAGGTCGGTGTCCGTCAGCACCAGATGCGCGGCATCCACTCCCTGCACCGAAACGACCCGGACCCTGCCGGAACCCGTCAGTAGGTCCTCCCCAATGACCACGGTGCCGGTTAAGCCGCCGGTGAAGGGAGCGGGATGAGCGATGACCGCGACCGGTGCGGACAGGACCGCGTGTCGAAGGTCTACAGCCGCGTACCGCACCCGCACGGTCGCCGTCGACTCCCACCGGGTCCGCTCACACACCAGCTCCCGGGCCGCTATCTCCAACGTCACCGGCAGCCCGAACACGGCCATCGACAAATCCACTCGCCCCCCACATACCAACGGACCCACCACCGACACCCCCTCAAACCGTGCCCTACCTAAGTCGGCGTTGCCGGAGAACCGCGTCCCGCCGAACCAGGCAGTATGGGAGAAACGCGCCTCCCCGAACCAGGCGAAGCTGGAGAACTGCGCTTCCCCGAACTTGGCCGCGCCGGAGAACTGCGCCCTGCTAAACCCGGCGGCCCCAGAGAACTGCGCCCCGGTGAAGTCGGCGGAGCTGGAGAACTGCGCCTCACCGAAGAAGGCGGCGCTGGAGAACTGGGCCCCACCGAACTGGGCGTCATCGGAGAACTGCACCCTGTCGAACCCGGCGGCGCCGGAGAACTGAGCCCAACCGAAGAAGGCGGAGCTGGAGAACTGCGCCTCGTGGAACCAGGCGCCGCCGGAGAACTGCACCCTGTCGAACCTGGCGGTGCCGAGGTGGGGTTTGGCGGTGGTGGGGTCGCGGACTGCGTTGAGGAGGGCCTCCAGCAAAGGTTCGGTGAAAGGGGTGCCTCGGTGATCGATGTCAGCGCCGGGAGCCAGGCTTGTCAGGTAGCTGGTGCGGTCGGCATCCGGCAGATGGGCCAGGCAGGCAGTGTGGCCGGGCACGTGAATGCCGCGGCAGCCGATCGGGTCGGTGGCCGGGTCCGCGCCGTGCCCGCAGTGCGACCAGTCGGGCGGTATGGGTGTGCTCATGACGCGGCAGCTCCACAGATCAACATCGGGTCCTGGTACGGACGCCCGAGAGACCAGGCCGGTTCAGACTTGTTCGGCGGGCCGCCCCACCATCACCGGTGCTGCGGCTCCCCGCGTTACGGCATCCGACGGGTAAAGCCCGACAAGCAGCGTAGGCGACCAGTCCCTTGCCAGCAGGATGATTTCAAGAAGCTTCTGTACCCCACATCACCGTTTACGACAGGCCATTCTCCCTCCGTAAACGGGTGACCAATCAAGACACAAACCGAGATCTAGGCGTTTGGATTGCAGAAGAGGAACTGCTGGCGCTCTTCAACTTCCCGGCCGAGCACTGGATCCACCTGCGGACCACGAATCCGATCGAGTCGACGTTCGCCACCGTCCGGCTGCGGACCAAGGTCACCCGCGGGGCCGGCTCCCGCACCGCCGCCCTGGCCATGGTCTTCAAGCTCGTCGAGTCCGCCCAGCAGCGGTGGCGGGCGGTGAACGCATCCCACCTCGTCGCCCTGGTCCGTGCCGGCGCCCGATTTGAGAACGGTCACCTCGTCGAACGCCCTGAGGCCACTGCAGCATGACACCAGTCGCCTGCACACGTTAACGAGTACGCGTCCCGGAACTGGCCTGGAACCATGGCGGACATGAAACGAGTCGTGATCCTGGGGCGCGGTGGTTCAGGGAAGTCAACGCTCGCGGCCCGCCTGGGCGCCATCACCGGGCTTCCCGTCATCGAGTTGGACAAGCACTTCTCGCGACCTGGCCTCGAAGCGACACCTCTCGATCAGTGGGCCGCCGTCCAACGTGAACTCGTCCGAGACGGGGCTTGGATCATGGACGGCGACCTCGGACCTCGGACGGCCAGAGGGGTTGCGCCAGCCCTTGATCAACGCCTCGGCTCGATGACCCGCCATCCGATTAGGTCGTGTCTCTTTGATGGGTCGGTCAGTTGATCAGATGTGTCTGTCCGGTTAGCTATGACTGATGCGATGTGGGTCCGGTGCGCGGTCGGCGATGGGCCGATCACCGCCGCACCTTCGAGGCCATCGCGTGGAAGTACCGCACCTGCCCGCCTTGGCTCGACCTGCCGGACGAGCTCGGCTCGTTCCAGACCGCTCACAAGCGACTGATCAGGTGGGCCGTGGACGGCATTCTGGGAACGGATCCTCCCCGCAGTTCTGGCAGCCGCCGATGAGAGTCACGACATGGGCTGGACCGTGTCTGTGGACTCCCCGTAGTCCGCAAGACCTGGGTCGACGGCGGCTACCACCCCGCGGACCCGCCACCAGGGGATTTGGCGTCCTGCCGACATGGTAGGCCGTCGAGAGACGTTGGGCTGGCTGATGACCACCGCCGCCTGCCCGCGACTACGAAGCCCACCCCCACCGCTCCTAAGTCATGGTTCACCTCGCGTTGATCAGCGAGGCAACGCTCCATGGCCATAAGCCGTCTCGTCAACCGAGATGGCGCTGAGTCGGTGCCCATCAGGAACGGAGCACCTCGTGTTGATCGGCTTGCTGACCGCCGTCGCGGCATCCGTCTGTTACGGCACAGGCTCAGTCCTGCAAGCCGTCGGGTCCCGCAGGTCCGCGCGGAGCGGTGCGGCCACCACTGCCAGCACCCAGTACGGGGGGCCCAGCCTCGCCTCCACCGCGAAGGCCGCGATGACCTGGGAGTTCGTCGTCGGTACCGTCCTGGACTTCGTGGGCTTCGCACTGGGTGCACTGGCTGCTCGACTACTGCCCCTGTTCCTCTCGCAGACCGTGATCAGCGCCAACCTGATCATCACCGCCGTCCTGAGCGTCAGGCTCCTCCGTATCCGGCTGACTCGTGCCGAGTGGACGTCCATCGGCGTGGTCTGCGCGGCGCTCGTTCTGCTCGCGACGGCGGCGGGGGAGGAGGGCAGTGGACACGGCATCCCGGTCGCCGCGCACTGGTGGCTCCTGGCGATCTCGCTCGCTCTGATGGTGGGCGGCACGCTCGCGGTACGCCTCCTCGGTCCCCGCGCCGCGATCCTTGCCGGACTGCTGTCCGGACTGGGTTTCGGCGCCCTCGGCGTGGGCGTCCGTGTCCTGAACGGCGTCACCCCCTTCGATCCGGCCACCGTGCTGACGGATCCCGCCCTGTACGCGATCGTGACGGCCGGCGTGGGTGGGATGTATCTGCACACCGTCGCCCTGCAGATCGGTTCGGTCAACGGGGCGACGGCGGCCCTGGTCGTCGGCGAGACCGTGTTGCCCGGCGCCATCGGCGTGCTGTGGCTCGGCGACGCCTCACGGGCCGGTCTCGCCTGGATGGCGATGCTCGGCTTCGCCCTGGCGGTGGCAGGCGCGGTCGCGGTGGCATGGTTCGGCGGTCCTGAGGCGCACGTGGAGGAGCAGCCGCAGCAGCCGGCAGAACTGACTCCCACGCGCTGAACACCGACTCGGGTCGGTGGCACGGCCCGTGACGATCCTACCCGCGCCGTGCGGCGACCGGTGAGGCGCCGCACGCACCTCATGTCCCGCGGTTCTGCGCGAGCGCTGTCTGAGCTTCCCCTTCGGATCTCCCCATCTGCCCATCCGTCTGGACGGGTTGGTCCGGCGGTCGAACGGGGAGCTGCCCGTCGACGCGGACCGCCTGGCGGGCGTCGACCGGGACATGAACCGCGCCGGGCTGCGCACCCTTGGCTGCCCTACCGCAACCGCAGTGGCCGAAAATGTGTCTCCTAACGCGTGGCTCGACGTCCCGGATGGGCGGGAGACCGGCTGTACGGCCGCCTTGGGGGTTGAAATGGACGCATGGGCAGTGCCCGGATACACCGAGTCGCTGGAACTCGGGGCAGGGGCCAGCGGGCGCGTCGTGCTGGCCGTGCACGAGGAGACCGGCGTACCGGTCGCGGTCAAGTACCTCAGCGAGTCGCTGCGCACCAGGCCGGGATTCGTGCACGAGTTCAGGGCGGAGGCGCGGCTCCTCGGCGGACTGGAGAGCCCGTACGTCGCGGGGCTGTACGAATACGTGGAGAGCCCGGACGGCGCCGCCATCGTGATGGAGCTGGTGGAAGGTGTCTCGTTGCGGACCCTGCTGTCCAGGGCTGCCCCGTTCGACCCCGAGGCCGCGCTCGTGGTCCTCAAGGGATCGCTGCTCGGTCTGGCCGACGCGCACCGGGTCGGCGTCGTCCACCGCGACTACAAGCCGGACAACGTCCTGGTCAAGCCGGACGGTTCGTCCAGGCTCGTCGACTTCGGGATCGCGGCGGACGTCGGTGCCAGCGCCGGCGCGGCGGGGACCCCCTCCTACATGGCCCCGGAGCAGTGGACCGGCGCACCCGCCTCTCCCGCCGCCGACGTGTACGCGGCCACGGCCACGTTCTTCGAGTGCCTGACGAGTCACCGGCCCTACTCGGGTGACAACCTCGCCGAACTCGCCCTGCAGCATGTCGACGCGCCCATCCCCGTCGACGAGGTCCCCGAGGCGGTGCGGGAGCTGGTGCGGCGCGGCCTCGCCAAGGACCCGCTGGAACGTCCGGGACACGCCGAGGAGTTCGTCGCGGAACTGGAAGCGGCCGCCGGCGCCGCCTACGGGCCCGACTGGGAGGAACGCGGCCGCGGCCGGCTCGCCGCGGTGGTGGCACTGCTGCCGCTGCTGCTGCCCTCGGCCCGCAGTGCCCCACGGACCACCACGGATACCGCCCGCACGGTCCTGAGCCGGCAACCGGGCCTCGGCCGGGTGCAGTCGTGGCTGCCCGGCCGGGCGGGGATGCTCGTGTCCGGCGCGGCCTTGGTTGTGGGCGTCCTTCTGGCGTACGGCCTCCAGCCCAGCCCGGGAGCGGCTCCACAGCAGGCGGTACAGGCCCTGGCCACGACCAGCGCCCAACCCGCCGCGGACTCCGCAGAGCCCACCGCTCCGGCCGCGTCGCCCTCGGCCTCCTCCTCCCCGTCCCCGACGTCCACCGCTTCCCCCACCCCGTCGGCCTCGGGCACGGCGACCGCCGGTACCGGCGAGCCCTCGGCGTCCACGACCACGGCTCCGGCCGGGGAAACGACCACGCCCGGCGAGCCGACCACCGAGCCGACGCCGACGACGGCGTCCCCGACCGTGTCCGCGCCGTCTGCTCCCGCCGTCAAGGACGTCGCGGTGACGAGCTTTCGCCAGACGGGTTCGACGACCGCCACGGCGACCATCGGCATCGTCACGGACGGCACCGGGCCGCTCTCCGTCACCGTCTCGTGGTTCACGAGCGACACCGGGAGAGGGCTCGGCACTGCGGACGGCGCGTCCCAGACCTTCGAACGCAGCGGCGCCACCCAGTACACCCTCACCGTCGACCACGCCTTCCAGAACCAAGGCTGCTACTGGGCGGTGCGGGTCACGACCACTCCGGCCTCCGCCGACGGCGGCGCCTCGCAGCAGCTTCTGACCAGGCAGTGTGAGATCCGATGACCTCTCCGAACGACCGCGCCCCCGCGTCCGCCGAGGACAACGAGCCCACCCGTGTGCTCACCCCGGCCGACGAGCCCGCCGTCACCGTGAGCCTGGCTCCCGCCGACGAGCCCGCCCCGATCGACGAACACGGCTGCGCCGACGCCGAGTACAGCGCCACCGTGCTGGCCAGTCACTGGATCCAGAGGCCCGAGCCGGAAGCCACTCTCGTCGGCCCGCCCACCACGGAGATCCTGCCGACACCGACACCGACACCGACACCGACACCGACACCGACACCGACACCGACGGCGACGCCACCGGATCGTGTCGAAGGCACCGTGCTGCGTTTCGGCCCCGGCGTGACCGCCGCCGTCGCGCAACGCACCCACAGGACGCTGCCCGCCGTGCCGACGCCTGCCGCGCCCTCGCGCCGGCGTCTGCGCAGACACGCCCTGCCGGCCCTGGTGCTGGTCCTGGTGATCGCGTTCCTCGCCTGGCAGCGTCTCGGGCCGTCGGTAGCGGTGCGCTCGGTGGAGGTCACGGCCCGGCCTACGGTTCTGGGGTGCGACGGCACCGCGGACATCGTCGGCCTCGTCACCACGAACGGCCGTCCGGGCACGCTCTCCTACCGCTGGACCCGAAGCGACGGCACCACCTCGGGCGTCCTGCGGGAAGTAGTGGTCCGGGGCCAGCGGCAGGCACGTCTGCACCTGCTGTGGACCTTCCAGGGCAAGGGCCACTACGCGGCCCAGGCCGAACTCCACATCCTCACCCCCCTCGACCGCACCACGACCAGCCACCTCACATACGACTGCTCCTGACCGATCGTTCCTGTTTGTTGCAGAAGGGGTTGTGCGGGCGATCATCGACGTGCCTTGGCCGCGGACGTTCCCGCCCTGGGTAGCGCAATGACCGCCGAAGCGGTGGCTTTCGGTCGAGGGCAGATCTCGTGCTCGGCCGCGGGGCCCGTTGGCCGTCGTCGAGAACGTCGTACCCGGGGGAGGCTTTCGAGATGGGATGGTGAGATGTTTCCCCTGAGGCCGGCCGCGTGCGCGCCCTGAAGTACTGGCACGCAGCCGGCCTCGGCCACTGTTCATCGGGGATGGATTTGTCGGCGGGGTCGAATGGCAGCAGGGGCGTCGGTCCTCAGGCAGGGCTTCCTGTGCCTTCGCGTCGTGGCCGTCGTCTCCATGCGGGATCCGCCTTCGTGACCGTTGTCCGCAGGCTAGGAGGTTCCGTGCTGGGCGGTCTCCGGGAGTTTCTCGGTGTCGACTCCGTGAACCTGGGACAACTCGTGCTTGAGAGCCGCGAGTTCGGTGCCGCCGGCCATGTGGTTGGTGAGTTCTTCGAGGCCGACCTGGTCGCGGGAGGCGGAGAGCTCCATGGTGCCGAGGCGCAGGACGCTGAAGTGGTCGCCGACCATGTAGGCGTGGTGGGGGTTGTGGGTGATGAAGATGACGCCGAGGCCGCGGTCGCGGGCGGCGGCGATGTACTTCAGGACCACGCCGGACTGTTTGACGCCGAGGGCCGCGGTGGGTTCGTCGAGGATGAGGACGCGGGCGCCGAAGTGGACGGCGCGGGCGATGGCCACGCACTGGCGCTGGCCGCCGGAGAGCGTCCCGATGGGCTGTTCGAGGTCGTCGAGGACGATGCCCATGTTGCGCAGTTCCGCGTCGGCGGTCTTCTTCATCTTCTCGATGTCGAGACGGCGTACCGGCCAGGGGCCCTTGGTGAGTTCGGAGCCGAGGAAGAAGTTCCGCCACACCGGCATCAGCGGGACCGTCGCGAGGTCCTGGTAGACGGTGGCGATGCCGTTGTCGAGTGCCTCGCGCGGGGTGGAGAAGCGCACGGGACGGCCGTCGACGAGGAACTCGCCCTCGGTGTGCTGGTGCAGCCCCGAGACGATCTTGATGAGGGTGGACTTGCCAGCGCCGTTGTCGCCGAGGACGCAGGTCACTCGGCCGGGGTGCACTTCGAGGCTCACTCCGTGCAGGGCGCGGATGTTGCCGTAGGACTTGCCGGTGGCCCGCAGTTCGACGACCGCCTCGTTCGTGTCGCCGGGCACGCCGGGGGCGGTGGCATCGTCGAGGCCGGTCTGATGGGTGATGGTCATGGGGTGGGTCACCTCCGGGTCGCCGTGCGGCTGACCCACAGATTGATGAGCGTGGCGCCGAGGAGCATGACGCCGAGGAAGGCCTTGAACCAGTCGGGGTTCCAGCCGGCGTAGACGATGCCCTGCTGGACCATGCCGAACATGAAGGCACCGAAGACCGGGCCGACAGCGGATCCGGCGCCGCCGGTGAGGAGACAGCCGCCGATGACGGCCGCGGAGATGTAGATCAGTTCCTGGCCGACTCCTTCGCCGGACTGGACGGTGTTGAAGGTGAACAGCTGGTGCATCCCGACGAACCAGGCGCCGAAGCCGACCAGCATGAACAGAGAGATCTTCGTGAACGTCACCGGGACGCCCACGGCCCGCGCGGACTCCTTGTTGCCGCCGACCGCGAAGATCCAGTTGCCGTACTTGGTGCGCAGCAGCACCCAGGTGGCCAGGGCCGCGAAGACCAGCCACCAGACAATGGTGATCTTGACCTGGACGCCGCCGATCTCGAAGGACGAGGCGAATACCTTCTTGGCCTGGCCGAAGCCGTCCATGTCGCTGATGTCGTCGGTGGCCACGTTGGTGGTGACCAGCTTGGTGACCGCGAGGTTGACACCCTGCAGGATCAGGAAGGTGCCCAGGGTGACCAGGAAGCTGGGCAGCCCGGTCTTCACCAGAAGCCAGCCGTTGAGGAGGCCTGTCCCCAGGGATACCGCCAGTGCGGCGACGACACCGACCCAGATGTTCATGCTCAGTTGGTAGGTGAGCATGGCCGCGGTGAGAGCCGAGGTGATCACGGCGACGCCGGCGGAGAGGTCGAACTCGCCTCCGATCATCAGCAGGGCCACGGGAAGGGCCATGATTCCGATGGTCGACGACTGGTAGAGGATGTTGGCCATCGAACCGGCCTCGCGCACCGGCGGTGCGGATGCCAGGAAGAACACGTACACCGCGCCGGCGCCGAGGATCACGCCCACGTCGGGGCGGGCCAGCAGACGCAGGAGCAGGGGGCGCTGTGCGGTCCGGCCGTCCGTCTGCTTCGG
This sequence comes from Streptomyces sp. NPDC002884, assembly GCF_040295245.1. Classification (NCBI taxonomy): domain Bacteria; kingdom Bacillati; phylum Actinomycetota; class Actinomycetes; order Kitasatosporales; family Streptomycetaceae; genus Streptomyces; species Streptomyces sp. NPDC002884. The sequence continues at coordinate 29,156 of NZ_JBEOVB010000047.1, read as the reverse complement.
GCCGGAGGCCGGCGGTGAGGTCACCGCCGGCGCAGCCTGCTGGGTCACGCTCATCACCGGGTGCCCTTCGCGGCGAACGCGGCGACCGCGTCGACGTTGGACTTGTCGACGAAGGCCGGGCCCGTCAGCACCGGCGCCTCGCCGCCACCGCTGTAGTTGCCGTTGTTCTTGTACAGCCACAGCGAGTCGACGGCGAGATAGCCCTGCAGGTAGGGCTGCTGGTCGACGGCGAACTCGATCGTGCCCTTCTCGATCGCGGAGACCAGGTCCTTGTTGAGGTCGAAGGTCGCGATCTTCGCCTTGGAGCCGGACTCGGACACGGCCTGGACGGCGGTCAGGGCGATGGGAGCGCCGAGCGTGACCACTTCGTCGATGGACGAGTCGGTCTTGAGCTTCGCGGTGATCGTCGACTTCACCGACGGCATGTCCGTGCCGTTGACATAGAGGATGTCGGTCGTGCCGCCGAAGGTCTTCTTCACACCGGCGCAGCGTTCCTCGAGGTTGACGTCGCCCTGGGCCTGGATGACACAGAGGGCGTGCTTGGCCCCGGTCCCGTCGATCTTGGTGCCGAGCGCCCGTCCCGAGACGGACTCGTCCTGGCCGAAGAACGACAGCAGGCCCTGCTCCTGCCAGACTCCGAGCCCCGCGTTGAGGCCGACGACCGGGATGCCGGCCTTCTCCGCCTTGGCCACCACGTCCTTGAGGGCGTCCGGCTTGGCGAGGGTCACGGCGATGCCGTCGACCTTCTGGTCGATCGCGTTCTGCACGAGATTGGCCTGGTCCCCGGCGGTCTCGTCGTTGGAGTAGATCAGCTTGACGTTGTCCTTGGCGGCGGCGGCCTCGGCGCCCTTGCGGATGGTGTCCCAGAACGTGTCCCCGGAGGGTGCGTGGGTGACCATCGCGATGGTCATGCGAGGGGTGTCGGCCTTGCCCGCGGAGACGCCGCCCGCACTCTCGTCGGCCTGCTTGCCGCCGGAGCTGCTGGAGCAGCCGGCGACGGTCAGTGCGCCCGCTGCGGCCACGGCCACGGCGGTCATGAGTCTGCGGGGGCGGGGGAGGGAGGTGCGGCTCATATCTGTTCAGTACCTCTTCGTACCGCTGACGGAGTCGTCCATCAGCTGAGCGGGGTGAGCCGATGCGGCTGGATGGGTGCACTGGGTGATGGGTCCCGGGATGAGGGACGAGAAGGACGCGCGATGGCTCGATGTCGCGCATCCGGTTCGCTGACGCGTGTGAATTCGTCGTTCCGTCAGCCGGTTCGCGACCGGTACGGGCGCCGGAGCGGGGGGTGTCGGTTCAGCGAAACTCTTTAAAGCGCTTTAATGAAAGGTACTATGTGACCTGACCAACAGCATGTCAAGACATGCGGAACAACTTCTCGGTGAGGGCGCCCATGGAAAGCTCGGAAACCTCCGCCGGCGGCCGCGCGCACGGCGCACGGCCGAGGCTCCAGGACGTCGCCGACCGGGTAGGACTGTCGACCGCGTCGGTGTCACTGGTGCTGCGCGGAGTTCCGGGCCCCAGCGCCCAGACGCGTGAGCGCGTCCTGGCGGCCGCGGCGCAGCTGGGCTACCAGCCGGACCGCAACGCCCAAGTGCTGGCGAGCAGGCGGAGCCGACTGCTCGGAGTCATGATCGACATCCACAGCCCCTTCCATGCCGAGCTGGTCGAACACCTGCACACCGAGGCGGAGGAGGCGGGCTACGACCTGGTCCTCAGCACCGTCACTCCACGCCGTGACGAGCGGGCCGCGCTCCAGACCCTGCTCTCGTTCGGCAGCGAGGCACTGATCCTGCTCGGCCCGATCACCCCGGTCGACGAGTTGCGCGTCCTGGACGGACGTCTGCCGATGGTGGTGGTCGGTCGGCGCATCGCCGGCGATCCACTGGACGTCGTACGCGCGGCGGACACCGATGGAGTCGGCGCCCTCGTCGATCATGTGGTTGCTCTGGGGCACCGTCGCATCACGCACATCGACGGCGGCAAGGGGGTCATCGCCACGGATCGCAGGCGCGGGTATCGCCAGGCGATGCTTCGACACGGGCTCGGTGATCACGTCCAGATCGTCCCGGGGGACACGACGGAGAAGTCGGGCGAGGCGGCGGCCCGCCGTTTGGTGGAGCAGGAGGTACTGCCCACGGCCGTTCTGGCCTACAACGACCCTTGTGCGGTCGGCGTGCTCACCGAACTCGCCCGCCTCGGTGTCTCCGTCCCCCGGGACGTCTCCGTCGCGGGCTACGACAACGCCGCCATTTCCCAGCTGAGTTGCTTCGACCTGACCACGGTCAGTCAGAGTCCCGCTGAGCAGGCCCGCTGCGCCGTGGAGGCGGCTGTGGAGCGCCTCGATCAGGGCCGTACGACGGCACGCGAAGTGATCCTGGCGCCGCGCCTGATGGTCCGCGGGTCCACGGCCGAGGCCTCCGGAGTACGCAACTGACGGCGCAGCGGGTCGCGTCCCGCGATGTGGTGCAGGGGGGCAGGCGCTGCGCGCGTTCCGGATGCCCTGAGGGTGCAGCAAGGTCGAGGCTGTGGCCTGCGCCCGGTGGGGAGCGCGTGGGAAACTGACCCGCCCCGGTCCGGCCGGGACCGAGATGCATCGCGCGGCATGGAAGGTCGCGCCGCTTTTGCGGGACGGGGTGGGTGGCGCGTTGTGCCGCGCCGCGGCCTCATGGACCGAGCGAGGTCGAGCGGGGCCGAGCGAGGCCGAGTGGGGCCGAGTGGGGCCGAGCGAGCGATGGGGCGACCTGGTTGTCGCGCTGTGCCTCCGCTCCTGACCTCGTGCGCTTCTCACTGACGCCCGGTCTCGGCATGGACGCGGGCCTCGGCATGGACGCGGGCCTCGGCACGGACGCCGGCCCCGGTACGGACGCCGGTCCCGGCATGGACGCCGGCCCTGGCGCAGACGCCCAGCCTCCGCGCCGGACTTCAACGCCCGAAGCCTGAGGTCCGGCTCCGAGACCTCGCCTCCGGGCTGGCGCCGGGCGATGCCTCGCGGGTGAGGAAGCGTTGCCGTGCCGCTGATGAAACAGCGGCTTAACGACCTATTGACATGACATTTGGATGGCTGCATCGTAGTGCGCAAGCCGCTTTTAAAGCGCTCTAAATGCCTTGAGCCGTCAATCGGGCTCCGTTCAGGCGCCGACTCCTCTCGTGTAAGGACCCCTGCACATGCCCTTCGAAGTACTGACGATCGGCCGGGTCGGAGTGGATGTGTATCCGCTCCAGACAGGCGTGGGGCTGGCCGAGGTCACGTCGTTCGGCAAGTACCTGGGCGGCAGTCCGACGAACGTCGCCGTAGCCGCGGCTCGCTACGGCCGATCGGCGGCTGTGATCACCAAGACGGGAGCGGACCCGTTCGGCACGTTCGTCCGCCAGGCACTCCTGGGCTTCGGCGTCGACGACCGGTTCGTGGGCACGTCGGAGATCGCGCCGACGCCGGTGACGTTCTGCGAGATCTTTCCGCCGGACGACTTCCCGCTCTACTTCTACCGGCTTCCCAAGGCGCCGGACCTGGACATCCGGCCGGACGACCTGGATCTGACAGAGGTCCGCGACGCCCGGATCTTCTGGATCACCGGCACCGGACTGAGCGAGGAGCCGAGCCGCTCGGCCACCCTGGCGGCCCTCGCACACCGGGCGAAGGCAGGTCCGACGGTGTTCGACCTGGACTGGCGGCCGATGTTCTGGTCCGCCCCGGGGGAGGCCCGCGCGTTCTATGAGCAAGCGCTGCGACACACCACCGTCGCCGTCGGCAACCTCGACGAGTGCGAGGTGGCCACCGGCGAGCGTGAGCCCTACGCCGCGGCGAAGGCACTGCTGGCCGCGGGCGTGGAGCTGGCGGTGGTCAAGCAGGGCCCCAAGGGCGTCCTGGCGATGGACCGGAACGGCACGGCGGCAGAGATCCCGCCCGTACCGGTGGACGTGGTCAACGGACTCGGTGCGGGTGACGCCTTCGGCGGCGCGCTCTGTCACGGGCTGCTGTCCGGCTGGGACACCCGGCGCACCGTGTCCTTCGCCAACGCCGCGGGCGCCATCGTCGCGAGCCGGCTCTCCTGTTCCGACGCGATGCCCACGGAGACCGAGGTGGAGGCGAAACTCCGCCACTCCGCCCTCGCTCCTTCCGAACGAAAGGCGTGACGACGTGCTGTCCGAGAACGTGCGCAGGATCGTGTCCGCCCGGGTCAACGATCCAGGTGCCATCGAAGCCGCGGCCGCCCGGCGGGTGAAGGCGACTTCGCTGCTCGGTGAGCACGGCAGGGCGATGATCGTTGCCGCCGACCATCCCGCGCGCGGTGCGAACGCGGTGGGCGGTGACCCCGGCGCCATGGCCGACCGCTTCGAGCTGCTGGACCGGATGTGCACCGCGCTGGAGCGCCCCGGGGTGACCGGGGTGCTGGCGACGGCCGACATCCTGGAGGACCTGCTGCTGCTCGGTGTCCTGGACGGCAAATCGGTGTTCGGCTCGATGAACCGGGCGGGGCTGGCGGGCTCGGTGTTCGAGATCGACGACCGGTTCACCGGGTACGACGCCGAGACCATCGCGCGGATGGGTTTCGACGGCGGCAAGATGCTCACGCGTATCGCCCTCGACGACCCGGACACCCCGTCCGCCCTGGCCGCGACGGCACACGCCGTCGACGAGCTGAACGACCGCCGGCTGATCGCGATGGTCGAGCCGTTCCTCTCGGCCTGGCAGGACGGCCGGATCCGCAACGACCTGTCCACCGACGCGGTCATCAAGTCGATCACCATCGCCTCCGGGCTCGGCCGCCGCACCGCCTACACCTGGCTGAAGCTGCCGGTCGTGGACGGGATGGAGCGGGTCCTGGCCTCCTCGACCCTGCCCGCGCTGCTGCTGGGCGGCGAGGTCAAGGACGCGGAGGCGGCCTTCGCCTCCTGGGGCAGGGCGCTCGAGCAGCCCACCGCGCAGGGCCTGGTCGTCGGCCGCTCCCTGCTCTACCCGTCGAACGGCGACGTCGCCGGCGCGGTCGACAAGGCGGTGAGCCTGCTGTGAGCGATACGAGCAAGTACCACCTGTCGAAGGGCACTTCGGCCGACGGTTCCTACGACGTCCTGGTCACGCCCGAGTCGGCGGGCTGGGGATACTCCGGGCTCAGGGTCCTGACCCTGAGCCCGGGTGAGGCGCACGCGCTGGACACCGGTGATTCCGAGTTCCTGGTCCTGCCGCTGACGGGTTCCTGCACCGTCACCACGGACGGCAGGGCCTTCGAACTCGAAGGCCGGACCGGCGTGTTCGCCTCGGCAACCGACTTCGCCTATCTCCCCGGCGGGTCGGAGGCCCTGATCAGCAGCGCGTCGGGCGGAACGTTCGCGCTGCCCTCCGCCCGTACCGAGCGCGGTGGCCTCCCCGCCCGGTACGGGCGCAAGGAGGACGTCCCGGTCGAACTGCGGGGAGCGGGCGCGTGTTCGCGGCAGGTCAACAACTACTGCCTGCCGGGCACCTTCGAGGCCGAGCAGCTGCTCGTGTGCGAGGTCCTCACACCCGGCGGTAACTGGTCCTCCTACCCGCCGCACAAGCACGACGAGGCCCGCACGGACGCCGACGGCGACCCGGTCGAGTCGGAGCTGGAGGAGATCTACTACTTCCAGGTCTCCGGCGGCGAGAACGCCTTCGCCTACCAGCGCGTCTACGGCGCCCCGGACCGACCGATCGACGTCCTCGCCGAGGTCCGCTCCGGTGACACGGTTCTGATCCCGCACGGCTGGCACGGGCCCTCGGTCGCCGCGCCGGGCTACGACCTGTACTACCTCAACGTGATGGCGGGTCCGGGCCAGGACCGCGCCTGGCTGATCTGTGACGACCCGGCTCACGGCTGGGTCCGCGCCACCTGGGATGCGCAGGACGTGGACGACCGCCTGCCCTTCGGAGAGAACTGATGAGCACGATACGACTGACCACCGCGCAGGCCCTGGTGCGGTTCCTGGCCGCCCAGTACAGCGAGCGCGACGGCCAGGAGCAGCGGCTGATCCCCGGTATGTGGGGGATCTTCGGCCACGGAAACGTAGCCGGCATCGGGCAGGCGCTCCTCCAGGCGTCCGTCACGGGCGAGGCCGACCTGCCCTACTACCTGGCCCGCAACGAGCAGGGCATGGTGCACGCGTCGGTCGCCTACGCCAAGATGCGCGACCGGCTGGCGACCTTCGCCTGTACCGCCTCCACCGGCCCCGGCTCGACGAACATGATCACCGGTGCGGCGCTGGCCACGACCAACCGCATCCCGGTCCTGCTGCTGCCTTCTGACATGTTCGCCACCCGGGCCGCCGACCCCGTCCTCCAGCAGCTGGAGGACACCCGCGGCGGGGACGTCACCGTCAACGACACCTTCCGGGCCGTGTCGAAGTACTTCGACCGCGTCCAGCGGCCCGAACAGCTGATCCCGGCCGCGCTGGCGGCGATGCGGGTACTGACCGACCCCGTCGAGACGGGTGCCGTCACGCTCGCGCTGCCGCAGGACGTGCAGGCCGAGGCGTACGACTGGCCGGTCGCGTTCTTCCGGCGCCGGGTCTGGCACGTGGGCCGCCCGGTGCCCGAGGCAGCCGCCGTCGAACGCGCGGTCGCCCTCCTGCGCCAGGCGAAGAAGCCCCTGATCGTCGCGGGCGGCGGAGTCGTCTACTCCGGCGCGGAGACCGTGCTCCGCGCCTTCTCCGAGGGCACCGGCATACCCGTCGCCGACACCCACGCCGGCAAGGGCGCCGTCCCCTGGGATCATCCCTGCGCCGTCGGAGGCATCGGCTCCACCGGCTCCTACGCCGCCGACGAACTCGCCCGGGAAGCCGACGTCGTCCTCGGTATCGGTACGCGCTACAGCGACTTCACCACCGCCAGCCACACCGTTTTCGCCAACCCGGACGTCACCTTCGTCAACCTCAACGTCGCCCGCCTGGACGCCGTCAAACACTCCGCCGAACCCCTCGTCGCGGACGCACGCCTCGGCGTCCAAGCCCTCGCCGCCGCACTCACGGACTGGGAGGTCGCGCCGGAGTACCGGCAGCTCACGCGTCAACTGATCACCCGCAACCGGGAGATCGAGGACGCGTGCTTCGCCCCGGACCGCAACACCGGTGACCTGCCCGCCCAGACGGAGATCCTCGGCGCGCTCAACGACGTCCTCGACGACCGTGCCGTGGTCATCAACGCCGCCGGATCCATGCCCGGCGATCTCCAGCAGCTGTGGCGGGCCCGGGATCCCAAGGCCTACCACGTCGAGTACGCCTACTCCTGCATGGGCTACGAGGTCGCCGCGGGACTCGGCGCCAAGATGGCCGACCCGACCCGTGAGGTCGTCGTCCTCGTCGGTGACGGCTCCTATCTGATGATGGCCCAGGAGATCGTCACCATGATCTCCGAAGGCCTGAAGGTCATCGTCGTCCTGGTCCAGAACCACGGCTTCGCCTCCATCGGCGCCCTGTCGGAGTCGCTCGGCTCGCAGCGCTTCGGCACCAAGTACCGCTACCGCGACGGAGATTCAGGCCTCCTCGACGGCGACGTCCTGCCCGTCGACCTCGCCGCGAACGCCTCCTCCCTCGGCGCCGACGTCCTGCACGCCACCACCGTCGACGAGTTCCGGGCGGCGATGGACAAGGCCCAGGCGGCAAGCCGGACGACCGTCGTCCACGTCGAGACCGACCTGTACGGCCCCAACCCGCCCGGACACGGCTGGTGGGACGTCCCCGTCAGCGAGGTCTCCGCTCTTGACACCACCCAGGCCGCCCACGGCACCTACGCCGCCCACAAGCAGGCACAGCGCCACTACCTCTAAGGACACCTCCGGTGAATCTCATCCCCCACTGGATCAACGGCACCGCCGTTGCCGGCACCCGGACCCAGCCCGTGTTCAACCCCGCCACCGGCGCCGAGCAGGCCCGGGTCGCCCTCGGCGGCGCCGATGTCGTCGACGCGGCCGTCACCGCCGCCGCGACCGCTTTCGAGGCCTGGTCGGAGTCGTCCCTCACCCAGCGCACCCAGGTGATGTTCAACTTCCGACAGCTCCTCGTCGAGCACGAGGAGGAGCTCGGCCGGATCATCTCCGCCGAGCACGGCAAGACCGTCGACGACGCACGCGGCGAGATCACCCGCGGCCGGGAAGTCGTCGAGTTCGTCTGCGGCCTCGGCGACGTGCTGAAGGGCTCCCACTCCGACCAGGTCTCCCGCGGAGTCGACGTCCACGACTTCCGCCAGCCGCTGGGTGTCGTCGCCGGCATCACGCCGTTCAACTTCCCCGCCATGGTGCCCCTTTGGATGCACCCCGTCGCCATCGCCACCGGCAACACCTTCATCCTCAAGCCGAGCGAGCGCGACCCGTCCGCCGCGAACTTCGTCGCCGAGCTGTACCGGCGCGCGGGGCTGCCCGACGGCGTGTTCAACGTCGTGCACGGCGGCAAGGAAGCCGTCGACGCCCTCCTCACCCACCCCGGCATCGAAGCCGTCTCCTTCGTCGGCTCCACCCCCATCGCCAAGTACGTCCACGAGCAGGCCACTTCGCACGGCAAGCGGGTCCAGGCCCTCGGCGGCGCCAAGAACCACGCCGTCGTCCTCCCCGACGCCGACCTCGAATTCGCCGCCAACCACATCACCGCCGGTGCCTACGGCTCCGCCGGCGAACGCTGCATGGCCGTCTCCGTCACCGTCGCCGTCGGCGACGCAGCCGACCGACTCGTCGGGATCCTCGAACGCAAGGCACACGAGGTCAACGTCGGCCCCGGCGACCGCCCCGGCACCGACATGGGCCCCCTCATCACCGAGGCCGCGCGGGAACGCGTCGAGAACGCCGTCACCACCGCCCGTACGCAGGGCGCCACCGTCGTCGTCGACGGCCGCGGAGTGAAGGTCGACGGACACGAGGAGGGCTTCTTCACCGGCCCCTCCCTCCTCGACCACGTCACCACCGAGATGGACGCCTACCGGGAGGAACTGTTCGGCCCCGTCCTCGCGATCATCCGCACCGACAGCCTCGACGACGCCATCGGCCTCATCAACGCCAACCCCTACGGCAACGGCACCGCCCTCTTCACCGCTTCAGGCGAGGCCGCCCGCCGCTTCCAGCGGGGCGTCAAGGTCGGAATGATCGGCATCAACGTCCCGGTGCCGGTCCCGATGTCCTACTACTCCTTCGGCGGTTGGAAGGACTCCCTCATCGGCGACCACCCCATCCACGGTCCCGAAGGCATCCGCTTCTACACCCGGCCCAAGGTCGTCACCACCCGCTGGCCCCAGCCCCAGCACGACCGGACCGCCGGTTTCGACTTCCCCACCTCGAGCTGACCCCGACAGGGGGATCGCGGCCGTCCGCCCGGACACCGTCGCGTCTTTCGTCCTCCACGCCCGCATGATCCCGGAGACCCGCGGACGCTCGATGGAAGCCATCGAGAACGCCTTCCGCGCCCGGTCCGCCGTCTGACCGCCCCCTCCAACACCCTGAGGAACGCTCATGACTTCGTCCCAGAAGCCGATCTCCGTCGCCGTCATCGGCGCGGGCATGGCGGGCCGCAGCCACGCCGCCGGCTACCGCAACGTGAACACCGTCTTCGGCGCCGGTCTGCCCCCCGTGCGCCTGGCCGCTGTCGCCGACGCCAACACGGCACTCGGCGAGGACGCCGCCCGCCGCTACGGGTTCGAGAAGGCGCTGCCCAGCTGGGAGGCGGTCGCCGAGGACCCGACCATCGACGCCGTCAGCATCGTCGTCGGCAATGCCCTGCACCGCCCGATAGCCGAGGCCCTGGTCGCCGCGGGCAAGCACGTCCTGTGCGAGAAGCCGCTGGCCGGTTCCCTGGAGGACGCCCGAGCGATGGCCGAGCTGGAGCGGGACACCGACCTCGTCACCGCGGTCGGCTACACCTTCCGCCGCTCCCCGGGCATCGCGGCCATCCGCCGGCACGTCGAGCGTGGCGAACTGGGCGACCTCACGCTCTTCAGCGGCCGCTACTGGTGCGACTACGCCACCGACCCCCACGGCCCGCTGAGCTGGCGCTTCAAGGGCGGAGCGGGTTCCGGTGCGCTCGGTGACGTCGGCTCGCACATCATCGACGCCGCCGAGTACGTGGCCGGCCCCATCGTCTCCGTCTCCGGCGCTTCCCTGTCCACGCAGATCACCAAGCGTCCGCTGCCGCTCGGTGCGGTCGTCGGCCACAACGCCGCGCCCGTCTCCGACGAGTTCGGTGAGGTCGAGAACGAGGACACCGCGTCCTTCACCGCCCGCTTCGAGTCCGGTCTCGTCGGTACGTTCTCGATGACCCGGACCGGATTCGGCCTGCCCAACGGACTCGCCTTCGACGTCCTGGGCGTGGGCGGCAGGGCCGCCTTCGACCAGCACCGGCCCGCCGAGTACCTCTTCGACGACGCCCAGCCCGACGCCCGTACCCGCGGTGCCCGTCAGATCATCGCCGGTCCGCAGATGCCGTACTTCGCGGGCGGTGTACCGATGGAGGCCCCCGGTGTCGGCGCCAGCAACGCCGACAACTTCACTTACCAGGCACGGGCGTTCCTCGACCAGGTCGCCGGTTCCGCCGACGCGCTGCCTGCCTGCGCCACCTTCGCCGACGCGCTGCGCACCATGGAGATCATCCAGGCCGTCGTGGACTCCTCGCGCAACGGCGGCGCCGTCGTCGCGGTGCCGCCCGTCGCCTGAGCGGACGACTGACGACTGACGACGGACGGCGGCGAAGGCCGAGCAGCCTCGCGCGGCGTGGCCGGTCCCGTCGTCGTCCCCGCCGCCGGACATCGCGTCCCCTCCCGCCCCCCGGGCCCGCGGATCGCCGCGCGGGTCCGGGGGCGCCACCCGCACCGACCCGTACTCTCCCCGGAGTTCCTCATGAAGCTCGCTCTGGATCCCCAGATGTTCCACGGCACCCACTCGGTGCTCGACCTGCCCGATGTGGTCGCCCGAGCCGGCTACTCCTGGATGGAACTGTCCCCCAAGGGCGATTTCATCCCGTTCTTCCGCCATCCGCGTGCCGATGACGCCACCGTGGCCGCGCTGCGCAAGCGAGCCGCCGACGCGGGGGTCGGCATCGCCTCCGTCCTGCCGGTCCTGCGCTGGTCGGGCCCGGGGGAGGAGGAGCGCCAGGCCGCCGTACGCGCCTGGCGTCGGGCCATCCAGATCACGGCCGACCTCGGTGTGGACACCATGAACTCCGAGTTCAACGGCCGCCCGGAAGCAGCCGAGTTCGCCGAGAGCCAGTTCCTGCGCTCCATGGAGGAACTCATCCCCGACTTCGAGCGCGAGGGCATCAAACTCGTCCTGGAGCCGCACCCCGACGACTTCATCGAGGACGGACACGCGGCCGTCGAGATGGTCCGCGGGCTCAACCGTGACTGGATCTCCTTCCTGTACTGCACACCGCACACGTTCCACCAGGGCAACGACCCGGCCGGCATCATCGCCGCCGCCGGCGACAAGGTCACCTACGTGCACCTCGCGGACACCCTCGACCACACCGCGTCCGGCGGCCTGCGCTACATCGTGAACCCGCCCGGCTCCACCGTCCGCGTGCACCAGCACAGCGAGATCGGCAAGGGCGAAGTCGACTTCGACGCCGTCTTCGCGGCGCTCGCCGCCGTCGGCTTCGACGGTGTGATCTCCTCCTGCGTCTTCGGCTGGGAGGAGTACGCCGAGGAGATCAGCGTCCGCCAACGGGAGAAGGCGACCGCGCTCATCGACAGGCACTTCGGCACCGGGGCGCTCACCGCCCGCTGACACCGCAGGCCCGCTGACACCGCAGACGCAGACGCAGACGCGGACCCACGGGGTCGCAGACGCGCGGGGACGCAGACGGGGACGCCCCGCGCGGTGGAGGCCCTCCGGACCGCTTTCCCGCCCCGCCGCCTCCCCGCCTCCTCCCCACCCCATCCCCTCCTCGCCCTCTCCCCGCCCGACCAAGACTGAGAGAAGCACTCGAATGAAGCTGGGACTCTACAACGCGATCCTGCACGACCGTCCGCTGCCCGAGGCGATCAAAGTCATCGCCGACCTGGGCCTGACCGGCATCGAGCTGAACACGGGCGGCTTCCTGCCCGCCGTGCACGTGCCGACCTTCGACGACATCCTCGTCAGCGACAGCGCACGGGACGACTTCCTCGGCCTCTTCGAGGGGACCGGCGTCTCCATCGCCGGTCTCAACGCCAACGGCAACCCGCTGCACCCCGACGCCGTGATCGGCGAGAAGCACGCCGAGGACATCCGGCGGTCCGTCCGGCTCGCCGAGCGCCTGGGCCAGCACCGCCTGGTGACCATGTCCGGTCTGCCCGGGGGAGAGGCCGGCGCGACCCGTCCCAACTGGATCGTCAACGCCTGGAACTCCGCCGCGCTCGACGTCCTGGACCACCAGTGGAAGATCACCGCGGACTTCTGGCGTGAGACCGACCGCCTCGCCCGCGACCACGACGTCAAGGTCGCGCTGGAACTGCACCCGCAGAACATCGTGTTCAACTCCGCCACCGTGCACCAGCTCGTCGACCTCACCGGCGCCACGCACGTAGGTGTCGAGCTGGACGCCTCCCACCTGTTCTGGCAGCGGATGGACCCGGTCCAGGTGGTACGGCACCTCGGTGAGCTGGTCTTCCACGCCGCCGCCAAGGACGTCCGGATCAACCCGGAGCACGCTGCGCTCAACGGCGTCCTCGACAACAGCTTCCGCCGCCTGTCGCCCGAGGAGCCGCGCGTCAACCTCGGTGGCGACGAGTGGGCCAACGAGTGGCCGAAGGAGTCCGCCTGGGACTTCGTGGCCCTCGGCAAGGGCCACGACGTCGCGTACTGGACGGAGTTCCTGCGGGCCCTGCACGAGGTCGACCCGGACATGCTGGTCAACATCGAGCACGAGGACACCGAACTGGGCCGGGTCGAAGGCGTCGCCGTGGCCGCGGAGGTCCTCAAGTCGGCCGACGCCGCTCTCCAGAAGTCGCTCCAGGCGTGATCGCCTGGGCGCACTACCCCTACCGGGGACAGGTGGTGCTCGTCACCGGAGCGGGCACCGGAATCGGCCGGGCGACGGCGCGTGCGTACCTGGAACAGGGAGCACAGGTCGCCGTCCTCGGCCGCAGGCCGGAGCTGCTGCGGGAGGCCGTGGCCGACTTCGGTCCCGACCGCCACCAGGTGCTCGAAGCCGACGTGACCGATCCCGACCGGCTCGCCACGGCCGTGGCCGCGGTCCTGGAACGCTTCGGCCGCATCGATGTGGTCGTCGCGAACGCCGGCACGTGCGAACCGAGTGTCATCGACACCTTCGACGACGCTGCCTGGGAGCGCCTGCGGTCGGTGAACCTGGACTCGGTCATCCGGCTGGCGCATCTCGTGGTGCCCCATCTACGGGCCACCCGCGGCAACTTCCTCGCGGTCTCCTCGGTCTCCGGAATGCGCGGCGACTGGAAGCAGTTCGCGTACAACGCCACCAAGGCCGCAGTGAACGCGTTCGTCCAGAGCCTGGCGCTGGACCTGGGGCGGGACGGGATACGGGTCAACGCGATCGCGCCGGCCTTCACGGCCACCCGCCTCACCCAGGAACGGCTCGACGACCCGGACTTCTCGGCACGGCTCCAGGACCGTCTGGCGCTCGACCGGGTCGCCCAGCCGGAGGACATCGCGCGCGCCGCCCTCTTCCTCACCAGCCCCGACGCCGGGTACATCACCGGAGCGGTGATCCCGGTGGACGGTGGCACGACGGCGTCGACGGGGGCTCCCAGGGCGATCTGACTCGAACGGGCTGCTCACTCGGGCCATATGACAGCCCCCGCCGGCGGGCGTCGCGGATCCGCCCATGTCGGGCCGGGCCTGCGTGGCCGGGCGGCTCGAGTGTCTGTGCGGCGGAGCTGGAATGTCCGCGCGGCCGTTGATTCCCTGCCCTCGCTCCGCCGTGACCAACTGCCCTACGGCGGAGTCAGTACCGGCGGAGCAGTCGCACGGATGGTCCGTTTTGCCGGGTGTTGACCTGTTACCGGAGTGAGGCGACGCTGGATGCCGGGTCAGGCTGGGGCCCGGACCGGTAAGAGTCGACGCGTGCGTGACTGGGGGACTACGGCCATGTTCCGGAACGAGGAAACAGCAAGGGCATGCACGGCCGACGCTCTGCTCGGGCTTTCGAGGCGCTTCAGGCTCTCGGGGCTCACCGGATCGAAAGGCCGTTCTCGTGGAGGCCGCTGAGGGGTCGGCCGCCCCGCAGCAGGACCCCGCCGAGTCGGGCATGGTGGAGAGCGCCGATGGCGCACAGGACTCTCGTGACCGGGTCATCAGGGAGATCTTCCATACGGACAATGTCGTACGGGAGACCCTCGCGGATCAGCTGAGGACACGGTCCTCCACGTCGGATCACGTCGTGCGGCGTGCGCGCACGGCGTTCGACTCCTTCAGCCCGAGCCGCCTTTCCAGTTCCGAACGGGGCCGGATCACCTACCTGTCGCCGAGGGACGACCTTTCACGTGTACTCGAGAGGACGGTGACCGACCGCCTGGACGAGTTGCGCGAGTCACCGTCACCCGGCTCCGCCATCCGGCTGGCGCTCTCCGACGAACTTCGTGCCCTTCTGAACGCGGACGAGTCCGGTGACACGCTCGGTACGGTCGGTCTGACTCAGCTGTACGAGTACATCGCAGGGCGGCCCGGTACGGGGGCGGCAGCAGACCGTACGTCCTGTCTCGCGGTCACCGAAGCCGCGGCCGAAGCCGAGCGGATCCTCGCGTGCATCGAGGAATCCGAGGGTGGGGCGGCAAGGCACGATGTCCCGCCGTCCGCCGCCGGCCCGAGCGGTGACGGCGAACGGGATCACACCGTCGGCGACGCGGCCGACGATCTCGTCTCCGATCAGGTCGCCCGGCAGATGGGCACAGTCGGCCCACCCGAGGGCCCGCTGCTGTTCAACGTCCCCCAGCGGTCCGACCAGGCCACTCGCAACGAGGCGGTGGAGACGTTCGAACTGCGGGACGGGCCGTCCGACGTCACGGCCTACCACGACTTCCGCACCCTTCAGATCGCCTTCCCGCACGTGTGGACGGAGGTGTTCGACGGCCGGCTGCGTCAGTTGGGAGAGGAGCTCTATCAGGAGTACGTGAAGCTCAACGGCTTCTCAGGCGTCGACGTCGACGACGCCACCATCAGCACACTGGACGACCTCATCGCTCTGATGGAGCGCATCCGGGGGCTCGGCCGGACGGTTCAGGACGACCTTCCCACGGACCTGCGCTCCTCACCCGCGGTCCCGGAGGGAACCATCTTCGACTTCTTCGGGCTGGGAGACCTGGCTCGACGTCTGTTCGACCCGGGAGGTGCCACGCAGGCCGAGCCGCAGGCGGCGCAGAGCGACGTTCCCGCCATCGATCCGACAAGCCGCCTGCACAGGCTGCTGAGCCGACTCGACAAGATGCTCGCCGAGCCGTACGCCTTCGATGTCTTCGCCCGTGATTCGGTGAACTTCGGATTCATCGCGACCTACCGCCAGACCTGGACCCCGCAGAACTACCAGGTCGGCGACCTTGTCTCCACCGTTCCGCTGGCTCCCAAGGAGATACGCCGCTACACGACCCGTCGGGTGGCCAAGAAGAGCCGGGCGGTCAAGGAACTGGAGGACAACCTCACCTCGCGCCGCACCGACGCCGCCGACACGTCCAGGGTGAGCAGCGAGATCGTTGACCGGGCGCACGAGAAGTCCAACTTCAACCTGACAGCACGGGAGGCGCTGGGCGGGGAGGGCTTCACCGTCGAGTCCACACAGAGCGCCGGCGGCGAGCAGGGCAAGCAGTCGGAGCGGGTGAAGCGGGAGTTCAGGGAGAGCGTGCTGAAGAGTGCGCAGGAGTACAAGGAGCAGCACCGCATCGAGGTGGAGACCAGCGACAGCTCGGAGCAGGAGGAGACCGCCTTCCACGAGATCCAGAATCCCAACGACGAGCTGACGGTCACCTACCTGTTCTACGAGCTTCAGCGCACCTACAGGATCAGTGAGCGACTCCACGGCCTGACTCCGGTCGTCCTCGTCGCCAACGAGGTGCCTGCACCGCACGAGATCGATGACGCCTGGCTCGTACAGCACGACTGGATCCTGCGCCGGGTCGTCCTCGACGACTCCTTTCGGCCGGCGCTGAGCTATCTGACGGAGAGCTTCGTCGGAGCCGAGGCCAAGATCCGAATCCTGGAGGACACCGCCGTCGCTCAGAAGAAGCTCGTCGAAACCCTGCGCCAACAGCTGCGCACGCAGGACCAGATCCTCGCCGCGAACGAGCGCGACGTTCTGGCGGCTGCCCAGAATCTCGCGTCGAGCACCCGTCAGGAAGGCCTGCTCGACGGCATCCTCAAGATTTTCGATCCACTCGGCATCACTGGTGACAGCGACACCGGAGCGGTGGACGCCGCCGAGACCATCGTCGACTACGCCAAGGAGACGAGGGACCGCGCCGACCGCGAACGCGCCCGCCTCACTTCCCAGTTGGAAGTTGCCGTCTCCGCCCTGCAAGCGGCGGTGGACCGGCTGACGGCAGCCGTCACCGAGCACTACGACAAGGTCGCCCAGATCGACCGCCTGCGCATGCATGTGAAGAACAACATCCTGTACTACATGCAGGCCGTCTGGGATCTGGAACCGCCTGACCAGCGCTTCTTCCGGCTCTACAACATCGACGTGCCCGTGGTCACCGCGCACACCGAGGACCGGCGAGTGACGCTGCGCCGGGACCGCGGTGCCCTCGGCGCGCTGCTCGGCCACGACACCGCACTGGTGCACCTGCCGGTCCCGGAGGTCACCGTCAGCACGAAGAAGCTGGTGGAGGTGGCCGACCTGGACACCGTGCTCGCGTACCGGGGCAACTACTCGGTCTTCGCCCTGAAGGAGAACAACTACTTCACGCTGCGCATGATGCAGGACTACCTCGAAGTCGGCGACGACCTGCGCATCTGTGATCCGGACGAGGCGAACACCTACACCGTCGACGAACTGCGGGAACGCGCGGCCTGCCTGCACCGCACCGATGAGGAGGCGTTCGGCCGACACCGCGAACAGATCAAGCAACTGCTGGTGGAGCGGCTGGCCTCCGCCCGCAAGGACGACGACCTGGTCGTCGTGCCGACCGCCTCGCTGTACATCGAGGCGCTGGTGGGGACCCACCCCCTCCTGGAGGACTTCAAGCTGATCCATCGCGCCCTCGACGTCAAACGAGTCCAATCGGACGTACGGCGCACCGAACTCGAGAACATCCGGCTGGCCGCACGCAGCCTGCGTGGCAACGACGAAGACCCCGACGTCGATCGGAAGATCGTGGTGGAGGGCGTAGCGGCACCCGTGACCATCCAAACGGACACCGCCTGACGGCGTCAGCGGAGGGGGAACTGCCCATGGCGGACTCCGCGAGCAAGACCTCGAAGGGAGCCGCCGCCGGACGGAAAGCCGCGGCGGCAACCGCCCGGACGACGCCCGCCCGCCAGGAGGACGACCGTTCGGCCTTCGTGGCCGCAGGATTCCTGGGAGCCGTGTACCGGAGAGCGACTTCCGGCGGCAGGGCCCCCGAACACTGGGTGGACACCGAGGGGGTCTCGCCTCTTCGGGACCAGGCCGTGGGGGCAGTCCACCACGAGATGACGGGTATCAGGCTCTCCGCCCACGAGGCGCGGCGTCTGTACGTGGCTTTGACATCCACGTTCCTCGAAAGGGTCCGTCCAGCGGCGGTGCAGTACGTCACCGCACTCCTGAACCGACAAGAACCGCTTGTGCGGGGCCTCGTCCAAGTCGTCGACACCGACAGCGAGCGACTGAGGCGCGCGGCCTGTGCGGCCGTCCGGTATTCGATGAGCCAGCGGATCGACTCGGCATCGGGCAGAGTGGCCCATCCCGACGAGGCGGCGGCACTGAGCGGCTCCGGGGGCTCAGCAGGCGGCAACGCCGTGGACCGGTTCGAACGGGTGCGGTACACCCGAGCCGTTCTGATCGGGGGCGACCCGGACCTGCGCCGACTCATGGCTCATCCGTCAGGCGTGGCGATCCTCAAGGCCTATACCCGATCGACGGCCGAAGGCCGCGCTCATGCCCTGGCCCGGCTCCAGCAGTCGCTGGAAGCGATACCCGCTGTCATCGGACACATCGAAGCCGACCCCCTCGCGATCTGGCGGCTGCCACCGGCCATCGCGTCAGGTGTCGCCCAGAGTGGCCTGGCGGTACATCCCGGAGCAGTCGAATTCGCCCTTGCCTGGGCCGTACTGAAAGGCCGGTCCTTCATGGACCGGGCTCTGGAGACGGCTGCCAACGCCGTGTGCGTCCTCGACCTCGCGGGGCCCGTGGGCCGGCTGATCGGAGCCGCTCTGGACATCGTGCTCGGTGTCGTCGGCACCGCGGTGTCGTTCCTGCGCGAGGTGGAGCAGGACCAGGCAGGCTACGCCTCGGCCTTCGCGCCGGACGACGGCAAACTGTCCGCCGGCGGCAGCTACCTGGACGTCGCCTTCCAAGGAGTGGCAACCCTCGCTGCCGCGGCGGCCCTCCCAGGTGCGATCGCGGCGCTGGGCCGACGCGGAGGTGCGGCAACACGAGCCGTTGCAGCCGTTCCCGAACCGACGTCCCCTCGGGGCATGGTCGACGGGCGCTCCCTGCCCAAGGACGTTGTCGCGCTGGATGCCGTCGGCTCGACCGAACGGCACCTGAGCGCAGACGCGCGAGCCCTCGATACGGTCCGGACACAGCCCGGCTTGAGCGAGGCGCAACACGCCACGACCCGCCCCAAGACGGGTGCTGTCGCCGGGACAGGCTCGCCGGCAACGCCGTTCCGGAGAGCCGTCCTCAAACCTGATGTACTTCCGCACTACTCCTCGAAGCCTTCCTTCATGGAGGCGACGCGCAAACAGATACTCGCCCAGCGAGACAGCGGAAAGCCGTCCGTGCTCGACTTCCTCCTCACGGACGAGGGGAAATGGCAGTCCGCCGACTTTGTCAGCAAATCCGGGCGATCGATGCGCGGGCGCTATGCGCTGGCCAATCCCGACCTGCCCATCGTGCAAGCAGGCCACAGCCAGTCCAACTGGTACGCGAGGGACGCGGGCAAGAGGCAATACCTCATGCTCGAGGACGCCGACCTGAACTGGCTGACAGGGCAGAGCGGTGAAGCACGCGGGGCGATCTTCAACAAGCCTGCGGTCCTCATCGAAGGTCGTTACGCCGTCGACGTCCCCACCGCACGAGCGTGGGAGGGGATGCGCTGGATCCCCCGGGGCACCGTGGACTCCGCACCACTCATCCTGCCTCCGGAGCTGTAGAGCGACCGGCACACGAGCGCCAGGCGAAGCGGCGCAGTCGCGCGCCGCGGTCCCCCACTGATCCGTGTGTCCCGCAGTCGTGTTATCACGGGAGATTTGGAACTTCAGGCTGCATCAACCCGAATTGTTCGACACCATGTGTGTTCGTGCAGCGGTGGCGACGCGAGGACCAGCCGGTCGGCATGGGACAAGTGCTCGACAGGGAGCTGAGACTCAGTGACCAAGCAGGCGAAATACGGTTCGGATCTCCCGTCCTGGTTCGCTCCTCCTGGACCGGGCAGCTCTTGTCGTGGGGGCGGGCCGAGAGGGCAGCCGCGCTCTCCTCACGCCGGGCGGCGGGCCCCAGGCTTGTCATGACCGGGAACCGCGTATCGCTCGGATCACATCGGCGATGGCCTTCAGCACCGTGGCGCGTTCTCGCGCGGCGGTGCCCCGCAACGCGACCACTACGATAACCACGGCCGCGGCGGCCGCAACACATGTGCCGGCCACCGGTACCAGGGCCCAGGCGATGACGTCCATGTCGGTCCTTTCATCCGCGCGGCCGACCGTGGACCGCGTCGCACTCATCGAACGTCACCGGTCCGAGCCGATGAAGGTTTGCCGGATCGGCCGGACAAGCACGCAAAAAGACCAGGTCAGCGCAGTGATGCGACGGCCGTCCGGCGGCCCGGCCGGATCCGGGGAGCAGCGGGAGAGCATGCGGTGGGCACGAGGACGAAGCTGGGCGCCGAGCGGCAGGTGCTGCGCGACAGACTGCGCAAGCTGGAAACCGACGCGCTGCGGGGCAGGGACCGCAGTGGAGCGATCGACCAGGCCAACGAGCGTCGCAGGAGCAAGAGCCTTCCGGAGCTGTCGACCACCACGGTCGGCGGCTGGTTCGAAGAGGGCACCCCGGCCCGGGACTTCGAGACCCTGTGGGCGCTCGTCGAGGTATTGCTGGAGTGGTCCGGGCTGCCCCGGCCGGAAACCGTCGAAGGGCCGGCCGCCCGCGGGAAGGCAGCGGCGCGGTGGACGAGCACGAAGGAACTCTGGCAGATCCGGTGGCAGCAGGCCAAAGACTCCCGGCCCATCCCTGAGCCCCGGACGGCTGCGCAGTCCCGACTGACAGACGGCTATCTGGCGGCCGTACGCAGAACTGCCGGAGAACACCCTTATCCCGACGTGTGGGGCGACGCCCGACTGCCCGGCCTGGCCGACGTGTATGTGCGTCAGCAGACACGCTTGCAGACGTCCGCAGATCGGGAAACGCTTCACGAGGCGGCGGTGCCGGCGGAGAACATCTTCACCCGTGCCGGGCGGATGTGCGTCCTGCTGGCGCCTGCGGGAAGCGGGAAGTCCACGCTCTTGCGCACGCATCGAGCCTCGTCCGCCGAACGCTGGTCCGAAGGCCACCCGAGTGCATCGGTGCCCGTCCTGGTCAACGCAGAGGTTCTGAGCAGCGCTGACACGGTGCCTGCCGCGATGGCCAAGGCGGCCACCGCCGAACTGCGCCGCTTCGGTCTCCTGGACGACCTCACACCCGACTTCTTCCGTCACGCTCCTCACCCCCGGACGACCTGGCTGGTGCTGGTCGACGGTCTCGACGAGATCCCTGACACCGCCAGCCGCCGCGCCATCGTGCAGTTGCTCGCCGCAACCGCGGCAGACACCTCAGCGCCTTACCGGTTCGTCGTAGCCACCCGGCCACTGCCCGCACAGGAACTCGACACTCTCGGCGAGGAGGTACGGCGCTTCGAACTCCAACCGTTCTCACCCGAAGATCTCCACCGGTACGCGACAAGCTGGTTCCGCGACCTGGACGACCCTGCCCGGCACAGCCGCGCATTCATGACCGGCCTCCGGCGCTCCCACTTGGATGTGCTGGCCCGGACACCCCTGATTGCGTTCCTGCTGTGCAGGCTCTACCGAGCCGACCCCGACCGTCCTCTGCCACGCGGGCGAACCGGAGCGTACCGGGCATGCGTGGAATTGCTGTACGAACTGAACGCGCACAAGAACATCAGGGCCACCCACGACGAGGTGATCCGCCGCTTGAAGGACCGCCATCAAATCCCTCGGGACAACCTGGCCGCCGAGCGGGCGGCACAACAGGTGCGCGAGTACCTGCCGGAGGCCATCGACTTTCTGGCGCACGCCCGCATCACCGGCAACGCTGGACGAACGACCAAAGTGCTCTCCAAGCACCTGCACGTCAACCGCCCGCAACGTCTCGACAAGCATCTCTGGCGGGCTTTCCTGGGCGATCTCCTGCGGCCCACCGGCCTACTGACCGAGGGCCCGGACGACTTTCACTTCCTGCACCAGACCTTCCTCGAGTATCACGCAGCCCGATACGCCACGCGCGACAAGGCCGCCTGCGCCAGACTCCTCGACGAGTTGTTCCCACCCGGCAAGAAGCGCCAACGGCCACCAGCCGGTGAGGCGTCCCGTCTGGGCTTCCTTCTTGACGCGCTCCTGGCCTCTCCCGGAGGTATCCCCGCCGAGACCGTCGACAGACTGGAGACGTTCCTGATGCTGGGGGAGGGGGGCTGTGACTTCCTCACAACCCAGGTGCAGTTGAGAACGAACCTCCCCACGAAGATCACCGCCGTCTATCTCACCCGCTTCACCAAAAACGAGAGCCTCGACGGTGAAGACCGTGTGGAGGCGGCCAAGTGCCTGGCCGGGCTTGAGGCGTTACAGGACCACGGTCTGGGCCTTCTCACCCGGCTTGCAGAGAGCCCGGACTTCCCCGACCGCCATCGCGTGGACGCGGCCGTCGGCCTTGCCGGGCTGCATGCGACGCGGGACAGCGCAGCCCGGCTCATAGCCCGGCTTGCCGGGGGAGTGCTCCGGGACGGCGCCGAACGGCTGAGAGCCGCCGACCGGTTGGCGGAAATCGAGGGGCATTCGGACCGTGCGGTGCAGGTGATGTCCCGGCTTGCGGAAGACCCCGCCCTCGAGGGGACCTACCGGTTGGGAGCGGCGGACCGGTTGGCGGGGATGGAGGGGATGTCGGACCGTGCGGTGCAGGTGATGACCCTGCTTGCCGACGACCCCGCTATCGAAGGAGCCCACCGGTTGGGAGCGGCTGACCGGTTGGCGGGGATGGAAGGGATGTCGGACCGTGCGGTGCAGGTTCTGACGCGGCTTACGGACGATTCTGCCCTTGACGGGGCCTGCCGGTTGCGTGCCGCTGACCGGTTGGCGGGGATGGAGGGGATGTCGGACCGTGCGGTGCAGGTTCTGACGCGACTCGCAGATGATCCTGCCCTTGTGGGGGCCCACCGGTTGGGAGCGGCTGACCGGTTGGCGGGGATGGAGGGGATGTCGGACTGCGCGGTGCAGGTTCTGACGCGGCTTACGGAAGATCCTGCCCTCGAGGGGACCTACCGGATGACAGCGGCCGACCGGTTGGCCGGGATGCCCGACCGCGCGGCGCAGGTGATGATCCGGCTCGCCGAAGATCCCGCCCTCGAGGACTGTCACCGGGTGCAGGCAGCGGAGAACCTGACGTGGAGAGACGCATCCCATGAGGAGGGTGTCGGCCGGCTGCTTGCCCTTGCCGAGGACGCGGCTGTGTCCGGTGCCTTCCGTGTGCAGGCGGTCGAGGCTCTTGCGGTCATGGACGGGATGCGTGACCGTGCGGCCCGGCTCTTCACCCGGCTCGCCGAAGATGCGGCTGTGTCCGGTGCCTTCCGTGTGCAGGCGGTCGAGGCTCTTGCGGTCATGGACGGGATGCGTGACCGCGCGGCCCGGCTCTTCACCCGGCTCGCCGAAGACCTCCTCCTGCCCGGGACCTACCGTGTGCAGGCGGCTGTGAAGCTGGCCGGGGTGGACGGGACGCAGGACCGCAGTGTCCAGGCACTCGCCCGGCTTGCCGAGGACCCCGCGCTTGCCCCCACTCACCGTGTGCACGCGGCCAGGAGTCTGACCGAGGTGGACAGGTCGCAGCAGCGCAGTGTCCAGGCCCTCGTGCGGCTTGCCGAGGATCCAGCCCTGCCCGGCGCCTACCGACTGCGGGCGGTCGAGACCCTCTCCCGAATGGACGGGATGCGGGACCGCGTCGCCCGCCTCTTCACCCGGCTTGGCGAAGACCCTGTGCTCGACGAGACCCACCGCGTGCGGGCACAGAAGGGGCTGGCGGCAGTGGGGCGACAACGCTCGCCGCAAGGACCTGCGCCGCTGCCGCCGCGCCCAGGGACGGGTGCGGACCGGTGCTGAGAGCGAGCGGTTTCCTGTCCGATCGGGCATACGAGCCGCCCCGATGAGCCTGTGGGAGAGGGGCGCCCGGCCTCGCACTCAGGGGCGCTTGCTGTGTGTGGGAGAAGCCGAGCGCCGTCCCACGGGCGATCGAACCTCGATGGCCAGCGCACGGGCGGCGCTGACAACCTGCCAAGTCCGGCGCCGTCTCTTCAGCCGTGGCTCGCATCCGGCTGGGCCACGGGCTGCGGCGCCGCGTTCGGGTCCGGGGCCGTGGGGCCGGCGGCAATCCACTGCTGGAGCTCCTGATGGCGGAACTGATAGGCGATGCCGGACGGTCGCAGCAGTCCCGCCGTGCTGGCCCAGTCGAGGAAGGACCGCAGCCTGAGCGGGAGTCGTCGGCCCCCCGACGTGCACAGTCGGAACGCCAGATGGCGACGCCACGCGTTGGGCCCGAGGGCCAGCAGGGTCACGGTGAAGGCGAGCCAGCCGACGCCGGGGGCGGCATGCCAACCACTGACGACCGTGACAGCGGCCTCGGCCGCGGCCGCTGTCACGACGGCCACGCCCACAGCGGACTGCACGTCGTCCCGGATGTCGGCGCCGGGCGGGCGGGGGCGGGTCGTGGGATCGGTGATCGCGGCGGTGACACCACGGACGAACGCGGCAGGCAGGGCTGCCACATGGAAGGCGAGGAACACGAGGAGCACCAGGAGATACCCGATGAGAGCACCGAACGCGAAGCCGAACACCGTCGTGGTGATGAAGCGGAACACGGGGTTGGCTTCCATGTCCAGGAAGTTCATCCGGAGAACCGCAGGAGTGCGGGAGGGGAACTCCACGACGTGGAACACGTGCGTGAGGAGGGAGAACACCATGTATCCGAAGGCGAACCTGGGGACGAGTCGTGTCAGACCCTCCGGAGCGCCGCTCCGCCGCACCTCGTCGAAGGCGGTCATGATCCCCTCCAGTGGACGCAGACTGAGGCGCCGCCGACGGGTGGGCAGGCTCAAAGGCCGAGGTTCCCGGATCTCGGCAACAGCGTTCACGACCCCGAGGAGCCCGGCCAGACCGATGACCAGGATGTTCGGCGCACCAGGGATAGGCGCCACACCCATGGCGGGTGACCACAGCGTGACAAGGGCGACGAAGGTCAGCACACCATCGACGAGCGGTACACGTGTCCTTCCGCCCAACGGCCACAGTCGGTGAAGAACCAGATCCGACCCGGGCTCCGACCGCGCGTCGGGCCGACTTCCCGGACGCGGACCGGTGAGCGACATGGCCAGGTGGTGCAGCCAGCGGTGCACCTTGACCGCGTCGTACCAGCCGTCGTCACGGGCGTTGCTCGCCGTGGCCGCTGGAATGTAGCGGGCCAGCAGATGCTGCTCCACGGCTTCCGGGGAGGGCAGGGTCAGCAGTTCGGCCGGGTTCCCCCGGTCGCGGTAGGCGGCGGCGACCAGTGACAGCCGCCACGGCGTCGACAGCGCCTGCTCCAGTTCGGCCGACCGCAGCGCCAAGGTCCCGAGCAACTGCTCCCAGTCATCGGCCGTCAGCGTGCTGCGCGCGTCCAGGTAGGCCGCCGCCTGCCTCCTTGCGACGCCGTCGACGAGCACGAGGGCGACGTCACGTAGTTTTGCCCCGGCCGGGAGCGCGTCGTAGTGGGTGTCGCGGCAGGTGAGGATCAGTGGTCCGGGGGGCCTGTCCCGGGCGTACGTGTCGAGTGCTTCCAGAGCGGCAAGGGCCCGCGTGGCGTTCGGGTCAGGGCAGGGGACACCGGCGGCGTCCCGGAGGGTGCCTTCGCTGTCTCTCAAAGGCGGATCCATCTCGTCCAGGCCGTCGAGGACCGGAAGGACGAGGCCGAACTTGAACAGATCCGTGGCCAGCGCCCGCGACCAGCCGAAGGTGGAGACGATTCGGGCGACGATGAAGTCCTCGAGCCGAGGCATGGTCGTCAGGTCCCACTCGGCGAGCGAAAGCCGCAGGGGGACACGGGTGGTGAGGTCCGTCCTGGACTTGATCAGTTTCAGGGCGAGTTCCATCGCCAGAACCGTCTTCCCCGCACCGGGTGGGCCCACGATGACCAGCCGGCCGTGCGGCACGCTCCGATAGAAGGAGACGATGTCCATGATCGTCGTGTCCGACCCCTCGTCGGCGTACAGCTGTCCCTCCGTGGCCGTCGTGGCTGCCGACTGCCCGGTGTCGCGCAGGGAGTAGCGCAGGTTGACGCGTGCGCCGTTGACGTTGCCCACCAGGATGGCCAGCTGTCTGTTCTCCGTCGTCTCGATCTCTTTGGCGAGGGTCTCGGAGGCCGCTCGTGCGTTGGCCAGGGTGACCGCGGGATGGTCCAGCGCCCGGAGAGAGACGTACAGGCTGACAAGGGAGACGAAGAGACTCACCAGGCTGAGCGGAAGCCCCAGGACAGCCGAGGTGTCGGGTGCCGAGTTGTGCCCCCTGAGGTTGCTGACAGCCCAGACCAGCGACATGAGGAACATGACGCCGCTGACGCAGACGGACGCGATGCTCGCGCGGCGCCCTGGATTCCCCCGAGACATCCCAGAATCGTGCCCCAAATCGACCTGTTCCACCCCGACTTCACCGAAACGTGGGATGGCGCCACGGACGACAGACACGCTGTGGGCTGTCCCGAAACCGTGGTTGCGGACAGCTGCGGCCTCGGGGCTGTCCTGTCCCGTCAGTGCCTGGTGAGGATGGCGGAGAGCCTGTTTCCTGATCCAGAATGACTGGATGGTCACGCTCGAGACTCCCCGTTTGGTCCTGCGTCGCTGGCGCGAGGAAGACGTTGCACCCATGGCTGCCATCAACGCCGACCCCGAGGTCATGCGGTGGATCCGTGACGGCAGCGTCCGTGATGAACAGCAGACCCGCTGCGGGATCCAGGCATGGGAGAGCGAGTGGGACGCACAGGGCTTCGGCCTGTTCGCCGTGGAGATCCGGTCCACCGGCGAGCTGGCCGGGTTCACCGGCCTGTCGGTGCCCGACTACTTGCCGGAGGTACTGCCGGCGGTCGAGGTCGGCTGGCGGCTGGGACGTTCCCACTGGGGTCAGGGCCTGGCCACCGAGGCCGCTGCGGCCGCTGTACGGTTCGGGTTCGAAGAGCGGGGGCTGGAGCGGATCGTCAGCATCACTCAAGTGGGCAACGCCGCCTCCGAACGGATCATGACCAAACTGGGGATGCATCCGGTCCGTGAGACCGTCAATCCCGTCGGCGGCCGGCGAGTGCGGGTGTTCGAGTTGTCGTCGGACCAGTAAGTACGGCACAAACGCTCGCTGTTGGCGGCGACGAGGACGATAGCCTCGTGGCGGACCTCGAGGGTGCCGCCGGTGACGCTTCAGGACGGAACGCTTCGCGACAGCGTCAGGCTGTTGTCGGGGGTCAGGCCGCTGAGCTTCTCGGGGTTGGCCTGGAAGCGCAGGTTCTGGATGCGGCCGTCGACGAGGTCGAACGAGAAGGCGCCGACCGTGTGTCCGCCGAGGACGGTCAGGACACCGAGCTCGCCGTTGATGACGGCCGCCTCCATCGTCAGGGCGGTCAGTTCGGGCTTGGCCAGGAAACCCACGATCCAGCGCGCGACGTGATCAGTGCCGTGGAGGGGGCGGCGGGCGGCGGTGACCTTGCCGCCGCCGTCGGACCAGGCGGTGACCTCAGGGGCTAGCAGCTCCATGACGGCGTTCAGGTCGCCGCCCGCACAGGCCTCCATGAAGCGGGTGGTGACCTGCCGGCGCCGGGTCCGGTCGGCGTCGAAGCGGGGGCGGCGGGCCTGGACATGCTCGCGTGCGCGGTGGGCGATCTGGCGGACCGTCGGCTCGGGACGTCCGAGGGTCTCGGCGATCTCGGCGTGCGAGTAGCCGAAGACCTCGCGGAGCAGGAAGACGGCGCGTTCGACGGGGCTGAGCGTTTCCAGGACGACCAGCATCGCGGTGGAGACGCTGTCGGCCAGTTCGGTCTCCGCGGCGATGTCGGGGGAGGTCAGCAGGGGCTCGGGGAGCCACGGCCCGACGTAGGTCTCGCGGGTCGCCTGTGCGGAGGTGAGCCGGTTCAGCGAGAGGTTGGTGACCGTGCGCACCAGGTAGGCCTTGGGGTGGCGGATCGTGTCGCGGTCCACGGCGTTCCAGCTCAGCCAGGTGTCCTGGAGGATGTCCTCGGCGTCGGTGACGCTGCCCAGCATGCGGTAGGCGGTGGCGAACAGGAGCCTGCGGTGTTCGATGTACGGGTCCTGTTCGTCCCTGGCGTCGACCATCGGTTCATGCTGCCAGCGCCGTGGCGGGGCGGCAAGGTCCGAGATCAGGGCGCCGGCAGCCGAGGCGCCCGTCATGCCGCGGGCCTGCGGGTGGCGCGGCCGCCCTTGGAGATGACGGTGGTGACGTTCATGCGCTTGCTGAACCGGTAGGTCGTGAGCGGGCTGCCGCTGACCGTCTCCTTGTACGCGACGGCGCTCCGGCCGGTGAGGTGCATGCGGCGGGGGGTCTCGTCGGCCTTGGTGAACTGGATGACGGCGTCACGGCGGCCGAGGCTGACCGGCTGGTGGAAGTAGCCGAAGCGGAACGGCTTGACGGTCCTGCCGCGCACGAGTCGCGCGACGGTGTCGGCGGTGTACTGGGCGGTGGGCAGTCCGCTCTGGCAGGTGCCGTGGATCTGTCCCCAGGCCAGACGTACGGCGGCGGCGTCTCCGATGGCGTGGATCTCCGGGTGGGAAACCGAACGCAGGGTGGGGTCGACCAGGACGAGGCCGCGGTCGTCGGTGGCGATACCGGCGTCGGCGGCGAGCGGCGACACCTTGACACCGGTGGTCCACAGGCAGGCGTCGGAGCGGACGAGCCGGCCGTCGGCCAGTTCGACGGCGTCGGGCAGCACCTTGGTGACGCGGGAGCCGGTCGTGAGCGTGACGCCGAGGCGGTGCAGCGCGCCGTGGAGGTAGGTGCGGGCCTTGGGACCCATCATGCCGCCGGGCTCGTCCCGGCTGATCAGCGTGACGTTCAGGCCGGGATGGCTCTCGGCGATCTCGGTGGCCGCCTCGATGCCGGTCAGGCCGCCGCCGCAGACGGTGACCGTGCCGCCGGACGCGGCCACCTCGGTGAGGCGCGCGGCAAACCGACCGGCGATCTCCGGGTTGTTGAGCGTGAAGGCATGGGTGTCGGCGCCGGGGACCGTGCCGGTGTCGGTCGAGCTGCCCAGCGCGTAGACGAGCGTGTCGTATCCGAGGGTCACGGCGCCGTCGACGGTGATCTGCCGGGCGTCGGGCGCGATGGCGGTGGCGGTGCCCTGGACGAACGTGACGCCGGTTCCGGCGAGCAGGTCGGGGATCTGGTGGTCGGCCAGCTCCTGACCGGCGGCGATCT
Organism: Streptomyces sp. NPDC002884; assembly: GCF_040295245.1. Lineage (NCBI taxonomy): Bacteria > Bacillati > Actinomycetota > Actinomycetes > Kitasatosporales > Streptomycetaceae > Streptomyces > Streptomyces sp. NPDC002884. The sequence goes on along the minus strand of NZ_JBEOVB010000047.1, from coordinate 378 downwards.
GGTGCATCCGCAGCCGCTCGACGAACCGGCTCGACGGGTTGACCAGGGTGATCCTGACGTCGGTCCGGCGGGTGCGGTGGGCCAGCCGGATGGCGCTGAACAGGCCCGTGTAACCGGCGCCGAGGACGACGATGTGGTGTCCGTTGTTCATCGCATCTCCCAAGGTCGGGCACCGGCTTCTGTGTCGGTGACGCCCATGGGACAAGCAACCCGCCCCGGACGTGACAGGCGGCCGATGTGATCCACGTCATGCCATGCGCATCGTGGGCGTGCTGCCAGGAAGCCGTGGGTCGCCCCCGCTGTCTGCCACGGCGACCGCGGTGCCGGAGCGAGGACGCCGCGATGGTGTGCGGTGGCGTCCGCTGAGGCGGACGCCAC
>NZ_JBEOVB010000046.1:0-45123 GCF_040295245.1 Streptomyces sp. NPDC002884 | reverse complement strand
CTGGGCGGGTGGAACGGTTCGAGCGCCGCTACGGCCGCACAGCCACAACCCCGGCCACGGATCCGGCTCCGGCCCGGTCCTGACCCGGGCTGTCGTCCGGACGGAAGGAAGGAAGCAGATCCATGAAGGTGCGTAAGTCCCTGCGTGCGCTGAAGTCCAGGCCGGGGGCTCAGGTGGTGCGCCGCCGGGGCGTGGTCTTCGTCGTCAACAAGAAGAACCCGCGCTTCAAGGCCCGCCAGGGCTGACAACGCCCACGCGCCGAACCGGCGGCCGGGGCGGGAATGCCCGCGCGGTCGGCCGTGTTGTGCAGAACGTGGTCGTGGAGGGGACAGTGTCCCCGGGCCTCACCTATAGCCTGCGGGGAAGATCGTCCGGCTGAAGCCCCGCAGAGCCTTTCGCCGCGTAGGCGACCGCCCTTCACGACCACGCTCTTTCTTTCCCCCGCGGCCCCGGCCGGCGTCCTCGCCGGCCGGGGCCGCACACGTTTCCCCCTCGACCTGCGACCGCCGCTGACGTTGCGCCGGTCATGGACGGGGACGGCTACGGCGACCTCGACCTCGACGAGACCCTCCGAAGACCGGCTCGAGCTCCCGGCCGGCCCGGCCGCAACCCAGCCCCAGGAACCTCAACGCCGCGCGTGACGGATCTTCAGCCGTCCGAACCCCATGACCCCGGAGATCCGGATCCTCGGCCCGCCGGGACGGGAGCTGCGCGGGGCCCTGTACCGCGTGTCCTTCCACCCGGTGTGCAGATCCTCGTACTCGACGATCGCGTCGCGCGGCACCGTGATCTTCGCCCTGCCGGTGCCGAGCTGCAGCTCGATGTCGACGACCGGATGCTCGATGACCGCCCGGGACAGGTCCAGACGCACCCTTCCGAACGCGGACTCGACCTTGAGGAACCGAGGCACCCGCCATACCCCGCGCCGCTGAATCCGTCCGGCGGCGGCGCCGATCGTCGACGTGGTGCCCGCAGGCTCCTTCGGGAGCGAAGCCAGAGCCGACACGAGCTCGCTGTGCGTCTGGACGGTGAGCACCTGGTGCAGGCGCAGGTCCAGCTCTTCGTGCGAGAGGTGACCTTCGGCGTAGGCCTCGCGCAGACGCCGCACGGCTGTGTCGCGGTCGTCCTCACCGATCCGTGGCGGCCGGTCCTCCGGCAGAGCGGTCACCTTTTCACTCTACTGCCGGGCCGGCGATACAAAGCGCCAACGCCCTTAGTGGACACGGCAGATCGGGCCTGCTGCGACCGTCCGCCTCCGTTCCGCTTTCCTCGGTGCGGCAGCCCGGTGCGGTACGGCCACGGCGGCCGCGTCCGCGCCGGGGGCGGAGCCGGTTCAGCAGGCGGGGACCCCGGGCAGCCAGGCCGGGCCCTGGAGGTAGATGTTGGTCAGCCAGGCGCCGTCCGTCAGCCTGGACCAGGCGTCGTTGGTGTAGCCCTCCGCCGTCACCTCCTGGGCGTGGGCCTGGCACACCACGTTGACCGTGGTCGGCTGCGCGAAGTAGCCGACCACCGCGGCGTTGACGTTCGGCTCGCTGTGCGTGCGCACCCCGGTGCCCCACGTCTGGTGCGCCGTGCTGCCGTCGGCCGGCGGCGGGGCGCTGCTGCCGCCGCAGTCCGCGACCCCGGGCAGCCAGGCCGGACCCTTGATGTAGATGTTGGTCAGCCAGGAACCGTCGGCCAGCCTGGACCAGACGTCGTTGGTGTAGCCCTCGGCGGACACGGACTCCGCGTGCTGCTGGCACTGGACCGACACCTGGGTCGGACCGGCGAAGGTGTCCACGACCGAGGCGCCCACACTCGGCGCCGAACGGGTGCGCACCCCGGTGCCCCACGTCTCGAACGTCGCACCGCCGTTCGCGGGCGGGGGAGTCGGGGTGCCGGAGCCGTTGACCCGGATCGCTCCCGCGTAGTCGCCGCCGGTACGCACCGGGGTGACCCGGATACGGGTACCCGACTCGAACGCCTCGACCATCTGCCCGCCGCCCAGGTACATGGTGACGTGGTGGATGTGCCCGCTGCCCCAGAACATCAGATCGCCCGGCAGCAGCGGACCGGTGCCCTGCGCGGCGGAGAAGCGGGCGGAGGCCTGCGAGCTGTGGAACTGGTCGTCGGCCGTACCGTTGAGCAGGTCCTTGCCGGTCGCCCGGTAGTACGCGTAACGCACCAGGCCGGAGCAGTCGAAGCCCAGGCGCTCGCCGTCGTGCAGGCTGTCCGGGTCGGAGCCGTCGTAGTAGCCGTAGGTGGCGCCCGGCGTGGCGCCGTGGCCGCCGCCCCAGCTGTACCAGACGCCGGTCTGGGAGCAGGCCGCGGACACGGCGGCCTGCGCGGTGGCCGAGGCCCCCGGCGCGAGAACCGCGCAGGAGGCGTCCGGCGCGGCCTGGGCGGGGACGCAGCAGAACGCGGACAGGCCCAGGACACAGGCGCCCAGGAGCGCGCCGCCCGTCCGGCGGCGCGTACCGGTGATCTTCAAGGGACTCTTCCTTCGTCGACGTGAGGTCACCGGCACCCCGGTGACGGCCAATGACGGCCGATGACGGCCGATGACGGCCGGAACACACGGTCCCGTGTCGCACCCCACCCCCGTGGAGGTGCGACACGTTCAACTGCGTTCCGCGCCCTGCCCTGCCCTGCCGTGCCCTGTCCTGCCGTGCCCTGTCCTGCCGTGCCGCGCTGCCGTTCCGTTCCGTGCTGTGCCGCGCTGCGCTGTGTTGTGCCCGCGGTGGTCAGGCCGTCGAGCGGGGCGGGGCGGCGGGGCCGTAGCGGGCGGCCGGCGCCTTGCGCAGCAGGGCCCAGTACCGGTCGCCGTACGACCAGTGCCACCACTTCCCTGATACTTGGATGTGTTCAAGCGTCAGGGGAGGCGTGAGTGTGAGTGAGTGGCATGTGGTGTGGGTGCCCGACCCGGGCCGGTGGGGGACGCTTCCTGAAGCGGGAGTGTTGGGGGTCGAGGACCTTCCGACGGCGGTCGAGCGGCTCGGCTTGATGCCGGGTGATCCTGTCTTCATCGCTCCAGATTTCACCATCGACTCCGACCTGTTGGAGTTCGTTCTCTCGAAGCACTTCCGCTTCCTTGCACGGGAGACGAAGCGAAACTACGCCACGGACATTCGGATCCTCCTGACGTTCCTGTCGTCGCGCGGGATCGACTGGCGCCGCGCGTCCGAGCAGGACCTGCTGAACTACAGGACCTGGCGCTGTGACGCTCCGCAGAATCCCGAGCGAATCAGCGGGGCGAAATGGAACCGTGAGGCCGCCGCCTTCACCCGCCTGTTCAAGTGGGCGAGGGTGAGCCCTCGGCCGGTGGACGCGTCCCGGCGGGAGGACCGTGCGGCTGACTCGGTCAGTGCCCGGGTGTCGTGGCTGACACCGCGTACGTGGAGCTTGTGGTCGGACGTCGGCCTGCGCGGTCACGGCCGCGACGGGGTGCCGAGTTGGGGATGGGATGCGCGGACCGAGGCCCGTAACACCTCGTTTGTGCAGTTCATCTTGAGCTCGGGGCTTCGGCGACAGGAAGGCGGGTCGCTTTTGACGTTCGAGCTGCCCGCTCAGCGGTTGCAGCACGGGCGCTACCAGCACGGCCAACTCGCCGGGGCGGTGACCCGATCGAAGAACGGCCGTACCTTCTACACCTCGCTGGATGCCCTGCGGCAGGTCGAAACCTATGTGCAGTCGGAGCGGGCTTGGGCGGTGAAGCGCGCTCAGCAGATGGGCCGCTACGAGCGGGTTGAGCAGATGCGCCTGGTCACGAAGGTGACCCGCGGCCGGGCACCGAGAGTCTTCTGGGTGGACCGAAATGGTGTCGAGGGCCATCAGTACTTGACCCATCTGGGCTGGCGGGAACGGCAGTGGTTGTTCGTCGAGGGCCCGGAGGGGCCGGAACCTGCGTGGCTGTGGCTGACCGAGCAGGGCTTGCCAATGCTTCCCGACCGTTGGAACACGGTGTTCACCACGGCGAACCTGCGCTGCGAAGAAGTGCTGTTGTCCCCCGCCGAGCGGGAGATGAGCCGGAACCTCCGAGCCGCAGAAGTCCGGGGCCTGACTCCGTACGCGACCCCGCACTCCACGCGTCACTCCTTCGCGCTCTACATGCTCATCGTGCTGAACCAGCTGATGGAGGCCCGCTTCGGATTGACCGCGGCGGATCGCCGGGATTTCGCGATGCTGTTCGGCGATCCCTGGTGGCTGGTCAAGACCCTCCTCGGGCACGCGGACGTCGAGACGACCAAGCGCCATTACCTGGCTCCCGTCGCGCACCTGCAGCTGGAGTCGATCCTGGCGACGGCCGAGGCAGACGATCCCGACCGCGAGGTCGAGGACATCGACGGCGTGTTCGCGCGGCTCGCGAAGGAGTCGGCCGGGATCCAGGACATCGACGTCCTTGTCGACCGGCTGCCGGAGGCCGGCCGGTGAGCCGCCGCGGGCGTCGGGCGGTCCTGCCGCCGACCGACTTCACGACAGAGCCACCGCTTGCCGTAAACGGACTGGTGGTCACCATCGTCAACAAGGCTGGTCACGGGAGGGACTTCGCCTTCTCCGACCTGCCAGTCCCGGAGCCGATGCAGCGCTCCCTGGCAACGGTGTTCGCTGCCCAGCAGGTGAGGTGGACCAGCCATTACAGCGCCACAGCCGCCTGGAACAGGCTGAAGGTCTTCGCCGAGTTCATCTCCGGACTCGACACTCCTCCCGAGGATCTGACCGGCCTGGACGCAGCGACGCTCAAGCGCTGGCGGCTGCAGAACATCAGCACGAACACCGGTCGCACCACGCTGCGGGTAGTCCATCGGATACTCCGCAGCGACCCCCGGTTGAGCGAAGGGCCGGTCGCAGAGGAGCTGGCCCGTCGCGTTCCCGCACCGAAGCCCGTCAGGAAGTCCTACGACGAGGCGGAACGTGAGCACGTACTGCTGGTAGCAGGCCGTCAGTTCCGGGCTGCCTGGCTCAGGATCCGGGAGAACAGTGAACTGCTGGAGAGGTGGCGGGCGGGAGCCCTGGATGAGGGCAGCCGTGGCTGGCGGCTCGGGGAAGCACTGGACCATTTGGCTCGTGTCGGGGACGTCCCCCGTACGCAGTTGCCGAGTGGTCGACAGGCCGTAACCAACCGCGGATTGCTGGGCGGCCGCGACATCGAGCACACGTGGGGCCGACTGTTCCTGACCCCGTCGGAGCTGACAGCCCTGGCCGTACTGCTGACCGATCGCTTCGGCTGGAACCTCTCCGTCTATGACCGTATGCCGGCCCCGACCAGGGCTCCGTCGGTCGCGGAGAGCACGAACGTGACCTACCACGCCAAGGTCGAGAAGCGCCGGGCCGGGAACAGCCGCTGGTTCTCCACGGAGAACATCACCGACTCCGGGGCCGACTCGCCAGGGCGATTGATCACGCAGGCACTGCAGGCCACGCTCCACGGTCGACTCCTGGCTGCGCAACTTGCTCCAGGCACAGACCTGTTGATGACAGCCCGCGCTGTTCGACAGAAAGGCGGACGTAAGGACATGGACCGTCCCCCGACAGTGGGCCCGATCGTTTTCGGTGTCTCGGGTGTCGACGGAAAGTCCTGGGCGATCGAACACAAGCTGAACGGCTCGCCCTTCCGCCAGATCCGACGCACAACGGTGACTCGGGAGGGCAAGCCTCTCCAGCACACGCAGGGGACGCACGAGAGCGTCTACGTGCTGCCCGACCAAACAGTCCGGCAAGCCTCGCAGCAGACCTTCGAGGACGGCGCGCTCGAAGCTCTCGACCAGGCGCAGAAGATCTTCTTTGGCGGCCATCTCGCTCAAGGTCCGGACCCGGCCCACGGGCAGACCGCGACCGCGGACTGCGCGGACGAGACCACCACCCCATGGCCCGCCCCGGACGGCGGCTGCGGAGCCGACTTTTTGCTCTGCCTCGCCTGCCCTAACGCACACGTTCACCCAGGTCACCACCCCCGCCTCGCCCTCCTTCACGAACACATCCAGGGCCTGCGGTCGGTGATGCCTGAACACAGATGGCACCAGCGCTGGTACGAGCACTGGCAGCGGCTCGACGACCTGGCGGACAAGGTCGGCCGCCCGTCCTGGGCTGCCGCTCGGGTACGGGCCAGCGACACCGACCGCACCCTGGTCGATCTCCTGCTGAAGGGACAACTTGCCTCATGAACCTCCCTCTTGCCTCGGAGAGCGACCCCTATCTGCTGTCGATCCCCACCCCGGACAGCCCGGTCGTCCTTCCTCGGTGGATCAGCTCCGGAAACGCCAACCCCAACGGTCGTTACCAGGAGCCGGTCTGGCCGCTCGGGCCGTTCATCGACCGTCCCGGCGCCAGCCTGGTCAAGATCCACTGGAGGAACTGCCCCGCGCCGATGACGGGGCAGATCAAGCAGGTGACCTGGATTCTGTTGAACGGCCAGCTGCGGCCCACCTACCTCCAGAGCCGAGGGATTCGGGCCCGTTCCAGAGGCTCCGCCAATGAAATGCGGGAAACCTGCTACGAGTGGATGCGACTCGGCCGCTGGCTGGACACCGCTGGCGTCAAAGATCTGCGTGGCTGCAGCGACGACCACTGGATTGCTTACGTCACGGACCGTTTCCGTGCCAATCCGACCCGGCACTACGCTGAGGAGACTCTGAGTCGCCTCACTGATCTGTGGGCATTCGACCAGCTCTGCACTCGGCCCATCGGCGTCACGCAACCGCCTTGGGAAAGGGAAGGCGTCGACAACTATCTCCCATCCTCCACCCCGCAGGACACCAGCGAGAACACAACCGAGCCGCTGGATCCGAGCGTGGTGAGCCCGCTACTGATGTGGGCGATCCGCATGGTCGACGACCTCGCGGACGACATCCTGGCCGCCTGGGTGGAATGGCGCCGCATGCAGCAGTCGGCCATCACCAACCCGAGCTCGCCCGCGGGACTGGCCGCGCTTGATGACTACCTTTTGCCCCGACTCGCTGCGGGCACGGACCTGCCGACCACCGAGTGGCGCGGCAAGACTGTCCTGGCCGCAACATTCATCGCGGCCACCGTCGGCTGCAGCGTCAACCAGGTCAGTGGCTTTCGACAACGCCATGAGCTCAGCAGGCTGCAGCCAGGGCCCTGCCCACTCCCGGTAGCCGTGACCGGGCAGATCAACGGCAGGCCCTGGCGCGAACACTTCGACTTCAACGAGGTCTCGACCTTGATGAGGCAGTTGGCCACCGCCGCGATGATCGTCTGCCTCTATCTGACCGGCATGCGACCGCAGGAAGTACAAGGTCTGCGGTCCGGCTGCTGCCCCGACCCCGAGGACGGCAGCCGCCACCTCATCCGCAGTCACCACTACAAGAACGTCACCAACGACGATGGCCAGCACGTCTCGGCCGGCGAGGAACGGGAGGTCCCTTGGGTCGCCATCGCCCCGGTCGTCCGCGCGATCCGAGTCCTTGAGCGCATGGTCCCTGAGGGCGAACTGCTCTTCGGTTCCGCCCATCACGACTTTGCCCGCGGCCGCCAGCGCGGCGGCGCCTTGAAGAACAGCAGCATGAACCAGCGGATCGAGGACTTCATCGCCTGGATCAACCGGGAGACCGAATCCCATGGGCTGCAGAACCAGGGCGTCCCCCAAGACCCTCACGGCGCCATCGGGCTCGGACGGTTCCGCCGGACCCTTGCGTGGCACATCGCCCGCAGACCCGGTGGGCTCGTCGCGCTCGCGATCCAGTACGGCCACATGCGCACCGTCCTCGACGCCCGCACGTCAAGCGGGTACGGCAGCCGAAGCCGTCGCGGCATCCACAGTGTCCTTGATGTCGAGACCGCCCTGGCCGCGGCTGACACCGCCGCGCGGCTGCGGGACCGCCTCGCCGCCGGCGAGAAGATTTCCGGTCCCGCCGCCCGACGAGCCCTCACTGCCGTGGTCCAGGTGCCACGATTCGAGGGCCGTACCGTCACCCAGAAGTTCGCCAAACAGGCCGCCGACTACCTGGCCCGCGACGGCCTGGTCCTCTTCGACAACCCGGACGCTTCGCTGATCTGTGTCTTCAAGCGCGACAACGCGCTCTGCGAACCAGTGCCCGATGCAACCGCCCCGAACCAGTTCGACTGCCGCCCCGGCTGTGGGAACGCCGTCCGCCTAGACAGCCACGCGACCGAACTGCTGGAAGAGACCGACCGCCTCAACAAGCTCGCGGCCCTCTCCCCTCAGCCGCTGGCCAGGCGCCTCCGCGTCGCCGCCGAGCAATACCGCGCCACCGCCGACACTCACCACGCCACCGCCCAACCTGCCGAGGACCTGTCATGACCGAGCAATCCACCGACGAGCGGACACGCATCCGTGCCGCCATGGACCGGCTCCTCGCCGGCCGGCCGACAGCCTCCGACGGCGCACTGACCGTCGTCGCTCTCGCGGCCGAGGCCGGTGTTCACCGCATGGCCCTCCAAAAGCGCCATGCGGACCTGAAGCACGAGTTCTACGAACGCGTCCGCATTGAGACGAAGCAACCCCCGGAATCGGAAAAGCGGCTCCGCAAGACTGTGTCCGATCTGAAGGAAACCGTTGCCGCGCAGAAGGCCGAAATCACGGCGCTCCGGTACCAAGTCACTCAGCTCGCACTCGCCAACGCCGTCCTCACTCGCCAAGGCCACCATCTGAGCGAGAGCTCGGCGGAGGCACCAGCCAATGTCGTACCCCTCCATCCGAAGGGAGAATGACCAGACGGGCACCTCCGACCGCAAGTCTGTGCCGCCTCTCTACCGATAGCACCTGGGCATCGAAATCCAGGAGCCATTCGGTGACGTTCCAGGCAGGATGCCTCTGTGAACCATGCTCTGTGCGGGCTTGCCGCCAACGTAAGCCTGCCGTCCGAGCTGGTCGACCGGCTGATCGCGGTCGCGGACGCCGAGATCGCTGCGGACCTCGCGCATCGGGCCGACCTCAGCCACGCGCAAGCGGTGGTGCTGGCCTCTCGTGTGGAGGAAAGCGCTGTGTCGCTTGCGTACGCAGGCCTTCTGACCGCCGCAGACGTTGATCCCGCGACGCAACCGGACGCCGCGCTCGCCCTCCTGGCCGAGCGTGCCGGACGCCCGGAGTGGGCGCGCCTCCTCGCGGAAGATCCAGTCGTCGAGCGCCGGGAGAAGCTGGCCGCCTGCTCAGGCCTTCCGCTCGATGTGGTGGAGATGCTGGCCACCGACTCGGACGTACAGGTCGTCGCGGAGCTCGCGTTGTGGATGACACCGGAGACGGCCACCAGACTTGCGGCGCATCCGCATGCCAAGGTCCGTCGCGCGGTGGCGGCCAACGAGGCGACGCCACCGGCCGTACTGGCGGCGCTGCTCACCGGCGAGGGGCTGCCACCCGCACAGCGGTGCCTGGTCTGCGACCGTGAAGAGGCCCCGTTCGTGCACGATCCACAATGCTCGCGACTCGACTGTGATCTGCCTTCCGGCGCCTCCTGCCACGGCTCCCACGAGTCCACCAGGCACGAGACACAGCAGATGGCGATTCGGAATCCGGTCACACCTGCCGAAGCCGTCGTCGGCTTCGTCGACCACCCTTCGCTGCAGTTGCGCTGGGCACTCGCCGGCCGCCCCAATCTGCCATCGGAGGTCTGCGCTCGGCTCGCCGTAGATTCGAATCCCGGTGTTCGAGCCGATCTCGCTGAGAATCCGGCGATCGACGACGTCCTGATTCGCGCACTGGCCACCGACCGCGACCACGAAGTGCGGCGCAGGCTCGCCCACAACCCGCTCGTTCCGCTCGACGTGCTGACCCACCTGGCCAGCGCTACCAGGATCGGCGCCATTCTGCTGCCGCGGATCGCCTCGGCATCCCCCGACGAGATCGAGAAGCTGGCCCAATCACCGAACCCAGCCGCGCGGATGCTCATAGCCCAGCGCCGCGATTTGCCACCCGCTATACGCGACGCGCTGGCCGCCGACTCCGACGCAAAAGTGGTGAAGTCCGTCGCTCCACACCCGGGCCTCTCGGAAGGCCAACTGCGCACCATGCTCGACCGGCACGGAGTCCGGGTCGTCGCTAAGGTGGCCGCCAATCCGGACGCGACTCCGGAGCTTCTGGAGGACCTTGCCCGGCACGAACCATCCGTGCAGAAGGCGTTCCGCGAGATCGCCCGGCATCGCAATGCGTCGGCACCGGCGCTGCTCGCCTGCTTGGCAGACGCACAGGCGAGGCCTATAGCCGCCAGCCATGCGGCACTTCCGCCGCCGATCATCGAAGAGCTACTCACCGACGCCGACTGGCAGGTGGTGGAGGCGGCAGCCGCCAATCCTTCGCTGCCCCTCCCTGTCATGTCGGATCTGATACCCCGGTTGTAAGCCCTGGCCGCCGATTGAACTCTCTGCCCCGCCAGTACATCCTGGGAGTCCCTTCGAAGGACCTCCTACTCTTGAACACAAGAACTTGACTGGGAACACCACTCGGTCGGGTAGTTGACGAAACCGGCCGCCGTGAGAGCCCAGGCCATCAGCGCCCGGTTCGCCCGCGCCTCGGCGCCGATGTTGCCCGCCTCGGTACGGCAGGCACCCCTGCTCTCCTGCGGGGTCGCGTTGACCTCCGTACCCAGCGGCAGCTCGCGCCCGTCCTGGTTGCACAGCGTCAGATCGACCGCACCGCCGCTCACGTGCGGGGCGACCTCCGGCGGCGAGATGTAGGCGCTCGCCAGCTCCCGTATCCGCTCGGGCGCCGCGTCCGGATGCTGCCGCCGCATCGCCGCCGCGTACTCCTCGAAGTAGCGCCGCTGGAGGCCCGGCGGCCGGTACCCCTCCACCACCAGGAACCGCACCCCGGCCGGCAGCAGGCGCTGCGCCCGCACGAGCCGCCGCAGCGCGCCCGACCTCAGATGGGCGAAGCTGCCGTCGTCGTCGGCCTGCCGGTGATCGAGCCACAGAGAGCCGCACCCGCGCAGATCGGTCAGGGGCTCGCCGCAATCGTTCTCCGCGACCGCGGCGACCCTGGGGTCCGAGAGCGTGATGATGTCGTCTGTCACGAGAACAGCGTCGCCGGACCCTCTGCAAATGCTCTGCAGGTTGCCTGCAAGCAGCCCGCCAGAGGCTCCCGCGGCCGACCAGGACATCCACGGCAGCCCGCCAGGACCCCCAGCCGACGGCGCCCCCGCACCCCGACGGCGCCCCCGCACCCCGACGGCGCCTCCGGAGCCCGCCGGTGCCTCCGGAGCCGACCGCGACGTACGCGGCCCAAGGACTCGTGGCCCGCCGGAACCCAGAACACGCGGCCGACCAGAACGCGCAGCCCGCCGGGCCCCCTTCGGCCGGCCCCGCTTCCCGGCTCCCGCCCCCGCTTCCGGCTTCCCGGCTCCCGGCTTCCCGGCTCCCGGCTCCCGGCCTCCGCCCTCCATCTCCCCGCTTCCCCCGGCCCTCCGCTGCTATTCCCCGTCGCCGGCCCGCTCCTGTGCCTCGCGGCAGCCCAACTCCGCGAAGACCGCGGCCGCTTCCGACCGGGCCGCCCTCGCCCGGGCCCCGTCGCCGTCCGCCGCCCACACCTCGGCCAGGTCCCAGGCCGTACGCGCCCGCCACAGCGGCAGCCGCAGCGCCTCCCAGCCCGCCAGCGCCCGCTCCAGCGGCTCCCGGGCCCGGCCGGGCTCACCGGCCGCCAGATGCCATTCGCCCAGCGTGCGCAGGACCAGCGCCTCCCCGAACCGGTCCTGCCGCTCGCGGGCCACCTCCAGGCACCGGCGCAGCCGGCCGGCCGCCTCCTCCAGCCGGCCCTCCCGCAGCTCCACCTTGGCCAGCGACTGCTCGGTGTACATCACGCCGAACGTGTCCCCGAGGCCGGTGAAGATCCGCAGCGCGTCGTGCAGCAGCCGCCCGGCCTGCGCCCGCGCCCCCTCCGCCCGGTGACACAGGGCCAGCGACCGCAACGTGAGCGCCTCACCGTGCCGGTCGGCCTCCGCCCGGTACAGCTCCAGCGCCCGCCTCAGCGCCTCCCGGGCCTGCGGGCCGCGCCCCTGCTCCCGGTGCACGTACCCGATGCCGTACAGCACGCGGGCCCGGGCCCCGCGGCCGGCGTCCGCCCCCAACCGCTCCAGCGCCGCACCGAGCAGCCCGAGCGCCTCGCGGTAGCGGGCCTGCTCCCGCCGGGCCGTGCCCATCCCCGCCAGCGCCGTCGCCGCCCCCTGCGCGGGACCCCCGCACTCCTCGAACAGGCGCAGGGCGTCACCGAACCGGGCGTACGACTCCTCGAACTCGTCCTGCTCGTAGCGCAGTTGGCCCAGCCCGGTGAGCAGCCACGCCTCACCCTCGCCGTCCTCGCCGCGGCGCACCGCCGCCATGGCCGCGGCATGCGAGCGCGACCAGGCGTCGAACTGGTTGTACAGCGCGGCCGAACTCGCCATCAGCGCCCCGGCGAGATCCCGGGCGGGCCGCTCCATGCCGTGGTCGGCGCAGTACTCCACCGCCGCCAGCAGACAGGCCTGTTCGGCGGCGAACCAGGCCGCCGGACGCTCCAGCAGCGCCTCCTCGATCTGCGCCCCGAGCGGACGTACGGCCGCAGGCTCGGGGAAGTACCTCGCCGCGCCGCCCGGCCCGCGGGCGGCGGCCTTCTTGGCGAGCCCCAGCCAGCAGGCCACCAGCCGCAGCACGGCCGCCTCGCGCTGCTCGGCGCTCTCCTCCAGCAGACAGCGCTCACGGGCGTGTTCGCGGGCCAGGTCGTGGATGCGGTAGCGGTTGCGGCCGGTGTCGTCCACGCCGATCACGTCGACGAAGTGGCAGTCCACCAGACGCTCCACCGCCTCCTCGGCCTCCTCGCCGTCGATGTCCAGCAAAGGGGCGGCGATCCAGCCCGCGAAGTCCGGCAGGTCGAGCAGCGCCAGCCGGCGCAGCGCCCGGCGCTCCTGCGGGTCGAGGTCGGCGTAGCCGAGCTCGAGACTGGCGCGCAACTCCAGGTCCCCGGCGCACAGTTCGTTGAGCCGGCGGCGTTCGTCGCGCAGCCGCCGCGCGAGCTGCCCCGGCGCCCAGTGCGGGCGGGCCGCCAGCCGTGCCCCGGCGATCCGCACGGCCAGCGGCAGCCGTCCGCACAGCGAGACGATCTCGGCCGCCCGCTCCGGTTCCGCGCCCGTACGGTCCCCGCCCGCCACGCGCCGCAGAAGCTCCAGCGCCTCCTCCCCGCCCGGCACGGCCAGGTCCAGGTGGGCGGCCCCCTCCAGAGCCACCAGCCGGCGGCGGCTGGTCACGAGCACCGCCGAGCCGGGACCGGGCGGCAGCAGCGGCCGTACGTGCGCCTCCCCGGCCGCGTTGTCGAGGATCAGCAGGATGCGCCGGTGCCCGATGTGCGTGCGGTACAGCCCTGTCAGCTCCTCGACCGAGCCGGGCAGCAGTTCGGGATCGGCCCCCATCGCGCGCAGCAGCCGGGCCAGTGCGTCGGCCGGCTGGAGCGGCGCGGTGTCGGCGGCCCGCAGGTCCACGAACAGGCGGCCGTCGGGGAAGAGGCCGGCGGTGCGGTGACCGACGTGCACGGCCAGCGCCGTCTTGCCGGTCCCCGAACGCCCGGAGATCACACCGATGGGCGGCGCGGTACGGCCGGCGTCGCCGACCCCTTCCAGCAGTGCGGTGGCCCAGCCGATCTGCTCCGTGCGGCCCACGAAGTCGGCGATGTCGGGCGGGACATGGGACGGCGCGGGATCCGGCCGCACCCCCGCCCCCGCCCCCGCCCGGGCCCCGGAGGCGAAGGCGGGTGCCGCCGCGCCCGTGGCCCCCCGCGCCTCCCCGGCCCCGGCCCCGGGGCCGTCCGGCACCGCCTCCGGCGGGTCCACGCCCAGCAGCGCGGTGTCGCCGGTCAGCACCGCCCGGTGCAGCGCCCGCAGTTGCGGGCCGGCGTCGATGCCCAGTTCGTCGCGCAGGGCCGCACGCCCCTGCTGGTAGGTGCGCAGGGCGTCGGAGACCCTGCCCGTGCGGAACAGCGCGGTCATCAGCAGTCCGCGCGGCCGTTCCCTGAGCGGGTGGGCGGCGACGTGCGCGAGCAGCGGCGCGATCGTGCGGTCCGCGCGGCCGAGCGCCAGCTGGAGACCGAAGCGCTCCTCCTGGGCGACCAGGCGCAGTTCCGCCAGCCGCGCCGCCTCGATCCGGGCGAACGACTGGCCGAGCCCTTCGAGGGCCTCCTGGCCCCGCCACAGGTCCAGCGCCGTGGCCAGCAGGTCGGCGGCCTCCTCGCGGCGGCCGCGGGCGGCCGCCGTCCGGCCCGCCGCGAGCAGCTGCTCGAAGCGGCGGGCGTCGATCTGGGACGGGTCGAGTTCGGCGAGGTAGCCGGGCGGCCGGGTCCGGATCGCCTCGGCCCCGCCGACGCGGGCCAGCGCCCGGCGTACGGCGGACACATGGGTGGCGACCAGGGCGGTCGCGGGAGCCTGGTCGTCCCAGACGAAGTCCACGAGCCGTTCGGTGGAGAGCACCTGGCCGAGATGGACGACCAGCGCGGACAGCACGGCCAGGGGCCTGACCCCACCGAGCGGGGCCCGCCGGCTCCCTTCCCACACCTCGACCGGACCGAGTAGACGCACCTCGAGCATGAGTCCCCGATCGCTGTACCGTTCCCGCACCACGGAGCCCGACAACGATATCGGCGCCGCGCCGCCCGCAGGACGCCGCAGGACGGCCCGCCTGGCCGGATCTCACCGCTGCCCCCACCGGCACCCCCGCTCCGGCCCGTCCGCCACCGGGCCCCCGCCCCGGCAGCGACAGCGGCCCGCCCGGCCCCGCGGCCGACGGCACCTGGCCGGATCCGGGCGGCGGGACAGGACCGGGCCGTCCGGGGACGGCGCACCCACGGCGCCCGTACGGCCGTCCCGCCCGGAAAGGGCCCTGCGCGGCGGACGCCATTCGCACCCGCACCCCAAGTCGTCAACGGCTCGAAACCACCACCCCGTACGGCCTGCGCTCCGGGCGGGGACGCGGGGAGCGCCGCGGTGGATCGGGGGCCGCCGGTGTCCTCGCGCGTGACGGCGGGCCGCGCGCGACGCCGGGCCGGCACCGGCAGCGGCCCGTTCCCGGCGGGTGCCCCAGGATGCCGAAGCCCGGTACCGGCAGGGCCGACAGGGGACGGCCGGGGAGCAGTTCCGCCGGGGCGACGGCTCCACCGAGGCACAGGCCCCCGGCCGTGCGGCCGCGCCTCGAGGTGCCACGGGGCCGAACCCGGTGGGTGTGCGCGAGCCGGCCGGCCGGGATCAGGCCGTCCCGGACGCCGAAGACACCCCAGCCGTCAAGGCGTCACGCGCAGGTCCGCGTACCGCACCGGACCGCACCCCGAGCCGGAGCCCCCGTGGAGCGCCAGGGCTTGTCGCGCGCCGTCGAATCTGATTGGGTTCGGCGCGCCTGATGTGCGACGGACGCGGTAGGCGGGAGGGAAAGGCAGCATGCAGCCTACGGCGCAGCAGGACATTCACGGGCCGCTGCCCGCGGGGCTCGCACGAGCGATACGTGAGACTGCCGGTGACATCGCCACGCTGTTGCACAGCGCCTCCGGCACGGCCGTTCCCGTACCCGGTTCGGAGTGGACGCTCGGCGAGGCGGCCGCCCACCTGGCGCTGGCCAACGAGCTGATGGCCGACCTCGCGGCCGGGCACGAACGCCCCTACGGGGACGGCACCCCGCAGAGTCTGGCCGCCGCCAACGCACAGGCCCTCGCCACGTTCGAACAGCGCGGCGCGCAGCCGCTGGCATCGATGATCACGGAGCAGGCCGACGTGTTCCTCGACGCCGTGGACCGGGTCACGAGGGACGGGAGCGCCGCCGGCCCGGCACCGCTCACACCACTGGGTCCCATGGACCGGCACGTTCTCGCGTCGTACCTGCTGACGCACATGCTGGGCCACGGCTACGACCTCGCTCGTGCGTTGAAGCGCCCGCACATGATCGACCGCGACCGGGTCGCGCTGTGCATGCCGTTCATGCTCTCGGTCATGCCGCGCGTCGCCGACACGGACGCCGTCGCCGATCTGACTGCCCGCTACGCCATCCGCCTCCGGGGCGGCGCGGCGTTCGGCGTCAGTCTGCGCGACGGCGCCGTGAACGTGTCCCCGACGCCGCTGGAACGTCCGGACTGCACCATCCTGATCGAACCCGTGACCTTCCTCCTCATAGCGCTGGGCCGCCGCAATCCGTGGCGGGCCATCGGGCAGGGCCGGATCCTTGCCTGGGGACGCAAGCCCTGGCTCGCGCCCCGCTTCCCGGCCCTGTTCACCGCGCCTTGATCCTCTGACGGGGCCGCCGGCGAGTTCCGTACTCCGACGGCGACGCGACGGCGCCGCCGGATCGGCCACCCGGATACCCGATCTGGCGCAGACCGGCCCCGCGCACGCCCCCTGACCGCTGCCGCTGCCGTGGTCGTGCGGGAGTTCGCGGCACGGTTCCCGGCCGGAACCGCCGGACCGGCCAGGACGACGCGTTGAAGTAGCCGATGTCGTCGGGTCCGGCTTCCGGACTGCCGGCGCGGCGGCCGCCGTCCTCGAAGCAGATCTCCCCAGCGTGTCCTGACCTACGAGCTCGGGGAGCTGAGGCACAACCAGGTACGGGCCCTGCGCGAGCGCGTCATCGCCGACTACGACACCGACCGCGACCGCCAGGCCAACGCCCAGTACGCCGTGGACCGCTGGAACGGCGTCTTCGAGCGAGACCTTGCCCTGATTCCGCGACGCCTGGAGCGCTTCCACCGCACCGTCCAGCCCTCGGACCTCTGGCAGGTCCTGGCCGACCTCTACACCGTCGACGCGGCCGTGCGCGCCGACGCCGGTACATGGGCGCCGACGGCGCTTCTGACCAGACACTCGGGCGTACTGCCACCGCATCTCATCGAGCGGCGCGACGTGGGCGATGTGACGGTGTGCCGGATCACAGCGCCAGGCGTCAACCACGTCGTTTCCTTCCACGGCCTGTACGCCGCGCTCTATCCGACGGCGCGTAAGCCCGTCCGTCCCGTGATGCGTGGCAACCCCAAGACACGCAGCACCGCAGGAGAGACGTTCACGCTCCCCGGATTCGCGCAGCGGCTGGTGGTGCCACAACCGGCCATAGAAGCCGTACGTGTCGCGCTCACCGGACTGAAGACGTCCCTCCAACTGCTGCTCAGCCCATCCTTCAGTCTCGCCGTGAGCATGAACGCACTGTCAGCGTCCTCGACCGATCAGCCGCAGGCCGACGATTCCTGCGCTGCCGCCGAATAGCGCACATCGCGGTGGCGCCGCGCTGGTGGGGAGGGGCCCGGCCGGTGCGGTGGCTGGTTCCGTCAGGAGTCGGCCTTCGGTGGCGAGCCGACCGCAGGCCGCGGCAGCAACGGCCACACCTACCGCCCTGGGGACGGCCGCGGCGGCCTGCGCCGGCAGCCGTGCATCTGCGCGCCGCTGCCGGGCCGACCGGGCACGGGGGACACGGACTTCCTGGTCCTCCCCGGAAGCGGTGGCCCGGGCCGTGTTCCCGCGGGGTGGCCGAAGCCGGAGCCGGCGGCCGGTGGCGGTGGCGGGGGCGGATCTGCCCGGCCTGTGGCGGCCGGCCATCCCGCAGGACATCGCCGACGCCGGGAACCGTGCTGCTGCCGGAGCCGACCTCTTTGATGGCGCAGTGGTGTTGCCGCGCTCGGCCTCCGGCCGTTCACCCGCTCTTGGAGGGAGGCCGTTCATGGTTTCGGCGCTGCTGAGTGTCGTGGCTGGACTGCTCCTGCCCGTCGCCGTCCTCATGCTGATCATCGGCAGACGGCTGCTCTGGGGCCCCGACGCGCTGGAACTGCCCTGGCGCCTCCTCTATGTGTCGGTCCTCGCCGTGCTCTTCCTGGTGGTCGGCCTGGCACTGTGGGCCGACTCCGGCTGCGGCGCCGACTGCGAACCAGTACTGACACCCGTATACCCCTGAGACACGGCGCTTTCGGCCTGCGGACACGACCCGCACTGGTCGCGCTCACGGACGGGGCACGAGAGCAAGGCGGAGCGGACGGCGGCCCCGCGGGACCGGGTGCCCGCTGCGGTGTCCCGCGCTACGGCGGCGCCACGCCCGCGCAACTGATCCGGCCGGGACGTGGACGTCCATCGCCCCCGGCACCGCGACAGGGCAGGAAGTCCGCGAACCCCGGTACCGGGGGAAGCGGCTGGGCAGACGCACCTCCAGAATCGGGCACGGAGCCGCACGCCCGACCGGAAGCCACTGAGTCCCTGAGCGGCTGAGCGGCTGATCGGGGCGGTGACCGGTGGCACTGCCGTGCACGACGAAGAGCCGCTGCCCAACTGCCTGTGCCGGTGGGACGGGTTCCCGCGCCGCTCACTGTCGGTACCGGTCGCTACCGTGACGCCTGGAGTGATCGGGAAGACTGCACGAGGCACAGCAGGGGTGGGCGTGGCAGCTGACAGCGCAGACATCGTGGACGTGACGTACTGCGTGGGCTGGGACCCGGCCAGGCGGGCGGCCGGTCCTGCGATATCGGAAGACGAGGCCCGCCGCCGTGACGGATCGGCCGAACCGTACGCGGCCCTGCTCTCCTCCCGGGGCAGACCGAAGGCCCTGTTCCAGATCGACTGGCGCCACGGCTACCTCGGACTGTTCCTCTTCGACGCCCAGGCGCGGCGGACCCGGGAGTACGAATACCGCCAGCTGGAGGCGGGCCGGCTCCACCTTCGGCGCTACGAGCAGTGGCGCCTCGCCTCCGACACCGAACCCGAGTTCCCTGCGCGGGGCTGGCGGTTCACTTTGACGATCAGTCCGGACGGACGGGCCCGCCGGGTTCTGGACGCCGGCGGATCGCTGCACATCGGCGCGAACGTCCCGGCCGAGCACCACACGGTGGCCAAGGCCGGGTTCGGCGCATGGACGGCGTACGCCGACGCGCGGGTGCTGGGGCTGACCGGCCCGCTCGCTCTGGTGCCGGAGCCACCTCGTACGGACGACGGCCCGGCTGCCGGTGCCGATGTCTCCTGGTCCGCGCCCGCCCCGATGCGGCCGGGCCCCCTCGAAGCGCTCTTCCGCCCCGGAACACGCCTGACCTGCGGCGACGAGAGTGCCGCGGTGATCGCGGAGCCCGTCCGGGCGGGCATGCTCCGCCTTCCGACCGGCTCGGTCGTCGCCGGGGATCCCTGCACCATGGACGACGATCTGCCCTTCACTGTCACGGTTCCGCCCGGTGACTACGACGTGTTGATCTCCACCATGCGTTGGGAGGGACAGGACCGGGAGGGAGAGACCCCGGCGGCCATGCTGCGCGTCCTCGACGAGCCGGCCGTCAGCTGGGAGCTCGCGCTGCGGCCGGGACAGGACGCCCGCCTCCTGGGCGCCGGGGAGTTCTACGGGTTCGGGGTCGATACCGCCACGGCGTGTTTCGTGGACGCCTCAGCCCGCGACACGCTCGCCAAGCTGTACGAACAGCAGCAGACGGAGGGATTGGGAGGGGAGCCCGACGTGCACTCGTGCACCGTCTCCGACCCCCTGAGCGGCGCCAACCTGATCGCCTACCCCAGTGGCCGCGGGGACGGAAGCTACCCCGTGTGGATCGGCCGCGACGCCGAAGGCGCCGTCACCTGCCTCGTCGCCGACATGCTCGTTCTCCACGACGCCGACGCCCTGCCGCCGACGGCGCACCCTGCCACCTGCCTGTCCCCCTTCCCTCCTCAGGTGGACGACCGCCGGGACGCCCCCTTCACCAGCCCCGGTTCCACCAGCGAGTTCATCGACCTCCAGATCGCCGACATCGTGGAGTTCGGGGAAGAGCTCCGGCAGCGCCGCCGGAACTGACGGGCCCCATCGGTATACGTCCCACCACCGGGGCGCGTGCGAAGGTGGCGCCGGGCCGTCGCTGTCAGGCGACCAGCTCGGCGATGCTGCGGGCCGTCAGCCACAGGCCGAGGAGCAGGGAGAGCGTGACGACCAGCTGTTCCTGGTGCTGCCCGAGCCAGCTCCGCAGGGCGTTCAGTCGGGCGTTCGCGACCGAGGGCGCCCGGACGACGTACATCTCCATGACGATGAGGCTGAGCGTGGCCAGCAGGCAGTAGCCGGCCAGCGCGAGCCAGTCGGAGAGGGTGGAGAGGTCCGCGTCGACGGCGGTCGCAGCACCGGCGCCGACCAGTGCCCAGGGCTGCAGCAGCCACGCCAGGCCGGCTGCCGCGGCGGGGGAGGCGTTGTCGATCCGGGCGGCCCAGCGGGGCGGGCCGTGCGGGCGGGGCGGCCGGCGGTGCCGGTGCGCGCCGTACAGCACCAGGGCCAGGCCGATGACGAGTTTCGCGACGATCACGGCGGTCGAGGGCACGCTGTGACGGGCCGGGGGCCGACCGCCGGTCAGCAGCATCACACAGGCGATCACCGCAATTAGGTTGGCCAGCCAGGACAGCAGGAACGCCAGACCCTGGCGGACGCCGTGCCGCGAGGAGAGCAGCAGGATGAAGGCGCTGTTGTGCAAGGGCCCCAGGGTGACTGCCATACCGATCACCACGAGGTCGAGGACCATCGGATCAGCCGCTCCTGGGTGTCAGGGCCGTCTGCCGCTCGTGGACGGGCGGCTCGGCCGGCAGAGTGAGGCGGTGCCGCCGCGGTGCCGCATCCCGACTCTGCAGGCGACGACCCCGCTGGTCAAGCAGGCCACGCCCGCATGGCGGCACCGGCTGCCCGGCGCGCCGCAGTTCCGGGACGGGGCCGATGCGGAAGACGCCGGGGACCGGCCTGCCGCAGGCGCTGTGGGGGAGCAAACCGAGCGGGCTGAGGCCGGGGGAGAGGCGGACGACACGGTCGTCCACGCCGTCGGAGCACGGAGCACCGCAGCACGGGGCACTGGGCATGGAGTGACGAAGGAAAGGGCTGCCGTCAGCGTGAGATGAGCGGACGGCAGTCCCGGCCGGGGCATGACCGCAAATCAGTCGGGGAGCCGGTCCATGAGCCAGCAGCCCAGGTCCTCGGTGATGGCCGTGTGCACGGTGGTCGTGGACGAACAGAGTGAAGTCTTCGAGCTCGTCGAGCTCGCTCTCGGC
The DNA here is from genome assembly GCF_040295245.1 of Streptomyces sp. NPDC002884. NCBI lineage: Bacteria > Bacillati > Actinomycetota > Actinomycetes > Kitasatosporales > Streptomycetaceae > Streptomyces > Streptomyces sp. NPDC002884. The sequence continues at coordinate 24,205 of NZ_JBEOVB010000046.1, read as the reverse complement.
GGAGTCGGCTTCGATCCTGCTCCGGCCGAGGCTGAAGCCGTCGGCCAGGATCACGGGCCGGACGGGACCGCTGCGGTTGCCCTCGCCGAGAAGGACCAGGCGAAGCTGTTCGCCGAACGGCACACGGCCGCGGAAGGCGGCCTGGGCGTAGGCGGGCCGGCCGGTGCCGGTGGGCCAGGAGCTGCAGGTGCAGCGGCGGCGGCGCTCGTTCACCAGGACGCCGCGGGCCCGGCTGAGCCGGGGCGGTCAGGCTTTCAGCGCCTGCTCGACAGTGGGATGGCACGGGATGAAGGCGTCGACGCCGACCATCTGCAGCAGACGTACGACGGACTCCTGGGCGCCGGCCATGCGCAGCCACCCCTGGGCCTGGCTCACCCGCAGGTGGGCGGCGGCGAAGACGTTGATCCCGCTGGAGTCCATGAAGGTCACGCCGCCGAGGTCCGCCACGATCCGGGGCGGCGCCATGCCGTCCTCAGAGGCCAGCGCCTGGCCGAGGACGTCTTTGACGTCGTGGTCGATCTCGCCGTGCACCGTTACGACGAGGACGCCGTCGACCACCTCGGTCTGGACGGAGAACCGGCCGGGCCGGCCCTCCTTCTGGTTGTGGGTCACTGTCTCCTCGACTGCTCCTGGGGTATGCCTGAGGCGATCGCGCGGATTCGGTCCCGACGCGTTGCCCTCCCTTGCTGTGCACGACCGTACCTCACCATTCAACCCCAGAAAATCTATGTCGGCGAGAGTAGACATTGGTCGATGACGTAGTTATGGTTTCTCTCGTAGCCAGAGAGACAGCAGGGCCCGGCAGACACGAACTGCCGGGCGGCAGTACCGCAGTCACAGTGCGCAGGACGGTGCGGTGGTGGAGTTCCGAAGCCAGAGCGGTTGCAGGACGGCGACGGGGCTGACGGCCGGACCGGGCGGCCCGCAGATCAGGGGCCGCCATGAGCAGTACCGCAGTGCACGCAGTGGCAGTACCCGTAAGTGAAGTTCGCAGTACAGGCCGGTGAGCAGGTCGCATCACCAAGCAGTACGCGGCAGAGCAGTACCGGCATTGAGGGAATGAACGGAGGAGTCGAACGCCATCAGGATCGCCCGGGCGGCTTACTGAGTCCGGGTACCGCAGGACATCGATAGTGAGGTGGTCTCCGGTCGAGCAACCGCGATCCCAGCATTCTCGGCAGCAGGTGGGTCGGGTGTGCGGTGACAGAAGGCCGGCGCAGGAACAGGGCCGGCGGATGGTGTAGCAGGTCCTTCGGGCCCTGGCGCCGCACGGCGCCAGGGCCCTCCACACGACCCCCTCTCCGCGTTCCATGGAGAGGTGCAGGTGACAGCAGGCGATTGTTTCGGCCGGCTCGAAGAAGCCCGGCGCATCGACGCCGAACACCGCCGCGCCGCCTCCCGGCACACGGCCGACACCTGAACCACCGGCCGCGGTACCGCCCCGGGCCGTACGCGTGGGCGTCGGAGAAGACACACCGCCCTCCCGAGCCCTCCACGTACGACGAGGACCTGCGCGCCGTCGCCCGGCCGGGCCGGCAGCGATGGGGCAGTACCTGGTCGCTACCGAGCAGATGGCCCGGCGGACCAGCCTCGACGACGCCCCGGGAAGCCCGGCGGCTGGTGGCCGAAGCGGCCTGCGACCGCGCCATCGATCGCGCCTGCGACCGCGCCCGCGACAGGTTCGGCCCTGACGGCATCGGCCCGGCGACCGTCCTTCGGTCCCGCCCTGCACGGTGACGACACGGACGCAGGCGAGCACCCGGCGCTCGGCAGACAGCCGCTCCGGCCGGTTCCTTGCGCGATGTCGGTCACCGTCTCCTTCGGCTGCGCTTACGCTGACCACGGGTCACGATGTGCGCGGATGGCTGTGCCCCACCACCCCGGCCGGCTGCCCTCGGGCGGCTGCGCCGAACAACATGCCTCTGCCATGTATGCCGGGAGGATGGGTACTCGCGCACTTGCGTACGGGGAATGAGGGGAAAGATCAGTGGGATCCCATGCCGACGGTGAGGGCTGTACCAAGCCGGATGAGCACCTGATGCGCGCCGGCTACGCCCTGGACGGGGCCAACGGCTGCATCGCCGACGCCCGCCGCCACGCTGTCGCCTTTCTCGACCGGGCCCACGCCGAACATCGCCTGCCCGTGCCCGCACGCGCGCGAGACCTCACACAACTGGTGGTCAGCGAGCTGGTCACCAACGCCCTCAAGTACGCCCCAGGTCCCGTCCTGATGGAGCTGCGCATCACGGTCCGCGCCGTCGACGTCGTCGTGTGGGACAGCGACCCCACCGTGCCCTCGGCCCGGTCCGTCGATCCCGGCAGGATCGGCCAGCACGGCCTGGAGATCGTCAAGGCCGTCACCGAGGACCTCTTCATCGAGCAGGAGCCGGTCGGCAAACGCATCACAGCCCGCATCCCCCTCGCCGACGCCTCCGACGGACACGTCACCGGCCGCCGCCCCCACTAGGGCGTGTGTCGGAAGTGCTCTAGGTTGGCTGACGTGACTGGGCGGGGGCGGAGTTATCGATACGTCGGACCGGTCGAGCTGAGGGCTGCGGTGCGGCCTGGTGACGGCGGGCGTTGCATTGGTTCGGCGGGTGACTTCGGTAGCTGGATCGTGGGAGCAATCGGCGGCGGAGCTGGCCGAACCGTTCACCTACGTGGTCGATATGGACGGTGTGCTTAGGCTGGCGCCGCGGCGAAGTGAGCACGTGGCCTGTGCCGGCGGAGACATGGTTCTGAGTGCCGGCGAGATCAGCTTCATGTGCGAGGCAGACCGGTGGACCGTGAGCGAGGTCAGCAACCAGTCCACCGGCTATCGCCCGGACATCACCTCCTGGGCGGAGGTGGCCCGCGCTCTGGACGCGGTCGAGCTCCGGCGGCCCTCCGGCTTTACCCACGAGGTGGTGTTCCGGCGGTGCCTCGACTGCCAGGAGCACAACATCGTTCGCGAGGACGACTTCGTCTGCGTCTTCTGCGGCAGCGATCTGCCCGCGGTATGTAACGTGGATCCCACCTCGTGACGGCCAAGGGTCACAGCCATTCGCTGATGGCAGCGACAAGGACGGTCGCCTCGTAGTGGACGGCGAGCTTGTCGTATCGCGTGGTGACAGCACAGTGTCTCTTGAGGCGGTTGATCCCACACTCGACCGCGTGGCGCTCGAGGTAGTCGACACGGTCGAAACGCGGAGGCCGACCGCCGCGGGAGCCGAGCTTTTGGCGGTTGCGTGCCTGGTCGGCCTTGTCCGGGATGGTGCAGCGGACCCCGCGGCGGCGCAGGTAAGCGCGGTTCTTCCGGGATGCGTATGCCCTGTCGGCCCGCACGCGATCAGGGCGGACGCGCGGCCGGCCCGGCCCTGTGCGGGGCACGCGGACCTTCTCCAGCACCGCTTCGAACTGCGGCGAGTCTCCACGTTGTCCTGCCGTCACCACGATCGACATGGGCTTCTGACCCTGCTCGACGGCCAGGTGCAGCTTGGTGGTGAACCCGCCGCGCGAGCGTCCCAGCCCGTGATCACGAGGCTCGGTGAACACACCGCCTGGCGGCTCTTTCTGCAACTCGCCCTCCTTGCGGGCCCCGGCCGCATGTTGATGGGCCCGACAGACCGTGGAGTCGACGCTCAGCTTCCACACGATCGCGCCTTCCGCATCGGCCAGGGACTGAAGCCGAGTGAAGATCCGGTGCCAGGTGCCGTCCTGTTGCCATCGGCGGAACAGGTCGTAGACCCGGCCCCACGGCCCGTACTCGACGGGCACGTCTTGCCATGGAACACCTGTCCGGACACGGAACCGTATGCCGTTGATCAGCTGCCGCTGAGGCCAGACGGGCGGCCGCCCTGTCTTGGCACCCTTCGCTAACCGTGGCTCCAGCACCGTCCACTGATCGTCCGTGAGATCTCCCCGACTCATGAACCGTGATCATTCACAGTCCAAGATCCACTTTCGATACACGGCCTGAGGGCCCGCCCCTGGCGCGCGTACTCCTGCGGCGACGTCGAGCCCCGCTTTACCCCCCACCGCAACGTCCTACGAAGACCACCGGTCGGACCGGCTGCCGCCACGGTGAGGGTTTACGCCTCGATCGTCACGTCGGTCACCTGGTCTTCCGTGTCGAAGCGGACCGCGGGCCAGTAGCCGCGTCCATGACGTGCCGCCCGCAGGAATCGGTGAGATGCAGGACGACGTCCATGCCGTCATCGACCACGATGGTGTCCAGCAGGAGATAGGCCTGGGCCTGGCCCAGTTCCTCCTCGGTCACAGGGGACACACTGAACTCGAGGACGACCGCCTCCACCGCTCGCCGACACAGCGCTGTGCTGCGCTCGACGGCACGGCGGAGCCGGGGAAGCAGACGCTGCGCCTCTGCGGCGCCCTCGGTGTCCAGGAGCAGGACGACGGTGCGGCCATGGCTGAGGAGCCGGGGACGCGAGCGGCGGGCCTTGCGTTGGGCCGGGACAGCCGGGAATCCTTGGCCGCCGTCGACCGGCTGGCAGCTGGCGAGGAGGCCGTGGTGCACGGCGGGGGTGGCGCTCACGCGCAGGGTGTAGCCACTGGCCGCGCCGTACGGTCACCCCTTGATCGAGCGCGGCCTGGCTCGGCGGGTTCCAGTTCGGCCGCGCGCAGGAAGTCGGCGACCGTGCCCGGCATGTCGACGGTGACGGGCAGCTCCGGGGCTGAGGTGTCCCCGTCGGCGGTGATGTGCTGGGGCATCAGGTCGGCGACTGCGGTGCGGACGGCGCCGCGGCTGACACAGTGTTCGCGGGCGAGGGCGGCGATGGACCGGTTCTCCGGCCTCGGGGATCAGTGGAAACGTGGTTATCGTGAGAACGATCATGTTCTGAGGGCCGGTATCACGGAAGGGATCTTCCGCGCAGGTGTTCGGGTGATGGCTAACTGATCCGGCGTCAGCGCGGCTATCCTTCGGCCCGTGCCGGAGCGTACGGACGGTTCGTGGGAAAGTCGACCCGCCCGGAGCTGGAGCGGTTCTTCTTCCTGGACGAGGTCGACCGGGACCTGATCGCGCTGCGGCGCCCCCCGTTACCAGCTCGGCTTCGCGGTTCAGATATGCACCGTCCTGTACGTGGGCCGGTTCCTCTCCATGGACCACCTGGGTCTCAACATCCATCATCCGTAAGGGTTACGTGAATGGGTTAAGCAGTGGGCTAAAAGTTGCTAGGTTGGGGCGAGGAGGGAGGCCATCGTGGCAACCGAGGAAGAGCTTTTCGCGAGCGTAGACGCGCTGTTGGAGGAGGAGCCGCACCTGCCGCCGCCACCGGAGCGTGCCCGGTTGCGTGAGGCCGCCGGCATCACGCAGGCCCGTCTCGCGGCCGCGATGAAGACGTCGACCCAGTCGGTGAAGAACTGGGAGAACGGACGTAGCGAGCCGAAAGAGCCGCGCCTGTCGGCGTACCGGCGGCTGCTGGACGGGTGGGCGGCGAAGTATCCCGCGCACAGCGCCCCCGCCGTCCCCCTTTCGGCGGCCCCCCATCGCCGCACCCCAGCCAGAGGTGCCGACAACGTTCACCGGTCCAGCCGCCCCCGAGGTCGCGGAGACGGAGAACGCTGCGATGCCAGCTGGCGCTGACGATCCGGCTGTCGCCGAGCGGTCGGCTGCTGGCCGACCGGCGGTATCGCGACGCCCGGCCCCGAAGAAGACCGCCGGACCCGCCCTGGACTCGCGGTCCCCGCACGGTCCGCTCGCTGTGCTGGACGGCGTCGGCTCCGCCTACGGAGTCGACGGGATTGTGCTCGACTGCCCCGCCCGCACCATCCCCGAATTGGTGGAGTGGACCCTGAAGGAGTCAGGTCTCGGTGCGCCCAAGCTGCACCGCAACGGCAAGGACTCCGACCCGCTGATCATCCTGACCGCCGCGGCCGCCGTGAAGCTCGGACTCCCTGAGCGCCTGGAGGGCCACGAGCAGCGCCGCTCCCTGCGCCTGCCCGCCGATCACCCGGTGGTCAAGCAGGTGGCGAAGGCGAGGTGGCAGCTGACCCGGCGCGGGTTCGGCCCCTGGGCGCGGATCTACCGCAAGGTCCAGGGCCGCGAGCGGCAGTGCGTACAGTTCGCGGTGCTGTCCTGGGACGCCCTCGATGAGCGGTCCTGGCCCGGTGTTGCGGACATGGAGCCGGCCGACATCGCCCGCGTCCTGGGCGTCTACGCCCAGCGGGTGATCACCCCGCGGGGCTCCACGGCCGTATCCGGGCTCGAGCTCATGACAGCGCTGCGCCCGCCCACCCGGGCCGTACAGGACCGCGCGACCGGGAACTGGGTCTCCGGCCACAACCCCGGCAGCCTCGGGACGGAGCCGATGGACCCGGCGCCGCCGGAGGCCACCGCCGAGCACCCGGTCGTCGTCAATTCCGGCTGGACGGGCGGCTTCCTTAACGAGGAGGCCTACCAGTGGGTGCGCGACGTCGACCTGCTCAGCGATGAGGAGTGCACGCTGCCGTATGCGGTCGGCCTGGACCTGAACACGGCGTTCCTCGCCGCTGCGGCCCGCCTGGTCGTCGGCCTGTCCGCCGCCGACTACTTCCACGCCCCCGCCTTCAACCCGAAGATCCCCGGCTCCTGGCAGGTCGACCTCTCCCACATCGAACTCGACCCGCGTCTGCCGAGCCCGTTCACCCCGGACGGCACCCGGCCGACGGGGCCGGCCTGGTACCAGACGCACACCGTCGCCTACGCCCAAGAGCTCGGCTACAACGTCACACCGATCGAGGCCTACCTGCGGCGCGAGAGCGGCGCGTACCTGGACCCGTGGCACGACCGCCTCAAGACCGCCTACGTCGACACCCTCGCCGACCTCGGCGTCACCAAAGACCTGGACGACCGTTCCTCGCCGCGATGGAGCGGCACAAGCAGGCCGACCCGGCGATGGCCGCCGTGCTGGCCGCGATCAAGGCGACGGTGAAGGGCGGCGTCGGGAAGCTGCGCGAGCGCCCCCAGGGCAAGTCCTACAAGCAGGGGGAGCGGTGGCCGGCGCTGGAACGCCCGACCTGGCGGCCCGACATCCGCGCCGCCGTCATCTCCAAGGCGCGGGTGAACATGCACCGCAAGCTCTCCAACATGGCGAAGATGACGGGCCTGTTCCCGCTCGCGGTGCTGTCCGACTGCGTCGTCTACCCCTCGCCGGGGGAGAGCCCGCTCGACTTCCTCCCCTACGCCGCGTCCGGCAAGCCGCAGCCCGGCGGGTTCCGCCTCGGGCCCACGCCGGGCCTGGCGAAGCTCGAGGGCGTGCAGACGATGCTGTGGGCGGTCGACCTGATGGAGCAGGGCCTCAACCCAGCCCGTCACATCAAGGGCGGCGACGCCGTCCTGGACGAAGGAGAGTAGGCCGTGGGGGAGATCGAGGACGCCATCGAGCGCGCCGACCGCGAGTCGTTCACCCAGGAGCCGCCCAGAACGCTGAAGGGCCGCATCGGCTTCCTGATCCGCCAGTTGGGAAGTGCTAAAGCCGTGGCGGCGGAGATCGGTGTCACAGCCGACTCGGTCAACCGCTACCGGCGCGGCGCCCGCAAGCACCCGCCTCCGGACATTGCGGCGAAGGTCGATGAGGCGGTGCGGCAGCGCTGGCAGCCCCGGGTCCGCAAGCGCCGCCGCTGGCAGGCCGCCACCGCCACGGGCGTCACGGTGGAGACGAGGGCCCGCTTCGGCTACACCGCACCCGTCGGCACGACCGATGACGGCCGCTTCCGCCGGCTCACCGTCCACCTCCCCCCGGCCTACGCCCAGCGCCTTTTCGACGCCCGCGACCAGGGCGCCGGCGACCAGGAGATGCGCGCGATCATCGCCGAAGGCTTCAAGGACATCTACTTCCAGGACGGCGGGGCGCGTGCCCGGGGCCTCAGTGACGTCGAGATCAACGACATCGACTACCTCGATCTGGACTACTGATGACGCCGACGGAAAGCGATCTACCCATCCCCTCCTCTACGGTTTCTCGTCGCGCGTACCTGAGCCGAAGCACGTTAGTTGTCACATAGGCGGGCTTGCTGTCACCGGAGGTTTCGACCAGGTAGCGGTTGCGGTAGACGAATCCGTGGTCGGTCGTCACCGTCTCCGGGGCGAAGGCCGGCAGGCCGGCAGGCCGGCCAACGGGTGCCCGGCGAATCCGGTAACCACCGCGGCGGGGGTGCCGGGCAGGACACTCCAACTTCTCGCCCCAGTTCGCCCCGGCGGGCGCTGCCGAAGGTCATAGCGCCGAGTACCCCTAGCCGGACACAGGTGTCAACTGCTCATCCGCCCACTCGGCGAAGGTAGTGAGCGGGATGTCCAACTCCCGGGCGAATGCGGGCCGGGCGGGCTGGAGGACCACGTTGTTCCACTCGTGTCCGGCTCCCCACCTCGGCATGCCCGCGTCGAGGGCCTCTTCCATGTTCATGGAGGGCGCGGTCATGGGCACGCCCCAGGCTGCGGACAAGGTCTGCGCGATCTGCTCCATCGTGCGCAGGTCACCGGCCAGTTCCAGTTCCACCTGGTGGAACCGGTCGGGGTCTCGGAGTGCGTGCGCCGCGGCCGTGCCGATGTCCCGCACGGCCACCAGGGCCAGTTCGGTGTCCGGCTTCAGTACCGTCAGCAGTCCGCCGCCGGGCCCCTTGGGCGCCAGCAGGGGCAGGTTCTCCATGAAGAAGGCGGGCTTGATCACCGTCCAGCGGGCAAAACCCGCACCACGCACCGCCTCCATGATCGCCTGCTTGGTGTGGAAGTAGTCCGCCATCGCCGCCCAGCGGCCCTCGGCCCAGCCGGCGACCCGGGTGTGTTCACCGACTCCACTGGTCGAGGACTGCACGAACTGCCGTACTCCTCCGGCCTTCGCCGCGTCCACCAGGTTGGTGGCCTGGGCGAGTTCGCTCGCGAAGTCCACGCTGGTCTCGGTCATGGGCGGCATCTGCACCGAGAACACCGCGCGGACCCCCTCGACCGCCGGGCCGAGGGAGGCCCGGTCGGAGAGATCCGCCCGCACCAGTTCGGCGCCCAGCGCCCCGATCGCCTGGGCAGGCTTCGACCAGGGATCGCGTACGAGCGCACGTACAGGCACCTCGGCGGCCAGAAGTGCGCGAGCCGTGGCCCCGCCTTGCTGGCCGGTGGCGCCGGTGACCAGGACGATATCGCTGTTGCTGGGCATGCTTACCGCTCCTCGCGGATCGGAGAGACAAAACGGCGGGGCCCGCCGTTTTGCATGCTGCTAAGATATGGCGGAGCCCGCCGTTTAGCAATGAGGAGATCATGACCGGTCAGCGCTCAGACGCCCGACGCAACTATCAGCGCATCCTCGCCGTCGCCGAAGCCGAGGTCGCCGCGCACGGCGCCGAGGCATCCCAGGAGCAGATCGCCCGCACCGCAGGCGTCGGTTCGGCGACCGTACGCCGTCACTTCCCCACCCGCCGTGCCCTTCTCGAAGCGGTCTTTCAGGAGCGCATCGAGGGCCTATGCGAGCGCGCCCGCCAGCTGAGTGCGACCGAGGACGGCCGCACCGCACTCCTGGAGTGGCTCCACGCCTTCGTCCTCTACGCCGTCTCAGCCCGTGGATTCGCCCATATCCTCAGCTACGAGCCCCCCACCGAAAAACCCTCCCCGAACAGCTGTGGCAGCAGAATCGAAGCGGCCGGAACTCCCCTGCTCCAGCGGGCCATTCGCGACAATGCGGTTGCACCGCACGTCACCTTTCACGACCTGCTGACCCTCTCCGTCGGCATCGCCCTGGCCACCGAGCACCACACAGACCCCGGTACCCAGGCCGGCCGCCTCTTCCGCCTCGCTGTGGAAGGGCTCAGCCCTGAGCAGGGCACAGCCGGGGTGCCCGGGGACTCCGGCCCTTCGGCACTAGTGACAGAAAGTCTGCCGGATGAGCGCGTGTGACAAGTGGGATGCCTTATCCGTGACAACCAAGCTGCCTCGGCCGCCCCTCTCCGCCAGCTCATCCGGCGTCGCCGGTGACAACCCCTGAGCTTCGGTTCACCGCCTCTACCGCTTCGCGTCGCGCGTACCGTGGCGGGAGGACCTGCCAGGAGGTGCCGATGAGTGCGCAGCCCGACCAAGCCCCCGCCCCGCCGGCCCCGGCCGCCCAACTGCACGCCGACCGCCGCGCCGACACCTGGGTGCCGGCCTTCGAACGGGACTGGCCAAGGCCCTGAAGGGCTCCCGCCACAGCTACAGCCTCACCCCGCTGCACGACATCGTGCGCACCTGGCAACTGCGCCTCCCCTCGACCCCGGCACTCGATGCCTACATGGACGCCGGCCGGGACGAGAGCGGCTTCGTTGACCTGGACGACATCCTCGGCGCGCGCTCGCGACCGATTCACGGTGGACGGTACGTCTGTCCCCGCAGAAGGCAAAAGGGCTCACCGAGATTCCCGCGCCCGCCAAGGAGATGGTCCGCGACGCCTTGGACATCGCCGTGCGATCTCCGTCGGGCTGGCCTGGAATGCCAGGGACCCGGGAGGAGAGGACATCCGCGCCGCCTCCATCGGACAGCTGTCCGTCGTCTATGTGGTCAACCGGCTGACCCGCGTCTGTCCGTCCTGGACACCGTCTGGATCGGCTGACAAGACAGCCGCTCCGGCCGGTTCCTTGCGCGATGTCGGTCACCGTCTCCTTCGGCTGCGCTTACGCTGACCACGGGTCACGATGTGCGCGGATGGCTGTGCCCCACCACCCCGGCCGGCTGCCCTCGGGCGGCTGCGCCGAACAACATGCCTCTGCCATGTATGCCGGGAGGATGGGTACTCGCGCACTTGCGTACGGGGAATGAGGGGAAAGATCAGTGGGATCCCATGCCGACGGTGAGGGCTGTACCAAGCCGGATGAGTACCTGATGCGCGCCGGCTACGCCCTGGACGGGGCCAACGGCTGCAGGCCAGCAGGTCAGCTTCGTCGGCCAGGGCCAGAGGGGCATTCAGGTCGAGAACATCATTCCCTCTAGACGCACGGCACAGTGCATCCCGCACCACGAAACTGTGGGGTGCACTGCTGATCTCCGCGCCGCGCCCGCGCCATGGGTTGAATCGGTTCCGGATTTGCGGCCGCCAGACTGGTCAACCCACCTCAGCGCTTCGCATCCTTGGATCCCCCTGCAATGCCCAGTCGAGTCCGAGGTCGGCCAGCGCTTGGAGCTTGTCCGCCGCCAGATTGGCGCGCCGGCTTTTGCTGTTGCTCAAAAACACCCCGAGCTTGACCTCCGTGCCGTCCTCCAGTCGTTCTAGGTGGGCCCTAGGGACCTTCACGGAGCCCGTGCGTGACTTGTATCGCGCGAGGGCCGCTACGCCTCGCGCGAAGGCTCCCGCGGGCATCGCGGACGGTTTGCCGGGCTCTTTCGGCGCCGGGGGCAAGGGCGTGATGCCGAGCTGATTGAGGCGCCCTTGCTGCGCATCCGTCAGAGCTTGCCAGACTCCCGGTCTCCGCTGCCTGGCCAGCCACTTCCCGATGTCCATGCCGTGGACCGTGAAGCCTGGCAGGACGTCGGCCTGGCCCTCCTCGTCGGCCACCAGTTCGCGCAGCGCAGCGTAGTGGCGTTGCCAGTCCGCCGGCCATGCCGGGTTCCAGTCCTTATCGACCTTCTTCAGCGCCGTCTCCCATTCCGGGTGGCCCTCCAGCGCGCCCGGGCGGCGCAGGTTGCTCAACCATTGTCCGATCGGCCGGTCCAGGGCGGTGGCGGTGCGGGGTGCGCACAGGGACCAGTGGTCCTTGTAATAGGCGCGGGCGGCCTCGAGGTTCTCCTGGAACCGCTCATCGGCCATGGACCACACCATGCCCAACTGCTCGAGCCGTCGGGCGCGCTGACCGGTCATCTGCCCGGCCCCGTAGGCCCGTCGTTGCTCCGCGACCCACTGGCCAAGGGGCGTCGCGCCTTCCTTGTGCCCGTAAGGCACTCGGGCGTGATGCTCACGCTCCGTGAATTTCTTGAGGGCGACCCAACCGCGGGCCCAGTCCTGCTTCTCGGTGTCGATCACGTTGAAGGACACCCACTCTGCGACCATCACCGGGTCCCTGGGGGCCGCGAAGCGCAGCAACAGACGGGATTCTTCCCCGCCTTCCTCCGGCGCTGCGCCGATATGTGCGGATGGTTGCGCTACGCCCTTCTGCGGTTCTTGCGGGATCGCGAGCAATTCGACCGCTTCTTCGTCGTGAGCGCGCAGACCTTCCAGTACCTTCACCAGAGGCCGATACGAGCCGGAGGTGAACATGTCTTCTGGCTCTTCTCCGGGCTGGAGAAATACCGGCACGATGAGAGAGGCGAGTTTTTCTTGGCCGGGCTTTTGCCGTAGTGCGCGGCCGATGGCCTGGACGATGTCGTGCGGCGCCCCCTTCGGGTCCAGCAAGGCGATGCTGTCCACAGCTCTGATATCGACCCCCTCACCCAGGACGCGACAGTTACTCAGCACGGCGCGCTGGGCCGTGGATGCGAAGCCGCCCAGGACCTCCCGCCGGCGCTCGGGGGCGTGTTCGCCGCACAGCCAGTCCGCCCACAACCTCGACGGGTACCGATCCGGCTGATCCGCGTGCAGCCTCGCCGCCACCCGCGCCAAACCCTCCGCGTACGCCTGGGCTTCTATCGTCCGGTGATGGAAGGTGATGCACGTCTGGAGGCTGTGCTGCTCCATCGTGTGCAGGAGCGCCGCCTGGAGCGCCCCGAGGCGCTGCCCGCGCACCTCCTCACCACCCCGGTCTTCGCTCATCAGTCGCTCGGGCGTGACAACGGGGTCCTTCAGCTCGAGGACGATGATCTGATACCGCGCCAGCAGGCCCCGGGAGACGGCAGATGAGAGGGACAACTTATAGAGCACCGGGCCGAACACGGCCTCGTCGTCCATGGAGGCCGCCATCTCCCGAGGCAGCGGGTCACGGACTCCCTCGGACACCTCCTGGCTGAGCCGCTCCTCCCAGATCCGCGGCGTCGCCGTCATATACAGCCGCCGGTAAGCCGGGATGATCCTCTGGTCGTGGATGTCCGCCCACGCTTTCCCCATCGACCCGGACGTCCGGTGCGCCTCATCGATCACGGCGAGGTCCACCGGGGCCAACTGCTGGCCGTAGACGCCCTCGAACGCCTCCGCGAGCACGCCCAGGGACGCGTACGTGGCGTAGATGGTCACGGGGCCCTGGCTGTGCCACAGCGCCAGCTGGATCGGATTGGTGGTGCACCGCATCCGCAGGTTCCACAACTCCGGATCATCCTGGAGCGAGCACACCGCAACCGCCAGCCCCGAATGCCCGGCCTCATGCCACGCCCTCACCGTCTGGACCAGCAGGTCCAGCGTCGGCACCAGAACCAGCACCCGCCCCTTGGGCACGAGGCGCCTTGCCGACGCGGCGGCGATGACGGTCTTGCCCGTCCCGCACGCCGCATGCACCTGCCCGCGCAGCCCACGGGGAGGAATGCCGCCCGGCGGGATGTCGAAGCCACGCACGACAGCACCGACAGCCTCGACCTGATGGGCACGCAGCTTCACCGTCATCTTCATGCTCTCCTTGAGCCTCCGCGTGGTGGGCAAGTCACACGATCGCATGAGAGCGGAGGAAGAACGTCTCGCGTTCCTCCCGTAGTGCGGCACCCTCGTGTCGGAAGTACGGCCGCCCCGGGTGGCCGGAGGCGACAGGCATGGGGTGGCGGGGTGCAGGGCGACAGAACGCTCGAGGTCCTCAGGGCAGTGCGGGCATGCCAGGAGAACGCCGAACACGGCTGGGTGCTGGATGAGGCGGCACCGTCGTTACAGCGGCGTGCGCGCGTCCTGGTGAGCCAGGGGCTCGTGGAGACAGCTAGCCGGGAGACCCGTGCGGAGCTGTCGGCATGGGAGGGCCGTCCGGTGCGCTGGGCGGTCCGCCTGTCGGCAGCCGGGCACGACCTGCTCGCCTACGCCGGTGTCCGGCCGGCTCCGGCATCCTGCGAGGCGGGGCTCGGACAGCGGTCGGTGGAGTTGGCACCGTCGCAGATGGCGGCGCTGCGCGTGTTCGTCGGCCTGGCTGGCCAGCTGAAATCACCGCCGGTGACGGGGCTTGCCGAACAGGTCCGCACGGCCACGTACAACCGCAGTGCCCGACGGTGGCAGCTCCATCTGTCCCAGGAGCAGATGGAGTCGGCGGCGTACGGGTTCTGGCTGCACCGGCTGACCGGATCCGCTGCGGAGGCCAATCGCTTCGGACGCGACTACGACGTCCTGCACCGCCCGAAGGCGGAAAGCGGCGCGCCTCCTGCAGTCCTGTAGGCGACTGGTACGCCTCGGCCGCATCGGTGCCATCTGGCGCGCAGTTCGCATTCCAACCCTCGTTGACCGCCGCTCCTCAGCCGTCGGCCATGAGCGGGGGCCTGGCCGTGGACTTGAGGAGGAACGCTGACGGTTGTGCAGTCGATCGGACGACGACACGTTCCCGACGACTCGGCTGTCACCTCAATGGGCTCTTGCCTGGCCCCGGTGTCTCTCCGACTCTCAGTGCATAGGCTCTGCGAAGGGGAGGCCCACGTGCCGACGGAACCTGATGTCCTGGCGCCGCCGCAGCGGGTTGCCGCGCGGCTCTCGCGCTGGGAGGAGACACTTGATGCGCTGGTGTCGCCGAACCGCGGGACGAGTCTGCGGATCGCGACCTGGAACCTGCGGGCGTTTTCCGGTCTGACCAAAGCCTGGACGAGCCCTGAGGGCGCGTCCCCGAAGCGGAACTTCACCGACGTGCACCTGATCGCCGCTGTGGTGCGTCGGTTCGACGTGGTCGCGGTGCAGGAGGTACGTGGGAATCTGCGGGCCCTGCGGCACCTGATGAAGGTACTGGGCGAGGACTGGGCCTTCATCCTCACCGACGTGACCGAAGGCAAGGACGGCAACGATGAACGGCTGGCGTTCCTGTTCGACACGCGACGGGTCAAGCCTTCAGGGCTGGCCTGCGAACTGGTGGTCCCCATCGAGAAGGACGCGGGCGTATCAGCGGGAGAGCTGGGCCGCCAGTTCGCCCGCACCCCCTACGCCGTCAGCTTTCTGTCCCAGGGCCAGACGTTCACTCTGGTCACGCTTCACGTCCTCTACGGCGAGGAGGCCGCCGAACGGGTCCCGGAACTGCAAGCGATCGCCAACTGGTTGGCTGGCTGGGCGGAACGCGAATTCGGCTGGGACCACAACCTCATCGCACTCGGCGACTTCAACATCGACCGCGCCGACGACCCACTGTTCAAAGCCTTCACCTCCACCGGCCTGATCCCAGCTCCACAACTGGCGGGACTTGCGCGGACCGTCTTCGACGACCCCGGAGCGGAGCACTTCTACGACCAGATCGCCTGGTTTACCAAGGGACAGAAACACCGGCCGGTCCTGACACTGGAAGCAGGGTCCGGCGGCCACGTGAACTTCGTGCCCGAACTCCAGGGCGATCACAGCCTGACCGACCTATCCTGGCACATCTCCGACCACTACCCCATGTGGGTCGAATTCGCGATCCCCACCCCGTGACTTGCTTGGCGACCGTACAGTCAAAGGCTTCAACGCAGTCCAGAGAGACATCCTGCCCAGGCCCGCGGGGAGGCGGACCGCATGAGCCGTCTGCTGGAGCAGCTGTACCGCCCGTCCGGCAATGCAGAGGTCCAGGACGTCCAGCCTGGCTTCTTCTCCCGCTCCGCCTCACGTCTGCGCCCGGGCCGCCGATGGCTGGTGCTGGCGGTGGACGCCGTCGACCAACACCTTGCGGACGCGGGGATGCTCGGCGGCTACCTGGTCGAGGAGGTGGGTGCCGACAACGGATTCCTGGACGCCGGCCGCTGTGACCAGTACCGCGAGGCGAAGGCCGATGGTATCGGTGACGATGCTCAGCTTCCTGCCTACAGTCTTCTTGCCTGCGTCGATGCCCTGGCCGGCGGCGGGGACGCTGGTGGAGGTCTTGATGCTCTGAGCGTCGATTACGCAGGCGGGCGGCTCGGCATCCCGTCCTTCCCTATGCCGCAACAGATGCCAGAGCAGGCCGCTGAGTTGGGCGAACAGGCCTTCCTGCTGCCACTTCGTGAGGTAGTCGTAGACCGTGTTCCAGCGCGGGAAGCCATGCGGGAGGTAGCGCCGCTTAACGCCGGTCCGGTCCACACATCAGATCGCGTCCATACTGTCGCGCAGGTCGTGCACGGGCGGCCGCCCGGAATTCAGGGCCCTGCCACGGCGCTCGAAGCGCCAGGCCGCCAGCACCGGCTCGATCAACTCTCAACGGGCATCGGACAGATCACTCGGATACGCACGACGTTCCGTCATGGCGTTGGCGTACCGCTGAACTGGGGAGTGCGCCCAGGCGTGCGGTCCGCCTCACGAAAGCGCAAAGCCGACTCCGATTACCGACCTTGTGCTCAGGCATCCAGGAGGGGCTTGAGCTTTTGATGTTCGATCTCGTGTACGGAGCCGGGGGCGACCGCCTGGACCGCGCTGCTCGCGTCCTGGCTAAATTGATCGCATGAACCCCTTGCTGCCTCTGCACATAGCCGACCTAATGGCTAAGACACCGAAGATCAAGGTCATCAAGGAACTGCGGTCGTTGACCGGCTTCTCCTTGGAGACTGCCAAGGGATTCTGCGACGCCGTGGAAGGTCGACGTTTCCTCCGCGAGCAGGTCCAACCCGAGTTCGGAGGTGGCAGCCTCGTCTCACGAATCCGGCTGCTGCAATCCGACGAGGGCCATCTCGAGGCCGTCAGGCTGGTGCAGGACGAGACCGGCGTGACCAGCGTGGAGGCTCGCCAATTCATCGCTTCCCTGGACACAACCGCCGACTGAGTACCTGCCGGCCTGGACCAGCAACCCAGCCACGCGGAGCAGACCTGGGCGCCTTGGGGTGCGACGGACGTAAGACGACTGCCGCCCCCGATGTCACACCATCCGCCTCGCGAAGGTCAGGGAACGACCTCTTTGAGGCCATCTCATTGGTGTGCCCACCGCAGACGATGAGGGACCGGAGGCGAAGGTGAAGGTGAATGCGAAGGAAACCGTCTCGGCGTGCCACAAGATCAGATAGCGTGCGCGGCCATGGGTGAGCTGATAGTGATCAGGCACGGCCAGACCGAGTGGAGTCTGTCGGGCCGGCACGCTGGACGGACCGACGTTGCTCTGACCGAGGCGGGCGAGGCTGCGGCCAGTGCTCTTGCTCCGAGGCTGGCCCACCGCCGCCTGGTTGCCGTGTTGAGTAGCCCGCTGCGCCGCGCCATGCGGACGGCCGAGCTCGCCGGCCTGACCGGCGCCAAGCCCGATCCCAACCTGGTGGAGTGGGACTACGGCGGCTACGAAGGCCTGACCGCCGAGCAGATCCGCGAGGCGAGGCCAGGCTGGGACCTGTGGCGCGACGGTGTCATTCCCGGTGACGCCGACCACCCAGGCGAGGAGCTCGAGCAGGTGGCCGCGCGCACGGACGCGGTGCTGGACCGCATCCGTGCGCTGCTGAGCGAGGGCGATGTCGCCGTGGTTGCACACGGCCACCTGGCGCGTGTGCTCACCGTGCGCTGGCTCGGCCTCGATGCGTGCGCGAGCCGACTGCTCGGCCACCCGCATCCGGGCACTCTTAGCTTCCTGGCCACCGAGGACGGGCAACCCATAATCGCCGCTTGGAACGTCCCGTAGGACAAGGCCGCCGCGTCACATCTGACGTGAGAGGCGTCGGAAGTTCTGAGTGCTGCGGCGATGCCGACGAAGGAGGAAGTACTCGGCCTTGCCTTCGTAGCGGCGGTGAAGTCTGCGCCATCCGGCGAGCCAGGAGACGGTGCGTTCGGCGGTCCAGCGATGGCGTCGCAGCCTCTGGGAGGCCACGGACGCGGGTGTGGGCCAAACTACACCGCGTGGTACTGGACCGGCTCGGTGCAGAAGGCCTGTACTGGTCGGGCTGCGCGGTTGACTCGGCAATCACCGCGCTCTGACGGTCGAGCTGTCGGACCTTCTCTTCGCGAGCCAGCGACGCCCTTTCCCGGTACGTCTCGCTCAGTTGGTTCAGGCACGCGCCGACTAAGACGTCATCTCATTTGGCTGATTAAGCTGCCGGTCGTGGTAGGGATCGTTGAACGGCTGGTGCCGGACGAGTTGTGGGAGCTGTTTCAGCGGGTGGTGCCGGAAGCGCCATCGCGGCCTCAGGGTGGTGGCCGGCGTCGGCACGGCGACCGCGAAGTACTGGCCGCAATCGTCTTCGTGGCGACCTCTGGCTGCACGTGGCAGCAGTTGCCGACCGCCTCGTTCGGGCCGTCCGGCGCGACTGCTCACCGCCGCTTCACCGAGTGGACCAAGGCCCGGGTGTGGGCCAAACTCCACCGCCTGGTCCTCGACGAGCTGGGATCCCGCGGCGAGTTGGACTGGTCCCGGTGCGCGATCGACTCGGTGAATATGCGGGCCCTGAAAAGGGGGAGCTGACAGGCCCGAATCCTGTGGACCGGGGCAAGTACGGGTCAAAGATCCACTTGATCACGGAGCGGACCGGCCTGCCCCTGTCCATCGGGATCTCGGGCGCCAACACGCACGACAGCCAGGCGCTGATCCCGCTGGTGAAGGGCATTCCTCCGATCCGCTCGCGGCGAGGACCCAGGCGACGACGGCCCCACAAACTCCACGCCGACAAGGGCTACGACTCTAACCACCTGCGGCGATGGTTAGCCGGCCGAGGCATCCGGCACCGCATCGCCCGCAAGGGCATCGAGACCTCGCAACGGCTCGGCCGTCACCGCTGGACCATCGAACGCACCATGGCCTGGCTCGCCGGATGCCGACGCCTGCACCGCCGCTACGAACGCAAGGCCGACCACTTCCTGGCTTTCACCAGCATCGCCTGCACCCTGATCTGCTATCGCAGGCTCGACAGATGAGGCAGACCAAGTAACTTCAGAGCCTGCGCAAGCCCGCGCCCCACAGAGCCGAATCCTTCATGCCCTCGGCCCGGCTGTCTGCGCTCAATGCCCTGCGCAGAAACTCCGTCATGCCGCAGTCAAAGCGCGTCCAGGTGTCATCGCCGTGGCTGAAGAGCACCACCGGCCAGTCCTCAGGATTGCCGTGGGTGAGCCAGCAGTACAGGTCAGCACTGCCATCCGCTCCCCAGGTCACCAGATCCTCGGCTGCTGCATCGACGCCCGTAGGTTCGGTGTCCACCCACGTAGCTCGCGTGTCCGCGGTGATGAACCCCATGCCGCCCTTCGGGGCGCCCGGTTCATCACAGGTCTCAGGAGTCACGATGGCAGGAACCAGCACGCCCAGATCCAGGTTCGGCAGGCCACCACCGTAGTGCGCGAGGAACTCCTTGAAGTCCGAGGGGAACACGAGCCCCCAAGCCCTTTGCACGGCCTCCCAGTCAACCAACACCCCCGCTTCGGCTGGCGGAGGTATCAAGCGGATCAGACCAGCGAGCCCAGCGCGGTCAATCATGTCCCTGCTCCATCCGCCTCATCTGCCGAGACGACCTGTATCGGCACCCCGTGCGTCAACTGGGGCCGACACCTTATCTCGGCCAAATGAGATGGCTTCTAACGACCTCGTGCACGGTTGGCCGTTGCCTCGTGCCCGGGCAGCTCGTTGAGCTGTGCATGATGGGGGCTGGGGCGCGCGAATTGATCGTGGCGGAGTACCGGATCACCGGGCTGTCGCCGGTTGTGATCGCTGAACTGATCGCCGAGATAGGGCCGTTATGGCACGAGCAGCATCAGGCGCGCCTGACGGCACGGCCGCGGCAACGGGCGGTAGGAGCCGGTGCGAAGCACCAGTTCGTCTTCGTCGACCGGTTGCTGGCCACGCTGGTGAGTCTGCGCCATGGCACCACTCATGACGTGCTGGCCTGCTGGATCGGCGTGGACCGCTCCACCATCACCCGCGCCGTCGGCGAGGTGCGGCCCCTGCTTGCGCTGCGGGGCTGCACCATCGCGCCGGACGTGCGGCTGCGTAGCCTCGCCGAGGTCGTCGAGTACCTGGGCGCCGACGGCCGGACCGGCATCATCGACGGCACGGAGATCCGCGTGCGACGCCCCGCTGCAGGCCGCAAGGACCGTGACAAGTTCGTCTCTGGAAAGACCAAGCAGAACGCCGTGAAGGCCATGGTCGTCACGGACGCTGAGGGGCGCATGCTGTTCTGTAGCCCGGTCCGACCAGGCAGTTGCGCTGACATCACCCAGGCCCGGCAGCTGGGCTTGGTCCAGCTCCTGGCCGACGGACCGTTCATGGAGATCCTCGCGGATGCCGGCTACCAGGGCATGGGAGCGCAGACCGGCGGGCGGGTGGTGACGCCACCACATCGCAAGTTCAAGAAGAACGCTCCCGCCTGGTACGAGGAACGGCACGAACTCCAGCGCAAAGCGCACTCCTCACGCCGGATCCGCGTCGAGCACGGCATCGCACACCTCAAGAACTGGCGTGCTCTGACCCGACACCTCGGTCGACGCGAGCACATGAGCGACATCGTCCAAGCCGTCGCCGGACTGCTCTCACACCAGCAGACCGCCACCCTCGACCACGGCCTTCGAGCCTGAACACCGACAACGCCACACACCTCGACGTGCCACGGCCTACCGTGCACGAGGTTGTAACGACCTCGTGCACGGTTGGCCGTTGCCTCGTGCCCGGGCAGCTCGTTGAGCTGTGCATGATGGGGGCTGGGGCGCGCGAATTGATCGTGGCGGAGTACCGGATCACCGGGCTGTCGCCGGTTGTGATCGCTGAACTGATCGCCGAGATAGGGCCGTTATGGCACGAGCAGCATCAGGCGCGCCTGACGGCACGGCCGCGGCAACGGGCGGTAGGAGCCGGTGCGAAGCACCAGTTCGTCTTCGTCGACCGGTTGCTGGCCACGCTGGTGAGTCTGCGCCATGGCACCACTCATGACGTGCTGGCCTGCTGGTTCGGCGTGGACCGCTCCACCATCACCCGCGCCGTCGGCGAGGTGCGGCCCCTGCTTGCGCTGCGGGGCTGCACCATCGCGCCGGACGTGCGGCTGCGTAGCCTCGCCGAGGTCGTCGAGTACCTGGGCGCCGACGGCCGGACCGGCATCATCGACGGCACGGAGATCCGCGTGCGACGCCCCGCTGCAGGCCGCAAGGACCGTGACAAGTTCGTCTCTGGAAAGACCAAGCAGAACGCCGTGAAGGCCATGGTCGTCACGGACGCTGAGGGGCGCATGCTGTTCTGTAGCCCGGTCCGACCAGGCAGTTGCGCTGACATCACCCAGGCCCGGCAGCTGGGCTTGGTCCAGCTCCTGGCCGACGGACCGTTCATGGAGATCCTCGCGGATGCCGGCTACCAGGGCATGGGAGCGCAGACCGGCGGGCGGGTGGTGACGCCACCACATCGCAAGTTCAAGAAGAACGCTCCCGCCTGGTACGAGGAACGGCACGAACTCCAGCGCAAAGCGCACTCCTCACGCCGGATCCGCGTCGAGCACGGCATCGCACACCTCAAGAACTGGCGTGCTCTGACCCGACACCTCGGTCGACGCGAGCACATGAGCGACATCGTCCAAGCCGTCGCCGGACTGCTCTCACACCAGCAGACCGCCACCCTCGACCACGGCCTTCGAGCCTGAACACCGACAACGCCACACACCTCGACGTGCCACGGCCTACCGTGCACGAGGTTGTAAGAGTTGTCCCGTAACAGGTGGTGAGGAGGTCTCCGCCAGTGCAGTCTGGTCGTCAGGCTGGATGGAGTGCATGATCGGAGCATGTCGACGCATGAGGTGCTCACCAATGCTGAGCTCGCAGCGATGGGTCAACGCGTGGCCGCCGCGTCGCCCGGCCCCTGGGTCCCAGTGCTGGAGACGCGTACGGCGACGGGCGGTGCGAGTTTCATTCAGGTCAGCCCTGAGGACGGCGAGCTGGACAACGAGCTTTACCTAGACCGGTTCGTTGGAGGCCAGCGGGTAGTCGGCCCTAACGCACAGTTGGACGCCGACATCGACTTCGTCGCGTCGGCCCGGCAGGACATACCCCGTCTGATTGACGAGGTGAGATGGCTGCGCTCCATGCTGGCCGATCAGCAATGAGATGATCTTGATGTGGCTGGTGTGATCACGGCGTCGGAGCCCTCCTGGATAGGCCCGTTCACCGGGCTCAGCCCACGCTGCTTCGGCAGGTTGGCGAACGCGGTACGACGCGAGCATTCGGCCGATGTGCACCGCGGCCGGCCGTGGAGCCTGTCGCTGGAGGATCGCATTCTTCTGGTCACGGCTTACTGGCGCACGAACTTGACGATGCGCCAGTTTGCTCTGCTGTTTGGCATCTCGAAGTCGGCGGCGGACCGGATCATCGACCACCTAGGGCCTTTGCTCGCGCTGCAGCCCAGGAAGCGGTTCCGCAAGGACACCGTGCTCATCGTCGACGGCACCCTGGTTCCCACCCGCGACCACACAGTGGCCGAGCAGTCGAAGAACTACCGCTACTCCACGGCCCACCAGGTGGTCATCGACGCAGACTCCCGCTTGGTCGTGTTGGTCGGCCGGCCTGTCCCGGGCAACCGGCACGACTCCCGCGGCTGGGCGGAGTCCGGCGCCAAGGCCGCCATCGGGAACACCGTGACCATCGCTGACGGCGGTTACCAGGGAACCGGACTGGTCATCCCACACCGGCGCCGCAAGGGCGAGGAACTCCCGGATTGGAAAGAGGAGCACAACCTCTCCCACAAACAGGTCCGCGCCCGCGTCGAGCACACATTCGCCCGTATGAAGGGCTGGAAGATTCTGCGCGACTGCCGCCTCAAGGGCGACGGCGTCCATCACGCGATGCTCGGCGTCGCCCGCCTGCACAACCTCGCCCTCGCCGGATAGACGAACAAACCACAGCTCGGCTGTCCCTACCTCACCCTGAGTCAAGATCATTACGGGACAAGCCTTAATTTCGTTGAGCCCGCACCCTGCAATCGTGTTGGCTAGCGGCACCGAACTGTCAGTACCGCAGGTGTCCGCTTAGCTGCAGCAGGGGAGTTAAAAGTGCAGGACATTGCTGTCGACCCCGTTGCCCACAATCGGGCAGCCTGGGACAAATGTGTCCAAGAGGGCAACGAGTGGTCGAGGCCGGTGAGTGCTGAGGATGTCGAGCGCGCCCGCATGGGCGACTGGTCGATTGTTCTTATCGGGCGTGAGCCAGTCGACCGCTCCTGGCTGCCGACGGACCTGACCGGCAAGGACGTGTTGTGCCTGGCTTCCGGCGGTGGCCAGCAGGGTCCGATCCTCGCCGCCGCAGGGGCGCGGGTCACCGTGTTCGACAACTCACCCCGCCAGCTCGGCCAGGACCAGATGGTGGCGGCGCGTGACGGACTCGAGCTGCGCACCGTCCTAGGCGACATGCGCGACCTCGGCGCCTTCGGCGACACAACATTCGACGTCGTATTCCATCCGGTCTCTAATCTATTCGTACCAGACTTGGCACCGGTGTGGCGTGAGTGCTTCCGCGTCCTGCGGCCGGGCGGGACTCTGCTCGTGGGCTTCCTCAATCCTGATGCGTACTTGTTCGACCACGAGGCGCTCGACGAGCGCGGCGAACTGATCGTCGTGCACAAGCTGCCGTACAGCGATGTCACGCAGTACTCCGCCGAGGAACGCGCCACGAAGTTCGGCGCGGATGCGCCTCTTGAATACAGCCACACCCTCACCGACCAGATCGGCGGGCAACTTGCCGCGGGGTTCGTCCTCACTGGCTTCGTGGAAGCGCCGCACCAATCCAACGCATCCGCTCAATACATGTCGAACTATTTTGCGACGCTGGCGGTCAAGCCGGGCTGACCCGGCCGTGGGGCCGGCCGAGACGGCCGTGTCTCCGAATGGCCAAATGGAGCGCTGTGCCAGCCCGAACCCCCACTAACATCGTGGAGCCCTGAAAGGCCGCCCCTTCATCATCCTCGCCGTGCCCGGATGAGAATGGTGGCGAGGTGGAGTGCGGCCTGCTGTCCTGTCGCGGTGTAGGTGGCATGTAGCGACTCGTTGACCTGTATCACTGCCAGGTGGTTTGAGACTGCCGATGGCTGCTGTTCTCAAACGACCTGGCTTTCGCGGAAGTCCTGCCCGCCGTGGAGACAAAAGTGCTTGGTGATCGTCATCTCCGCGACGACATTTGTACAAGACGGATAGTCGGTGGCCCCGGCATCGTCCTGTACATGGGTAACTACGACGTCAAGCACGCGCACGGGATACACGTGGTCCATGACGGCCCGCGGCAGGCGCCGCCGCTGGTGCTCATCCACGGATCGGGGTCCGCGGGCGGCTCCTGGAGCCCAGTGGTGCCGGCCCTCGCCGGGCGGCACCACG
>NZ_JBEOVB010000045.1:0-56283 GCF_040295245.1 Streptomyces sp. NPDC002884 | reverse complement strand
TGCTCGACCAGCTCGTACGGGACGTCGAGCATGGAAGGATACGGAACCAACAGAGCCCCTCGGCCGCCGGTGTGATGAGTGAGATCACCACACCAACGACGAGGGGCTCTGCCACGTCACCACCCCCGTTGACCAGCCATTTCACCCCTCAGACCCCAGGATGAAAGAGGTTCACTGTCGTGACTCAGCCCTGGACTACTACCGGTCCCACCTCGATCACGGACTCGACTTCATCGCGACCGGATCATGAGAACGCTCGCGCCTTGCACCATGACCAGCGACAGCTATCTACAGCTGCCATGGTTGAGCGTGGAGACCTTACTCAACCACCCTGAGTTCCGCCGGTTTCACAGCCGTCCACACGCCACTCAATCGGTAGCTAACCTGAAGTGTCTGGTGCTTAAAAGTCGAAATCAGACTCGCCTTTGAGTAGAACTGCCTTGACTACGGTGATTGTTGATGGCGCGAGGAGGCGTGAACGTTGCTGCGCTTGACGATGCTCCGTTATTGAGAGGCCGGCTGATTCCGGAAATCTGCCAGCTTGCAGCTAGAGCAACACCACTACCGGGGGACCTAAGGACCCGAGAAATAGCCTCCCCATACTCGGCTCGAGCGACCTCTTCAGCCTGTATTAGCTTCTCAGTTTCCGCGGAAAGAGCTTCCACTCCCCTGTCTGCAGAAATCACAGAGCCCGAAGCCGCCGATTGGATTTCTTCCGCTGCGTGACTGTACTCGCTCACCAGCCCCAATCTGTTATCTTTCACCGACTCGCTATACGCGAAGCCTGCAACGCCGCGGAGTTCGAATACGGATACTACCTTTTCCTCAAACTCCTTTTGAGCTGCCCCTACCGCACTCTTGTAAATCGCTTCAGCCACGCTCGCCTGCTCTTTGATTTGCCGATTATTCTGCTTATCTGCCGGAATCCGATCCCTCATGGACTGCACACTACTGTCAATCTGGACCTGCGTGTCACGTTTTGCCTGCAGCGCTCCTTGGTATGATTCATCAAATTTGCGTCTAGCGTCCATGACGCGGGCGTCAGCCTTGGCGAGGACAGACTGTGCCCTCCATTCGGCTACGACTCTCTCATCGATGGGGAGTCGATCAGGAGGCTTGACCGCTACAAAACGTCGCAAGAAGCGGCTGCGATTAGCGGGTTTGGCTGTATCAACTCCCGCATCCGATCGCAGTATATTTTCCGCTATTGCTGCAATCTTTCTGAGAAGATGGTCTGGAGCGTAAATTTCTTTACTGACCTCCTTTCCCTTGGCGTGCCAATCGACGACTAGCATAGCCATTTGGGCTGCAATCTCATTTTCGTCCCGCTCTGGCTGCTCCAGCAAGATGTACACCTTCTAATCTCGTACCAGACTAGCAATCTATTATTCAACAGGGATGACGAACTGCTCACATCTCAAGTATTGCGAATTAACCTGTCCCAACTTTCAAGCGGTTTGAGAGAAGGGGTGGAAATCCCTTCGGAAGAGTCTGAAGAGGTTCGTATACCCTCGCGTGCGCCCTGGTGTGCGGGTCTACTACTCGTGTGATACGAGCATTCGTTGCTATAGGTTCAACTCGCCCTGTTGCAGGGCAGGGTGGCTTCAAGTTCCCTACTCGTGAGTGTGTGAGGGCTGATAGCGATACAGACGCGGGCTTCGTGATCATTATTGTGGTGTCCTACGCCCGATGACCATGAGGTGCCCGTGCACACCGCTGTATCTCCTGCGATCCCTGCCGTGTTGACGAAGCTGGGCCCGTTGAACGTCTGCCAGGTCGCTGACCTGGGACCCTGTCTTCGATTGAGTCTCTGACCCGCACTCGCGGCGAAGCCGGTGGTACTTGCTGACGTCGATTCTGCTGGCGTGTGCCTGCGCGGTCGTCTCGGGAGCGAAGAGCACCGACGAGCTCCCCGAATGGGGTGCTGCGAGGGCTTCAGACAGACTGCTGGCGGTGCTCGGTGTCCGCCGTCATCCACTCGGGTGGCGGCGCACCCCCTCGCTAGCGCTCTGACCACATTGGTTCGCCCTGGTCGGTGGTCCGGGCGGTTGGATGTTGCGTGACGTCCGATCCGAATGCTGGGGGTGCGGTGGCTGAACCTGTCCGTGTGCGCAGGTTGACCGACCAGGAGGGGCAGAAGCTGCAGCAGATCGTGCGCCGGGGCAGCACCAGTTCGGTCCGCTTCCGACGCACGATGCTGCTGGTGTCGGCCGGCGGGAACCGGGTCCCGGTGATCGCCCAGCTGGTGCAAGCCGACGAAGACACCGTCCGGGATGTGATCCACCGGTTCAACGAGATCGGCCTGGCCTGCCTGGACCCTCGATGGGCGGGAGGTCGTCCCCGCCTGCTCAGTCCTGACGACGAGGACTTCGTTGTCCAGACGGCCACCACCCGCCCGACCAAACTCGGCCAGCCCTTCACTCGCTGGTCCATCCGCAAACTTCTGGCCCACCTGCGGAAAGTCCATGGGCGGGTCATCCGCATCGGCCGCGAGGCGTTACGCCGTCTGCTCGCCCGCCGCGGCATCACCTTCCAGCGCACCAAGACGTGGAAAGAGTCCCCGGACCCCGCGACCGGACGGCGCCCCCATCTACGTCATCCTGGACAACCTGTCCGCCCACAAAGGCGAGACGATACGCCGCTGGGCGAAGAAGAACCGCGTCGAGCTGTGCTTCACGCCGACATACGCGTCCTGGGCCAACCCAATCGAGGCGCACTTCGGGCCGCTGCGGCAGTTCACCGTCGCCAACTCCAACCACCGCAACCACACCGTGCAGACCCGCGCCCTGCACGCCTATCTGCGCTGGCGCAACGCGAATGCCCGTCACCCCGACGTGCTGGCAGCCCAGCGCCGCGAGCGCGCTCGCATCCGCAGCGAGAAGGGCATCCGTTGGGGTGGACGTCCCCTCGCCGATGCCGCTCCAGCCCGAACGCGAGGGCTTGGGCGATCTGGGCTACGTTGGCTCTGGCCTGCCCACACCGAGGCGCGAGCCGCCCGGCCAGGAACGATTTACCGGAGACAAGGAAGCCAAACGCTCCGCAGCACACTCCCCGCCGCGGTCGAGCGGGCCATCGCGTACCTGAAGAACTGGAAAGTCTTCGCCGCCCGGTACCGCGGCCCCCTCACCGTCTTCTCCCTCGTCGCCAGAACCGTCACTGCCCTCGTCTTCTACAAGAAGGGCTGGTGAAACCCCGTGAATAGGCCTCCTGGCATCCTTGAAGATAATTCGCTGCCGTGCCGGCGTGAAGGGCTGCCGCCCTGCGGCCAGCGCCGACCGCAGGGCGGCAGCCAGGCGGACAGTGGCCTCGGCGAACCCCCAACGGTGCCCCACCGTCCGCGGATGATCGTCGAGGAAGGCGAACAAGTAGGTTTTGCGCCCGGCGACCATCAGCCCGTGCAGGGCGTCCGGTCCAGAACTCTTTCGGCCCGTCCGCATCGAATCGGCCGAACACCGGCGGGACGGACAGCCCGCACAACAAGTCCAGGCACTCGCGGACGATCATGCGCTGGACGGTCCGCTCGTCCGGCGGCAACTTCGCGTGGATGACCCGGCAGATCTGCGCGGCCGACCGCGACCCGTTCCTCCTTCTTCATCAACGCCGCGAGCTCCATGATCTCCGGCGGAGTGCGGGACGGAACTGCCTCAGTGAGGGCACCAGCGCGTGATCCGCACGGGCGCCGTCCGGATCCGTATGCAACATGGCCTCCTACTCCCGCGCCAAAGCGCCGCGTTGGCGCCTGTTCAGGGTCGGGTCAGCAGCCTCCATGATCAGCGTGTAGCGGAACAGGCCGGTCGCCCGAATTCGTTCCAGCCGTACCTGTTCGTCCATCTGATCACCAGGCCTCTCACGCTGTGTGAACACATGCGCGTGATGGTGACACTGGTGACGGCCTGGCGTCAGAGTCGGCTCGTGTTGATCATTTCCGAGGGCCAGGGCGGAGTCAGCAGTATCCCGCTCGAGGCGGCCCAAGCCACCAACCAAGGCGACACCTCGCCGAGGTGGGCCACCGCTCCCGCACCGGCGTCCGGGGCAACCCCCGGCATCCACCACCAACGCCGTGAACACCCGCCGGACCTGAACGGCTCGGCGGGCGAACCGCCGCAGCCAACCCGCACCGTCTCCAGCGGCTGACCCAGCCCCCGTGATCGGTCCG
Organism: Streptomyces sp. NPDC002884; assembly: GCF_040295245.1. Classification (NCBI taxonomy): domain Bacteria; kingdom Bacillati; phylum Actinomycetota; class Actinomycetes; order Kitasatosporales; family Streptomycetaceae; genus Streptomyces; species Streptomyces sp. NPDC002884. Next base: position 52,127 of record NZ_JBEOVB010000045.1, on the reverse strand, counting down.
CGCTCCCTGATCGGCCGCCTCTGCCAGCGCCCGCCCGACCACCTCGACCGTGTCCGCCCGCCTGACCAGCACGAACTGTGTGTCGGCTGCGACATGTCGCTTGTGCTCTTTTCAGTGAGCTCAGCAATCAGAATTCACACGGTGGATCAAGGCTGAACCATGAGCACAGTAAATACGTAGTACTACTAGGTCGCCGCAGTACGGCATCCGCCACAGAAATACCTCTTCAGGAGCCTCCGAAACTAAGCGAACGGCATAGGGGAAACGTGAATCGATCATCGCATAACACTTCAACCCCCCTGCAAAATCCCACCGACTGGACCCAGTGGGGGCGGGAAGGGGCTGCGGCGGCATACCGGCAGTCACACCAGGAATTACACCGAGGTATTCCTTCACTGTTGGATAAATGGGAAATGGATGCACGAGAAAATATTGAAGCCTCGGTCGCCAGACAGTTAAGCCAGCCCCACGTGCATGCACCTGCAACGTCTCGACAGCCGTTCGGGACCCCGTCACCGTATGCAGTGGCAGCCGCACCTCCGTTCGTCACGCGTCCGCTGACCGGGCAGGCATCGCCGGCCTCCTCCTCGCTCGCAGCGAGCGCAAGCCGTCGCCTAACGGCAGAAGAAGAAGCTGTTCTCGCATGGGCTCAGAAAATGGTAGATTCGAATCATGCTCCAGTAAGGCACGCAATGGAAATGCTGCGACAAATGGCGACTCGCGGCTATTTTACAGATCCGCTCACTGCAGATGATTACACTACGCGTTACCTGAAACCCGAATTTTGGACATCCGAGGCAGCCATTAACGCACTGCGCGGCATGCAGCATAAATATCCGCAAACGATGAATCCAGCTCAAAACGCGCACTATTACGGCGCTGTGCCCCCTGCAAACCATGCTCGCAGGTGACGACCCTGGCGACGGCGCCGTGCAAGCGCAGGTACACCAGTGCGGGATTCCTCATTGGCCGGACATCTGTCCTGGTGGCGGGGTTGGGCGACGGTTTTATAGGCACGGCAGGCAGGAGCGTGATGAGGGCGAGCGGGCCGTCGTTGGCTGGCTGGCGCGGGCATGGAAGGCTCCGCGAGATGTGGTGATGCGGGTCCGGACGATGGGTGGTCAGGGCCGCAGGCGGCAGATCACTGAGCAGGAACGATCATCTCCCTTGTCAAGGCTGTGCCACCGGGTCGGCTGCGGTGGGACCCCATCAGAACTGCGGGCCTTCGACGAGTCGGGACCGGCCGAGTGGACGCTGGATTCCCTGGCCGCGGCAGCGCGGGCCGAGGGGATCGAGGCGGGCCGCTCACAGATGCGCCGCCTACTGACCCTTTCAGTGTGGTCACCAATCGGGTGACGTCGCTTCGGCAGCTCGGCCCGGCAAGGACAGCAACTGCCATGCTTGGAGGCTTCAACACACTCGGCACTCTCACTCGCCGGAGGGGCGGCTGAAGAGGCTCACTGATCGCGAAAGGTGTGCGGTGGCGCCGCATCCGGTCCTAAATGCAGTCGAAGAACCCGGACTTCGTCCCAGAAGGACAAGGATCTTCGGCAGTCGCCTGCACCAAGGGCCACCGGGCACCACAGTGCGCCGTCCGTAGCGGATGGTCAGGCCTTTACCTGCTCGGCGAAGGTACAACGCGCACAATCAGCGACGTCGCAGAACAGTCGCCGCACCGGCTGGTCGACGACCACTCGGGTTCGGGTCACCGGCCGCCGCACAGGGCCATCCCACCATCACCCCGGCGCGCAGGATCTGCCGCAAGAGCCTGAGGACGGACTGGATCAGCAGACACCCAACAGATCCTGCCGACACAACCCTCAACTGCCAAGTCCCACAACGCAATTCATTCTGAAACGATCAGTAAGGTGGATTCGCATGATCGTCGCAACGTTGCAGGCTCAAGGTGCCAGAGCTGAACCGTTCCGGGTTTGATCGAGACTCTAGGTCGTGACTGTGACCTGGGATTTTGTGGTTTCGCGGTAGTACTTGGTCTCGTATTCGGCAGGTGGGATGTGCCCTATTTCACCGTGGAGTCGGCGGTGGCAGTACCAGTCGATCCATTCGGCGGTGGCCAGCTCGACCTGGGAAAGTGTCTTCCAGGGTCGACGGGGCTTGATCAACTCAGTCTTGAACAGCCCGATCGTCGACTCCATCAGGGCATTGTCGTAGGCATCGCCGACTGATCCGATGGATGCGGCTATGCCTGCCCGGTCGAGGTGCTCGGCGAGCGCGAACGATGTGTACTGCGACCCGGCATCCGAGTGGTGTATCAACTCGCCTTTCTGTTACGGGTGTTGGTCTCGGTCGCGCTGCCACAAGGCCATCTCGAGGGCGTCCAGGACGAGCCGGGTCTCCTTTGAGGTGGCTGCTGACCAGCCGACGATGCGGCGGGTGGCTTCGTAGGTGATGACGAAGAGCGTTTGCTGTCGAGTTTCGGCAGCGGATGTTGATCTAGGAGCGTGGACGTGGCCCTCGAAGAACGCCTCCTGCCCGGCCGACGCGAAAATTCGATGCACCGCCTTGCCCGAGTAGGACAGGCGGAATGCGAACAGGTAGCAGGTCACCAACTCGCCGGCCAACCGCACCGTCACGTCCCCGAAGTCGACCTCCACCTCGGCTCCGGGCTTGTGGGTCTGCGGGATGAACGCCTCCACCACACCCCGGCCAGCCTGGACCCTGATCTCCTCACGGCGCGTCGCCACGTATCCACGGACCATCTGATACGAGATTTCGTCCGCGCCGTGCTCATCCAGCAGCCGCTCGAAGATCCGCTTCACCGTGTGCCGCTGCTTGCGCGGCGCGTCCAGGTCCGCCCGCAACATCTCGTCGATCAACGGCTTGAACGAATCCAGCCGGGTCGCCCTCGGCGGAAGCTGCTTCCTCGGCTCCGGCCAAGCCGACGACAACGCCTTCTGCACCGTCAAGAACCCGACGCCGTACCTCCGCTGAAGAGCACGGTTCGACAACCCCTGGCGCGAGTCACGACGGATCGCCGCGTACAGATCGACCTTGGACTTCGGCAGCACCCGGGCCCCCTCATCGTGCAGAGCACAACCATGGTCCCGAAGCAAGCATCCAGGTACTCTCAAATCTCAGCGACATCACTCTTCCGTGGAAGAGAGTGCTCTCAAGGCTGAGCTACAGGCGCTCTCGTAACTCGCTGACAAAGCCACGGCGGGAGAAGGTGTCCACGACGAAGGCGACGTAGACGACGCCGGCGAACGTGGTGACGTGGGTGAAGTCGGCGACCCAGCAGCGGTTCGGGGCGGGGGCGACAAAGTCGCGGTCCACGAGGTCCGGGGCCCGTTCCGCGCTCGCGTCGGGGACAGTGGTGATCACCTTCTTGCCGCGGACCGCTCCGGTGATGCCCAGTTCACGCATGAGGCGTTCGACGGTGCAGCGGGCCACCGCGACTCCCTGGCGGTTCAGGTGCCGCCAGATCTTCCGGGCTCCGTAGACACGGCCTCGTACGCGTCGGTGATGAGGGTCTTCAGCTCGGCGTCGCGGACAGTGCGGGCCGCGGGTGCGGCCTGGCGTTTGTGGTGGGCGTAGTAGGTGGACGGTGCGATCTTGCAGTCGTGGTCGGTGAGGACCCGGCAGATCGGCTCGACGCCGCCGAAGCGGTCCCCCTACTCGTCGATGAACGCTACGAGCGTGTGTGTGGCCGGTCGAGCTCGGCCGCGAAGAAAGACGCCGCAGCCTTGAGGATGTCGTTGGCCCGTTTCAGCTCGGCGTTCTCCTTCTTCAGCCGCTTCAGCTCCGCCGACTCCTCGCTCGTCGTGCCCGCACGGGTCCCGGCGTCGATCTGGTCCTGCCGGACCCACTTGCGCAGCGTCTCGGTCGTGCCGATGCCCAGCTTCTGGGCGACCGCTTTCATCGCGGCCCACTCGGTGTCGTACTCCGGCCGCACCTCGGCGACCATGCGCACCGCACGACGGCGCAGCTCAAGCGGGTACTGGGAAGGACGTGCCATAACTCGATCCTCTCAAACGATCGAGTCCCTACCGAACCCGGAACGGTTCAGCTGCGGCGAATGTTTGAGCTGGGGTCTGCCAACTCAGTTTCTTGCGGGGTCGGTTGTTGAGCCGGTGCTCGATGAGGCGGAGGTCGTCAGCGGTGTGGAGGGACAGTTCGTGCGCTTGGGCAAGTACTGCCGGATCAGGCCGTTGGTGTTCTCGTTCGTCCCCCGCTCCCAGGGACTGCCGGGACGGGCGAAGAAGATTCCGTCGGTGAAGTAGGGCGCAAGCTCGTGATGACGGGCCATCTCAGAGCCCTGGTCCCAGGTGAGACTCCGACGTGCTCGTTCCGGCAGCATGCCGAGGGCGTCACGCAACTGGCCGGACGAGTGCCCCTCGGGCAGCGGGACCAAGCGGAGATAACGGGTGCGTCGGTCGACGAGCGTGGCGACGGCGGACTGGCTGCGGGCGCCCACGACCAGGTCGCCCTCCCAGTCACCGAGACGCTCGCGCAGCTCGATGACCGGTGGCCGACGGTCGATGAGTACGGCGGGTGCAACGAACCGCGGCATGCGCTGGTCAGGGCGGCAGCGCTTTTTCCTCAGCGGCCGACCGGTGCGGAGTTTCCTGGTGAGAGTCCTGCTCAGGCCGCCCTTGGCGCCTGGGTAGAGGGCTCGGTAGATGGTCTCGTGACAGAGGTGCCGCTCGGGACGGTCGGGCCAGCGGATCCTGAGATGGGCGGCGATCTGCTCCGGGCTCCACTCCAGATCGAGCTTGGACTGCACCTCGGCTTTGAGTTCGGGATCCGTGGCCAGCTTGGAGCGTCTGGGACGTCCGGCACGCTCGCGGCCGCGGTGGTGAGCCAGGTCGGCGTCGTATCTGCCGTAGTCGTGCGGGCGGCTGTTGCGCCGCAACTCACGGCTGACCGTCGACGGCGCCCGTCCGAGCCTGCCGGCTATTTCCCGGATGGCCAGGCCGCGGCCGCGCAGCGAGGCGATCCTCCGGCGTTCCGACAACGACAAGTACCGGCCCGAGCGCGAGGCTTCTGGGAGATAGTCGGGTTGAAGGCCGCCGTTCTCCGCCCGCCACCGGTAGCCCGTCTTGCGCCCGATGCCGAGGCGCCTGCACGCCTCGACGCTGCCCACCCCGGCCGCCAGAAGGCGCCAGTACTCGGCTTCGAGCTCCAGTCTGCGCTTGCGTCCCCGCCTCGCCATCAACACTCCACAATGATCAAGGAATGTTGCGACAAGCGTTAGAACCCAAGCGCCGAATCGGCTCACATTTCAAGCGTCGCCGACACTGGCAGCTACCCGGACCGGACTTCCACCGGCAGGCGACGACGAGCTTCCGAACAGCAAGAACACCGCTACGTCACGGTGTCACCTCCTGTTCTGCTGAGCGCACGAAAGAGGCTCACTGATCTGGTCCCAGATGGCGAAGCGGACGGCCGTTCCGACGCGATGTAACTCACCGGCATCTCCCGCTCCACCATCAAAGGGCTACGCCCGTACCGGTGACTTGGCAACCTGTGCACGGGCGTGGCATGCCATGGAGAGCGAGTGGGTGCATGCGGCAGCGGCACAGGCGCCTTGCTGTCGGGCGCGGCCCTGTTGGCGGCAACTGCCAGGGCCGCGCCCGCTCCGCCTGAGTCCGGCGGAGGCTTTGCAGGAGTTGGCCTGCCGAGAGAAGCAAGGCCAACCCCCGTGGTGCTGCCCGGATGCCAGCGTGGACAGCTGTTGCCTGCTCGTCGCGTGGGAGTGGTCCGAGCAGACATTGGTCAGAGCAACCCCCCGGGGCCTGCTCTGACCATGAACCCAACTGCTGTCAGGTACGGCAGCGTGTTCATTCCTACCTACGCCCCTGCTTGGTGGAGGGTTCACATGTTTGCCGGTGTGCAACTGAAGTTCTTCGTTTATGCCTGGGTCGTGGTCTTCTGCTTGAGGCGTTCGTAGGGGGTTTGGCCGCCGAGGCCGCCGTGGGGGCGATGGTAGTTGTAGTGGTCCTCCCACTCGCCCAGTTTGTCGTTGAAGACCTCGGCGTCGTCGATGATGACGCCGTCGAGGAGCCGGTGGATCTCTTCGGTGTCGATGCGGTGGGAGCGTTCGACCTTGCCGTTCAGCCGCGGTGTGCGGGGCCTGATGCAGGTGTGGGCGATGCCCTTGTCGAGGGCATGCCAGTGGAAGGCGGACTGGAACTCGGCGCCGTTGTCGGTCTTGATGACCTCGACCTGGAACGGCAGGCGTTGAACCACCTGGTCCAGGAACTGGATTGCGGTGGCTTGGTTGCGCATTGGATAAATACGCAGGACGCGCAGGCGGGTGCAGTCGTCGATCGCTGTGAACTGGAAGTACTTGTTGCGGCCGCCGCGGCGGCCCTGGGGCATCGAGGCGAGCGGCTCGATGAACTTCACGTCGATCTGCACTCGGTGGCCGGCGAGTTGCTTCTCGTAGCGCTTCCATCGGCGGTCGTGGCGCGCGTAGCGCGGGGAGGTCGGCAGGCGGCCCATGTCGAGGCGGTTGAGGATGCGCCAGACGCCCGCCTTGCTGATGGTGACGTCGTGATACCGCTTGAGGTACAGGGCCATCTTCTCGGGACCGAAGTGTAGTTCTGCCGCAGATAGATGATCTTCCCGACCACCTCGACGTGTGTCGCGTTCGGGGACGTCTTCGGGGCCTTGGAGCGCGTGCGCAGCCCCTCGACGCCCTCGACCTGGTAGCGGCGGTACCACGTGTAGCACGCCTGCCGGCTGAGCCCGAAGTAGCGGCAGGACACCGCGACGTTCTCGCTGACCTGTTCGACGTGGCGTATGACCTCCAGGCGCCGCTTGGCCTCGCGGTCGAGCGGCGGGGCGGTGGGGGTGAGCTTCGGCATGTGGGTCTCCGTAGTGATCGGAGACCCAGGTGTCAACGATGAGCGTCAGTTCTAGACCGACACACATGCTTCCCCGCGGGCTGTGGCCCCGGGGTTGCATGGATACCCGGGGCCACAGCGGCCAGTCTCCTAACCATGCACTTGGAGACGGGCGTGGATGCTGAGGCTGAACTGCTGCCCTCCGTGACGAGGGAGCCCGGCAGGCAGACCTCTGCTCAGCAACGTGGCATCCACCAATTGCTACGTACGGTTTCTGCTGAAGGGTTCATCAGGGCCTTCTTTCGTGGATACCCCGGCCTTCAGGCCGGGGAGGAAACGAAGTTCCTGCGGGGCAGGGCAGGAAGGGTCGGTTCGCCGCCAGTGCGGACCGACGTCAACCGCCCACCGACCGACACCCGTCAGTCACATGGAAGCTGATCGAATGTGAGGCATGGCGCAGCAGGTCAAGCGGGCGTTCAAGTACCGCTTCTACCCCACGGACGAGCAGGCAGCTGAGCTGTCGCGCACGTTCGGCTGCGTCCGCCTCGTGTACAACAAGGCGCTTCAGGAACGCACCCGAGCCTGGTATGGCGAGCAGCGCCGCGTCTCCTACGTGCAGTCCTCCGCCGCGCTCACCCAGTGGAAGAAGACCGAACAACTCGCCTTCCTGACGGAGGTGTCCTCCGTCCAGCTCCAGCAGGCGCTCCGTCATCTGCAGACGGCGTTCGCCAACTTCTTCGCCAAGCGGTCCAAATACCCGCGCTACAAGTCGCGCAAGAGGTCCCGCGCGTCGGCCGAGTACACCCGCAGCGCCTTCACCTGGCGCGACGGGCGACTGACTCTGGCCAAGATCCCAGAGCCGCTGGACATCCGCTGGTCGCGTCCACTGCCCGATAACAGTGAGCCGACCACGGTGACCGTGTCCCGCGACGCGGCGGGACGCTGGTTCGTGTCCCTGCTGTGCGAGGACAGCATCGCCCCGGCCCCCGCCACCACAGCGGCGATCGGCCTGGACGCCGGGATCACCTCCCTGGTGACCCTGTCCACCGGGGAGAAGATCGCCAACCCCCGGCACGAGCGCCGTGACCGCGCCCGCCTGGTCCGTGTGCAGCGTGAGCTGTCGCGCAAGGCGAAGGGATCGGCGAACCGGGAGAAAGCCCGTCGTCGCGTCGCCAAGGTCCACGCGCGGATCACGGACCGCCGCCGGGACTTTCTGCACAAGCTGTCGACTCGTCTCGTCCGTGAGAACCAAACGGTCGTGATCGAGGACCTCACCGTCCGCAACCTGCTCAAGAACGGCAAGCTCGCGCGCGCCATCTCCGATGCGGCCTGGACGGAACTGCGGTCGATGCTGGAGTACAAGTGCGCCTGGTACGGGCGCGAACTCGTCGTGATCGACCGGTTCTTCCCCAGCTCGAAGCTGTGCAGGGCCTGCGGTACGGTCCGCGGGTAGCTGCCGCTGAACGTCCGTGAATGGACGTGCGAGCACTGCGGTGCCGTGCATGACCGCGACGTGAACGCGGCACGCAATATCCTGGCCGCCGGGCTGGCGGCGTCTGCCTGTGGAGACGGTGTAAAACCTCAACGGGAGTCCTCCCGGACGGGGCAGTCGTCGATGAAGCAGGAACCCCAGCGGGCGACCGCTGGAATCCCCCGCCTTTAGGCGGGGGAAGAAGTCAATCAATCGCCCCCCGCCCGCTTGCACCGCTGGACCGAGCCGGGGCGGAGGGGGCCCTCCCCCGTGATGGTGGGCACGCGGCTATTGATCACGCGGCGGGTGTTGTAGCGGGTCAGCCAGGAGAAGACGGTCTTTCTGCAGGTAGCGGCGTCGCTGTAGTCGTGGGTGCCCCGGAGGGTTTCGCGTTTCAGGGAGGTGGAAGCTTTCGCAGGCCGCGTTGTCCGCGCTGGTGCCGACCGCGCCCATCGACCGGGTGAACTCGAGCTGCTCACAGAGGTCGGCGAAGGCCCTGGATCCGCCGTGGGCTCCGTGGTCGGAGTGGAACACGGAGCCGTCCAGACTGCCGTGAGTCGCAGCGGCCATCTGCAGTGCGTCGGCGATCAGGCTGCCGGAGCAGGGACCCGTTCTGCGGGTGATGCGCCGCAGGCCACACCCGGTGCGGGCGACGCAGAGGAGGGCCGAAAGCGGTCTGCGGCACGGCGCCGTCGCCGGGCACGGGCGAAGGGCGCCGGGCTCGGCAGGCCCAGAGGCGGACTGAGCAGCAAGGTCTACGCCGCGATCGATGCCGCGGGAGTGCCGCTGGTGCTCGAGCTGCCCCCGGGCCAGACGGCGGACTGCCCGCAGTTCCGGGCGGTACTCGACCGGGTCCGTGTCGCAGGTCCGAGGGGCCGTCCGCGGGGCAGTGGCCGCCGACAAGACATCCCATGCGGATAAGCGTCGAGCCGCTGCTGCCTTGAGGTCTGCTGAGGCCTGTGGGAAGGCGGCTGCTTCGTCGTAGGCGTGACCGTTCTGGAGGCAGTGGAACAGCATGCCCATGAAGCGGTTGAAGAGGTTCCGCTGTGCTGCGACATGTCGGTCGCCAGCTGCTCGTCGGCGGTCGTAGTGGAGACCGTCGAAGAAGCGGAGTTGTCCATCGAGGTCGTCGAACCGCCGATTCTGCCGCCGCAGGGCACCGCGATCGAGTTCGAGGTGCGGGTGCCGCCCAGCGGCGAGATCACCCTGGTGACGGGCAGGCAGCGAGTGGGCATCCACCAGGCACTGGCCGGCAGGACGGTGACGGTTTGGGCGAATCACCGCAGCGTCCACTTCCTCCTCGACCGGCACCTCGTCACCACGGTCCCGTCCCGGCTGCGGCCGGAGGAACTCGCCTACCTGACCATGCGCTACGGCGCTCGCCCAGCCGGTCCCGAGCCTGTACCCGCGGCTCTGCCCAGGGCCCGCAGCGGCACGGCGATCCTCGCCTCCGGCGAACCCGTCGAGGTTAACCGCAAGGTCCATCGCGACGGGATCGTCTGCCTGGCCGGAGGCCGCTACCAGGTCGGATTCGCCCTCGCCGTCCGCACGATCACCCTCCGCCTCGACGGACACCTCATGCACGCGATCGCCGACAACGCACTGATGGGAACGTGGCCCTGCCCCGTTCCGGCCGACAGTCTGGGGCAGATCGACGGAGCACGGACGGCGACCTCCCCGCCTCCGCCTCTGCCGGCTGGCGCCATCCGGGCCCAACGCAAGGTGCATGCGAGCGGCCGTTTCATGATCCACGGCCAGTTCATCAAGCTCGGCCCACGCCATGCGGGAAAGATCGTCACCGTTGTCATCGAGGACACGCACTACCGGATCCTGCACGGTGAGGACGAACTCGCTGTCAGGCCCCGCAAGAACCTCGAGCCGATCACCAGGCTCTATGTCAAAGGCATGGGCACCCAGAAGGACCGTCAAGGATCTCCTGACGACAAACCGTCAAGGAAGTCCTGAGACCTCACACCGACAATGCAGAACGAACCGCGCCTGATTCCGAACACACCTGCCCGGACTGATGGACACGAGCCAGTCTCGTCTTGTCAACAGGGCTCTCCGGCCCGGACATACTCAAAGGCTCGATTCGCGCCCGCGAAGGCCGCCTCCCGCCGGCCTTCGCCTCCCATTAGGCCTACTCGTTCAAGGACAACCGTGCCTACCTGCGCAGACGCGGGATCACCGCAGTCACCCCGGGAAAGAACGACCAGGCCTCCAACCGCCGCAGGAGGGGCTCGGCCGGCGGTCGCCCCGTCGCCTTCGGCACCCGATGCGCAGCGTCATCGAGAAGCCGACCTCGTCTTCGAAGCACAACCAGGCCCCAAGCGCCACCCCGGACTTTACAACCGCGGCCGGGTCTCCTTCACTCAGCCGGTGACGGCTTCCTCGTCGCATGCGGTCGCGCGGCGGGCCGGGAGCTGGTGGCTGAAGCCATGCCGCGCGATCGCCGACGGCGTCATGCTCTTCTGGAACCGGCGTCCGATCAGCGTTTTTATCCTTGCCAGCGTCCAGGTCTGGTCCAGCCAGCCGTGTGCGACCGGCCCCTTGGGCAGTTCCTGTTCGAATATTGCGAACAGGGCATCACTCGGCTTGTGCACGGAGACCGATCCGGCGGACCGCAGTTCCTCCGCACCACGTGGTGCCAGGCCCGGCGCCAAAGCTGCACCAAACACACACTTACCCGTAAGTCCTTGGCGACCTCCGCGTTGGAGACATCAGCAGCAAACCGCTCCGCGGCCTCCAGCCGGATTCGCTCGCGAAACGCCTGCCGTTCAGGCGTCAGCCCACCATCCTGCAGATATCTCAACCACCGGCATACCGCAACGACCACACGTCGTCAGCCCCCGGCAACATCACGCCTCAAAGGTCAGTAGCCGTGTGTCACAAAGTGGCCCCCTTCTCGAGTACCTCCTCCCCTCTACACAGGCGCAGAGTTCCCGTCAGCAAGCTGACGGGAACTCATGAACGATCGAGGCTAAAGGAACGACATTTGGGTTCTACCGAGGCTTCTTCTCGCCGACCGCCCGGTAGACTGAAGTTCCGGGGCGTGATTGCTACCGTCCCTTAGTTATTTGAGTCGGCTTGCCATGCTGTTTGGCCGCAGGCTTGGGAGTAGAACTCGAGGCGGCTGGCGTGGACCCCATCCCCAGAGAACGGAGGTTAGCTGCGAGAGCCAGTTCTCTCTTCTGGCGCGCCTTGATATCGATAACCTCCTCGGCTGACTTACCGTTCAACAGTGCAGCAGCCTGCTGCTCTCGGGTGAGTAGCGGCCTTGCCTCACTACCCCCCTTCGCCTTGGCATCACGGTATTCTGCATGATCGTTTTTATCCTGAAAGCTAGGCATAGCTCATCCTTAAAAGTTCCAACGCTGACGTAGTGAACTACGCAGGATGCTCTCACGTGGTTCATTGGAAGAAGCTGAGGCATCGGTCACGACGGAGGCGAATTAGCTCTCTTGCTTCCAGATGACATCGATCACGGCCCACTCAGCGCAAGGACGCTGGCCCGGTTCTCGCACTCGCGACATACCTCCCGCTTGCGAACACTTGTAGGTGGCCGCCCAGGGTTGACTCATGACGGGATGCAAATTGCCAGGAGGTTTCAGCAGTCCTGGATGAACCCAAATGTCGGCGACCCAGGCCCCATGCCCAGGGTCATTGAGAAGTGATCTTGTGTCCGGGTTCGTCAGGTGAGTCCGATGGCGGTCAGGGGGCGTTGGCAGTCGCGTGTGGTGTGGCGTAGGGCGGCAGCAACGTCGGTGTGGCCGTCCCGGACGTGGTGCAGGAGGTTGTCGATGCCCCGGTGCCCGCGGAACCAGGCGGCGAGTTGGGTGCCGGTGGCCTCGCCGGGATGCAGGCTGGAGATCACGCAGAACGCGCTCGATGGTCAGCTTGCCTTTCGTCTTCTCCTGTTTCCGGCGCACGACTTGGAGGGCCTGGCGGACTCCGGGGCAGTCGATGTGGTCGAACTTGACGATCTTGAGGCGGCGGATCTCGTTGCGGTGGTGGGCGCGGGTGCGGTCGTAGTGGTCGAGCGTGATGTCACGCCAGGGCAGCCGGCTTATGCGGTCGTGGAGGCCAGGTGCCCGTAGTCCACACGGTCTCCGGGATCGGGCACGGGTGGCGGAAGTCCCGCTCGGTCAAGACCATGGCCATCGCGGCGAACCTGGGCGGGATCGCCTTCCCCGAAGCGCGGCTGGCCCTGCGCATCCACCCGCGCCGCCAGGAGAGCGGCAAGCGGCAGACCAGAGAGACGGTCTACGCCGTCACCAGCCTCGATTCCCACCAGACCGGACCTGCCGAGTTGGGCGGATACGTGCGCGGGCACTGGAGAATCGAAAATTCCAGCCACCACGTCAGAGATGTGGTGTTCGCTGAGGACGCCTCCACCGTCCACACCGCCAACACGCCGCGGGCGACGGCCTCCTTGCGGAACCTGGCCATCGGCAGGACGCGGCTGCTGGGAGCGGACAACATCGCCAAGACCACCTGAGCAGTCCTGGACGCATCCGAATACGCCACCTGGATCTGGGGCATCACCGACAGCCCACTCCTACCAGGAACTTGAAGCCGCCCTGGTCCGGTTACCGGGCAGGTCCGCATCGAATTCCCGGGCGATCTCAACGGAACCTACGCCAGACCCCACGTCGCGGGGTTGAAAGGTGTCAAGCGTCCATGATCTGCAGGACACCCTCATGGACCAACCGCTGTAGCAGGACCTCGGCAGCGCGGCCGTCGGTGGTCCGCAGCTGTGCCGGGCGGACCGGCGTGCCAGAGAGCAACAGGCGTACGTCATCAGCAATCGCGGCGGGCAGCCGGATGTCCTTGTCGTCGACCGAGACCACGTACTGATCGCCGGCGCGGCGGGCCCGCGCCACGATGCCCGGTGCCCTGCGCACCGCAGTGGTCGTGCCGGTGCCGGCGGTTGCGCCGTCCGCCGTCGCGGCCACCATGGACAGCAGTCGCCCGGCATGTGCGGAGCGGAACTCATGGTGCCAGAAGCGCTCCCGTGCCCAGGTGACCATGTCCTGGTATGGCGGTACCTGCGTCGCGGCAGGGCTTTGCGGGTCGGGCGCTCCGGGCCGGGCGAACCCGGCCGGAAGGACCTGCCGCCAGGGCAGTTGCTCCTCCTCGGCGTGTCGGCGCACCGCCGAACTGAGCGCATCCTTCCAGGTCACGGCCTCGATACCGAGAGTGATGTGCAGGCTGGTGTCAGTACGGCTGCTGACGGTGTGGATGTAACCACGTGGCAGGTACATTGTGGCGCCTGCGGCCAGTACGCCGTCGAAGTGGACGGTGGATGGGCCTAGCCGCTCGGCGGTGTTGTGCTGGCTGCTCAGTGGCAGTACGACGGTCGGCTCCTCGATGAGCCAGTGCTTCGAGCCGGCGATCTGCAGGGTGAACAGGTCGTGGGTGTCGTAGTGCCGTAGGTGGCCGGTCTGGCCTGGCGGAGTTAGGTATGCGTCGGCTACCACCCGGTGACTCAGTAGCGCGGACAGTTCCTGGCAGACCCTGCGCAGCGGCGGCCACCAGCGGTGCAGCCCGTGCAGCACCAGAGTGGCGCCCGAGCCGAACGCGTCCAGGATCCGTCCAGGATCGGCGAGGGGACCAGTGCCGTTGCCGCGGTAACACACCAGCCGCTCGGCCGGGAGGGTCTGGCTGGCGTTGACCGCGTGCAGGGTCTGAACGGCGACCGGACCCTCGGTGAGGATGCGGTCGAAGTCCTGGAGAGTCATCAGGTCGGCAAAGGCGTCCGCGGGTTGGCCGGTGGCGATCACTGGTGCGTTCTCCCAGTGCCGTGCGAGGAACACGTCAGCGTCGCCGACCAGACGGGTCAACGACTGGTGGCCGGCCGCGAGCAGTTCGTCCAGGCCGAACCATTCGACGCCGTCTTCGGCGGCGGGAGTGGGGCTCGTGCGGGAGGTCTCCATGGTGTTCCTTCTGGTGCGGGGCTGCTCAGGCCGGATGCGGCTAGATGCGAGTGCGCTGCGTGCGCTCGGTTTGCGCTATGTAGATGGGTAGGTACGTATGGCTGTTTAGACATGTGGCGCGGTGCACGGGTCAGCCGGGCGGCGGCGGTGCAGTGGCCAGTAAGGTGGCGGGCGGCGGGTTCAGTCGATGAGCAGTGCCATGTCCCAGCCGGTGACCGGGTCGGCGCGCCGCAGATGGGCGTGGAGTGCCAGGGCGATACCGGCGGCTCCTTCCAGGAAACCAGCCCGGTCGCGCGCCAGGTGGACCTCGCCGGGGGAAACGAGGGCGAAGCCGAACGGGCTGTCCGGCCGGAATCCGCCCCGTACGGCTTCGGCAACGGCGTCCAGCCGGTCGTCGAAAGCGTCGGTGGCGGCGTCCCGGGCTATGAGCTGTGTGATCCGCAACAGTCCGGCCCAGCCGTGGCACAGACCAGTATTGGCCATGGGCACCGGGCCCAGCGTACGGGCGAGTACCGCGTCGAGGGCGTCCAGGCCGGCCTGGGACCAGTCGGGTCGGCCGTGGGCGAGACCTGCCAGCTGCAGAGCACGGGCGATGCCGGCCGAGCCGTGGCACCAGCCAGCCCGGGCGCGCGGCTGCTGCTCCAGGCCGCCTGCGAGCTGTTCGCGGAGGCTGACCTCAACAGGCCAGAACGGCCCGGCCTCGTCGTACTGCCGCCAGGACAGCAGCCACTGGACCATGCGGTCCACCGCACCCTGGGCGCCCGGCACACGACTTCCGTGACGGTCCGCCAGGGCGAGCAGGGCCAGCGGGCCGGCGATACCGTGCGCCATGCCCAGGCTGACGCGGCTGACCGGACCGTCGCCTCCCCGCCACCAGCCGGACAGTTCGGTGCCGTGGGCGGGTACGGGCTCAGCAAGCCGGACCAGGCTGCGCAGCACGGTGCCCAGGGCATCGCGGTGCTGCGGCCCGTCGGCGAGTAGATGGCGGCCCAGTCCGGCCAACCCGCCCAGCACCTCGTACCGGGACGGGGCGGCGGGCGCGGCGGCTAGCACCTCGACATGTGTGAGGACGGCTTGGTCCAGTCTGCCCCTCAGGGTGGCGTAGTCGCCTGGCTTGTGTGCCGCAGCTCGGGCGGCAAATGCGAGCGCGGCCGGTCCCTCGTACAGTCCCGTGGGGGACCGCGGGGACCAGGACGGTGCCCCGGCCGCGACCAGATATGCGTGAGCGGTTGACCGGGCCGCGGCCTCGGTGCGCCCCAGTTCCGCAGGGAGCAGAGCTACCCCACAGAATCCCTCAATCAGCGACAACGGCTCCCAAGGAGGCCGCGCCGGACCGTCCGTGTACGTGTCGGTGTTCTCAGCCGCGACGGCGATCCCCTCAACGGCACATGGATCAGCAAGTCGCCGGGCCACGTCGGCCACCACCTGTGCGGCATCGGGACGGGGGCGGGCGGAATGTTGGTCATGACGTACGTTCGGTCGTGTGGGCCGGACTCTCTGCGGTTCGGTATATGCCTGCTGCGGACAGGCGAGCGGTGTACTGACAGGGCGGTGTGCCGTTGGCGCGTCAGCCGGCGTCGGCACGGTGTTGTCCTGGGGTGGTATCGAACTGGTAGACGGCTCGGAACTAGGGGATACCGCTGATACGGCCGGTGTGGTCCGTCGGTACGTCATCGCGTGTAGCGCCGCTTGTCCAGCACCGCCTGGACCGCGCCGCGCGCAATGGCGTGGCTGCGACGCTCGCTCTCGCGGTCGATGCCCAGCAGACGATTGTGGTGCATGTGCAGCACGCTGCTTACCACCGTTGCCGCGGGCCGCGGGCCGCCTGGCCGTACTTGCTGTTCGGTGAGCCGCGCTGCGTAACGCTGCAGCGCCTCGGCGCGGCGGGCCCAGCTGTCCGTGATCGCCTTGCCGCCCGGACTCGCGGAGAGCCGCTCCCACTGGCCGTCAGGATCAGCGAGGTCAAGTGCGGCCCGGCGGTGCGGGCGGAAGTCTGCGCGGTCCCGGTTGCTCGCGGAGCTCTGCAGCAGCCAGGCCGGACCTGGGCCTCCCCTGGCCGGACCGTCAAGATGGTGCAGGATGTCCAGGTAGTTCAGGGCGACCAACAACACCGGATCCAGCCCGCCAGGGCCGTCCGGCTGTTCCTGACGTGTCGTCAGCTGTACGAGCGCCGACTCGCTGTCGGCCTGGAACACCTCCTCGGCGAGTGCGAGTGCGGAGGGACCGCCGTACCGCTCCACCTCGGGATCGTAGGTGTCGAGAACCATCCGTCCGCACAGCCGGGCCGACCGTAGCTCCGACGCCCACCTACCGAGCAGGGGCAGCAGCCGCCCCGCGTCATCCGGCCCGCCGGCGAAGAACCGCAGCCGCAGGTGCGGTTCCGGGTCGCGATAGCGGATGAAGAACCAGCGCCGCAGTGTGGGGCCGCAGGCGGTCAGCAGGTGCGGCAACCTGCGGGTGAGGATTTCGTCCTGGCGTTGCTCGCTGCTGTAGAGCTTTGCGTAGAGCCAGCCGCTATCCAGCGGCAGGGGCGCGACACCGGTGTCACGCACGACGGGCACCGCTCTGCGCAGGGCGGTGCTCGAGGGATCGGTGCGTGGCGCACGAGCTGTCAACGGGAAGACCACCTCGTGGCTGTGCGCCCCCTCGTCACCCGTCAGCCAGCCCGGGGCTGCGGTACCGCCGGGTACCTCCAGTAGATCGGCCGCGGACCGGCCGCGCTCTTGGCGCAGGATTCTGGCGTGCGCCGGGCTGCTGAGGTCGAGCTGCAGGAAACGGTCGCCGTCGGCGAGGAGCACGTGCTCGGGGACCTGCCAGCGCTCCCGCCAGTCGTCCAGGGCCTGCCGCCACTTGGTGTCGCCGAGTCCGGTGTCCTCGAAGAACGGCTCGTCGGTGCGCCAGCGCGCCGCGGCCAGTATGGTCCGCCCATGGCGCACCCGCGGCAGGTGAGGCAGCACGTCCAGCCCGCCCCAGGTCCACGGCTCCCAGGACCGGTGGCCGCTAAGCGTCACTTCGTGGAGGAATCGGGCGACGTTCGGTGCGTGCGCCCGCATATTGAGCATGTGGAACGTGGCAGGCGTGATCTCCCGACCCATCTCGGTGCCGACCAGCGCCAGCCGGTCCGGCCAGGCGCACACCGCAAGGTCCCGTAGCCCGATGACCCCGGGATCGCTGCGGTCGGCGAACCCACCGACGACGATCCTGTGGGCGAGTTGGTTCGGCACCTGGCTGATGTTGCTCGCACGCAGCCAGGCTCCCTGGAGGCTCAGCTGCGCCGCGACCGGCGCGTCGGCATCGGTGTCGTCGGCCAGGCGGCCCAGCGCGCGCTCCTCCTCATCGGTCGACCGAGGAGGGGAGAGCAGCCGGTGGGCTGCTGGGCCGAGCAGGTGTGCGAACCGGCCGCCCATCGCCCCGGCCATGCGGGAGCCACTGGTCCCGGAGAGCCAGAGAGTAAAGTCTCCGGCGGCCAGTGCGGCCAGGTCCGTGGCCACGACCCGGCCGCACAGCTCCATCGATGACAGCGCCGGTCTGGCGTCCTCGGCCTGGATTCGATCGATCAGGTCGTCGTCGAGGACGACCTCCCGCGCGCCGGTCGACAGGCTGCGGCTCACCAACGCGGCCAGCACCTGATCGCGCCGCCGCTCGGCGTCTCCCGGCTGTTCGTGGACGGCGGCCCGGCCGCTGCGCGGGTGCCGGTAGCCAGCCGGGGCTCCGAGACCGATGTCCGGATCGAGGAGCTCTGTGACCGGCACCAGGCGGCCGATGCCGTACCGCTCCAGAAAGTCGGCGTGGTACTGGCGCAGGCGGGAGGGCTCGCCCCCACCCGGCGCCAGGCGCCACAGCAGGTCCGCCGCTCGCTCGGCCTCACGGGCCACCTCGGTCGGGAGACGGACCCGGGCGTCGACGGCGAGGTCCACGTGCAGGGGCCGTTCGGTGGTCCTTAGTGCTCCCATACGGTGGGTGGCGGTCGCGAGCGCGTCGCCGTCGTCCATGACGGGTGCCGCAGCGTAAGCGTGCAGCGCCTCTTGCACGCCGGTCAGCGCGGGCAGTGCGGTGAAGCCGGGCACCTCGCGCAGGCATTCGATAACGTGGCCGAGCGGGTCCGGCTCCGAATCCGCGGGACGCAGGTCGGTCAGCAGGACATCGTGGGTGACGAGCTGGTTGATCAGCCCGTCGACCGCTGCACCCGATGCCTCGGGGAAGGCCTCGATCAGGTGGGCGGCGAGCACGGCCCCGGTCACCGGATGCTCCGCACGCCGCAGGGCCGCCGCGACAGCCGCGGTGTGACGCATTGTCAGTTCGGTAGTGTCCTGTGTGCTTGGTCGCTCACCGGTGATGTCGGGCACATAAGGGACCACGAGCCGGTCGCCGCGCACGAAACACAGGTCGTTGGCTACGAGCCGTAGGCGCCGCCAGACGTCCGAGCGGCGCTCCCAGCGGGCCAGCAGCGGCAGCAGCCAGGAGGCGTCAGGGCGTACGGCCTTGCGGTGCCGGTTACCCAGCCGTGCCACTGTGTCATCGCCGACCTCTGCTAGTGCGACTCCGGCTAGCAGGCCGAACGGTGTCGGCCGGGTGGCCATCCGGATCAGGTAGCGGTTCAGGGATCCGGCCGTTCTCCGGACCCGCGCCTCGTCTGGTTCGGTGCCTGTGGCGGCGTGCTCCGCGGCGGTTGCAAGTGAGGCGCTGGCGGCAGCCACCGCGCCCCGTACCCGTGGGTCGGCGATCGATTCGGCCACCTGCGAACGCACTTCGGCGGCGTGAGCACCGGGGTCAGCGTCCAGGGCGTACCGGGTCCGCCCGGCTGCCGGAGCTGAGGCCGGGAGCGCGGCGACACGCAGCAGGACTGTGTCGTGGCACGCGTAGACGGTGGGTTCGGTGCCGTACTGAGTCATCCGCTGGTCTCCCCGCTGTTCCTCGTCCGACTGTGTCTGCCGTTCGGACGACCTCGCCCACTGTTCGGGCGTGGTCCTCGCCGGAGAAGCCTCCGGCGAGGACCACGGTCTACGAATGTCGGTCTGCCCAGTGTGGGTACATCACCCGCGCTGAGTCACAGCGACTTAATGCTCGACGCAGCGCTCGAAGATAGACGAGGTGCCGGCGGCGTGGGCGGCCGACTCCTCATCCGTGTCGACCGTCACGATCTGGATGTCGAGCTCGAACTCGGACATGATTCCTCCTCAATGGAAAAGGTGTGAAAATGGCCGGATAGATGCCGGGCGGGAAAATTTTGTTCCCGCTCCGGCGGATTTCCACCCGCCGTATGGTAGCTCGCCGTAAACGAAGAAAGTCAAATACTCCCCGCTGGCTCGCACTCGCTTTGCCACCCCTCCTCGGGGGGCAAAGTGATTCCCCACTACTGCAGATACGACACGGAAGGGCTGGACGGTTCAAATCGCTTTGCGAGCAGGTCGAAATGCGCCTTTTTCAGTGAAATCTAGTGATATTTTTGACCACTCAGGCATCTGGTTAGCAAGTGTTCACGGCAGAGGCCTCGGTAGTACAGTGCTGGAAAAGAACTCTTCCGAGCTCTTTCCCGTTCTGCTGATGTATCTCTCCTGGAGTTTCCACGAACACCAAAGAAATATTCCGCGAGCGGCGCTTCGCGCTGCTGTTCGGGGCCCGCTCAATATCCATCACAGGTAACTCCCTCGGACGTATTGCACTGACTTTCGGTATTCTGTCGATCCCTGGTGCCACGGCGCAGAGCGTGGCTATGGTCCTGATAATCCAGGTGGTTTCGCAGGTCACTCTTGTGCTCTTCGGTGGGGTGCTCGCGGACCGACTTCCGCGGGCCAGGCTGATGGTGGGCGCGGATCTGGTAGCTGCGCTGGCCTACGGATTCCTCACGGTAGTGACCGCTCTCGCGCTGCCTGTTCCGCTGCTGGCCCTGGGCGCCGTCCCGGCTGGCGCCGCCACCGCTCTGTCCGCCCCCGCGATGAGCGGCCTGCTGCCGGAGTGCGTGCCGGCAGAGGCCCTCCAGCCAGCCAACGCCGTAATGCAGATGACTCGACGGGGAGCGGACCTGCTGGGCACCGTGCTCGGCGGCGTGCTCGTGGCGATGGTCGGTGCCTCGGCCGTACTGACTCTGAACGCGCTGTCCTTTGTCACTAGCGCGGGTCTGACCGTCGCCATGCGTTTGAACGCCGACGGCAAGGTCCGTCGCATGACTGTGCTGGCTGATCTGCGGGCCGGCTGGCGCGAGTTCACCACCCGCTCCTGGGTGTGGTCCACCGTGGCTGCATTCTCGGTGGCCACCGCCGCGCTCAGCCTGGGTCAGAGCGCGCTGGGTCCCGCCCTGGCCCAGACCCGATGGGACGGGGCCCGGTCCTGGTCCCTCATACTGGCCACCCAGGCGGTCGGCATGATCTGCGGCGGCGGCCTGTCCACCCGCATCAGATCCCGGTACCCGCTCCGGACCGGTGTCCTCTTCTCCGCCGGGCTGGCGCTGCCGATGGCGGCACTGGGCACCGGGGCGCCGCTCTGGGCGACCATCCTCGCGGCCCTGCTCGCGGGTGTCTGCACGGATGTCTTTGGGGTGCTGTGGACCACCACTCTGCAACGGGAGGTTCCAGCCGACTCGCTCTCGCGGATCAGTTCCTACGACTGGCTGGGGAGCATGCTACTGGCCCCGCTCGGCCTGGCCTTAGCCGGTCCGCTCACATCGGCCCTGGGAATCCAAACCGCAACGCTGGCTTGCGCTGGGGCCGTGCTGCTCTCCTCCGTCGCCGCCCTCCTGGTCCGTGACACCTGGCACCTGACCGGCCCAACCTCCCCACGGTGAGCCACCCGGTGCCGGAAGAGGGCTCTCATCATCACTCACCGGTTGTCGGGAGGTGCCTCTGTGTCCTTCGTCAAGCGAGGCGTGGAATTCGGGGTTCGTAGAAGGTGCCGTCGCGGAGCATGGCGGACAGCACGTTGATGCGTTGTCGGGCCAGCCGGAGAAGGGCTTGGGTGTGGGTCTTTCCGCGGGCCCGGCATCGGTCGTAGTAGGTGCGGGCGGCGGGTCGTGCAGGGCGGCGGACGCGGACAGGAACATCGCGCGTTTGAGTTGCCTGTTTCCGCCTCTGGGCGCGTGTTCGCCCGCGGATCGAGGTGCCCAACGACTTGGCCGTCGCGGCGTAGGAGGCGAGGTGGGCGGCGGTGGGGAAGTTGGTGCCGTCGCCGACGGTGACGAGCAAGGTGGCGGCGGTCCTGACCGCGACTCCCGGAATCGAGGTCAGGACCTTCGAAAGACATCTCACGGCGCTAACGGCGTTGTGTACGACAGCGGTTTCGGCTGGTCTGGAACGTAACGAAAGCCGTACGGGTTGGGATGGTTGTAAATCGATCCTTGGCCCGTACGGCTCTCTCGCATCGTATCTGCGCGGGCATCTCGAGGCGTCGACTCGGGGCGCTCATCGCGGAGTTGGCCAGCCCGTGGACGGCGCGGAAAAAGTCCCGGCTGGGCGAACGCCAAGGCCATGAGCGTCTGCGCGCCGAAGGTGGCGGACCCAGCCATCAACTGGTCTTCACCGACCGGGTGACCGCGGCCCTGGTGATCCTGCGGTTTCAGCTCCCCCACGCCGCCCTCGCCGTCTTCTACGGCGTGGACCGCTCCACCGTCACTCGGGCCGTCCATGAGATCCGTCCCCTCCTGGCAGCGCGGGGATTCGCGGTTCCCGGCGAGGCGGGACTGCGTCTGCACACGCTGGCCGATGTCTTCGCCTACGCCACCGCGAAGGGGGTGGAGCTGCGCCTGGACGGCACCGGGGCCGCCTTCGGGACGCGATCGGTAGTGGTGGACGTCGAGGAGGTTTCGGCGGCCTGCTTTCCCATGGCTGAGGTTGGCCACCCGCCTGACATCGCCGCGGCGACGGAAGAAGGGCCCGAGCAGAATGCGCGCCAGCAGTGGCCGACGCCGCGTACTCGTACCGGAGCCGAGTGCCTCGTCGACGGCAAGCCTGACCACGGACGCCGCTTGCATTCCCCGTCGGGCGACCATCACGAGCCCGACAGCCGAGGCCGCGGCCAGAACGACGGCCAGCCAGTCGGCGGCCGTAGCGATATTCAACTAACGACGCCGAAGCCGCGCGGCCGACCGTGCAGGGGCGTGGCTCGGCCTGCCCTCTGGGCGAACACGGAAGTTCGACGACAGGACGTACCAAAGCCTCCAATTCCTGTGGCCGAAGAGGGCATTGGCACTCCCCGGCCACAGGATTCCCTTGAGCCGCTTTCCACGCAGCGCCCACTCTGATCACTGGTTTCCGCTCACCAGGCCGGAAGCGTTGTCAGCGTTCGGGGAAGGACGCCACCCATGCGAAGACTCCACACCCTGTGGGCAGCGGCAGGAGCAGCAGGACTACTTACGGGCGCCATCACGCCTGCCACGGCCGGTTCCGGACTGCAGGTCACCGCTGCGGACGCACCGCCTGGGCAGAGCAGCGCCGAGTCCGCAGCCACGAAGACACAGGCCGTCACTCTCTTCACCGGCGACGTCGTGTCGCTCAGCGTCGGCCCGGACGGCAAGTACGCCGTCGACGTGCAGCGCGGCAAGGGGCGCGAGGCCGCCACCTACGCGTCGGACTCTCCGAGGCCCACACCCACGACAGCCAGGCCCTGAAGCCGATGCTGCCGGATTTCCACATGGGACACGAGTCCCATGCGACCGATTCCAAGCCCCAGCGCCTCCACGCCGATAAGGCGCACGACGTGCCCCACCTGCGCCGATGGCTATGGGGCAGGCGCATCGGTGTCCGGATCGCCCGCAAAGGCATCGACTCCAGCGAACGGCTCGGCCGCCGCAGGTGGGTGATCGAACGCACCATGTCCTGGCTGACCGGCTACCGCAGACTCAACCACCGCTACGAGCGGAAACCAGACAACTACCTTGCCCCTCTCGGCCTCGCAGTCGCCCTCTGCTGCTACAAACGGCTCCTCAAACTGACCAACGGTCTTATCTCGCAGCGTGAGAACGCACGCGCGCTGGCCTGGGCATACCGCGGGAACCAGTGGGGGCCCCCGCAGTGGGGAGAGTTGTTGTCGCTGCCGCATCATCTGGTGCCAGCGCGGCAGCGGCAGCAATGCTCGGAGTGCCCGCTATTTCCTCCGCGGTCCGGGTTCGCTTCTCTGCGCGTCCCGTCGACGGGCTTCCAGTAGAGCCTTCCGGACTCCCTGACGCAGGCCTCTTCCTTCGGATGGAAGGAACCGCCGGTGCCGCGCTCGTAAGGTCTAGCAATGTTGCAGCGCCAGGAGTTGCAGATGCCCCTCCTGACTGCCAGCTGTGTTTTTTTTAGATTCACTTCCCTATTAGCCTGCGCATTGGTAGCTGCGGGTGGAGTGGATAGATAGATCGCCTCGGCTTGCGCTAATTCGCGACGCTCTTCTGTGGTAAAAGTAATTTTGCGCTGCCCGCAGTCCGACCACCAGGTACTGATACTAGCGGGTGGCAGTCTACGACCGATCGCGTAAGTTTGTTTGTCTATTCTATTATTTCCACGATTTGCGCGCGCCCACCCAAGAAGATGCCCCTTGATTTCCTCGTCCGAATATTTAATAGGCATGGAATTCCTTCCTGTTTGCCGATGCTGAAAATGTCTACCCGGATTACAATAATTGAATTTTGCTATTCCAGTTGAAATGAAGCTTGCGGATAGGACGACCAAGCTTGGACTTCAACCTACATAACGTACGAGACCCGAAACTGGTTCATGTCGTATGCACTGGAATCACTTCGCACGACCAACTAGTGCTGGATTCCCTCTTTGGTCGGGTATATGTCCCGGTGGCGGGGTAGTTGAGGGTGCTCGGGGGCTGGTGCTGGGTGATGGTCTTATGGGTACGACCGGAGCGTGACGAGCACGAGCGAGATGTCGTACGCCGGTTGTCACAGGCGAGGA
Source organism: Streptomyces sp. NPDC002884 (assembly GCF_040295245.1). Classification (NCBI taxonomy): domain Bacteria; kingdom Bacillati; phylum Actinomycetota; class Actinomycetes; order Kitasatosporales; family Streptomycetaceae; genus Streptomyces; species Streptomyces sp. NPDC002884. Next base: position 28,036 of record NZ_JBEOVB010000045.1, on the reverse strand, counting down.
AGGCTCCGCTGGATGCGGTGACGCGGGGCCCGGATGATCGAGCTGAGCTGGGCGGGGCTGCGGGTGCCGGCCATTGCTGTGGAGCTGGGCTGCAGCCAGAAATCGGTCCGCTGCGGGCTGCACCGCTTCAACCGATCGGGTCTGCAGGGACTCGATGATCTGGGTGGAAAAGGCCGCAAACGACGGATCACGAAGGAGGAACGGTCCCGGGTCATTTCCCTGGTCAAGACCGTGCCGCCGGGGCGACTGCGGTGGGAGCCCGTCGGGGAACTGTGGGCCTTCGACGGGTCCGGGCCGGCCGAATAAACGCTGTACTCCCTGGCCGCGGCAGCGCGGGGAGGGGATTGAGGCGGGTCGCTCGCAAGTGCGCCATATCCTAAAGAATGATCATTTTCCAATCTTGATGTCTGGGCCAGGGATGGTGTCCCGCCGTGTGGTGTAGGGGATCTCCGCGGGTGAGTGCGCGGGTTCTGCCCCTTGCCTGCCCCGTCTGCCGGTGACTGCTCACTGCCCAAACAGGCAGACCACCGTGCAACTGGACGGGGTGGACTAGCAGTTCAACCCCAAGGGGTGCACGGTGGCTTGTCCCAGCATGGCCTACTTCGACTGCTTCAGTCACTATGTTCGGCTGATGAAGGTCTTTTAGCGCGGCTACTGATCGGGTCACCGGAACCCTGGCCTCAACGCACAAGGCTCCCGCGCCGTTGAGGGAGGTGTCCGAAGTCCCAACCCATCGGCACAGGAGCCTCGTTGGTTCCCCATCCTGCCGCACTCGACCTACTGCACGCGCTGGTTGAGTGAGTCTCCATGACGGCGGCAAGCCGATTGAGGGATCGGTGGGTGGGGGTGCAGTGCCTTCTGCCGCGGAGCATGGCCCATAAGACATCGACTCGGCGACGGGCGAGGGCGAACACTGCCTGGACGTGAATCAGCCCTTGGGATGGTGGCCGTGCAGGGCACGACCATTTTGTCCACCACTTCGTCGGTGAGAGACGACAAAACGGAAGCGAGCGGTGGTTTCGCGCCGGTCGCCGCGCATGGCCTTGTCGTACAGGAAGCCGTTCAGAGCGACTGCCATGCCGCTGCGGTTTATGGTCATCTTGCCTTCCTGGCCGGTGCACTGGCAGCGGCCAGGAGCCAGCTCATGTTGTGCTGCTGGTCGTCCGGCGTGAGTCTCCGCGGCCACCGTGGCAGGGGTCCGTTGACGTCGCGGTCCAGGCGGACGATACGGGCTTCGCGGACGGTGAGCGGGGTCTGCCGCGGCTTAGCGCTGCTGGCGCAGCCGCTGATCGTGGCCGGCGACGACGGTCACCCAGTCGGTACCGAGCCGTACAACCAGACGCTGGCGCAGGTGGGTGCGCTGTCGGGCGGTGGTGCCAGCCCACACCCCCAAGCACGCCTCGCTCGGGTGGGCCAGCGCCCATTTGAGGCAGCCTGTCGCGATCGGGCAGCCGGAGCACAGCAGGGTGGCCTGCTCGATGTCGGCCTGTGCTGTTGGTGTGCTGGTCGCCTCGTGGGAGAACAGGGCGGGCTGGTGCTGGCAGGCGGTGGGGGTGGCGGTGTAGGGGAAGGCGATACGGGCGGAGGCCGGCAGGGCGGATCGGAATCCGGGCATGGCAGAGCTCTCCAAAGAAGGGCGAGGGTCAGGCGTGGTCGTCGTCGCTCTGGCGCTTGGGCTGGACGCCGGAGGCGAACCGCCCGCGGCGGGCCTCGACGGGGTGCTGGGCGAGCGCAGACTTTGCGGACGGGCTCGCCGTAGTGGGAGCGCATCGGCGTCGTCTTGTCGCACAGCACGCAGGGAGGCTCTGCCAGCGGTCAAAGTGTTGGGCGTCCTTGCAGTCCAGGACGCCGCTGTGGGTACGGCGGGTCATGCGAGGGGCAGGTGCGTGCCTGGGCGGCCGGCCAGGACAGCGTTTGTGGACCGTGGGCGGGTAGGCGGGCTTCTCGCCGGTCTTCACCCGGTACATGGCCAGGTCCGCTCCGCGCAGGAGGCGCGAGGCGTCGGCGGCAGGGGCGGTCCCGATGGACACGGTCGGGGTGAGGGTCTGTCCGGCGTGGTCGACGGGCTGCGCGAGCGGCTGGCGCAGCGCGGCAACCTCCCGCAGCGTCACGGTCGGCGCGAGCAGCACGGCGACACTGAGCTCGTCGTCCCCGAGCCGTGCGGCGAGACCGCCGCGAGCGCTTCCGCCCACGCCTTGATCCGGTGGCCGACGGCGGCGGTGAAGCGTCAGCAGCGGCGTGTCCGAGGGCGTCGTTGACCGTTTTCAGGCCGTCGGCATCGGCGACCAGGACGTCCAGGAGGCTGCGGTGTACGCGGACCAGGGACGCGGTGCGGGCCTGGAGGGTGTCGCGGCCGGGCAAGCCGGTGAGCGGGTCGTGGCGGGCGGCGTGCAGGTGCCGACGGACCCTGACGTCGTCGGCGACGGCGACCGCCAGGGGGACCGCGACGGCAGCAAGCGCGAGTATCCGGGAGTTCTGCCGTAAGGCGGGCTCAGCAGGCATGATGAAGTCTCCGTTCTGCCCCTTCGGGGCGGGATGAGGAGGCACACCCTGGGCTGTCCAAGCGTGGGGGTGCGCCTCCGCTGTGTGCGAGTGAGGAGCGTTGACGCGGACCGCGCTACCGAGGATCTGCTCTTCATGGTCGCGTCGGGCAGTACGTAGTCGGCGGGGGAGGCGCTGTGCCTGCGCGAGTTTTGAGCATGCGCAGCGGCAGTCGTCGAGGTCGGCACGGTGCGCACCAGGCTGTGGTGGGGTTTGCACGCGATCGTGGTGAGCAGCTCCGCTGTGGTGCGCACGGCGCCCTTGCGGCCGTTGGGCACGATCAGTGCGTGGTGGCGTCCCTTGGCGGAGACCGCCGGGACCGGGTCGGTGGTGGCGACAGCGGTGGTGTTCTTGCGCAGGATCGTCACGTGCGGGGCGTGGCCGTAGTGAGCCAAGCCGGCGGCGACCCGGGCGGGGGTCGAGCCGGCGTAGGGGGTGAATTTCTTGCCGTTCGGCCGTCCGTCGCCGATGCGCCGGCCGGGCAGGGACCAGTCGATGACGCCGCTGATGGGCCGGGTGACCGGGTCGTTGATGAGGTGCCTGTACCGCCGGTTGGGGCATCGGTAGTCGAACTAGTGAGGTGCAGCCCTTCCGGGTGGTTCGCCCGGTGCGCGGCCACCTGCACCCGGTTGTGGTTCATCGCCAGCAGCCAGAGTCCCGCGCTTTTCAGGCCCTTGGTGGAGCCTCCGAGACCGCAGAACAGGTCGGTGAAGTCGTCCTGGTCGTGTCTGAATACCACCATCAGTGGCGTGTCCGTTCTCACCCTCAGGCGGAATGAAGAAGGCGCACCTGGGCTGTCCGAGCATGGGGTGCGCCTCTTGCTGTGTGATCACGTGCACTCCGGGCGGCACCGGATATCGGGCATGCTGGAAGGTGCACTCGTCCCTCGTGACGGAGAAGCTGAGGGGCGGGTGTCTGTCCCGACGCGGCCGTATCCGCGCCCTTGCCTGTGCGGCGGGCTGTCCCGGGGACTGCTACCGCTGGCTGTGCAGGAGTGGCGCCGCCAGGATGCTGCGGCAGTTGACCGCGGTGTCGTCGTGCACCGACCGGCCGTGCGTCGGTGCCACTTCCGCGAGGACCTCGAGCAGCATCTCCTCGCCGTCGAGCGTGATGTCGGTGTAGCGCCCGCAGGTGCACGGCACGATCAGCGTGAGGACGTCGGCGGCGCCGTCGTACTCGGTGATGCGCAGGGTGTGATGCAGCCACAGGCCGCCGTCCAGCGACGCCGCCGCCGACGCCTTGAAGTGCTGGCCTCCTCGCTCCGTGGCCGGTGATGCCTGCCAGTCCGCGGCCTCCACGGCCTGCGCGAGGGTGTGCGGGTAGGCGGCGTAGATGTGGTGGGCGGCGGCGGTCTCCGCGTCTTCGCGCTGCTCGGTCTCGTTGGGGCCGTACGCGTCGGCGGCCATCTCCAGCAGGAACGCGAGCGGGGAGCCGGGCGCGTACGGGCGGGCCGTGGTGGTGTCGGGCATGGGTCAAACCTCCAGGTTCGTTGGTGATACTCGAAGGGGGCGGGGTCCGGTTCACGCGGCCAGCCGGTGCGTGCCGGACGCCGAGGTCATGTGGCTGTTGGGGTCCACGGGAGTGCCGTCGTGGCACTCCAGGCAGCACCCGAGCGTCTTGGACAGGCAGATGTAGAACCGTTTTCTGCACTTGCGGCACGTTTGTCTGGCAGCCATTGCCCGGTCCAGCGCTCACTCCTGAGCGAGCGTCGGCACCCTCTTGGGCTTCGCGGCGGTGAGGTCGTAGAACCAGGCCCGGCGGCGATGCGTGCACGACCACCGCGGCGTGGTCCGGCACGCCGTGCAGCGCAGATACCTCAGGCGCTCAACGTGTCAAGCAGCTGCGGCGACAGCGGGCGGAAAGGCCGTGTATTCGTCGAACGGCGTGTGGTGCTGGAGGCAGTAGTAGAGCTGGCCGAGCATGCGGTTGAAGCCACAGGCGCTGGATGACCCGGCAGACCGTGGCCGAGGAGACCCCGAAGAGCGGGGCGAGCTGCCGCATCGTGAGGTTCGTGCGGTAGTACACGGCCACCAAGAGGACCCGGTCAGCCAGTGGCAGACACCACGGGCGGCCGCCACCAGGACCGTTCCCGCCCCGCTCCCGGACCACCCTCAGCAGCCTCTCGAACCGGTCCATCCGCAGCCCTGTGAACGTCTCCACCCACAACGGCTCAGCCCTCAACACCCCACGCATACAAGGGAAATGCCCGGAACGCGGCCTTGCAACACCCTTTACGTCGGCGGACCATCACGAAAGATCGAGGCTAACGAATGGTCCTCGCGGATGCCGCTTGAACCGCGACCGCAACTTCGACGTATCTCAAGACGAGGCTGCGTCTGAGAACGCAAATAAACTACACGAAAAGAAGGCTTGAAATGCCTAACGCGAAAGTTGAATTTACAGAGGCTGAAAAGTTTCAAATCTTGCTTTGCGCAACCCGAGAGAATTTGGACATTCTCATGCGGAAAGTAAATGAGTCACACGAGGCCAGAGATCTCAAAAAGTTCCAAATCTACACTGAGGCGATCGGGCTCGCACGCACGTATCCTGCAAATCATCTGACATCCATGCTGGAAGCGCAGAGGCATATGCTTGAGGATATGTCTAAAAGTGCGCAGCTCAACGCCGGTGCGGCTCAGGATCCGCCCAGAATTCCCCTCCCCTCGGAGGCACCCAGTCGCGACGAGCTAGACTCTGCGAGTGCGATCCGCTTGATGGACCCGATCGTTGCGACAAATCAACGGGTTTCCGCCAACAATGGCAGAGGAGAGCCGTATCGATATACTGCGCGACCCGATGATTCCTACCTTAACGCTTCCACAAGCCACAGTGGCGGCTCAGGGATTTCAAGTATCGGTCTTGCCCAAATTGCAGGCATGAGAATTATAGCACCTTCTTCCGTGCACTATTCGGCAACGCCAAGCAGCTCTTCGCGCTCTGTCAGTGAAAATCCACAGCTCGCAGGTGGCACCCAGCAAAAGCGCCGCTGATATCATTACACAATGAGCCTCTTTCATCCTGTGCTGGAGGGTGAAATGGGCTGGTCAGCAGCTGTGGTGACGGGGCAGGGCCCCTGGTCGTTGGCGTGGTGATTCCAGTCATCACGCCGGCGATCGAATGGGCCCTGTTGGTTCCGTATCCTGGCCTGACCCGTAACACCGGCTGGCGCAAGCTCGGCTGTTTCAAGCAGGCGCTGCTCACGTTGGTCCACCTGCGGAAGAACGAGACGTTCTCGCCGCTCGGAGCCGGTTTCGGAATATCCCAGAGCCACCGCCTGGCGATACGTCGACGAGACCCTGGACGTATGGTCCCGAGGTCGGCATCTGGTCCGCGATCCGGCCGCATCCTGGCCGCGGTCGACCCCGTCGCCTGCGACCCGACGCCGGTCCCGGCCGTCCCCACGGGCGACGGCCGGCCGGTACTGGTCTGCCGTCTTCGAGGACGAGGCGGGATTTGCCTCCTGGGCACCCGGCCTGCACGAAGCCCTCACCGGCCTCGGTGAGGGCGACCACGTCGTGGTTGACGGCACCCTGATCCCGATCGACCGCATCAAGGCGGACGAGCCGTACTAATCGCAGAAACACAAACAGCACGGCATGAACGTCCAGGTCATCGCCCGTCCGGACGGCACCCCGCTGTGGTTCTCTCGCGCAACACCGGGCAACGAAAGCCATAGGGGCACGTTCATGCCGTGACGCCGGTGTTTTGCGAGAGCGGCCGCTCCTGACCGTCGCCGACTCGGCCGTGCCGTCCAACTGAACCAAGCGGCCAGCATAAACGTAGAAACGTACAGCACAGCACGAAGAGTGCTAACCGCCGTAAATGCGTCCGAAAAGTCTGCCGCCTAGGCGAAGCGAAAAAAGTACCAATAATCCGCAGCATGCCGAGAAGGTTAGATAATATGCCAGACGATCCACAGGTAACAAAGAGTGATTTCATTAAAAGGCAAAATGATCTGCGCGCTCACGTTCGCAGCATGAGGGAGATTTCGGAAGACAACCGAAGGCGGGCATCTTATTACCCGAGAAACGCTATCCTTGAAGAGAATATTTCCGACCTGATCTCGGCGACCGATCAAATCCAGATCGGGATCGATAGAAGGGATGTGACGGCAAAATCGACTCAGGACTACACTGCTCTAGCGGGAGAGGTTCGCGAAGACAAGAGTAGGCTGATTAAGTTCAGTACCGAAGTCAATGAATTGGCCGTGCAGGCAATTGATTACAAGCAGCCTATTTGTCGGGTCAGTAAGTTTCCCGGGAGCGTCACTGTGCCAAGCTTGGCGGAGCTCGCTGCAACCCAGCTCCTACGTGAGGACCCTTTAAAATTTTCCCAGGCGCCGGCCGAAGTTCTGCGATCTTTGCCATCGGCTTCTTTCGCTCAATATGCAGCGAGGGTTCCGGAGGGTTCGTCCACTCCTGCTCCTCACGCTTCCGCCCAGAGCGCCCCCTGGAACCTTCGGAGCCACACCACGTATGCAGCACCCCGCCGATAAATGTGAACCGCTTCTACTGTCCTTGAATGGGTGATGTCGTCATGGTGGCTGGCGTCGGAGACCGGTGCCGGTGAGGCAGCCGTCGAGGACGCGGGACGGTACTGGAGTTGGCGTAAGCCGCGCCGGACGGCAGTGATCAGGTCATCGGGATCGGCGAAGGCGCGGTTGGCCGTGGTGGTGCGTCGCAGGACGGACCAGATGTTCTCGACCGGGTTGAGGTCGGGTACGTAGGGCGGCAGTTGGAAGACGGTGAGCCAGTCGCGGTCGGCGATGTACCGCGCATGCCGGCGGTGAGGTGGGTGTTGAGGTTGTCCCAGACCAGCACGATCGGGCCTCTCAGCTGCTGGTGGGCGGTCTGGATCAGGTCGCGGTAGTCCTTCCAGAAGAAGCTTTTGCGCCCGTCGGGCCGGGCATCCGCGCAGGGCCGGTAGATTAGCCGCGAGGGTTCACCGGTCTTGTAGCTGGCCAAGGCGGCCACCGATAAGCGGGAACGGTCCCGGACGCGGACCACAGGGATGTGGCCGCGGCGGGACCAGGTGCGGGTGGTCGGCGGCGTCATCGAGAATCCGGCTTCGTCCTCGAAGACGAGCCGGGCGTCGAGCGCCGCCACGGTCCTTCCACCTGGGGCCAGGTCTCCTTCATCCAGCCGGCCACAGCCGCCTCGTCTCGCTCGATGGCACGGCGGGCGGGGACCTGGCAGGTCCAGCCATGCCATCTGAGCAGCGCGGCGACACCCTGGACGGTGTAGCTCTTGTGGAACCGGCGCCCGATCAGGGTCTTGATCCGCGACAGCGTCCAGGTCTGGTCCGGCCAGCCATGCGCGACCGGTCCCTTCAGCAGCTCCCGCTCGAGGACGGCGAAGAGTTCGTCGCTGAGCAACGGCAAGGACGCCGGCCCCTTCGAGACCAGGCTCTCGGCCCCTCCTGCGACCAGGCCCTGCGCCACCGCTGTACCGACCGGACGCTGATCCGCAGATCGTGAGCGATGACCGCGTTCTCGTCGCCCTGCTGGAAGCGCTCAGCCGCCTCCAGCCGCAACTTCTCACGGAAGTCCCGCCGTTCGTCGGTCAGCCCGCACCCTTGCGCATACCTCATGCACTTGGCGTACCGCAGGGATCATGGCCCGTCAGCCCACCGACACCACGCTTTGAAGGTCAGTAACGAGTTGGTGCGTGATAGCGAGTGGGCATGCTCTGCTGGTGAGAGGCATGGTGGCTTGTTCTGTTCTGACACATCCGTTGTTTCACGGGCGTCTCGAGGAGTCATCTGTCGTCTTTGGTAGCGGAGTTGGCCAGGCCGTGGGTGGTCGGGGTGGAGGGGCGCCGGTATCGGGCCCGGGGCGGGACGAGGAAGCGGGCTCCGGGCGCCGGCGCCCGGCATCAGCTGGTGTTCGTGGACCGGCTGGTGGCCACGCTGATCCATCTGCGGCACGACCTGCCGCACGCTGTGCTGGCCCTGCTGTACGAGGTGGACCGCTCGACCGTGACCAGGGCGGTGGGTGAGGTGCGCCGGCTGCTGGCAGGACAGGGTTTCGCCGTTCCGGGACGGCCCGGTGTGCGGCTGCGGACGCTGGAGGATGTGTTTGCCTACGCTGAGGCTGAAGGTGTCCGGCTGCGGCTGGACGCCACCGAGGTCCAGGTCCGCCGCCCGGCCGTAGGCCGCAGCGGCCGGCGGGTGTTCGTGTCGGGCAAGAAGAAGCAGAACACCATGAAGGCCACCGTCATCGCCGACCATCTGGGCCGACGCCCTACGGCCTGGGCGAATGCACGACGCCACTGCCGCCCGTCTGGCCGGTATCAGCAGATGCTTCCATACCTTCGACCGGTTCCAGGTCCTCCTCGACGACGGCTACCTCGGCCTGAGTAGAGACCATCGAGGCAAGGCTCTGACCCAGCCCCGAAAGCTACGACCAGGCGCGACACTTCCCTTCCTCGAGCACAACGAACGCCGGCGGCACGAACACTCCTCACAACGGATCACGGTCGAGCACGCCCTCGCCGACCACAAACGCTGGAAACAACTCCAGCGCTGGACCCACCGCAGCGACCGTCTCCCCGACACCTACCAGGCCATCGCCACCTTGGTATCCGACCGCAGCATCATCACCTGACGAGCGCCATGCCGAGGACACCCACGGCCCACCCGATATCACGCACCAACTCGTAAGCAGTTGTTGCCGTCACCCTTCTGTCGATCCCATTCTGGATTTGATCGGTCGCCGAGATCAGGTCGGAAAGATTGCGCCGTCACCCCCTCCCCCGCACAGGCGCCAAGCCTGGTCTGGTGAAGGTCTTGCGCGTGGTCACGCCCTTGCGGGTCTTGCAGGACTCGCAAGGGCGCGACATACAGGTGCAAAGGCGCAGGCCTGCTGGAGGTCGATGTAGCCACCCTTGTCGTCGTCCCAATCGACAGGCCTTTTGCTGCAGCCGTACCGTGAGGCCGCTTTCTTCGGAAGCGTCACCGCAGTGAAAGACTCAGCGGCTACCGTCCAGTCGGCGGCCCGCTCCGGGTGTCAGCAACTTACCGATTGCGCGTCTGATTTACCCGATTCACTGACGTGAACGGACTAGCTGTAGCTTGAGGACCGCCCGGCGCTGCGGATGCCCCTCCGTGGGTTGCCACATGCCCGTATGCCGGGTATGCGAGGAATGGATCAGCACTGACGGTTTGCGCGTACCGGCGGCCGTCCTCATTAAGAGAGTAGCACTGGAGCGTGGCCCCGTTCTCATCTACCTTCACGCCATTTGGGTACATCCAGGACTGCTGAAATCTCTGGGCAATTTGCATCCCGTCAAGAGTCAACCCTGGGCGGCCACTTACAAATGTTCGCAAGCGGGCATCGCAACTATAAATGATGTTCGTCAAATCTGACGTTGTAAAGTTAGGGTGAAACTGACGATATAGGCGCTCAATAACAGCATTTTCGATGCGTTCGAACTCTTCAGGAGTTATGGGCATATTTAAGCACCTTTCACCCTTGTGGGGCTGATTCACCGTCGCTTCTTTGCTGCAATATCAACAACGCAGGCAGCGCAGCAAGCGTTCAGTTCCCTTGGTCGCTGACTGGCCGGTACTGAGCGTCTTCAGCCGCCCCTCCGGCGGGTGAGGGTCCCGAGTATGTTCACGAGGCCGCCAAGCAGGGCAGTTGCTGTCCTTGCCAGGCCGAGCTGCCGAAGCGACGTCACCCGATCGGTGACCACACTGAAAAGGCTCCCTACGTCACGCAGCGCGCGCAGCAGGCCGGGCGCGCGATCGGCGAGCAGGCTGATCACCGCGGTCGTGTAGGCGTGTGCGGTGCCGACGGAGATACAGAAGCCGGCGGCGAGCTGCGCGAGAGTGTCGTGCCGACGCAGGTACACCAGACCGACCAGAGCACGCTGGTGCGGCGGGAGCTTGCATCGGCGGTCACCCTCGCGGATGACAATGAGCATGGTGACCCACTCGACCAGGGCATGGGGCAGGTCGAGTGCGGCAGGATAGATAACTAACAAGGCTCCTGCGCCATTGAGTTGAGACGTCGAACACCTCCCTCAACGGCACGGGAGCCTTGTCCGTTGCGGACGGCTACGTCGTCACCCGATCAGTGGCCACGTTGAAAGCGACAACGGCGGAATCTTCGGACCCGGGCGACTCATACCCGATTAACGACGAATCTCTGACTCAAGTCACTAGTCTTTGATGAGCTGCTGGCTCAATCAACACCGATATGGAGGAATTAATGACGACGGATGGTTGGGTTAACGCGCGTCATAATGTCGGCTGAACTGGCGATCTGAGTTCGATTATTTACACCTGTAGCCCGATAGGCTGATGACAAGATTGCGGTCCGCGCGATATTATCGACATTTGGAGTGGCCCGCCCGTAGGCTTGCGTGTAGGCAGCAGCCACGTCTTGCCAAACCCTTTCCGCTATTCGGTCTGTATGGGCGCGGATTTGCGCCCCTTCAGTTCCATAGGATTGGTCTACTTGTGTGAGATGATCTTGTTTCCATCGATCAAATTCATCGCACGGCAGATTAATCTTCGCCATTATGTCCACGCCGGCTTTGTCGAATGCTCCTCGCAGCGTCTCCACCCAGAGCCCGTTCCTCATTTTTCCATAGGAGTCCCCGTTGTTGTTTCGCACCTTGTTTGCGACCGTCGCATGAGTGACGTACTGATATATGCGACGCACTTGCTGCATATTTTCGGAATCTTCTATCTGGGAAAATAGAGCTTTGACCTCCGTATATATATTCCTCTGTAGTTCATCGGCGTTAGGTTTCGAGTGGCCGATCCTACCCTCGTTGAACACTTAACAATTCCTTCGATGTTGAGGCTTTGTGATCTTTATCGGGACTACGTGGCTGAGTGAGTTTCAGTTCAGTCAGCAGGTGGAAGGGCACACTTCGTCGGAGCCACGGGTGAACAGTTCCCATCTACAGTCACGAGCCCGTGCACGGTTACTGACGTTGTTGGCGTGATGTCGTCAGCGTGAGGCCGGTTTCGGCGAGGCATCCGTTGATGAGGTTGCTGCGGTACTGGATCTGGCGGAGGCCGTGTCGGAGCGTGTTGATGAGGTGGTCGGGGTCGGTGGAGGCGGTGTTGACCTGGCTGCTGGGCCGCAGCAGGGACCAGATGCCCTCGACGGGGTTGAGGTCGGGTGCGTAGGCCGGCAGGAAGTAGCAGGTGATCCAGTCGTGGGTGTCGATGAACTCCCGTAGCCGGCGGTCTTTGTGGACGTTGAGGTTGTCCCACACGAGCACGATCAGGCCGAGAAGTTGCTGGTTGGCGGCGATGAGCAGGTCGCGGCACGCGGTCCGGGGGTACTGTTCGACGTCGATCGCTCGACCGTCACCCGTGCTGTCGGGGAGGTGCGTCGACTGCTCGCGGAACGGGGATTTGGAGAGCGGCAACGCGCTCTCCGGTTCCGCCCTGGCTGGTGTCGGGCGGCGGTCAGGTCGTGGGTCGATCCGGGCAGGGCGGGCGAGGCCCAGAGCAGGCGTCCGAAAGGGTTGGTGATGACCTGGACGTTCATGCCGTGGCGTTTGTGTTTTTCCGAGTACTACGGGGTGGCTGCGGCGATGCGGTCGATCGGCAGCAGCGTGCCGTCGAGGATGACGAACGTTTTCGTCCGGATCGTCTTCATCTCCTCGGTCAGGGTCGATCGTCGGCTGGCCGTGCTGGAGTGGTTACTGAGCTTTTCAGGTTGGGTTCGGTTGGTGTGCAGTGATGGCCAGTCCGGTCTCGGTGAGGCAGCCGTCGATGAGTTCGGGATGGCGCTGGATGTGGGCGAGGCCCTGGCGGAGGGTGCGTGCGAGGTGGTCGGGGTCGGTGAATGCGGTGTTGGCCATCCAGCCGCGCCGTAACAGCGACCACACGCCTTCCACTGGATGCAAGTCCAGTCTGTAGGAGAGAAGTTGGACGACAGTGAGCCCGTCGTGTTCGGCTGCGTACTTCCTCATCCCGGCGGCACGATGGGTGTTCAAATTGTCCCAGACGACCACGATCTGGGCGGCGAGCTGCAGGTGCGCACGGACCAGGAGGTCACGGTAGTCCTGCCAGGAGAAACTCTTGCGGGCCCCTTTCAAAAGCGGGTGGAAGCGGGGCCGGTAGATCAGCCGGGACCTGTCGCCGGGCCGGTAGCAGCACAGCGCGTCGACCGAGATCCGCCGCCGGGAACGTCCCCGCACTCTCACCGCGGGAGTCTGCCCGCGCCGGCCCCACGTGCGGGCGCGCGGCGGCGTCATCGCGAATCCGGCCTCGTCCTCGAAGGCGAGGTAGGCCCCGAGCGCCGCCGAGGTGCTTCCACCTGCGGCCACACGTCCTTCTTCCAGAGCCCGACCGCGTGCTCGTCACGTTCAAGTGCGCGATGGGCAGGGCTCTGCCAGGACCAGCCGTGGCGGTGCAGCAGCCGCCACACTCCGGTGATCGGGCAGCTGATCTGGAACCGGCGGTCGATCAGCGTTGCGACGCGTTCCAGCGTCCACCGTTGATCTTCCCAGCCATGCACGGCCGGTCCTTTGGCCAGCTCCTTCTCCAGCAGGGCAAACCGTTCGTCCGACAGCTTCGGCAGTTTCGGGCCCCTTCGACTTCAGAGCCTCCATGCCGCCCTCACGCCAGTTGCATCGCCAGTTCTCCACCGAACGCTCGCTCACCCGCAGGTTCTTGGCGATGTCCGAGGTTCTGTCACCCCGTGCGAACCTCCGCCCGGCCTCCAGCCGGATCCCTTCACGCGCAGCCCGCCGCCCAGCAGTCAGGCTCCCCACCATCCGCGTACCGCATGACACCGGCATACCGCAGGGATCACCCAACGTCACCACCCGAACGCAACCCGAAAACGTCAGTAGCCGCGCCGCCACCTCCGCAATGGGACCTCCATAAACCTCAGCACCTCGGCGCGGCCCTGCGCCATGGCGACCTTCAGGCGCCGTACGGCCCGGCAGGTACTTCCAGGCCAGATCTTCGTGCTGACGCCGGGCGTACACACCGTGGCGTAATGATCACGCCGAATGCAACTGTGAGGCAGGGTGGGTCTCCCCGATGTAGATCTCTCGGATGCGACGCGCAATGACCTCCGCCGTGACCTTCAGGTGTTGTGCCTCGACACCGACCCTCCCGCAGGAAGCGCAGGGCGTGTGTGCAGCGGGCGCCCATCGCGCCGACGTAGCTGCCGGGCAGTGTGGCCGCCCGGCGCAGGAGAGGAATGCCGAACCGTACGTTCCAGGTGATGGTTGGGCCAGACGACACGGACGCTGCTGACGCCCGCCTACGCCCTGCCTGCACGACACCTCGACGTACGGCACGGCCCCGTCCGCCCCAGCAGGACGTCCCATCCCCCCGGAGGATCGCGACAGCCACGGTGGCGGCGATGTGCTTGCCGTAGCGGAGCAGGGCGCCGGGACCAGCCACGACGTTGAACAGCAGGTTCGTCGGCGTCACCGCCGGGCTCGGGACCCCCAGGACACTTACCTGCACAGGCAGCAGAAACACCGCGCCGGAGACGCCCACAGGAGCGGTGGCCACCGATATCAGGAGCCCGGCAGCGAATCCGAGCAGTCCTGTCGACCAGGTCACCGCAAGCCCCCTCCGAGAGATCATCGCCCCAGTATCCGGACCCGGGAAGTCCGCCCTTCGACTGCCTCCCATGGCAGTGAACAGCCGCTGTCGAAACCCCCGGGTGCTGCGGTTAAGCGCTCAACAGCAGGTGCAGCCCGCGCTGCAACCACAGGTGCCTGCCTCGGGCTTGGACGCCGTATACCCGATGGAGGGAGCGCAGCATCCTTCGCCTCGCCAGGCTTCGCGGCCTTCCTTGACCGCGATGGCGGCGATCACGAGTGCGGCGAGGGGGTCGGCCCAGGACCAGCCAAGCAGCAGGTTCGCCAGAAGGCCGACGAGCAGGACGGCCGAGAGGTACGTGCACAGCAGGCTCTGTTTGGAGTCCGCTACGGCGCTGGCGGAGCGGCCGAGTTCGCGGCCGTCCCTGCGCTGGGCGGCGGACAGGAACGGCATGACCGCCAGAGAGCGCGGCAAGGACAATGCCGGGCACCGAGTGGTCGGCCAGGCGACCGCCCGTTGTGCAGATACGGACGACACGTACGGCAGCCCGCGAGACACTGACTCGCTCGTACGGCCCGCTGCTGTATCAGTCCCACTTGGGCAGGAAGCGCTACTGTGACGGCTCGTCTGATCTCCGCCGAGTCTTGGAGCAGTCCCGATGAACAGCGACTCATTCCGTCTCGTCGTCACGGGCGGCGGAACGGGAGGACACACCTATCCCGCACTCACCGCGGTGGGCACTTTGCGAGCGAGGCTCGCGGCTGAGGGGCGGTCGCTTGATGTTCTGTGGATCGGGACGGCTGAGGGCCTGGAGGCGCGTGTGGCGCCGACCGAGGGCATTCCGTTCGTCAGCGTGGTGACGGGCAAGATGCGCCGCTCTAAGAACCCGCTGAAACTCGTGTCCCCGGCGAACGTGCGGGATATGGCGCAGGTGCCGCTCGGTGTCCTTCAGGCACGTAGAGCGATCGAGAAGTTCCAGCCGGACGTTGTGCTGGCGACGGGCGGCTATGTTGCGGTGCCAGCTGGGCTGGCGGCGCGGTTGTGCCGCCGCCCGCTGGTGTTGCACGAGCAGACGGTGCGCCTCGGGCTGGCGAACCGGAAGCTGGCCTCGGCGGCTGCCCGGATCTGTGTGTCTTCGGAGTCGACGCTGCCGTTGCTGCCGGAAGCGGCACGGCAGATCGCCGTGGTGACGGGCAACCCGGTGCGGCCGCAGGTCCTGTCCGGGCACCCGGCCAAAGCGGTCGAGGCCTTGGGCCTGTGGGGCTTCGCCCAGCAGCTGCCGACGGTATACGTCACGGGTGGGGCGCAGGGCTCGCAGCAGATCAACGAGTTGGTGGGCAAGGTGCTGCCGTGGCTGCTGCAACGGGCGAACGTGGTCCACCAGTGCGGCCCGGCTCACGAGGAGGGCCTGCGGATGCGGGCGGCCGGGCTGCCGGGCGAGCTGGCCGGACGGTACTACCTGGCCGGGTACGTCGGTGCGGAGCTGCCGGACGTGCTTGCGCTGGCCGATGTGGTGATCTCGCGCAGCGGTGCTGGGACGCTGGCGGAGCTGACGGCGCTGGGCAAGCCTGCGGTGTTCGTGCCGCTGGCGTCGGCGGCGGGCAACGAGCAGGCGCACAACGCGCGCCATCTGCAGGAGGCCGGGGCCGCGGTCGCACTCGAGGGTGAGGTGACGGAAGCCCGGGTGCGGGACGCGTTGGGCCCGCTCCTGGCCGATGCCCACCTGCGGCAGGCGATGGCGGAGCGGGCCCGTGCGCACGGCCGTCCGGACGCGGCTGACCGGCTCGTCGACGAGATTCTGGCCGCCGCCGCGTCCGGCTGAGCGGCTTCATCCCATGTGCAGTGCCGTCCCCGCCGAGATGAGCACGGCGCAGTCGTTGAACGCTTCTTGATCCTGGCCCATCGGGTCGGGGACGTCCCGATCGCACAGATAGAGGGCGAGCTTGGGCTGGTTGCTCTCGCCGCAGACGTCGATGAGGACATCGCGCACGCGGGTGTCCATCGCCACGATGGTGTCGGCCCAGTCCATCATCTCCTGGGTGATCTGGCGTGCTCGGTGGGTGGTGAGGTCAAGGCCGAGCCGGGCGGCGGCTTTGATCATCGCCTCGTTGGCGGGTTCGCCCTCCCACTTCCCGATCAGCCCGGCCGAGCGGACCTCAAGCTCGGTGCCGCCGCGGTGGGCGAGGGCGAGCGCCGCGAACGGCGACCGGCAGAAATTGCCGAGGCAGACGATCAGGACGCGGCGCATCATGCGGCTCCCACGCTCGTGAGGACTTCGCCAAGAGCGGTGACGACGTGGTCGATGTCGGTCTCGGTCAGGTGCTGGTGGAAGGGCAGGGTCAGGATTTCCCCGGCGACGTGCTCGGTGGCGGGCAGGTCGCGCCGCCACCGGCCGAACGCGGGCTGCAGGTGGTTGGGCGGGTAGTGGACGCCAACGCCGATGCCCCGGGCCTTCAGTTGCGTGAAAACTGTGTCGCGGGCGGGCACTCGGACCTGGCAGAGGTGCGGCACACTGCGTTCGGGGTCGACGTCGATGAGGGTCACGCGGTGGTTCAGCGGGGCGAGGGCGTTCCGGTAGGCGTGCCACAGGGCGCGGCGGGTGGCCTCGGCCTGCTCGAAGTGCGCTAGCTGGGCCAGTCCGAAGGCCGCGTTGATGCCGGACATCTGGTAGCGCAGGCCGAAGCCGGTCACGGAGTAGCCGGTGGTCTGGGCGCGTTCGGCCTGGGACTGGAGAATGCCGAGCAGTCTGATCCGACGGATCGTGTCCGCTTCGGTCCGGGTGCGGGGGACGACAGCTCCGCCCTGGCCACAGGTGAGGTTCTTGATCGGACCGAAGCTGAAGCAGGTCAGATCTCCGCTCGCGCCGACGCGGCCCTCTCCGAGGCGGGAGCCGAAGGAGTGCGCGGCGTCCTCGATGACGACGATGTTCCGAGCGGCCAGTTCCTCACGTATGAGGGAGACATCGACGGCGCGGCCGCCGAAGTGGACCGGGATGACCGCGCGCGTCCGGACGGTGACGGCGTCCATGACAAGCTGGTCGCTCACGCACAGGGTGGCCGGTTCGATGTCGACGAACCTGGGCGTGGCGCCGGCGGCGAGGACCGCCTGAACGGTCGCGCAGAACGTCATGGACGGCACGATGACCTCGTGCCCGGGACCGATGCTGGCCGCGAGCAGCGCCGTGTGCAGGGCCGCGGTACCGGAAGCGACGGCGACGACGTCACCGACGCCAAGAAACGCGGCGATGCTGCGTTCGAACTGTTCAGTGATGTCGGTGTGCCCGTACTGGCCGCTCTCCAGCACACGGGTGACGGCGGCGGCTTCTTCGCCACTGCTGGCGGGGTCCGTAGTTGTTCGAGGACCGGGTGACGCAGACCGGCGCGCCGTAGGTGTGCCAGTAGCTGAGCGCCATGAGATCGCTGGCCGCTTTGGACGAGGCGTAGGGCACGGTCGGGCGCAGCGGGTACTCCTCGGTGGCCGCACCTTCTGTGAGCGGTCCGTACACCTCGTCCGTCGAGACGTGCACGAAGCGCTCGATGCCATGCCGCATGGCCGCGTCAGCGAGGGTCTGGGTACCGAGGACGTTCGTGGCCATGAACCGGACCGCCGTGTGGAAGGACCGGTCGACGTGCGACTCGGCGGCGAAGTGGACCACGGCGTCATGACCGGCCATGAGCGTGTCGACCAGGGCGCGGTCGCAGATGTCACCGAGGACGAACGTGAGTTTCGGGCTGAGGAAGGCTTCCCCGAGGTTTGCGCGGTCGCCCGCATAGGTGAGGGCGTCGATGACGGTGACCCGCTCGACGTCCTCGGCGTTGAGCATGCCTTTGACGAAGTGGGAGCCGATGAACCCGGCTCCGCCGGTGACGAGCAGTTTCATGGCTGCCTCCGCTGCGGCTGACCGGCAGACGGCGTGGAGGTGCCGCGTGTCTTCTGCGGTGAGCCGTTATCGGTCACGGCCTTCCTGTCGAACGTCGCGCGCAGTTGGTCTTGCCGCCAACGCCCTGTGCGCGCCGGAGGGTTCGTCTGCATGGCGCCTCACCTCTGCATTCAGTCGTCGAACGTGGTTGCGATAAGTGCATGAAACCTTCGGGAGGCGAGAGCCGGGCAGGCTCACGAGGGTGCCCACAAACGTAAAATCACGTCCGTCTCAGTACGCAGGCCACTACCTTCGGTAGTCCCAACTGGCCTGCTCGGCGACGCATCCGGCATGGCCTTGGCCCCTAGGAGGCGTCTGCTATGGCGCTCAGCCAGCACCCGGACGAACCCGCCAACCCGGCTCTCGCCGAGTTGAGCGATGCGTCCCACCTCAGCCGCAACGAACTTGCCCACCTCGTCAACGCCAAGGCGCAGCGGGCCGGGCACGCGTGCTCCTACACCCACACCAGCGTCGCGAACTGGATAGTCCGAGGAATGATCCCCAAGCCCCCGGTTCCCGAGTTCATCGCCCAGGTACTGGCCGACCGGCTAGGACGCCCAGTCAGCCCGGACGAGATAGGCATGCCTGAGGTCTTGGAAAAGCCCGGCCAGGTGGGGCTGGACTTCCCCCGAGACACCCAAGAAGCCGTCCGTACCGCCACTCGATTCTGGAGCACCGTGCACCGCCGTCAGTTCCTCGCCACCTCAAGCGGCTTCGCCGTCAGCGCCTACAGCACACCGATCACCCGGTGGCTCGCCGTCCCCACCGACCCGGACGCCGCCCACCCCGGCGACCGCCGCGTCGGCCGGCACGACCTGGACGACCTGTGGGCAGCCGCTGCCCACGCCCAGCGCTCGGACTCAAAATTCGGCGGCGGCACCCTTGCAGCCTCCAAAGTCACCCGCATCCTGCGCGAGCATGCCGTCCCACTCCTGCACGGCGACTACACCGACGCCGTCGGCAAGGAGCTCTACGCCGGCACCGCCGAACTCGCCCGCATTGCCGGATGGAGCGCGCTCGACATGGGCCACCACGACCTCGCCCAGCGCCACTTCGTACAAGCCCTGCGCATGGCCAAGGCCGGAGGCAGCCTCAACGTCGGCATCCACGTGATGACCAATCTGGCCCTCCAGACCACACTGCGCGGCTACCCCGACGAAGCCGTGGATATGGCGCAGGGCGCCTACGACCGCGGACGCGGCAACGCCGCCCCACGGGTACTCGCCTTCGCCAAGCTCATCGAATCCCGCGCACACGCCCGGCTCGGCGACAAACGCTCCGCCGCCACCGCCCTCACCGCCCTCACCGCCTCGGAACGGCTACTGGAGCGTGCCGACACAGCCCCCGGCAATGAACCGGCGTGGATCAGGTACTACACACCGGCGCGGATGGCCGCCGACGCAGTCGAAATCCACCGCGACCTGAACTTGCCCGACGCCGCACTGCGGTGGAACAAGCGGGCGGCGCCGATGTCTGCCAGCGACTTCACCCGATCCGTCGGCCTGCGCATGATCGTCGTGGCAACGGCCCACCTCCAGCGGGGCGACCTCGACCATGCCGTAGCCGATGGCCATCGCGCCGTCCGCATCCTCAGCCAAGTGCGCTCCGCCCGCGCAACCGAGTACCTCACCGGAGTCGTACGGGCCATGGCGCCCTGGCACCGCGACCCCAGAGTCGCCGATCTCTCCCACCACGCCCACCGGGCCATCGTCCTCAGCACACCCCAGGCGCCCTGAGCGTCGAATGCACGAGCGACCGCAATAAATGCCAGCGCGGCATCAACCCCAACGCGGAACCCCTGGATCTACATCGCCGAAGCGCTCGGCCGGCCCGCGGACATCGTCCGCGTCGACGACTGGCCGAGCTGGCTGCCCCTCAGCGCCGACGGCGTCGTCCACCCAGTCGCTGCTCCTGGCCCGCCGCATCCGCGCACTTTGCTGCGTCAGCGTCATCAACGACCTCCTCCCCCGCTTCCAGCCTTACGCCCACGCACAGGGCGTTCCGGAACTCCTCCAGCTTGCATCCGCCTATGCCTTTGCCTTGAGACCAGGAACATCGCTCGCGTCCGCGGATTGAGAGACCGTCGTTGACGGACGAGATGTAGTCGTACCTGCGTCTGCGGGGTCGCTCGGTCACGATCTTGCTCGCGCAGTGGGCAGGACGCCGTCTTCGGATCTGCGGGCGGTCAACGGGGAGCCTGCCGGGCAGGCTATCGGGCTTCACCCACCACATGGAGAACAGCATGAGCGAGTTCGCTGACACCGCCCCCTACTACGCCACCTACCGGCCCGGCATCCCCGAGGCTGCCGTCCGCCTCCTTCAGCCAGACGGTAGCCAGCAAGCAGCACGCGGTCCTCCTCGACCTCGGATCGGGAACAGGACAAGTGCCCGCCGCCCTACACACCGCCTTCGCCGAGATCGACGTTGTCGAACGAGACCCCGGCATGCTCGGGGAAGCCGACAAGGCACTGGCCGGACTGCCCGCCACAACAATCCGCCTGCACAACAGGCATGCCGAGGACTTCATCCCGCCCTACGCCCACTGGGCAGCCGACACGGTCACCATCTGCCGAGCCTTCCACTGGATGGACCAGCCGGCCGTGCTGTCGCTGCTGGAGGGCTGCACGGTCAAGGACGCCACTATCGCCGTCATGGGGGACGGCAGCCTCTGGACCGCCCGCTCGGCATGGACGGACGCCCTGCGGTCCCTGATCCAGGAATACACCGGCAGCGAACGCCGGGCGGGCAAGGACAAGACCTACGCGACCCATGACCGCCCCTACCGGGACATCCTGATCGAGTCCGCCTTCGCCCACGTCGAGGAACACACCATCCCCGTCGAACGTCCCTGGACCCCGCAGACCGTCATCGGCTACCTGTACTCGACGTCCTTCGCCACCCGTCCCCTGTTCGGCAACCGACTGGAGGAGTTCCAGGAGCGCGCTCTCGCCCTGCTGACCGAACACGCCGACGCGGGCGTCCTGATCGAGCACGCGCGCTTCGACGTACTGCTCGCCCGCCGCCCCTGACATCTCCGGGCGAGGCCCTGGCGGGTCCCGCCCGCCTCGTCTCATGGGGATCAACGGGTGCAGGAGCCCAGGAGCACACCGGCGAACGCCCCGGCGAGAAGAAACGGGCCGAACGGGATCCTGGTCTTCCGGCTGTCCCGGCCCGTGACGATGAGGACGATGCCGTACAGAGCGCCCAGCAGGTACCCGGCGAAGGTCCCGACCACGACGATCGCCCAGCCGTACCAGCCCAGGACAGCGCCCAGGGCGAGGGCGAGCTTGACGTCGCCGAACCCGAAGCCCTTGCTGAGCAGGAAGAGCACGAAGTAGCAGGCTCCCAGGATGAGGGAGCCGAGCAGCGCGGACGTCCAGCTGCCGCCGGCACTGGGCAGCATCGCGGCAACGCCGAGCAGGACGAGCGCGGCCGCAGCGAGCGGCAGGGTGAGCACGTCCGGCAGCCGGTGCGCCGTGAAGTCGACGGCCGCGAGCAGCACGCCGGCCGGGACGAGCAGCAGCCAGACCACCAGTTCGGGGCGGGCACTAGTGGTGGTGGCAAGAAGAACGCACACCACGGCCGTGGCGAAGGCGGCGGCGAGGGTGCTCGGCCCGAAAGTGTCCCCCGCGGCGCAGCGAGCACGCCCCAGCCAGCCGCCCGTCCCAGTGAGGGGGTGGCCAGCCGGGCACACCGACCGCCAGGGTTCCTCGGGCGGCACGGAGAACCGGTACGCGGGACGGGGTATGAGCACGCCCGTGCCGCAGCCCCACAGGACAGCAGCCGTGATGATCAGCAACGTCTCCACCGGACGGAGCCTATGCTCATCTGCGCCCGGGCCACTCCTTCAGGCCGCGGCCGGGGCGCGAGCCCGCGTCAGTCGTCAGACGTCTTCTCCGAACGGTCTCCCGTGCGGGCGTGGCTCCACTTCTCCTTGAGCTCGTGCCACGTGTCGATAACCCTGAACAGGTCCCGCATGAACGAGTCGAGATCGTGCACGAAGGCACGCAGGAACATCAGCAAGAGGCCCGCTATCGCAAACACGGCGACGATGATCAAAACGATGTGGTCGGTCTCCACCGGCGGCCTTCCCCTTCCGAGGGGAAGGCCGAACTGGTGCAAGGCAGCCTCAGCTCGACCACCCTCAGAGCGGTCGTCGCTGAGACCTGCCGACGTTCAGCGTCTCAAGCAGCGCGTGTCCGACGCGCTCGGTTACTGCCACCGTGGAGCGGGTACCGCCCCTTGCTCGATTACTCAGAGCTGCATTCGATCCCACCTGCAGGTTCCTGATACGTCGACTCAGGGCCGCCTGCAGGAGAAATCAGGCTAACTCGGATGCGACCGCCTAAGCCGGCCCCATCGGACAAGATCATCGCCGAGGGTGTGAGAGTGCGTCGTTCTTCCTGCTCACGGACCGATCAGGTGCGTTCCGTCCACTCCTTGAGTGCCGCGGCCAGGGCGCGCACATCTACCTGCCTGGCGGACACCTGGTCGGCGAGGTCGGCGGCCTCCTTGGCGGTGAACCGTACGGGCAGGCCGGACGCGTGCAGGTAGCCAGCCGCGACCGTCGCGCCGAAGAGTTCGTTGCTGTGCTCCAGGGCCGGGATCCGGGCGAGCGAGTGGAAGAGGGCGGCGGCGCGGTGATGCGGCCGCGGGTATACGGGTTCGTCCATGACGCGGAAGGCGTGCCGTGCGCGGGCCGCTTCCAGCGCTCCCCAGTCCGTGACGTCCGGGTCGCCCAGCTGTGTGCGGGCGATCTCCATGAGCCATGGAAGATCTACCGAGAGGTCCACTGTGTCGGTGCCCGCCCTACGCCGCGGACGCCGCAGTACCAGGCTGCGGGCCGAACCGGCTGGCGAACTCCTCGCGCACTCCGGGCGTGGCGAGGAAGAGGGCGCTGCCCTCAAGGAACCGCGCGCGCCACGGCGCCAGCACTCCTCGGCGTTCAGCGCCCCCGGGAGCCCGCACCCCCGTGCACGGTGCCGACTGCCGCCCCCGAACAGCGACCTCCGACCCACGCCGGATAAACGCAGCCGCCGACCACCGCGCGGTTCACCCACACCTCGACATCCGCGTCGACATCGATGAACCAGCACCCCGTCATCGTCGGTGCATGCCCGCCACGTCACGCCGTCCCGGTCGATCACCGCGTCGAACTCCACTGCCCTGTGGCGCCCCCTCCGTCGACGTCACCAGCGTGACGTACGACCCCCGCCCCCTGCCAGGGGTGTCCGACACGTCCGGAGGCTCCGCCCGGTCCTCACCTGCCGACGCTGGCTGGCGAGGACCGGACAGACACCTCAGGCGCCTACTTGGTCAAGCCATGCGTGTCTCCGGCGTCTTCGGCATCGGGCACTGCGTCCAGAGTGTCTCCGATCTGGACGCAGTCTTCCGCAGAGAGCTTGGGTGGAGTCCAGTGGTGTGCGCGTGCGTGGTCGACGAAGGCCTCGTCCAGCGGGACGTGGTAGCGCTCGACGTAGTGAGCGAGGTCGGAGTACCAGAACCACTCGCCGTCAGTGCGCAGCTCCAAGGCGCCGATGAGTTCGCTGCTCAGCGCGTCATGGACTGGCGATCCGGTGACGGCAAGGGCAGATCCTGAACGGAGATAACGCACCAGCTTTTCCTCGCCCGGGGCGGCGTGGTCGCGGACCGAGTCGCGAAGTGAAGGGCCGTCGGGGCAACCATGTGTCAGTTCCTGAAACTCACCAAGGAACCGGTTGTAGGGCAAGGATTCACTGGCCATGTGCAGAAGCCTATTCAGGCCCTGCAGCCTGGTCACGCCGCCTCTAGAGCCTGGGCAGCAGTCGAAGGAAACGCCGTCGCTTCAGCCCAGCGCCAGCGGGCGCCAGCACCCTTCAGACTCGCTGTGCGCTGGGCGCCGGCCCGACGTACGTCCAGCGCTCTAGTGGCTTCCATCGGTTCGTAATGGCAGCCGATGTTCCAGGACGGCAGCAGCGATCTGGACCACAAAGGGAACCTCTACGTCCGAGGAGACTCACCCAGGGACGCCCGCTTCCGGCCCCACCCCCAGGCCCCATCGAGGCCGAGGGACTTGATCTTGAGCGGAGGTTCGCCTCTCCGCGCCTACGGGTCGGTACATCCTCGGCCCCTGGGGGGCCGCCGATGCCCCGATGGGGCCTTCAGGCGATGGAGCGGCTGCGGCTTGGCAGGCGGTGTATAGGCAGCGTGGCTGTGGTCAGTTGGGGCTGATGGAGGCACACGTGACGGGTGCTTCGTCGACTACTGCTGCATCGTGGCCTGCTTTCGTGGGCTGGGGTGAGGTTGGGGAGGATGCGGCATTCTGTCGACCAGGGGTAGTGGGTATGGATGTGAACGCCATGCAGTCGGCGTTCAGCGATGCCCTGCGCGAACGCCTTGGAGGGCCGGTGTGTTTCGGGGACGGCAGCAGGTAACGGCCACTCCTACTGCTTAAGAGGCTGCAGGTGTCCATGGCGATCTGACCTGCAGAAATGCTTTGTAGCGTCCAGTTCCGGCGATCTGGCACCCAGTCCCCACCATCGTGCACCCAGTTCCTGAGGGCAGGGCAGACGGTTTCTGAAGGCAGGGCAGACGGTTTTGGAGCTGTAGTGCCCATGTCTTGAGAACCGTGACTACGGGTGCAGGATCCGACCAGATTGACGTCAGGTTCATCAGCATGTGCCCGGGTGGGATGGCAGTAGGGCGGATCGGTGTGAGGTTCAGCGACACGCTCTGGAAGCAGGGTTGATGAACTCCGTGCTCATGTACGTTAAGTTCATCTAGTCGGCCTGAGGGTCGCGGTCCATGCGCGTTGAGGCAATGCCCAGTACGGAGGGCCCGTTGGGAGCAGTACGCAGACTCGTTGATGCGGACACGGGCGAGGCCATCCCCTATGCGCTATGCGCCCTACGCCTTCTCCGGCGAGCACATCCAGGTCGACAAGGCGAGAGTCGCAGCGATCACCGAGAGCAAGGAATTCACCCCGAGCCAGAAGTTCCTCGTGCTGTGGTGGATCGGGATCTCCCCACAGGGCATGGCGCCCTTGAGGGCGACCGGCGCGGACATCGCCAAGAAGGTCGGGATGACCGCCGATGCCGTCGGCAAGATCAACCGAAAACTGCTCAAGCGTCGCATCCTGATCGAGCGCGGCCGGATCGGCAACTACAGGCTCTACCGGATCAGCCCGTACATTGCCTTTCACGGGACCGGGATCGAGCAACGGGAAGCGATCAAGACGTGCAACCCGCCGGAGATCCCCGGCTTCGACAACACGTCCCCTTCATGGTGGGAGGCCCAGTGAACAACGACGAAAAGCGAAAGCTTCTGGATGTCCTCCACCGCACCGCTGGCATGACCGCCAACCAACGCTTGGTCGTCATGCTCTACGCGATGCATCCCACGGAGCGGGCCGGCGCCGTCGTTGAGACCGGCGCCAACCTCGCCAAGCTCGTGGGCATGTCTCCGACCGTGTTCTCCCGCACCCGGCGCCAGGTCGTGGAAGCCGGATGGCTCGAAGAATCCGAGCGGCTGGCACACATCAGCTACTACCGGCTCAGTGAGAAGAGCACCGGCGAGGACGTTGTCGTCCCTCTGCGCCGCGCAACCTGAACAGTTCCAGTGTGCAGAGCTCATGTACGTGAGGTCAATGAGTACCAATCCCGGGATTGGTACTCATTGACCTCACGTACATGAGCTCGCGCGGGACGCAGTCGCCGGACTCGTGGTCAGTCTTTCTCGGAAGGCGTCGAGCATTGTGGCTGGAGACGGTGGTCGCGCAACTGAGTCAGCGGAACACAGGTGCCCAGAGCATTGAGGAACTTTTCGGACGTTCCATCCGGCCAGAGCCCCTGCAGGGAAAAGACAGAGGCCCACATGGCCGATGCCGGTATGTTGTCGTAGTCGTCGAGCTGCAGGTATCCCGAGAGCGGCTGTACAGCAGAGAACCGCTTCCGCTCGAGCGGCGAGCCCTCCTGGACCGGGTCTGTCGCCTGTTAGCGCTGATGGTTGAGTGGCTGGTCGGTGCCAGCTATTGCCTCGAGGTGGACATTGCGGGCGGCTCGATCGTCAGCGTTTTTGAGCCAGTTGGCCTGGGCGAGGACACGCTGGACCGTGTACTTGGGCGGCATGGGTGCGTGTATGGCTTCGCTCAGGGTTCGCCAGCACAACTCCTCGGGCGCCACTTGCGGAAGCCCGCCGCCTTAGTCTCTTGGCCGGAGCGAGACGGCGGGCTTCTCTCAGACGCGGAAGTAGTCCGCATCCGTTTAGACGGCAGCGTCACCCCTGTGGATGTGCTGGCGAAGTGTTCAACGATGGCCACACCGACGGTATTTAGTCCAGCACGTGTGAATTTGTCCACTGGCCTCGACTCTTGGCTGCGGTATGTGACTAGTTCCACACTGCGAGGTGTCAGTCTCGCGGGGCTTTCCGCCGCAGTCCTTGGCCGGAGCACGGTGAAGGCCCTCTCAGGCATGGGAGTTCACGTAATGCATCTCTCTCTGCATCCGTCAGGCAGCCAGTACAGGTGGACGCTCTGGCGCATGCCACGTCCACGTCGCGGCCAAGTAATTGTGCTCGTGATCATCATCTTGCTGGCGGTGCCAGTATGCCTCGCAGCACCGGCCCCGGCAGCCATGGCAGGCACCGCAGCTCTCATCCAAGCCGCGGCCACCTTGTGGATTGCCCTGAACCGCCCTGGCACCCCGGCAGCTGAGGTGTGATGACGGCATCAACATCGCCGGTTCCCCGCCCTGCGGGCGGGGAACCGGCAAACCGGATTCAGGGCATCCTGCAGTGCGTGGAGCGCGCCCAAGCCGGCGACAGCGCAGCCTTCGCGCAGCTCTACTCTGCCTACCGCGACACGGTGTATCGGTATGTCTTCTACCGGATCGGAGGCAAAGCGACGGCCGAGGACCTGTGCAGCGAAGTCTTCGTCCGTGCGTTCGCGCGCCTGCACACCTTCACTTGGCAAGGACGGGACTTCGGCGCCTGGCTGATCACCGTTGCCCGCAATCTTGTGGCCGACCACTTCGCCTCAGCGCGCTTCCGGCTTGAGGTAACGACCGGCGAGCTTCTGGGCAGTAAGGAAAACGAGCGAAGCTCCGAAGACATCACTATCGACACCCACCGCAACAGCGCCTTGGCCGACGCACTCAACCGGCTCCCCTGCCGCATGCGGCAGGCCGCCTGGCTATGGGCACTCGGCACCCCCACAGCCCACATCGCGCAGCAGATGCATATCAGCCCCAGCACGGTGCGGGTCCATCTCTACCAGGCGCGCCAACGCCTCGCCGCCGATCCGCTCCTGTCTCAACTCGCTGGGCACATGGAATCCTGACCGCTCCGCCTCCAAGTTCTTCGGCTCGTGGCCCGCCCACTGGAGGTTGCTCACCCCTCAGGACCACTGGCCCCGCGGCCGTGTCCCCCTCGGTCGAAGGCCCAGGCCGCCGCCGACGCCCACTGCGCGGTGCTCGCCTCTCGTGCTTGGTGACAATCCGTTCGCGAAGCGTTTTGAGTGCCGTCACACGCCTGGTTTCGCCCACATGGAGGAGGTAGGGCTCGTCGCAAGCCGACGAAAACGGCTGTACGGCTCCTCGGCGGCCCCTCGAGAGCTCAAAGGTCCAATCACACCAACCCTCTCGAGAAAGCGCCCCAGAGGTGCCTTTCTGTGCGTCGCTTTTACCCCACTCATTCCATAGATTCCTTTCAGGGCTCATCAAGTCTCCGCAGCACTGCGTCCACGCGACGCCCAACTACCCGACTGTGGCTTCTGCCGGCAGAACCGCGCTCCGACGACCTGGAACTCCGGCCGAGCTCACTCCGGCCTTTCGCAACGTGCCCTCGCCCGCACCCGCGCGACTCCGGACGGTCCCGCTCCCCCGCGGACGGTCCCGCTCCCCCGCGGACGGTCCCGCTCCCCCGCGGACGGTCCGCTCCCCCGCGGACGGTCCGCTCCCCCGTCACGTACGGAGGGGCGGCGGGGCGGCGCCGGGGGGCCCCCCCGCGGCCGGGGGCGGCCGGGCGGGGGCCGCGAAGTGGGCGGGCGCAGGGGCCGCGCGGAGGCGCAAC
>NZ_JBEOVB010000044.1:0-57471 GCF_040295245.1 Streptomyces sp. NPDC002884 | reverse complement strand
CGCCCAAGTGCTCCTCGGGGACGTCGATCGTCATGCGCTCGACCGGCTCGTGGACCTTGCCGTCGATCTCCTGGGTGACCACCTGGGGCTTGCCGGCCCGCGCCGCCTCTCCCTGCCCGCCGAGCCCGGCCGCGCAGCCGCTCAGGTCCGCCGAGCCCGGCTCGCCGCTCAGGTCATCGAGCCCGGCCGCGCCGCCTCTCCCTGCCCGTCGAGCCCGGCCGCGCCGCTTCTCCCTGCCCAGCTAGCCCGATCACGCCGCTCCCTCGGTCGCCCGCGTTGCCCGCACTGCCGACGCCCGCCCGCCCCCGCCTCCGCCCGCCTCCGCCCGTGCCCGTCCTCCCCCCCCGTCCTCCCGCGTCCCACCGCCTCCGCCCCGTCCTCCCGCGCCATCACGTGCCCCGCTCGCCACGCCCCTCCTCCGTCGGCCCGCGCCGCATCCTCCGCCGGCCCGCGCCGCCTCCTCCGCCGGCCCGCGCCGCCTCCTCCGAGCGGCCGCGCCGCCCCCCCCGAGAGGCCCGCGCCGACCCCCAAGCCGCCGCGCCGCCGCACGTCACCGCTCGGCTCCCTCGTCCCGGCAGGCTCCCGTTCCTCGTCGGCTCCCCTGTCCGCAGGCGGATTTCAGCCCCTCGGCGTGATCTTTCGACGGCCCGTCAGAGGTTCGGGGAATCGAACAGAGGTCCCTCACCTGCGAGTTCGTCCACGAAATGATGTCGCGTCACCCGTAGGGGCGCAGTTCGCCGCAGAGTCGGCGTACAAGAAATTCCTGTCCGAATCATTGACGCTCTCTCAACCCCCTCGTACCTTGTGCCAGCAAGCGCTTTCTTGAAACGATTCATGCAAGCGGCAACGACGCTGCGGGGAGGGCCCGACTGTGGGAACCAGCAGGAATGTTGAGAGGCGAACGATCCTGAAGGCCGCGGGGGCGACGGCGGCCACACTGGGCCTGGCCGCGACCACGGGGTGCGGGGGAGACAGTGGTACGTCGGCGGACGGAACGGTGACGATCCGTTACGCGTGGTGGGGTGGCGAGCCGCGCACCATCGCCATCAAGAAGACGATCGCGCTCTTCGAGAAGAAGTACCCGAAGATCAAGATCAAGCCCGAATTCACCGACTACGAGGCGTTCTGGGAGAAGTTCCAGACCCAGGCCTCCGGCGGGAATCCGCCGGACGTTTTCCAGAATGCGGTCGGCTTTCTGCGCAAGTACGACAAGCGCGGTGTTCTGATGGATCTCAAGGCGCAGGCGGACGCGGGGAATCTGAGCCTGGAGAACTTCCGCAACGGGGTTCTGGCGAACGGTCAGGTCGACGGCAAGCAGATCGGCATACCCGTCGGGGCCAACACGATGTCGCTCGTCATCGACCTCAAGGCCTTCAAGAAGGCGGGCATCGAGCCGAAGTTCGGCTGGACCTGGAACGAGTACTTCGACGCGCTGCAGACGATCCAGGACAAGCTGAAGATCGCCGGTGACACCGGCTACTTCAGCATCATGTACCTCTACGACCTGTACCTGCGCCAGAACGGCAAGGCCTTCTTCACCGACACCGATCTCGGCTTCACCGAGGACGATGTGACGCAGTGGTGGGAGGACGGCTACAAGCGCGTGAAGTCCGGGCTGGTCGCCGACCCGAAGAAGATCGAGCAGGTCAAGCCGAAGTCCGGTCTCTCGGCGGGCCTCGCCGCGTCCGAGTTCACCTGGGACAACTTCTCCATCCGCTACGAGGGCGAGGGCGAGTCGGACTACGGGCTCGCGCCGATCCCCACCACGGACGGCAAGGACACCGGCCAGTACCTCGGCTCGCTGATGCTGAGCGCCTTCTCCGGGAGCAAGCACCCGAAGGAAGCGGCCCAGTTCATCGACTTCATGGTCCACGACCCCGAGGTCGGCAAGATCATGGGCTACGACCGAGGCATCCTCGCCACCACCGAGCAGTTCGCCGCCTTCAAGCCGACCGACGCCAACAACAAGGGTGTCGCGGCCTACGAGGACGAGGTCGCCAAGGCCGACGCCCTCGGCAAGATCACCCCGCACCCGTCCGGCGCGGACGTCATCGAGGCGGCCTTCCTGCGGATCGGCGGTGAGGTCGCCCAGGGCAAGACCAAGCCGGCCGACGCCGCGAAGGCGCTGTTCAGCGAGGCCAAGGCCGCGTTCGCGGGCTGAGGGGACGTACCACCATGACGCTCGTCAAGGAAGCGCCCGCGCGCCCGGCGAAGAAGCGGTCCGCCGCTCCTGTCGCCGGGCGGCGCGGGCGGCGCCGCGAGAACCTCGCCGGCTATCTCTTCATGTCGCCGTGGATCGCGGGTTTCCTGCTGCTCACGGCGGGGCCGATGATCGCGTCGCTCTATTACGCGTTCACCAGCTACAACCTGTTCACGCCGCCCAGGTGGGTGGGGCTCGACAACTTCACGACGATGTTCCAGGACCCGCGCTGGCAGAAGTCGGTCGAGGTCACACTGAAGTACGTCGTCGTGGCCACACCGCTGAAGCTGCTCCTGGCCCTCGGAGTGGCGCTGCTGCTCGCGCAGAAGCGGCGCGGACAGGCCCTGTACCGGGCCGCGTTCTACATGCCGTCGCTCATCGGCGCCAGCGTCTCCGTGGGCTTCGTGTGGCGGGCGCTGTTCTCCGACGACGCCGTCGTGGACCGTACCCAGAAGATCTTCGGGCTCGACGTCGGCGGCTGGATCGGCAACCCGGACTACGTCCTGTACTCCCTGGTGGCGCTGAGTATCTGGCAGTTCGGCGCGCCGATGGTCATCTTCCTCGCGGGGCTCAAGCAGGTGCCGCAGGAGCTGTACGAGGCAGCCGAGATGGACGGGGCCGGCCCCTTCCGGCGGTTCTGGAACATCACGCTGCCGATGATCTCCCCGGTGCTCTTCTTCAACGTGCTGCTGGAGTCCATCCACGCGTTCCAGGTGTTCGGCTCGGCGTACGTCGTCTCGGACACCCGGTGCGGACCGGCCGACGCCACCCTCGTCTACACCTGTTACCTCTACCAGAAGGGCTTCAAGGAGGCTCAGATGGGCTTCGCCTCCGCGATGGCCTGGACGCTGGTGGTCGCGGTGGCGCTCGTCACGGCGGTCCTGTTCTGGTCGCAGAAGAAGTGGGTGCACTACGAGGAGGCCGCCAAGTGACCAGTGCCACCGGCCCCGTCGTGCGCCCCGCGAACGAGCGGCGGCGCACCGGATCCCTCGTCTGGCACGTGGGCGCGATCCTCGTGCTCGCGGTCGTCCTCTACCCGGTGATCTGGGTGCTCGGCGCCTCGTTCAAGCCGAGCAAGGACATCATCGCCAGCCTCGACCTGCTGCCCACCGAGCCGGTCTGGGCGAACTTCTCCGGCCTCGCCGACGGCATCTCGGGCATCTCCATCACCAGCTTCTTCAGCAACTCGCTGATGTACGCGGGCCTGGCCGTGGTCGGGGTGGTGCTCTCCAGCTCGCTGACGGCGTACGCCTTCGCCAAGATCCGGTTCGCCGGGCGGAACCTGCTGTTCACCCTGATGATCGGCACCCTGCTGCTGCCCTACCACGTGCTGCTCATCCCGCAGTACGTGCTGTTCCGCAACCTCGGCTACATCGACACGCTCGTGCCGCTCGTCGCGGGCAAGTTCCTGGCCACGGAGGCGTTCTTCGTCTTCCTGATGGTGCAGTTCATGCGCGGGCTGCCGCGTGAGCTGGACGAGGCCGCCAAGCTCGACGGCTGCGGGCACCTGAGGACCTACTGGTCCGTCGTGCTGCCGCTGAGCCGCCCCGCCATCATCACCAGCGCCATCTTCACGTTCATCAACGCGTGGAACGACTTCATGGGGCCGTTGATCTATCTCAACACCCCCTCCAAGTACACCGTTTCGCTCGGGCTGATGATGTTCCGCGACCAGGAGGGCATCTCCAACTACGGCAGCATGATCGCGATGTCGCTGGTGGCGCTGGTGCCGGTCATCGCCTTCTTCATGGCCTTCCAGCGCTATCTCATCGACGGCATGGCGACCTCCGGACTGAAGGGCTGAGGCGGTCACCATGGCGCAAGCACGGGTGAAGGCCCGCAAGGAGTCCGTGTTCGGCGAGCGCTTCGCGGTCTTCGCCGAGTGTCTGCTCACCGGGGTGTGGATCGCCGTGGCCTGCCTCGGGGTCGTCACCTACCCCGCGGCCTTCGCCGCCGGCGCACGGCATCTGCGCCGTCGTACGACCCATGAGGACGGCGGTCTGCGGGAGTTCGTCGCGGACTTCCGGGCGGCCGTGCGCGGCGGGTGGCTCGTCGGGCTGGCCGGGTGGGCGGCGGCCGTCGCGGTCTGGGTGGACGTCCTGGCCGTACGGGCCGGGCTTCCCGGCGGGCCGGCCGTCGGGGCCGTCGGCGTCCTCGCGCTGATCGGGGTCGCCGTGGCCCTGCTGCGGGCGGCGGCCGTCTGGACTCCGGACCGCGCCTGGCGGGCGCTGCTCGCGGATGCCGGGCGGCGGACCGTGCTCGATCCCGCCGGGTCCTTCCTGGTCGTCTGCGGACTGGCCGTCGTCACCCTGTCCGCCTGGTTCGTCGCGCCGTTGGCGGTCCCCGTCCTCGGGGCCGTCGCGGCGGCGGCCGTCGCCGTCGAGAAGCGGTACCGGCATCACTGACGGCCGCCCCTCGCTCAAGGCCGGCGCCCCGGGCGCCGCGCCTCTCTCTGTCATGCCCCTGACCACCCCTGCACCCGCACGGAAAGGAAAGGCTGCATCTCATGTCTCCCATCCCCCGTAGGTCCCTCCTCAAGGCGGCCGCCGTCGCCGGAGCCGCCGCGCAGTTCAGCTGGGTCCTCGGCGCCAAGGACGCGCAGGCCGCGCCCTCGGCCGCCGCGGCCGACGCCGATCCCGTGACCCTGGACTGGCTGGAGGACGGCGGCCTCGGCGCCGCCCCCGGCTCCACGCTCGGCGTGCCCTGGCCCGTGGGCACGTACCAGGAGGACCAGACCTTCGCGCTGACCGACGCCGACGGCAAGGACGTCCCCGTACAGTCCTGGCCGCTCGCCTACTGGCCCGACGGGTCACTGAAGTGGACGGCCCACGCGGTCGGTTCGGGCTCCGGCAAGCTCACCCTCGCCGCCGGCGCCCCGGCCGCGCCCGCCAAGAAGGTGACCGTCGACAAGAGCGGCGGCACCGTCGACGTGTCGACGGGTGTCATCACCGCGAAGATCGCCAAATCGGGCGCCACGATCGTCAAGTCCGTCACCCGCGGCTCCACCGAGATCGCCAAGAACGGCCGACTGGTCCTGATCCGGCAGCCCGAGATCGAGGACGAGGACCAGGGCACCGTCAAGACCGAACGCTTCGAGGGCGCCATCGACGGCGTCACCGTCGAGCAGAGCGGCCCGGTCCGCGCGGTCGTCCGCATCGACGGCAAGCACCGCAAGGGCAGCCGTAGTTGGCTGCCGTTCTCCATCCGGCTCTACTTCTACGCGGGTGCCGACTCCTTCCGCATGGTGCACACCGTCACCTACGACGGGAAGCAGGAGCCGGGCAAGGCGAGCGGCGACTTCATCCGCGGGCTGGGCGTCCGCTTCACCGTCCCGATGCGCGACGAGTCCTACGACCGCCACATCCGCATCGGCGGCGAGGGCACCGGTCTGCTGCGCGAGGCCGTCAAGGGCATCACCGGTCTGCGCCGTGACCCCGGCGCCGCGGTGCAGGCGGCCCAGTACGCCGGCCAGAAGCTTCCCGACCCCGCCACCTGGGACCAGCGGGTCACCACCCGCCTCCAGTACATCCCCGAGTGGGGCGACTACACCCTTTCCCAGCTGTCGGCGGACGGCTTCGCGCTCCGCAAGCGCACCAAGAAGGGCTACGGCTGGATCGGCGCCGGCGGCGGCAAGCGGGCCTCCGGCTTCGGCTACGTCGGCGGGGCGAGCGGCGGCTTCTCCTTCGGCCTCAGGGACTTCTGGGAGAAGCACCCCGCCCAGCTCGACATCCGCGACGCGCACACCGACGAGGCCGAGGTCACCCTCTGGCTCTGGTCGCCCGAGGCGCAACCCATGGACCTGCGCTTCTACCACGACGGCATGGGCCAGGACACCTTCCCCGAGCAGCTCGAGGGCCTCAACATCACCTACGAGGACTACGAGCCCGGCTTCGGCACCCCCTACGGCATCGCCCGGACCTCCGAACTCCTCTTCTGGGCCAACGAGTCGACGCCCGCCCCCGAGAAGCTCGCCGAACAGGTCGAGGCCGTACGGGTGCTGCCCCAGCTCGCCGCCCCGCCCCGGCAGCTCATCAAGGCCAAGGTGTTCGGGCCGGGCCTGTACGCCGAGCCGGACCGCTCCACTCCCGCCAAGGCGAAGATCGAGGACCACCTCGACTTCCTCTTCACCTACTACAAGGACCAGGTGGAGCAGCGCCGTTGGTACGGCTTCTGGGACTACGGCGACATCATGCACACCTATGACACCGTCAGGCACCAGTGGCGGTACGACATCGGCGGCTACGCCTGGGACAACTCCGAGCTGTCGCCGGACCTCTGGCTCTGGTTCGCCTATCTGCGCAGCGGCCGCGCGGACATCTTCCGCTTCGCCGAGGCGATGACCCGGCACACCGGCGAGGTCGACGTCTACCACCTCGGCCAGTGGGCGGGCCTGGGCACCCGGCACGGCGTCCAGCACTACGCCGACAGCGCCAAGCAGCAGCGCATCGCCAACACCACCTACCGCCGCTACTACTACTTCCTCACCGCCGACGAACGCGTCGGCGACCTCATGCACGCCAACGTCGACTCCGACGAGACGTTCCTCGCCCTGGACCCGCTGCGCAAGATCCGCACCGAGCCGTACACCCCCGACCGGCACGCCCTGTCGATCGGCTTCGGCACCGACTGGAGCGGCCTGGTGTCGGCGTGGCTGACCGAGTGGGAGCGCAAGGGCCCGAAGTGGGAGAAGGCGAAGGCCCGCGTCCTGTCCACCATGGAGACCATCGGCGCCCAGCCCAACGGCTTCGTGCAGGGCAGTGGCCTCTACGACCTCGACACCGGCAGGTTCGCGGTGGCCACGGCCCCGGTCGTCGGCGTCTCGCACCTGTCCGCGGTCTTCGGCCTCAACGAACTGTGCGCCGAGCTCATCCACCTGGTCGACATCCCGAAGTTCAAGGAGGCGTACCTGGACTACTGCCGCTACTTCAACGCCACCAAGGCGGAACAGGCGGCGCGCTACGGCAGCAACTTCGGGACCCTGCTGCTCTTCCAGGGCCATTCGCGACTCGACGCGTACGCCGCCGTCCAGACCGGGGACGAGACGCTCGCCAAGCGGGCCTGGACGAAGTTCTACAGCTCCGACGGCTACATGGAGTCCTCGCCGTGGAAGACGGAGCCGCTGAGCGGCCCCGCCACCCTGGTCGCGGGCGGCGAGGCCGCCTGGGTGTCCACCAACGACACGGCGCTCTACGGCCTCGCCGCCATCGAGAACCTGGCGCTCCTCGGCGACAAGATGCCGTAGGAGACGGCTAGTTCATCCGCCCCAGGACCTCCCGCACCCGCCGGACGTCGCGCAGCCGCTGCTCGTACGTCGCACCGAGGGCGAGCAGCAGCAGCCCGGCGAGGGCGGGAGGCACCCAGCGGGGGAGCGCGTCGGTCACCTGGACCAGATACGGGGCGAGCTCGTGCAGGGCGACCAGGGCGAGCACCGAACCGCCCAGCACGAGCGGGGCCCGCAGCCGGTGCCGGGCGCCCAGCAGGGTGAGCAGCAGTCCGGCCGCGCCCAGCAGCAGCGGCCGTGTCCACTCGGGGTCGCTCCAGGCCATGGCGAGGCTCGGCAGGAGCGTGACGGTGAGACCGGGACCGTACGCCGTCCAGGACGACGCGGCCGGGTCGCGGCGCCGGCGCAGGGCTCCGACGAGCAGCGCCGGGACCGTGACCGGCAGTGTGTACGCCTCCGGGAGCCCCACCCGCCAGGCCGTCAGCCGGACCCACGCGGCCAGCACGAACAGGGCGACGGCCGCGTAGCCGACGTGACGGCGGTCCGGACGTACGGCCGTGCCCGCCGCGATCACCCCGCACAGGGACAGCACCAGGGCGAGCAGGGGCGGGTCGGCCACCGCGAGGCCGAGGGCGACGAGCCCGGCGACGGCTCCCGTCACCTCGACCGCCACCGTCGTCACGGAGTCGCCGAGCCGCGCCGCGAGCAGGGCCGCGGCCACCGGGACGACGAGCACCAGCAGCGCGATGTGCTCCGGCCGCCAGCCGGCGGACGCGCCCACGGCGCAGGCCAGGGCCGTGGCCCAGCCCAGGGAGGCGGCCGCGTACACCGGCGCCTGCCGACCGCGCCACGCGGCCACCGCGAACACGACGGTCAGCGACGCGAGAGCGGCGAGGGTCGCCGGCTCGGTGGCCAGGGACAGGAAGGCCAGGCCGAGGGCGGTCAGCAGGGCGAGCCCGGTGGCCGTCCGGGCCACCGCCCCCTGAAGCGCCGCCCCCTGAAGCACCGGCGCCAGAAGCGCGGGCACCATGAGCCCCTGGATCAACAGACCCGCGAGGTAGGGGAGTTCCAGGGCCGTGGGCGTGACGAGCACCGCGGCCCAGGTCAGCGTCAGCGCGGCGGTCAGCGCCTGCGGACGCCACTTCTCGCTGCGGACCGCCGTGGCCAGTACCGCGGCGACCGCGACGAGGATCAGCGGCACCGTCACGGCGTACGGCGGCCAGAAGGCGTCGGCCGTCACCGCGGCACGGGCGTCGGCCGGGGCCCCGGACCAGATGTGCCCCAGCCACGCCGTCGGCCCCAGCAGCGTGACGCCCACGGCCGGCACCGCCCACAGCACCGCGCCCGCCTGGACGACACCGGAGGCCAGGAGGACACCCCGGCGCACCGCCGCCGGGCCCCGCGCGGCGGCCGACAAGGCGATCCCGCAGGCCAGACAGGCCGGCACCACCCAGTCACCCGGCAGCGACACCCGCAGGACACCACCGAGGCCGGCCGCCGCACACAGGGCGCCGGTCGCCGCCGTACCCGTGGCGAGCCCCGTCCGCGGCGCGAACCGGGCCACGCCCAGGGCGATCACCGCCGCCAGGAAGAGGAGCGCCGCCGCACGGGCGGCGGCGCTCGGACCGGCCGCTCCCAGGGAGAGCAGGCCGGCCGCCAGGACGCCCCAGCCGCCGGTGCCGAACGCGCACACCACGGCGACCGGACGCACCGGCCGCTCGGTCACCCGGAGCGCGACCAGCGCGTCGAACGCCGTCGTCAGCAGTACCGCGGCCGTGACCGTGAACGGTCCGCCGCCGAGCGCGATCGTCCAGAGCGCCAGGGGGAGTTGCGCGACCGCCAGGGCGGCGGGACGGGGCAGGCGCAGCGCGGACGAGCCCGGCAGCGCGGCGAGCGCCGTGCCGTAGGCCGCCCACAGCGCCGCCAGCGCCGTCGAAGCGGCCGCCGCGTACGTCGTACCGTCCGCCGCCGTGAACACCACCTCGCGCAGGGCGTAGGCGTCCAGCACGGTCAGTGCGAGGCCGAGGCCCGCCACCGACTCGGCGGTCGAACGCAGCCCCCGCCGCAGCAGCGCCACGGGCGCGCCGAGCACCGCCAATGTGACCGCGCCCAGCACCAGGGAGCGGCCGGCGATCCCCAGATGCCCCCAGCTGACCAGCGTGAACACCATCGCCGCGACGGTGAGCAGGATGCCGCCGAGCAGGAGGAGGACGTTCTGTACGCCCGGGGCGGTCGCCTCGTGGCGCGCGGAAGGTCCGGACCGCGCCGGGGGGCTCGGCCACACGGGCGGGGCCGGCTGTACCGCCTGCTGAAGCGTCGTGATCAGCCAGGCGCGGCGGGCCAGCAACTGGGCCCGTCGGGCGTCCAGTTGCCGGAGCTCGCTGTCGAGGAACCGCAGCTCCTCGGCCGGGGGCGGGAAATACGTCATGTACCGGAGTGTGGTCCGCGTCACGCCCGACGGCATGAGCGCACGTACTCAGAACGTACTCAAATGCCGTCGGCAAGGCCCTCGCGCGGCAGACTCGGCCCATGGACCGCACCCGTTACCGCTTCCGCAGCCTGTGGGCCCTGCCCGCGCCGCCCGCCCGCGTGTACGAGGCGCTGGAACGGGCCGAGGACTACCCCCGCTGGTGGCCGCAGGTGCGCGAGGTGAACCAGGTCGACAGCACGACCGGCGTCCTGCGCGTCCGCTCGCTGCTCCCCTACGACCTCACCTTCACCGCGCGTGAGGTGCGGCGCGACGCGGAAGCAGGGGTCCTGGAGGTCGCGATGACGGGTGACCTCGACGGCTGGGCGCGCTGGACGGTCACCGCCGACGGCTGCGGCACCCTCGCCCGCTACGACCAGGAGGTCCACGTCGCCAAGCCGCTGCTGCGGCGGTTCGCCGTGCTCGGGCGGCCGGTGTTCCGCCTCAACCACCGGCTGATGATGCGGGCCGGACGGCGCGGCCTGGCCGCGTACCTGCAAGCGGTTTGAAGGAAGCCCGCGAAGACCTGTATTGTTCGGTGCGTTCCCGGGCGATTAGCTCAGTGGGAGAGCGCTTCGTTCACACCGAAGAGGTCACTGGTTCGAACCCAGTATCGCCCACCGGGAAAGGCCGGTCCGCATCACGCGGACCGGCTTTTTTGTGTTCCGGCGCCCTGGCCTAGGCCGCCGCCGACAGCTCCGGGCGCAGCGGCCAGGAGGTGTCCACCGTCTCCGGTGTGCCGCTGCGCGCGAACCACGCCTGGAGTCCCCGCGCCTGAGCCGCGTGCCAGGTCGTCTGGAGCGTGTGCAGTTCGGCGGGGGACAGGCGCTCCAGACGGGCCGCGAACCGCCGGCCCAGCGCCCGGACGACCTCCAGCGCGGCCAGCGCGTCGGCCGCCGCGTCGTGCGCGTCGGCCAGCGTCACGCCGTAGTGCGCGCACAGGTCGGTGAGCGTGCGCCGGCCCTTGCGGTAGCGGTCCAGATGCTTGTCGAGGACCCGCGGGTCCAGCACCCGCAGCGGTGTCGCGTCCACCCAGTTGCCGAGCGCGGAGGCGCGGTGCCTGCGCAGCTCACGGTCGAGCAGCGTCAGGTCGAACGGCGCGTTCATCACCACCAACGGACGTCCCGCGGCGGCCTGTTCGGCGAGCAGTTCG
Organism: Streptomyces sp. NPDC002884; assembly: GCF_040295245.1. NCBI lineage: Bacteria > Bacillati > Actinomycetota > Actinomycetes > Kitasatosporales > Streptomycetaceae > Streptomyces > Streptomyces sp. NPDC002884. Next base: position 46,430 of record NZ_JBEOVB010000044.1, on the reverse strand, counting down.
GCTATCTCGAACATCACCGGCGACGGCCAGCGGCCGTTGCGCTGGAGGTGGTCGTCCGTCAGTCCGTGCACTTCCGTCGCCCCGGCCGGCACCGGCACGCCCGGGTTCACCAGCCAGCGGCTCACCCTGGGCCGGACTCCCGGCGCGTCCTGGACGACGAGGGCGGCCGACACGATCCGGTCGGTCTCCACGTCGACGCCCGTCGTCTCCGTGTCAAAGGCGGCCAGAGGCCCCTCGTACCAGTACGTCATACCCACACAACCCCTCGTTCACCCAGGGCAGCTGACGCCCCGTCTTCTGCCTGTTTGGTGATACCCGGGCTGTTTGCGCCGTACGCCGGAAGGACACAACACGAGTACGGGTCATCGCAGTTCAGCGACCCGTTACGGGGACTGGCTTTGCGTGGAAGGCTGTTGGTCATGGCGATAGCGCAGCCCGAGCGGGGCGGGCTGCTGCCCGAACGCGAGGGGCTTCATCGCGGCACGCTCGCCACCACCGCCTGCATGGAGACACTCCAGGTGGGTTATCTGCACGCCGTCGCGGCGGCGGCGGGGTGCTCGCTGTCCCAGCCGTTCCCGGACAACGGCATCGACTGGCACGTCAGCCACAGCGCGCCCGGGCACACCGTCGACGACGAGGTCACCATCAAGGTGCAGCTCAAGGCGACCTACCAGATCCGGCCCAATCCGCCCGGCCGCTTCTTCTCCTTCACGCTCGACAACGACCACCTGCGCAAACTCGCCCGCACCCCGGTGTCGGTGCACAAGATCCTCGTCGTGATGCTCGTCCCGCGGTCCCAGGACCAGTGGCTGCGCGCCGGCCACGACTGCCTCGAACTGCGGCACTGCTGCTACTGGGTCAATCTCGCCGGCCACCCGATCACCGGCCGGACCCGGACCACCGTGCGGATACCGACCACACGCATCTTCGACGACCGGGCGCTGTGCGAGATCATGACGCGGGCCGGGACGGGAGGCAGACCATGACCCACCGCCCCCTCGACGAGCCGCTGCGGCCCGTACGGCCGCACCCCGAGGCCCACTGGAACCGGTCCCCCGAGCCCGGCGAGGTCGACCCCGCCGTCCTCGGCGCCCTGCTGCGCCGACACGGCTGGCAGCGGCGCGGCGGCGCCGCCGGCCGCTACGGCCGCTGGACCCCGCCCGGACCGGGCGGCGGCGGGACCAGCCTGCTCGTCCCGGAGAGCCGGGCCTTCCCCGACAGCGACGACCTGCTCGGCGAGGCGCTCCTCGCGCTGGCCCGCTGCGGTATGCCGTCCGCACGGGAGGTGCTCGTCGGGCTCGCCGTCCCGAGCGACGAGATCCGCTGGTGGCGGGACACCCCGGTCGGGCCCGCCGGGGCCGCGTCCTGGCCCGTCGAGGAACAGCTGCGCGCCGCCGCCCGGCAGATGCTGCTGGCCGGCGCGCTCGCCACGCGCGCGCGTGCCGGCTACTACGGGGCCCGGCACCGGCGCGCGGCCTTCGCGGCGCTGGAGAGCGTCCTCGTCGGCTCCGCGGCCGGTGGACGCCGTCTGACGGCCTTCGTGCCCGTGGCGGCCGCCCGCCCCCTCGCCGTCCGCCTGCACCAGGCCCTGTACGCGGTGCGTGAGGCGATCGACTACCAACGGGCCACCGGGGGCATGGACGCCTTCGACGGCGCGGTGGAGGCCGGCGCCAGCCGTGAGCTCACCGAGGCGTTGATCACCCTGGTCCGGGGCACCGAGGGCGCCAGGATCGCCGTCGAGTGGGCACCGGCCGCCGGGGTCCCCGAGGCGTGCGCCGCGGGCGGCGAACCGGTCGAGTTCTCGCCGGGCGACCTGTCCGTGCTGCGCGAGGCGGGCGCCCGCTATCTCCGTGCGGAGCCCTCCGTGGCCGTGCGGATCACCGGCACGGTCGTCCGGATGCGCAGGTCGGGGCCGCGCGGCGAGGGCAGCGTACGGCTGCGGGTGCTGGCCGGCGCCGAGATCCCGCACGTCCGGCTCACCCTCGACGAGGAGGACTACCGCATCGCAGGCCAGGCCCACCTGGTCGGACTGCCGGTACGGGTGCAGGGCCGGCTGGAGAGCAGGGGCGGGTTCCGCAGGCTCATGGGCGCCTGCGGGGTGGTACCCGTGCAGGTCGACGAGGCCGAGCGGGACCGGCTGATCAAGTCGCTGCAGGATCATCTCGACTACTTCGAGGAAGCCTGCGGAGGGGAGTAGCCGGGAAACTGATTTCGCGGTGGGAGGGGGTGGGTCGGTACGATCGCCTCTTGCGCGCGCTCAGGGTATGGCGCCGCACCCCCTTCAGTCAGGAGAGACCGGTGTCAGACGTCCGTGTGATCATCCAACGCGATTCCGAGCGGGAAGAGCGCACGGTGACGACGGGCACCACGGCCGCCGACCTCTTCGCCGGCGAGCGCTCGATCATCGCCGCCCGCGTGTCCGGCGAGCTCAGGGACCTGTCGTACGTGCTCGCCGACGGCGAGGAGGTCGAGGCCGTCGAGATCTCCTCCGCCGACGGCCTGAACATCCTGCGCCACTCCACCGCGCACGTCATGGCCCAGGCCGTGCAGGAGCTCTTCCCCGACGCCAAGCTGGGCATCGGCCCGCCGGTCAAGGACGGCTTCTACTACGACTTCGACGTCGAGAAGCCGTTCACGCCCGAGGACCTCAAGGCCGTCGAGAAGAAGATGCAGGAGATCCAGAAGCGGGGGCAGAGGTTCGCCCGTCGCGTGGTCACCGACGAGGCCGCCCGCGAGGAGCTGGCCGACGAGCCCTACAAGCTGGAGCTCATCGGCATCAAGGGCTCGGCCTCCACCGACGACGGCGCGGACGTCGAGGTCGGCGCCGGCGAGCTGACGATCTACGACAACCTGGACGCCAAGACCGGTGACCTGTGCTGGAAGGACCTCTGCCGGGGCCCCCACCTGCCCACCACCCGCAACATCCCGGCGTTCAAGCTGATGCGCAACGCGGCCGCCTACTGGCGCGGCAGCGAGAAGAACCCCATGCTCCAGCGCATCTACGGCACCGCCTGGCCCTCCAAGGAGGAGCTGAAGGCCCACCTCGACTTCCTCACCGAGGCCGAGAAGCGCGACCACCGCAAGCTGGGCAGCGAGCTGGACCTCTTCTCCGTCCCGGAGCAGATCGGATCCGGCCTCGCGGTCTTCCACCCCAAGGGCGGCGTCATCCGCCGGGTCATGGAGGACTACTCCCGCCGCCGCCACGAGGAGGAGGGCTACGAGTTCGTCTACACCCCGCACGCGACGAAGGGGAAGCTCTTCGAGACCTCGGGCCACCTGGACTGGTACGCCGACGGCATGTACCCGCCCATGCAGCTCGACGAGGGCGTGGACTACTACCTCAAGCCCATGAACTGCCCGATGCACAATCTGATCTTCGACGCGCGCGGCCGCTCCTACCGTGAACTGCCGCTGCGTCTCTTCGAGTTCGGGACCGTGTACCGGTACGAGAAGTCGGGCGTCGTGCACGGCCTGACCCGCGCGCGCGGTTTCACCCAGGACGACGCGCACATCTACTGCACCCGCGAGCAGATGGCCGACGAGCTCGACAAGACGCTCACCTTCGTGCTGAACCTGCTGCGCGACTACGGCCTGAACGACTTCTACCTGGAGCTGTCCACCAAGGACCCGGAGAAGTTCGTCGGCTCCGACGAGGTGTGGGAGGAGGCCACCGAGACGCTGCGGCAGGTGGCCGAGAAGCAGGGCCTCCCGCTGGTCCCGGACCCGGGCGGCGCCGCCTTCTACGGGCCGAAGATCTCCGTCCAGACCAAGGACGCGATCGGCCGCACCTGGCAGATGTCGACCGTGCAGCTCGACTTCAACCTGCCGGAGCGCTTCGACCTCGAGTACACGGGCCCCGACGGCTCGAAGCAGCGCCCGGTGATGATCCACCGTGCCCTCTTCGGCTCGATCGAGCGCTTCTTCGCGGTCCTCCTGGAGCACTACGCGGGCGCCTTCCCGGCGTGGCTCGCCCCGGTCCAGGCGATCGGCATCCCGATCGGCGACGGTCACGTGGAGTACCTGGAGAAGTTCGCCACGGCCGCGAAGAAGAAGGGCCTGCGGGTGGAGGTGGACTCCTCCTCCGACCGTATGCAGAAGAAGATCCGCAACGCCCAGAAGCAGAAGGTGCCCTTCATGGTCATCGCGGGCGACGAGGACATGGCGGGCGGCTCGGTCTCCTTCCGCTACCGCGACGGCTCGCAGGAGAACGGCATCCCGTTCGACGAGGCCATCGCGAAGATCGCGAAGGTCGTCGAGGAGCGGACGCAGGTCTGATCCCGTAGTGCGCGGGCCCCCGGGGAGTTCATCTCTCCGGGGGCCCTTCGCCGTTCCGGGGGCCCGACGGGCTCTGGGCGTCGCCGGTGTCGCTCTCCGAGGAGAAGACCTGGATCAGCCAGGACGAGAACGACCCGGTGACCGCGCCCAGCAGGGCCAGCCCGCACGCCATCATGCCGACCGCGATCACCCGGCCCCACGGGGTGACGGGCGTGATGTCGCCGTAGCCGACGGTGGTGAGCGTCTCGCAGGTCCACCACAGGGCGTCGCCGAAGGTCTTCATGTTCGCCCCCGGGGCCCCGCGTTCCTGGTCGTACACGGCGAGCGCGCCGGCGAAACCGAGCAGTCCCGTGGACAGCCCGGCGTAGGTGATCACGCGCGCGTGCAGTGAGAACCGTGGCTCTCCGTGCCGGCGCTGCACGGCCTCGTAGAGCTTGACGATCCGCAGCGGGCGCAGCAGCGGGAGCAGGACGACCAGTGCGTCGAGCCAGTGGACGCGCACGAAGCGCAGTCGCTGTCCGCTGAGCCGCCAGCGCACCGCGTAGTCCACGGCGAACATCGTCCACGCGATCAGCATCACGGCGAAGCAGAAGTCCCGCCAGCCTTCCGTGATGTGCTGGGCGAGGACGTGGATGGCGTACCCGATGAGGAAGGCCAGGGAGGCGAACGCGAGGGGGACCTCGGTGCGCTGCTCCCAGCGGGCCACACGGCTGTCTTCGTCCATCGGCCCAGCTTGGCCCGCGAGGCTTTTCCCGCAGCCCCGCCGACACGCCGCGAATGGGCGAAGCAATATGCTGCCTTGCATGACGAGTGAGCCGGAACAGCAGATCGGAGTGGGCACGCAGGACGCGTTCCAGCGTCTGTGGACGCCCCACCGGATGGCCTACATCCAGGGTGAGAACAAGCCGACCGGTCCGGGCGCCGACGACGGCTGTCCCTTCTGCTCGATCCCGGCCAAATCGGACGAGGACGGGCTGGTCGTCCGGCGCGGTGAGCACGTGTACGCGGTGCTGAACCTGTACCCGTACAACGGCGGCCACCTGATGACCGTCCCCTACCGGCATGTCGCCGACTACACCGACCTGACGGTGCCGGAGACGGCCGAGCTCGCCGAGCTGACCAAGCAGGCGATGACGGCCCTGCGCACCGCGTCGGGCGCGCAGGGCTTCAACATCGGCATGAACCAGGGGGCCGTCGCGGGCGCCGGTATCGCCGCCCACCTGCACCAGCACATCGTGCCCCGCTGGGGCGGGGACACGAACTTCATGCCGGTGGTGGGTCACACGCGCGTACTGCCGCAACTCCTGGCGGACACGAGAAAAATGCTGGCAGAGGCCTGGCCGGCGTCGGCCTAGCGGCTCGGCCGCCGGAGGACCCCGACGCCGACCCCGACCCCGGCCGGGCCTGCCGGACCGGCCGGCGTCCGAGGACGGGGCCCCTTCAGGGCCGAAGCGGGGGTCCGGGGGCGGCAGCCCCCGGGGCCGGTCACCTCAGGACACCCGCACGATTCCGGCCGACCGCCGCGGGCCTACGCGTCGTAGGTGTCGGCCTTGCGCGGTGACACGTCCTGGACGGCGCCGCTGAGGGCCGACGAGCGCGAGCTGAACTTGTCGATGTCCACGTCGTGCTCCTTGAGCACCTTGATCGCGGCCGTGTGCACCACGCGCAGTACCGGCGTGGCAGCGCGCAGCGCGTCGTCGGCCATGAAGCGGTGCCGCCAGGGCTGGTCGGCCCAGGCGTGCCGCAGACCGAAGGGCTCGGGCAGGCCGATGGAACCGCCGAGCCACTTCAGCAGCGGCGGGTACCAGCTGATCGTCGCCCGCGCGGCCAGCCGGACCACCTCGTCGGGGGTGACCAGCGGGAGCTTGACCGTTCGCGTCTCCCAGAACCGGACGCTCTTGGCGACCTCCTTGGTGGGTGCCGCGGACTTCGTGGTGAACAGGCCGTTCACCGGGCCCAGGGCGTGCCCGGTGACCTCGATGCGCAGCGTCTCGTGCAGCACCGTCACCGTGATCAGCATGGTGATGATCAACTGGCCGTCCCAGAGCGGCCACTGGACGCCCAGGTAGTGCCGGTCGCCGCCGCCGAACTGCTGGTTGTTGCAGATGTCCTCTATGGCCCTCGGCTTGACCTGGTAGGCCTCGACGTCGGTGCCCTCCGGCCGGGCGACCGCCTTGGCGTTCTCGCCCACCGGCGTGACGATCCAGTGCCGGACCGTGGGCGGCGGGAAGCCGCCGGTCTTCAGACTCTGCCGGGGCAGCAGGTTCAGCTGGTCGTGGATGGCCCGTACGACGGTCCAGCTGCGGAACTCGTGGACGCCCTTCACGGGGTCGACCGGTGTCAGCTCCTCGGCGAGGTGCCAGGCGCCCCAGCGCGTGCCCATGCCGAGTATGCCCTTGGGGCCGGCGTAGAAGACCGAGTTGGACTGCTGTTCGGCGCTGAGCCGGGCCAGGGACTGGCGCAGCTGCTCGGCCGCCGTCTGGTTGGGGCTGGTCGGCACCGCCTCGGGGACCTTGGCGCCGACGCTGCTGCCGGCCAGCAGGCTGTCCCAGCGCCCGCGCAGGTCCGTCGCGGTGCCCTCGCAGATCCGCTTGGCCAGGAACCAGCCGGCCACGGGCGCCACGACGCATCCGCGCGCGTACCAGCCCACGACACCGGTGAACGGCATCTTGACCAGGAAGAGCACGGCGAGGGCGCCCACGGCGACGAGCAGGCCGGTGCCGATGCCGGAGACCCGCTTGTTGTCCAGCTTCCCCATGGTCGCCCGCAGCTGGAAGACCAGCAGCCACACCACCAGACCGGGCAGGAAGAGCACACCGCACAGCAGCATCAGACCGGTCAGCTTCTGGTCGCGCTCCCGGCGGATGCGGTTGGCCGCCAGACAGTGCTCGACGACGGCCTGCGGCTCACTGCCGAAGGACTGGATGAGGGGCGCACGGCCGACGCCCAGCATGCGGTCGATCACCGCCTGGGAGAACGCCTCACCGAGGTTGGGCCGGAAGATCCTGGCCCAGCTGCGGCCGGGATTGACCGCGGTCTGGTGCCACTCGTTGTCGGCCTTCTTGATGTCCTCGACCGGGTTGTCCCGGTAGGCCGCCGAGGCCAGCGCGAAGGTCGGTGTCTGCCCTCCGTCGCCCGTCTGCGGCACCTGTGGTCCGAAGATGTCCGCGTAACCGCTGCCAACGGTCATTCCCGCCCCCGATCGCCGCCGCTCCCGCTTCTGCGGCTTTCCCGACTTCCGTACTTCGCACACCTGTTGATCAGGTCATCAGCGTATCCGCAGGCAGCGACATCCGTCGGCGGACGGCCGAAGCCGCCCGCCGAATCGGAGGGGAATGTTCCACTACGGTGTCCCACCGGCCGCTTGAGGACCGGTGGGCAACAACCGTCAGCCGTTCTGCGCCTGTTGGCGGACCTTCTCGGCGACCTGTGCCGGCATCGGCTCGTGCCGGGCGTACGCGCGCTGGAAGCGTGCGGTGCCGTGGGAGAGGGAGCGCAGGTCGACCGCGTACCGGCCGATCTCGATCTCGGGCACCTCGGCCCTGACGACGGTGCGCGCGCCGCTGGTCTGCTCGGTGCCCAGCACCCGCCCGCGCCGGCCCGACAGATCGCTCATCACGGCGCCCACGTACGCGTCGCCGACCAGGACGGTCACCTCGGCCACCGGTTCCAGCAGATGGATCCGCGCCTCGGCCGCCGCCTCCCGCAGCGCCAGCGCGCCGGCCGTCTGGAACGCGGCGTCGGAGGAGTCCACCGAGTGCGCCTTGCCGTCGAGCAGGGTGACCCGGATGTCGACCAGCGGATGCCCGGCCTCCACGCCCTTGGCCGCCTGCGCCCGTACGCCCTTCTCGACGGACGGGATGAACTGCCGGGGCACCGCGCCGCCGACGACCTTGTCCACGAACTCGATGCCCGTGCCGCCCGGCAGCGGTTCCACCTCGATCTCGCAGATGGCGTACTGGCCGTGTCCGCCGGACTGCTTGACGTGCCGTCCGCGCCCGCCGGACCTGGCCGCGAACGTCTCCCGGAGGGGGACCTTGTGCGGGACGACGTCGACCTGGACGCCGTAGCGGGAGCGCAGTCGCTCCAGGGCGACGTCCGAGTGGGCCTCGCCCAGACACCACAGCACCACCTGGTGGGTGTGCTGGTTCTGTTCCAGGCGCATCGTCGGGTCCTCGGCGACCAGCCGGCCGAGGCCCTGCGAGAGCTTGTCCTCGTCGGCCTTGCTGTGCGCCTGGATGGCGAGCGGCAGCAGCGGGTCGGGCATCCGCCAGGGCTCCATGAGGAGCGGGTCGCCCTTGGCGGACAGGGTGTCGCCGGTCTCCGCGTGGCCGAGTTTCGCCACACACGCCAGGTCGCCCGCGATGCAGTGCGTCAGGGTCCGCTGCTGTTTGCCGAACGGCGCGGACAGGGCGCCGATGCGTTCGTCGACGTCGTGGTCCTCGTGGCCGCGGTCGGCGAGGCCGTGCCCCGAGACATGGACGGTCTCGTCGGGGTGCAGGGTGCCGGAGAAGACCCGGACCAGCGAGACACGGCCCACATAGGGGTCGGACGAGGTCTTCACGACCTCCGCGACCAGTGGCCCGTCCGGATCGCACGAGGTCAGCTCGCGCGGCTCGCCGTCGATCGTCGTCACCCGGGGCGCCGGGCGCTCCAGGGGCGTCGGGAAGCCCCTGGTGACCAGTTCCAGCAGCTCGACCGTGCCGAGGCCCTGCCGGGCGCCCTCGGCGGCCGGGGCGGCCGCGAGGACCGGGAAGAACGTGCCGCGCGCGACGGCCCGCTCCAGGTCCTCGATCAGCGTCTTGACGTCGATCTGCTCGCCGCCGAGATAGCGGTCCATGAGCGTCTCGTCCTCGCTCTCGGCGATGATCCCCTCGATCAGCCGGTTGCGGGCCGTCTCGAGATCCGGCAGCTGGTCCTCGCCCGGCTCCAGCTCCTTGCGTTCGCCGGTGGAGTAGTCGAACAGCTTCCGGGACAGCAGCCCGGTCAGTCCGGTCACGGGCGCGTGCCCGTCGGGCCCCTCGGGCCCGTGCAGCGGCAGGTACAGCGGGAGGACCGCGTCCGGATCGTCGCCGCCGAAGGCCTCCGCGCAGATCCGCGTCATCTCCTCGAAGTCCGCGCGGGCGGCCTCCAGGTGGGTGACGACGATCGCGCGGGGCATGCCGACGGCCGCGCACTCCTCCCACACCATCCGGGTCGAGCCGTCCACGCCGTCCGCCGCCGAGACGACGAAGAGGGCCGCGTCCGCTGCGCGCAGACCGGCCCTGAGTTCTCCGACGAAGTCGGCGTATCCGGGGGTGTCGAGGACGTTGACCTTGATGCCGTCCCATTCCACGGGCACCAGGGAGAGCTGTACCGAGCGCTGCTGCCGGTGCTCGATCTCGTCGTAGTCGGAGACGGTGCCGCCGTCCTCCACGCGGCCCGCCCGGTTCACCGCTCCCGCCGTCAGCGCGAGAGCTTCCACCAATGTCGTCTTGCCCGATCCGCAGTGGCCGACCAGCACCACATTCCGTACGGACGCGGGGTGGTCGGCCGCTGTAGCCCTGCCGGCGGCTCCGGGATGTGCCTTGTCGCCCATTTTCCTTGCCTCCCGAACACGGTGAGGTCACTGGGGGCGCGGGCACGGCGGCCCCGCGTGCGATGGCGGCTCCGGCGACGCCCGCGGTCCTTCGAGCTTTCCACTCCCGTCACGGCGCGTCCATACGGCGGACGCGACCCGGCCGTGACCCGGATTCCGCCGGGGCGTGACACGGGGGTCCGGGTGCCCGACCGTCGCACACACGCGCGCGTGGCTACGATGGGCCAGCCGGCGGCCAGCAGGGGCCGCCCGGCGACACCGACCCTCGGGAAGGCCATGCTGAACAAGTACGCGCGTGCATTCTTCACGCGTGTCCTCACACCGTTCGCCGCGTTTCTCATCCGCCGGGGTGTGAGCCCCGACACGGTCACGCTCCTCGGCACCGCCGGTGTGATCGCGGGCGCGCTGGTCTTCTACCCCAGGGGCGAGTTCTTCTGGGGCACGATCGTGATCACGCTCTTCGTCTTCTCCGACCTGGTCGACGGCAACATGGCCCGCCAGCTCGGCCGGACCAGCCGCTGGGGCGCCTTCCTCGACTCCACGCTCGACCGGGTCGCCGACGGCGCGATCTTCGGCGGCTTCGCGCTCTGGTACGCAGGCAACGGCGACGACAACGTCCTGTGCGCCGTCTCGATCTTCTGCCTGACCAGCGGCCAGGTGGTGTCGTACACGAAGGCCCGGGGCGAGTCGATCGGCCTGCCGGTCGCCGTCAACGGGCTCGTGGAGCGCGCCGAGCGCCTGGTGATCTCCCTGGTCGCGGCCGGTCTGGCGGGTCTGCACACGTTCGGCGTGCCCGGCATCCAGGTGCTGCTGCCGATCGCGCTGTGGATCGTCGCCGTGGGCAGCCTCGTCACGCTGATCCAGCGGGTCGTCACGGTCCGGCGCGAGTCGGCCGAGGCGGAGGCCGCCGCGGCCCAGGAGGACCCGGAGTCGCGGGGACACGAGGCGCAGGGGAGCGAGGCCGCGAAGTGAGCGCCCAGGAGCGCCTGGCCGACGCGCTGTACGGCCTCGGCTGGAGCACCGTCAAGAAGCTCCCCGAGCCCGTCGCCGTACGCCTCGGCCGTACCGTCGCCGACCTCGCGTGGAAGCGGCGCGGCAAGGGTGTGCGACGGCTGGAGAGCAACTACGCGCGCGTGCTGCCGGACGCGAGCCCCGAGCGCCTGGCCGAGCTCTCGCGCGCGGGGATGCGCTCCTATCTCCGCTACTGGATGGAGTCCTTCCGGCTGCCGGCCTGGAGCGCCGAGCGCGTCTGCAAGGGCTTCGAACCCAAGGACCTCCACCATCTGACCGACGGCATCGCCTCCGGCCGGGGCGTCGTCCTGGCCCTGCCGCACATGGCCAACTGGGACCTGGCCGGCGCCTGGGTCACCACCGAACTCCGGACGCCCTTCACCACCGTCGCCGAGCGCCTCAAGCCGGAGACGCTCTACGACCGGTTCGTCGCCTACCGGGAGGGCCTCGGCATGGAGGTGCTGCCGCACAGCGGCGGTACCGCCTTCGGCACCCTGGCCCGGCGGCTGCGCGAAGGCGGGCTGGTCTGCCTGGTCGCCGAGCGTGACCTGTCCGCCTCCGGGGTCGAGGTGGACTTCTTCGGGGACACCGCCACGATGCCCGCCGGGCCCGCCCTGCTCGCCCAGCAGACCGGCGCGCTGCTGCTCCCCGTCACGCTCTGGTACGACGACTCGCCCGTCATGAAGGGCCGGGTGCATCCCCCGGTCGAGGTACCCGAGTCAGGTACGCGGGCCGAGAAGACGTCTGTCATGACACAGTCGCTGGCAGACGCCTTCGCCACCGGCATCGCCGACCACCCGGAGGACTGGCACATGTTGCAGCGGTTGTGGCTCGCGGACCTGGAACCCCGCCCTTCGGACGGGGACCCCGCGTGAGGATCGGCATCGTCTGCCCGTACTCCTGGGATGTGCCGGGCGGCGTTCAGTTCCACATCCGCGACCTCGCCGAGTACTTCATCCGGCTCGGCCACGAGGTGTCCGTCCTGGCCCCGGCCGACGACGACACCCCGCTGCCGCCGTACGTCGTCTCGGCCGGCCGCGCGGTCCCGGTGCCGTACAACGGCTCGGTGGCGCGCCTCAACTTCGGCTTCCTGTCCGCCGCGCGCGTGCGCCGCTGGCTGCACGACGGGGCGTTCGACGTCGTCCACATCCACGAGCCGACCTCGCCGTCGCTCGGCCTGCTGACCTGCTGGGCGGCCTCGGGCCCGATCGTGGCCACCTTCCACACGTCCAACCCGCGCTCGCGCGCGATGATCGCCGCGTACTCCATCCTCCAGGCCGCCCTGGAGAAGATCAGCGCGCGGATCGCGGTGAGCGAGTACGCCCGGCGCACGCTGGTGGAGCACCTCGGCGGGGACGCCGTGGTCATCCCCAACGGCGTCGACGTCGACTTCTTCGCCAGGGCCGAGCCCGACCCCGAGTGGCAGGGCGGCACGATCGGCTTCGTCGGGCGCATCGACGAGCCCCGCAAGGGCCTGCCCGTGCTGATGCGGGCCCTGCCGAAGATCTTCGCCGAGCGCCCGGACGCCCGGCTGCTGGTCGCCGGCCGCGGCGACGAGAAGGAGGCGGTGGAGAACCTGCCGAAGGAACTGCACGCGCGCGTGGAGTTCCTCGGCATGATCAGCGACGAGGACAAGGCGCGCTTCCTGCGCAGTGTCGACCTGTACGTCGCGCCCAACACCGGCGGCGAGAGCTTCGGCATCATCCTCGTCGAGGCCATGTCGGCCGGGGCCCCGGTGCTCGCCTCCGACCTGGACGCCTTCGCCCAGGTCCTCGACCAGGGGGCGGCCGGCGAGCTGTTCGCCAACGAGAACGCGGACGCGCTGGCCGAGGCGGCGGTACGGCTCCTGGGCGATCCGGAGCGCAGAGCCGAGCTGCGGGACCGGGGCAGCGCGCACGTACGGCGCTTCGACTGGTCGACCGTCGGCGCCGACATCCTGTCGGTGTACGAGACGGTGACCGCCGGCGCGGCGGCGGTGGCGGCGGCCGACGACGACCGGGGACCGGCGGGTCTGCGGGCCAGGCTCGGACTGGCCCGGGACTGACCCGCCCGCCGCGGTGAGGGGCACGGGTAGCCTTGCCGCCCGTGACCGCAACCCTGATCTGGATCCTTGTCGTCCTCGTCGCGATCGGCCTGTACCTGAGCTGGACGGCGGGACGGCTGGACCGGCTGCACTCCCGCATCGACGCCGCCCGCGCCGCGCTGGACGCACAGCTGCTGCGCCGGGCGTCCGTGGCCCAGGAGCTGGCCACCTCCAAGGTGCTCGACCCCGCCGCCTCGATCGTCCTGTACGAGGCGGCGCACGCGGCGCGGCAGGCCGAGGAGGAGCAGCGGGAGGTCGCCGAGAGCGAGCTCAGCCAGGCCCTGAGGGCCGTCTTCGCGGACGCGCGGCAACTGGACGTCGTACGCGAGGCGCCCGGGGGAGACGCGGCGGCCCGTGAGCTCACCGAGGCCGTCCGCCGGGTCCCCATGGCCCGCCGCTTCCACAACGACGCCGTGGGCGCGGTCCGCAGACTGCGCCAGCACCGCAAGGTCCGCTGGTTCCGGCTGGCCGGCCACGCCCCGTTCCCGATGGCGTTCGAGATGGACGACGAACCGCCGCCCGCCCTCGCGGACCGCGCGGCCTGAACCGCCGGTCCTGACGCCCGACGGGCCCGGCCTGTCGATCCGGCGGAACTCCGGCCAGGGCGGGCCGCGACCTGGCCGGTGGGGCCCGCCGCGGCCCGCATGATCGACCAAAAGGATCCACGGGCTTTCCATTGGCCCTTGCTGTGGACTGGTCCACTCGCGTTTCCTCGTTGCTGCCGAAGCCCCCTATTCCTACGAGTGAGGTCACCCGTGTCCAGCACGATCTCCGAAAACCAGACCCCCGAGACCGGCACCGCGCGCGTGAAGCGCGGTATGGCCGAGCAGCTCAAGGGCGGCGTGATCATGGACGTGGTCAACGCCGAGCAGGCGAAGATCGCCGAGGACGCGGGCGCCGTGGCCGTCATGGCGCTGGAGCGGGTCCCCGCCGACATCCGCAAGGACGGCGGCGTGGCCCGGATGTCCGACCCGGACATGATCGAGGGCATCATCGAAGCCGTCTCGATCCCGGTCATGGCGAAGTCCCGTATCGGCCACTTCGTCGAGGCCCAGGTCCTCCAGTCGCTCGGTGTCGACTACATCGACGAGTCCGAGGTCCTCACTCCGGCCGACGAGGTCAACCACTCCGACAAGTGGGCGTTCACCACCCCCTTCGTCTGTGGCGCCACCAACCTGGGCGAGGCCCTGCGCCGCATCGCCGAGGGCGCCGCGATGATCCGCTCCAAGGGCGAGGCCGGCACCGGCAACGTCGTCGAGGCCGTCCGTCACCTGCGCCAGATCAAGAACGAGATCGCCAAGCTGCGCGGCTTCGACAACAACGAGCTGTACGCCGCCGCCAAGGAGCTGCGCGCCCCGTACGAGATCGTCAAGGAGGTCGCCGAGCTCGGCAAGCTGCCCGTCGTGCTGTTCTCCGCGGGTGGGGTCGCCACCCCGGCCGACGCCGCGCTGATGCGCCAGCTCGGCGCCGAGGGCGTCTTCGTCGGCTCCGGCATCTTCAAGTCCGGCGACCCGGCCAAGCGCGCCGCCGCCATCGTGAAGGCCACCACCTTCTACGACGACCCGAAGATCATCGCGGACGCCTCCCGCAACCTGGGCGAGGCCATGGTCGGCATCAACTGCGACACCCTGCCCGAGGCCGAGCGCTACGCCAACCGCGGCTGGTAACCACTCCCATGAGCCACGAAGCCCCTGTCATAGGCGTCCTGGCACTCCAGGGCGACGTCCGGGAGCATCTCATCGCCCTGGCCGCGGCCGACGCCGTGGCCAGGCCGGTGCGGCGTCCCGAGGAACTCGCCGACGTCGACGGTCTCGTCATCCCCGGCGGTGAGTCCACCACCATCTCCAAGCTGGCCGTCCTCTTCGGAGTGATGGAACCCCTCCGCGCGCGCGTGCGGGCCGGAATGCCCGTCTACGGAACCTGCGCGGGCATGATCCTGCTCGCCGACAAGATCCTCGACCCGCGCTCGGGCCAGGAGACCGTCGGCGGCATCGACATGATCGTGCGCCGCAACGCGTTCGGGCGACAGAACGAGTCCTTCGAGGCGGCCCTCGACGTGACCGGCATCGCGGGCGATCCGGTGGACGGCGTGTTCATCCGCGCTCCCTGGGTCGAGTCCGTCGGCGCCGAGACCGAGGTGCTCGCCGAGCACGAGGGCCACATCGTCGCCGTCCGCCAGGGCAACGCGCTCGCCACGTCCTTCCACCCGGAACTGACCGGCGACCACCGTGTGCACGCCCTGTTCGTCGACATGGTGCGCGCGAACCGGGCGGCGGAGTCCTTGTAGGATCTGGGGGTCCCCGGATTCCCAAGGCCCGGGGAGCTCGGACCAGATGGGTTACGCGAAGGAGACAGGCAGATGTCCGGCCACTCTAAATGGGCTACGACGAAGCACAAGAAGGCCGTGATCGACGCCAAGCGCGGCAAGCTCTTCGCGAAGCTGATCAAGAACATCGAGGTGGCGGCCCGGATGGGCGGCGTCGACATCGAGGGCAACCCGACCCTCTACGACGCCATCCAGAAGGCCAAGAAGAGCTCGGTTCCGAACAAGAACATCGACTCCGCGGTCAAGCGCGGCGGCGGCCTCGAGGCCGGCGGCGCCGACTACGAGACGATCATGTACGAGGGCTACGGCCCGAACGGCGTCGCGGTGCTCATCGAGTGCCTCACCGACAACCGCAACCGCGCCGCCTCCGACGTCCGCGTCGCCATGACCCGCAACGGCGGCTCCATGGCCGACCCGGGCTCGGTGTCGTACCTCTTCAACCGCAAGGGCGTCGTCATCGTCCCCAAGGGTGAGCTGACCGAGGACGACGTGCTCGGCGCGGTCCTCGACGCGGGCGCCGAGGAGGTCAACGACCTCGGTGAGTCCTACGAGGTCCTGTCCGAGGCCACCGACATGGTCGCGGTCCGCACCGCCCTGCAGGAAGCCGGCATCGACTACGACTCCGCCGAGGCCAACTTCGTGCCGACCATGCAGATCGAGCTGGACGAGGACGGCGCGAGGAAGATCTTCCGGCTGATCGACGCGCTCGAGGACAGCGACGACGTGCAGAACGTCTTCGCGAACTTCGACGTCAGCGACGAGGTCATGGAGAAGGTCGACGCGTAACGCCGCCGCGAGCCGAGCGGATCCGTCGGGCCGGTGGGACACGTCCTACCGGCCCGACGTCGTTGTCGGTGGCAGCGGATAGCCTGGCGGACGTCGGAGATCACCGTCCACGGACCGCAGCGGCGGTTCAGCCGCGAAGGGGGTAAGGCGCGTGCGGGTATTGGGGGTGGACCCCGGACTGACGCGATGCGGTGTCGGCGTCGTCGAGGGAGTCGCGGGCCGGCCGCTCACCATGCTCGGCGTGGGTGTCGTACGGACGCCCGCGGACGCCGAGTTGGGGCAGCGCCTCGTCGGCATCGAGCAGGGCATCGAGCGGTGGCTCGACGAGTACCGCCCCGAATACGTGGCCGTGGAGCGGGTGTTCAGCCAGCACAACGTCAGCACGGTCATGGGCACCGCCCAGGCCAGCGCCGTCGCCATGCTGTGCGCCGCCCGCCGTGGCATCCCCGTCGCCCTGCACACCCCGAGCGAGGTCAAGGCCGCCGTCACCGGCAGCGGACGCGCGGACAAGGCCCAGATCGGCGCGATGGTCACCCGCCTGCTGCGGCTCGACGCGCCGCCCAAGCCCGCCGACGCGGCCGACGCCCTCGCGCTCGCCATCTGCCACATCTGGCGCGGTCCCGCGCAGAACCGACTCCAGCGGGCCGTCGCTCTGCACACGGCCACAGCACAGACGACACCGAAAGGCCGTACGGCATGATCGCCTTCGTCAACGGCACCGTCGCCGCACTCGCTCCCGACACCGCCGTGCTCGAGGTGGGTGGCGTGGGCATGGCCATCCAGTGCTCGCCGAACACGCTGTCCACGCTCCGGCTCGGCCGGCCGGCCAAGCTCGCCACCTCCCTCGTCGTCCGCGAGGACTCGCTCACCCTGTACGGCTTCGTGGACGACGACGAGCGCCAGGTCTTCGAGCTGCTCCAGACGGCGAGCGGGGTGGGCCCCCGGCTCGCCCAGGCCATGCTGGCGGTCCACGCGCCGGACACCCTGCGCCGCGCGGTGGCCACGGGCGACGAGAAGACCCTCATCGCGGTACCGGGCATCGGCAAGAAGGGCGCCCAGAAGCTGTTGCTGGAACTGAAGGACCGCCTGGGCGAGCCGCTCGGCGCCCCCGTGGTCGGCGCACCGGTCACCAGCGGCTGGCGCGACCAGCTGCACGCCGCCCTGATCGGCCTCGGCTACGCGACCCGCGAGGCCGACGAGGCGGTCGCCGCCGTCACCCCGCAGGCCGAGGCGGCGGACGGCGCGCCCCAGGTGGGCCACCTCCTGAAGGCCGCCCTTCAGACCCTGAACCGCGCCCGCTAGGAGACATCAGTGAACTGGGACGACACGACCGAGGACACCGCCCCGGAGCGGCTGGTCGGCTCTGTCGCCGATGGTGAGGACCAGGCCGTCGAGGCCGCGCTGCGCCCCAAGGACCTCGGCGAGTTCATCGGCCAGGAGAAGGTCCGCGAACAGCTCGACCTCGTCCTGCGCGCCGCACGCGCGCGGGGCGCCACCGCCGACCACGTGCTGCTCTCCGGCGCCCCCGGCCTCGGCAAGACCACCCTCTCGATGATCATCGCCGCCGAGATGGGCGCCCCGATCCGGATCACCAGCGGCCCCGCCATCCAGCACGCGGGCGACCTGGCGGCGATCCTCTCCTCTCTCCAGGAGGGCGAGGTCCTCTTCCTCGACGAGATCCACCGCATGTCGCGGCCCGCCGAGGAGATGCTCTACATGGCGATGGAGGACTTCCGCGTCGACGTCATCGTCGGCAAGGGCCCCGGCGCCACCGCCATCCCGCTCGAGCTGCCCCCGTTCACGCTGGTCGGCGCCACCACGCGCGCGGGCCTGCTGCCGCCCCCGCTGCGGGACCGCTTCGGCTTCACCGCGCACATGGAGTTCTACGAGCCCGCCGAGCTCCAGCGCGTCATCCACCGTTCCGCGGACCTCCTCGACGTGGAGATCGACACCGTCGGTGCCGCCGAGATCGCCGGCCGCTCCCGCGGCACCCCCCGGATCGCGAACCGCCTGCTGCGCCGCGTACGCGACTACGCGCAGGTCAAGGCCGACGGGAGGATCACCCGTGACATCGCGGAGGCCGCGCTGAAGGTCTACGAGGTGGACGGCCGCGGCCTGGACCGCCTCGACCGCGGGGTCCTGGAGGCCCTGCTGAAGCTGTTCGGCGGCGGACCGGTGGGTCTGTCCACTCTCGCCGTCGCGGTGGGGGAGGAACGTGAGACGGTGGAGGAGGTCGCCGAACCCTTCCTGGTGAGGGAGGGACTGCTCGCCCGTACCCCGCGAGGACGGGTGGCGACGCCGGCCGCGTGGGCACACCTCGGTCTCACCCCGGCTCAGGGAAGTGGACAACAGGACCTGTTCGGGGCGTGACGCGGAGGGCCGCGGCGGAGGTGTTGGCAGGGTCAGGAACCCAGGTGCCATGCTGAGCGTTGTTCCATGCGCGCGGACTCGCTTAGACTCCGCCGATGCCGCCGTTGTCGGCAGCACACAACCCCCATCCAACAGGCCGCTCCACCATCGCGGTCGTCCGAAGGAAGTCCGTCCCGTGAGTCCTGTGACCCTCCTCCCGTTCATCGTGCTCATCGGGGCCATGTTCCTGATGACCCGGTCGGCCAAGAAGAAGCAGCAGCAGGCCGCCAGCATGCGTAACGACATGCAGCCCGGCAGTGGTGTCCGCACCATCGGAGGCATGTACGCGACGGTGAAGGAGGTCAACGAGGACACGGTCCTCCTCGACGCCGGTCCCGGCGTCGACCTGCTCTTCGCGAAGAACTCCATCGGTGCCGTCCTGACCGACGACGAGTACAACCGCATCGTCCACGGCATCGAGCACGACCTGAAGTCCGACTCCGACGTCGTCCCGGACGACGCCTCCTCCCTCACCGGGTCCGCCGACGCCGAGACCGACGACTCCGTCGACGAAGCTGCCGCCTCCGACGACAAGGCCGTCGACCTCGGCAAGAAGGACGCGACCGACGAGGTCCAGGAGAAGGAGAAGGCCGCCGACGCCGAGCCGGCCGAGGCCGCCGAAGAGCCGAAGAAGACGACCGACGGCGACTCCGACGCGAAGAAGTAGTCACGTCCCCGGCGCGCACGGGTCCCACCCGCCCGCGCCGGGGCGCGCGCATCTCGCCAGGGGATCCCGACACCATGTCATGGCCGCCGCCGCGCTGACCCGGCGCGAGGCGGCCCGAGAGGGAGTACGAGAAGGTGGCAGCACCTAAGAAGGGCCGGAGCGCGAGTGCCCAGAGCAAGCCAGGGCGCTCGCTGGCCCTGATCCTGATCGCCATCGTGGGGCTCACCGCAGGCATGTTCGCCTCCGGTCACACCACTCCGCGTCTCGGCATCGACCTTGCCGGCGGTACCAGCATCACGCTGGAGGCGAAGTCGGACCAGGGATCCGCGGTCAACAAGGCCAACATGGACACCGCGGTCGAGATCATGAACCGCCGTGTCAACGGGCTGGGCGTCTCCGAGGCGGAGGTGCAGACCCAGGGCAGTCGCAACATCATCGTGAACATCCCCAAGGGCACCAACTCGGAGAAGGCCCGGGAGCAGGTCGGCACCACCGCCAAGCTGTACTTCCGCCCGGTTCTGGCCCAGGAGGCCACCGGCTCCGCCGCCGCCTCGCCGAGCGCGTCCCCGAGCGGCTCGTCCAGCGCCTCTCCGAGCCCCTCGGCGAGCGCCTCCGGCACCGGTGAGAAGGCGACCTCCTCGTCCTCCCCGTCGGCCTCCGCCACCTCGCAGGGCCGCGCCGTCACCGACGCGCTGAAGGCCGACTCCACCCCGTCGGCCTCCGCCGGCACCACGGCGAGCTCCTCCGCCAGCCCGTCGGCCTCCGCGAGCAGCGGCGCCGTCACCGCGGACGACGCCGCGCTCCAGGCCAAGTACGCCGCCCTGGACTGCTCCAAGGAGTCGGTCCGCACCAAGGCCGGCGAGGGCGTCAAGCCCGAGGACACGACCGTGGCCTGCGGTGAGATCGACAAGGTCTGGTACAAGTACCTGCTCGGCCCGGCCGCCGTCGACGGCACCGAGGTCGACAAGGCCCAGGCCGTCTACGACACGCAGACCGCCGCCGGCTGGCAGGTCACCATGGACTTCAACAAGTCCGGCGCCAAGAAGTTCGCCACGATCACCGGCCAGCTCGCGCAGAACACCCAGCCGCAGAACGAGTTCGGCATCGTGCTCGACGGCAACGTCGTCTCCAGCCCGTACGTGAGCTCCTCCATCACCGGCGGCCAGGCCCAGATCTCGGGCAGCTTCACGCAGGAGGAGGCCCAGGGCCTCGCCAACATGCTGTCCTACGGTGCGCTCCCGCTCTCCTTCCAGGAGCAGAGTGTGACCACGGTGACGGCGGCGCTCGGCGGTGACCAGCTGCACGCCGGTCTGCTGGCCGGCGCCATCGGCCTCCTGCTGGTCGTGATCTACCTGGTGGCCTACTACCGCGGCCTCGCGATGATCGCCCTCGCTTCGCTGCTGGTCTCCGCGGCGCTCACCTACGTGCTCATGGCGCTGCTCGGCCCGGCCATCGGCTTCGCGCTGAACCTGCCCGCCGTCTGTGGCGCCATCGTCGCGATCGGCATCACGGCGGACTCGTTCATCGTGTACTTCGAACGCGTCCGGGACGAGATCCGCGAGGGCCGTACGCTGCGCCCCGCCGTCGAGCGGGCCTGGCCGCGTGCCCGGCGCACCATCCTGGTCTCCGACTTCGTGTCGTTCCTCGCCGCCGCGGTGCTCTTCATCGTCACGGTCGGCAAGGTCCAGGGCTTCGCGTTCACGCTCGGCCTGACCACCGTCCTGGACGTGGTCGTGGTCTTCTTCTTCACCAAGCCGCTGATGACGCTCATCGCTCGGCGGAAGTTCTTCGCGAGCGGCCACAAGTGGTCCGGCCTCGACCCGAAGAGCCTGGGCGCCCAGCCGCCGCTGCGCCGCACCCGCCGTCCCGGTGGTCCCGCCGCCGGCCCCGTCGAGACGAAGGAGGCCTGAGCGATGTCGAAACTCGGTAACCTCGGCGCCCGGCTGCACCGTGGCGAGATCAGCTACGACTTCATCGGCCACCGCAAGCTCTGGTACAGCATCTCGATCCTGATCACCATCACGGCCATCGTCGGCCTGGCGGTGCGCGGCCTGAACATGGGCATCGACTTCCAGGGCGGCGCCGTCTTCACCACCGAGAAGACGAGCGTCTCCGTCTCCCAGGCCGAGGAGTACGCGAAGACGGCGTCCGGCCATGACGCGGTCGTGCAGAAGCTGGGCAACGGCACACTGCGCATCCAGATCGCCGGCATGGACATCAAGCAGTCCAACGAGATCAAGACCGACCTGGCCAAGGACTTCAAGGCCGACCCGGAGACGATCACCGCCGAACTGGTCGGTCCCAGCTGGGGCGACCAGATCGCCAGCAAGGCCTGGCAGGGCCTGGCGATCTTCATGGTGCTGGTCGTGATCTACCTGGCGATCGCCTTCGAGTGGCGCATGGCCATCGCGGCCCTCGTCGCCCTGATCCACGACATCACGATCACGGTCGGCATCTACGCCCTCGTCGGCTTCGAGGTCACGCCCGGCACGGTGATCGGTCTGCTGACCATCCTCGGTTACTCGCTGTACGACACGGTCGTCGTCTTCGACTCCCTCAAGGAGCAGACGAAGGACCTCACCAAGCAGACCCGCTTCACCTACAGCGAGATCGCCAACCGCTCGATCAACGGCACCCTGGTCCGTTCCATCAACACCACGGTCGTCGCGCTGCTGCCGGTGGCGGGACTGCTGTTCATCGGTGGCGGCTTCCTGGGCGCGGGCACGCTCAACGACATCTCGCTGTCGCTGTTCGTCGGCCTCGCCGCCGGCGCGTACTCGTCGATCTTCATCGCCACGCCGCTCGTCGCCGACCTCAAGGAGCGCGAGCCGCAGATCAAGGCGCTGAAGAAGCGTGTCCTGGCCAAGCGCGCCCAGTCGTCGGCCGAGGAGGCGCCCGCGCAGACCCGTGGCGACGACACCTACGGCGACGAGCCGGAGGACGCCGAGGCCGCGGTCGTCGGGCCGCGCCACCAGCCCGCGTCCCGGGGCCGGGGCCGTGGCCGTCCGTCGGGCAAGCGCCGATGACCGAGCTCATCGACATCACGGCGCTGCTGCACAGCCGTATCCGTGACGTGGCCGACTACCCGGAGCCGGGGGTGATGTTCAAGGACATCACCCCGCTCCTGGCGGACCCGGTGGCGTTCGCCGCGCTCACCGACGCGTTCGCCGGGATCGCCGAGCGCACCGGCGCCACCAAGGTCGTCGGCCTGGAGGCCCGGGGCTTCATCCTGGGCGCCCCGGTCGCCGTCCGGGCCGGCCTCGGCTTCATCCCGGTACGCAAGGCGGGCAAGCTCCCCGGAGCCACCCTCGGCCAGGCCTACGACCTGGAGTACGGCTCGGCCGAGATCGAGGTGCACGCCGAGGACCTGTCCGCCGACGACCGGGTGCTGATCGTCGACGACGTCCTCGCCACCGGCGGCACCGCCGAGGCGTCGATACAGCTCGTCCGCCGGGCGGGCGCCCGGGTCGCGGGCGTCGCCGTCCTGATGGAGCTGGGCTTCCTCGACGGCCGTCCCCGGCTGGAGGCGGCCCTCGGCGGAGCGCCTCTGGAGGCGCTGCTCACGATCTGAGCGCGGTCTCAGAACCGTCGTACGCCAAGTGGGCGGGCCCGGAGGAATTCCGGAGCCCGCCCCTTGCGTTTCGCCGGTAGACGGCCCTCACATCGGCCTGAAGGCGATGCTGGAGCTCAGGATCGCTACGATGGGTGCTCCGGAGCCTGACCGGGGGACCCGGATCGCGCACGAGGAGCCCTCTTGCCAGACGAGGCCCAGCACCTGACCGCCGCCAAGCCCGAGCCCGCCTCGGGTCCCGCGGCCACGCCCGCGTCGCCCGCGTCGCACGCGAAGGACGACAGCCGTGGGTCGGTCGAGCACGACCGATCCGCGCCCGTCGACAAGCCCGCCGAGCAGCCCCGGCCCAAGCCGGCCCAGCCCGAGGGCTCCTCGGCCGCGCCCGCCGCCCGACCGGCCGCCGCGCAGCCCCCGGCCCGCTCCGGCTCCTCCAACCGCGTCCGCGCACGCCTCGCCCGGCTCGGCGTCCAGCGTCAGAACCCGTACAACCCGGTCCTGGAACCGCTGCTGCGGATAGTGCGCAGCAACGATCCCAAGATCGAGACGGCGACGCTGCGTCAGATCGAGAAGTCGTACCAGGTCGCCGAGCGCTGGCACCGCGGTCAGAAGCGCAAGAGCGGCGACCCGTACATCACGCACCCGCTCGCGGTGACCACGATCCTCGCCGAGCTGGGCATGGATCCGGCCACCCTCATGGCGGGCCTGCTGCACGACACCGTCGAGGACACCGAGTACGGCCTGGAGGACCTGCGCCGCGACTTCGGCGACCAGGTCGCCCTGCTGGTCGACGGCGTCACCAAGCTGGACAAGGTCAAGTTCGGCGAAGCCGCGCAGGCCGAGACCGTGCGCAAGATGGTCGTCGCCATGGCCAAGGACCCGCGCGTCCTGGTCATCAAGCTGGCCGACCGGCTGCACAACATGCGCACCATGCGTTACCTCAAGCGCGAGAAGCAGGAGAAGAAGGCGCGCGAGACGCTGGAGATCTACGCGCCGCTCGCCCACCGCCTGGGCATGAACACCATCAAGTGGGAACTGGAGGACCTCGCCTTCGCGATCCTCTACCCCAAGATGTACGACGAGATCGTACGGCTGGTGGCCGAGCGGGCACCGAAGCGTGACGAGTATCTGGCCATAGTGACCGACGAGGTCCAGGCCGACCTGCGCGCCGCCCGTATCAAGGCGACCGTGACCGGCCGCCCGAAGCACTACTACAGCGTCTACCAGAAGATGATCGTCCGCGGCCGTGACTTCGCGGAGATCTACGACCTGGTGGGCATCCGTGTCCTCGTGGACACGGTCAGGGACTGCTACGCGGCCCTCGGCACGGTGCACGCGCGATGGAACCCGGTCCCCGGCCGGTTCAAGGACTACATCGCGATGCCCAAGTTCAACATGTACCAGTCGCTGCACACGACGGTCATCGGCCCCAACGGCAAGCCGGTCGAACTCCAGATCCGCACCTTCGACATGCACCGCCGCGCCGAGTACGGCATCGCCGCGCACTGGAAGTACAAGCAGGAGGCCGTCGCCGGCGCCTCCAAGGTGCGCTCGGACCAGCCGAGGACCACCGGCAAGGACGACCACCTCAACGACATGGCGTGGCTGCGGCAGCTCCTCGACTGGCAGAAGGAGACCGAGGACCCCGGCGAGTTCCTGGAGTCCCTGCGCTTCGACCTGTCGCGCAACGAGGTCTTCGTCTTCACGCCCAAGGGTGACGTGATAGCGCTGCCGGCCGGCGCCACGCCCGTGGACTTCTCGTACGCGGTGCACACCGAGGTGGGGCACCGCACGATAGGAGCCCGCGTCAACGGACGCCTCGTCCCGCTGGAATCGACCCTGGACAACGGCGACCTGGTGGAGGTCTTCACCTCCAAGGCGGCCGGGGCCGGGCCGTCCCGGGACTGGCTGAACTTCGTGAAGTCGCCGCGCGCCCGCAACAAGATCCGGGCCTGGTTCTCCAAGGAGCGCCGCGACGAGGCCATCGAGCAGGGCAAGGACGCCATCGCGCGGGCGATGCGCAAGCAGAACCTGCCGATCCAGCGCATCCTCACCGGCGACTCGCTGGTCACGCTGGCGCACGAGATGCGCTACCCGGACATCTCCTCGCTGTACGCGGCGATCGGCGAGGGCCATGTGGCCGCGCAGAACGTCGTGCAGAAGCTGGTGCAGGCCCTCGGCGGCGAGGAGGCGGCCACCGAGGAGATCGACGAGACGGTCCCGTCCCGCACCCGTGGCCGCAAGCGGCGCAGCAACCAGGACCCCGGTGTGGTCGTCAAGGGCGTCGACGACGTCTGGGTCAAGCTGGCCCGCTGTTGTACGCCCGTGCCCGGCGACCCGATCATCGGCTTCGTCACGCGGGGTAGTGGTGTATCGGTTCACCGCAGCGACTGCGTCAACGTGGAGTCACTGTCCCGCGAGCCGGAGCGCATCCTCGAGGTCGAGTGGGCGCCCACCCAGTCCTCGGTCTTCCTGGTCGCCATCCAGGTCGAGGCCCTCGACCGCTCCCGCCTCCTCTCGGACGTCACCCGGGTGCTGTCCGACCAGCACGTCAACATCCTGTCCGCGGCGGTCCAGACCTCCCGCGACCGGGTGGCCACCTCCCGCTTCACCTTCGAGATGGGCGACCCCAAGCACCTGGGGCACGTCCTGAAGGCCGTACGCGGCGTGGAGGGCGTCTACGACGTGTACCGGGTGACATCGGCGCGCAGGCCGTAACCGAGCACACGAGAGGCCCCCGTACGCGATGTACGGGGGCCTCTTCGCTGTCCGGGCCGCGGTCGCGGACGCCGGTCGGGAGGATCTCAGCCGCCGAACTCCTGGAGGCCCTTCAGAGCCTGGTCCAGCAGCGCCTGACGGCCGTCCAGCTCACGCTCCAGCTTGTCGGCCCTCGCGGAGTTGCCCTGGGCACGCGCCTGGTCGATCTGCGTCCGCAGCTTGTCCACGGCGGCCTGGAGCTGACCGGTCAGACCCGCGGCACGCGCGCGTGCCTCCGGGTTCGTCCGGCGCCACTCGGCCTCCTCGGACTCCTGCATCGCCCGCTCCACGGCGTGCATCCGGCCCTCGATCTTCGGGCGGGCGTCGCGCGGGACGTGGCCGATGGCCTCCCAGCGCTCGTTGAGCGAGCGGAACGCCGCACGCGCCGTCTTCAGGTCACCGATCGGCAGGAGCTTCTCGGCCTCCTCGGCCAGCTCCTCCTTGAGCTTCAGGTTCTCCGTCTGCTCCGCGTCCCGCTCGGCGAACACCGAGCTGCGGGCGGCGAAGAAGACGTCCTGGGCGCCGCGGAAGCGGTTCCACAGGTCGTCCTCGTGCTCGCGCTGGGCGCGGCCCGCGGCCTTCCACTCCGCCATCAGCTCGCGGTAGCGAGCCGCCGTCGGACCCCAGTCCGAGGAACCGGACAGCGCCTCGGCCTCGGTGACCAGCCGCTCCTTGGTCCGGCGGGCCTCCTCGCGCTGCGCGTCCAGCTGCGCGAAGTGCGCCTTGCGGCGCTTGGAGAACGCCGAGCGCGCGTGCGAGAACCGGTGCCACAGCTCGTCGTCCGACTTGCGGTCCAGCCGCGGCAGACCCTTCCAGATGTCCACCAGCGACCGCAGCCGCTCACCGGCGGCCCGCCACTGGTCGGACTGCGCCAGCTGCTCGGCCTCGGTGACCAGGTCCTCCTTGGCCTTGCGGGCCTCGTCGGACTGCTTGGCCCGCTGCTGCTTGCGCTCCTCGCGCCGCGACTCGACGGTCGCCACCAGCTTGTCCAGCCGGTCCCGCAGCGTCTGAAGATCACCGACCGCGTGGTGCGCGTCGACCTGTTCGCGGATGTGGTCGATCGCGACCTGGGCGTCCTTCGTCGACAGATCGGTGGTCTTCACTCGCTTCTCGAGGAGGCCGATCTCGACAACCAGGCCCTCGTACTTGCGCTCGAAATAGGCCAGCGCCTCCTCGGGGGAGCCTGCCTGCCAGGAACCGACCACCTGCTCGCCGTCGGCCGTACGCACGTACACGGTCCCCGTCTCGTCGACGCGGCCCCACGGGTCGCTGCTCACAGCGCCTCCTCCACATGATGCCTCCGAGGGGCTTCAGCGCCCCTGGGCATCGTCCACAGTTTCGTCACGGCCAACATAGGCGACCGGCGGGCCGCCTGTCCGCATCCAGCGCGACCGAAATTGCGCAGTTGACCGCCCCTTGGTCGGCGGATCGCCGTCAGGATTTCGTGACCGTCGCCTTGTTGATCACGACCGTCGCGTTCGGGGCTCCGTCACCGGCTCCCGTGTTCTCGCCCGCGGCGGCGATCTTCGCCAGGACCTTCATGCCGTCGGCCGACACGGTCCCGAAGGGCGTGTAGCTCGGCGGCAGCTGACTGTCCTGGTAGACGAGGAAGAACTGGCTCCCGCCGGTGTGCGCCTGACCGGTGTTGGCCATCGCGATCGTGCCCGCCGGATAGATGTTGTTCTTGAGGCTGGTGTCCTTCAGGTTCTCGTCCGGGATGGTGTAGCCGGGACCGCCGCTGCCGCTGCCCGTCGGGTCGCCGCACTGCAGCACGTAGATGCCGCTCGTGGTGAGACGGTGGCACTTGGTGTGGTCGAAGTAGCCCTTGCCGGCGAGGAAGCTGAACGAGTTCACCGTGTGCGGCGCGGCCTTCGCCTTGAGCGCTATGCCGATGTCCCCGCACGTCGTCGCGAGCGTCATCGTGTACTTCGCCGACTTGTCGATCGTGACCGCCGGCTCCTTCTTCCAGGTCTGCGTCTTGACCGAGCCCGCGGCCGCCTTCTCGCACGGGTCCTTGGCGGCGCTCGGCGTCGCCGACGGCGTCGTCTCCGAGCTCGCGTTCGCCTTGTCGTCGTCCTTCATGACGCCGGTCGTGTACAGCGCCACACTGCCGATGATGATCACGCCGAGGACCGACGCGATCACCGAGTTGCGCGCACGCGCCTTGCGTCGCGCGGAGGTGCGCCGCTGCTGTTGCCGCAAGAACTTCTCCCGGGCGAGCTGACGCTTCCGCTGTTCCTGGGTGACCACCGGGTTCTCTCCTCGTGCGTCTCGTACGTCGACTGGGACGCGTGCGTCTTGTGAGCCGACCGCCTGCGTGTGCCCCGTACCGTATATGGGTTCGCTGAGGAAACGGCAGCGCCGGTAGGCTCTGACCACTGGCGCAGCGGCCCAGAAGCCCACGCGTATCGACACAAACGAAGGACGATCGTGCTCATTGCCGGGTTCCCCGCCGGGGCCTGGGGGACGAACTGTTATCTCGTCGCCCCCGCCGCCGGTGAGGAGTGCGTGATCATCGACCCGGGCCACCAGGCGGCCCCAGGAGTCGAGGAAGCGATCAGGAAGCATCGGCTCAAGCCCGTCGCCGTCGTCCTCACGCACGGCCACATCGACCACGTGGCCTCGGTCGTTCCCGTGTGCGGAGCGCACGACGTACCGGCCTGGATCCACCCCGAGGACCGCTACATGATGAGCGATCCCGAGAAGGCGCTCGGCCGGTCCATCGGGATGCCGCTGATGGGCGAGCTGACCGTGGGGGAGCCGGACGACGTCCGTGAACTGACCGACGGCGCCGCGCTGGACCTGGCGGGCCTGGAGTTCTCCGTCGCCCACGCGCCGGGCCATACCAGGGGGTCGGTGACCTTCCGGATGCCCGAGACGGCCGACGTCCCGTCGGTCTTCTTCTCCGGGGATCTGCTGTTCGCCGGCTCCATCGGACGCACCGACCTGCCCGGCGGTGACATGGCCGAGATGCTCGACTCGCTGGCCCGCGTGTGCCTGCCGCTCGAGGACTCGACCGTGGTGCTGTCCGGACACGGCCCCCAGACGACCATCGGCCAGGAGCGCGCCACCAATCCGCATCTGCGGCAGGTGGCGGCCGGCGGCCAGGGAGCGGGTTCGCACACCCCTCCCCGACGAGGAATGTGACGAGAGACCTTCCGTGAGTACCTTTCAGGCCCCCAAGGGCACGTACGACCTGATTCCGCCGCGCTCCGCGAAGTTCCTCGCGGTACGCGAGGCGATCGCCGCCCCGCTGCGCAACTCCGGCTACGGCTACGTCGAGACGCCCGGCTTCGAGGACGTCAACCTCTTCGCGCGCGGGGTGGGCGAGTCCACCGACATCGTCAGCAAGGAGATGTACGCCTTCGAGACCAAGGGAGGCGACCGGCTGGCCCTGCGCCCGGAGGGCACGGCGTCCGTGCTGCGCGCGGCCCTGGAGGCGAACCTGCACAAGCAGGGCAACCTCCCGGTCAAGCTCTGGTACTCGGGCTCGTACTACCGGTACGAGAAGCCGCAGGCGGGCCGGTACCGGCACTTCTCCCAGGTCGGCGCCGAGGCGATCGGCGCGGAGGACCCGGCGCTGGACGCCGAGCTGATCATCCTGGCCGACCAGGCGTACCGGTCGCTGGGGCTGTGCGACTTCCGCATCCTCCTCAACAGCCTCGGCGACAAGGAGTGCCGCCCGGTGTACCGGGAGGCGCTCCAGACCTTCCTGCGGGGTCTGGACCTCGACGAGGAGACGCTGAGCCGTGCGGAGATCAACCCGCTGCGGGTCCTGGACGACAAGCGCGAGGCGGTCCAGAAGCAGCTCGGGGACGCCCCGCTCCTGCGCGACTACCTCTGCGACGCGTGCAAGGCGTACCACGAGGAGGTCCGTGAGCTGATCACGGCGGCGGGCGTGGTCTTCGAGGACGACCCCAAGCTGGTCCGCGGCCTCGACTACTACACCCGTACGACCTTCGAGTTCGTCCACGACGGACTGGGCTCCCAGTCCGCGGTGGGCGGCGGCGGCCGCTACGACGGTCTCTCCGAGATGATCGGCGGCCCCGCGCTGCCGTCGGTGGGCTGGGCGCTGGGCGTCGACCGTACGGTGCTGGCGCTGGAGGCGGAGGGCGTGGAGCTGGAACTGCCCGCCGCGACCTCCGTGTTCGCCGTCCCGCTCGGCGAGGAGGCCCGCCGGGTGCTCTTCGCGAAGGTCACCGAACTGCGCAAGCTCGGCGTCGCGGCCGACTTCTCCTACGGCGCCAGGGGGCTCAAGGGCGCCATGAAGAGCGCCAACCGCAGCGGGGCCCGCTACACGATCGTCGCCGGCGAACGCGACCTCGCCGAGGGCGTCGTCCAGCTCAAGGACATGGAGTCCGGCGAGCAGCGGGCGGTCGGCGTCAACGAGATCGTGGCGGAACTGGAGTCGAAGCTGGGCTAGCGGGCGCGCGAGCCCGAGGAAGGCGCCGGGTCGGGTGACCCGGCGCCTTCGTCATGCGCCGGCACGTCAACCTGGCGGCCGCCCGTTCGTCCTCCGCCGGGCGCCGTCGTCCGAGCGTCACGCGCGCGTGCAGGTGGGCGCCTGGCCTTGGCCGGAACCGAACGCCGGAGGGCGTGCTCACGTACTTCCTTATACGCACCGAACGGTGCGCACCCGGCCCGGTGCGGCACAATGGCCCCTGCCCGAAGATGGTCCAACTCTCAAGCGACGGATCGGCGTGATGAGCAAGACGACAGTCAAAGACGTCTCCACGGAGTCCGAGCCCGAGCGCGTCACCGCGATCGAGCCCCGGACCGTGGGCGGCAGCCGTGCGTTCGCGATCCTGCTGCTGATCACCGGTGCCGCCGGTCTGCTGGCGGCCTGGGTCATCACGCTCGACAAGTTCAAGATCCTCGAGGCCAAGGTCGAGGGCAAGACCTTCACGCCGAGCTGCAGCATCAGCCCGATCATCAGCTGCGGCAGCGTCATGGAGAGCAAGCAGGCCGCCGCGTTCGGTTTCCCCAACCCGATGCTCGGCCTAGTCGCCTACGGCATCGTGATCTGTGTGGGCATGAGCCTGCTGACCCGGGTCGCCTTCCCGCGCTGGTACTGGCTGACCTTCAACTTCGGCACCCTCTTCGGCGTGGCCTTCTGCACCTGGCTCCAGTACCAGTCCCTGTACGAGATCAACGCCCTGTGCCTGTGGTGCTCGCTGGCCTGGGTCGCGACGATCACCATGTTCTGGTACGTCACCTCGTTCAACGTGCGCAACGGCCTGCTGCCCGCCCCGGGCTGGCTGAAGCGCTTCCTCGGCGAGTTCACCTGGGTCCTGCCGGTCACTCACGTCGGCATCATCGCCATGCTGATCCTGACCCGCTGGGGCGCGGACCTCTGGGCCTGAGCCCCGCGGAGGACAGGCGCCGGACGTCACTGTCGGACCTCTGACGTAGGCTCCGACGTGTGGAGCCCGACCTGTTCACCGCCGCAGCCGAAGACCGCCAGGAGAAGGACCCCACCGGGAGCCCCCTGGCGGTCCGGATGCGCCCGCGCACCCTCGACGAGGTCGTGGGCCAGCAGCACCTGCTGAAGCCGGGCTCCCCCCTGCGCCGCCTGGTCGGCGAGGGTGCCACGGGTCCGGCGGGCCCCTCCTCGGTGATCCTCTGGGGACCGCCCGGCACCGGGAAGACGACCCTGGCGTACGTCGTCTCCAAGGCCACCAACAAGCGGTTCGTCGAACTGTCGGCGATCACCGCGGGCGTCAAGGAGGTCCGCGCGGTCATCGACGGCGCCCGCCGCGCCATCGGCGGCTACGGCAAGGAGACCGTCCTCTTCCTCGACGAGATCCACCGCTTCAGCAAGGCGCAGCAGGACTCCCTCCTGCCGGCCGTCGAGAACCGCTGGGTGACGCTGATCGCGGCGACCACCGAGAACCCGTACTTCTCGGTGATCTCGCCCCTGCTCTCCCGTTCCCTCCTGCTGACCCTCGAGCCCCTCACGGACGACGGTCTGCGCGACCTGGTCAGGCGCGCCGTGGTCGACGAACGCGGCCTCAAGGGCGCCGTCACCCTCCCCGAGGACACCGAGGCACATCTGCTGCGCATCGCCGGCGGCGACGCCCGCCGGGCCCTCACCGCCCTGGAGGCCGCCGCCGGGGCCGCCCTGGACCAGGACGAGACCGGGATCAGCCTCCAGACCCTGGAGCAGACGGTCGACCGCGCGGCGGTGAAGTACGACCGCGACGGCGACCAGCACTACGACGTCGCCAGCGCCCTCATCAAGTCCGTCCGAGGTTCGGACGTCGACGCGGCCTTGCATTACCTGGCCCGCATGATCGAGGCCGGCGAGGACCCGCGCTTCATCGCCCGCCGCCTGATGATCTCCGCCAGCGAGGACATCGGCCTGGCGGACCCGAACGCCCTGCCGATCGCGGTCGCCGCCGCCCAGGCCGTCGCCATGATCGGCTTCCCCGAGGCCGCCCTCACCCTCAGCCACGTCACCATCGCCCTCGCCCTGGCTCCCAAGTCGAACGCCGCGACGACCGCGATCGGCGCCGCCCTGGACGACGTACGCAAGGGTCTGGCCGGTCCGGTGCCGCCGCATCTGCGCGACGGGCACTACAAGGGCGCCGCCAAGCTGGGGCACGCGCAGGGGTACGTGTATCCGCACGACCTGCCCGAGGGCATCGCCGCCCAGCAGTACGCCCCGGACGCCATCAAGGACCGCGAGTACTACGAGCCCACCCGGCACGGAGCCGAGGCCCGCTACGCGGACGCGGTCGAGTGGACCCGGCAGCACCTCGGTCGCGACGGGTCCTGAGCACCCTGTAGACTCGCCCGAAGTGCCGCGTCCCGTGCAGTCAGAACAGGACGGTCGGCCGGAGCAGCGGTCCTCGGACCTCGCTCCAGGAGCGTCGCGCACCGTCGAAGGTGTCGCGGGCAGCCCATCACCACTCGGAATTCCGAGAACGGTCGATGGGCAACTCGCGTGCTGCACGTATGTGCCCAGACCAGGGGAGCGGCTGCCCGACAGGTTCCACGCGGACCCGACGGGTTTCCCCGGCTGCGGATGCGACCTCCCTTAACCCTGACGAGCCGGAAATTCTGGAAAGTGAGAGATCGTGGCGAACCAGCCCCGTCCCAAGGTCAAGAAGTCGCGTGCCCTCGGCATCGCGCTGACCCCGAAGGCCGTCAAGTACTTCGAGGCGCGCCCCTACCCGCCGGGTGAGCACGGCCGTGGCCGCAAGCAGAACTCGGACTACAAGGTCCGTCTGCTCGAGAAGCAGCGTCTGCGCGCGCAGTACGACGTGTCCGAGCGCCAGCTCGTCCGCGCCTACGAGCGTGCCTCCAAGGTCCAGGGCAAGACCGGTGAGGCCCTGATCATCGAGCTCGAGCGCCGTCTCGACGCGCTGGTCCTGCGTTCGGGCATCGCCCGCACGATCTACCAGGCCCGCCAGATGGTCGTCCACGGCCACATCGAGGTCAACGGCCAGAAGGTCGACAAGCCGTCCTTCCGCGTCAAGCCGGACGACGTCGTCATGGTCCGCGAGCGCAGCCGCAGCAAGACGCTGTTCGAGGTCTCCCGCGCCGGTGGCTTCGCCCCCGACGGCGAGACCCCGCGCTACCTCCAGGTGAACCTCGGCGCCCTGGCGTTCCGCCTGGACCGCGAGCCGAACCGCAAGGAGATCCCGGTGATCTGCGACGAGCAGCTCGTCGTCGAGTACTACGCCCGCTGATCCCCTTCCGGATCGGTCTGTAGCGGTCGTAGGACTTCTGCGCCGAGGCCCGTCGTCCCGCTGCCCTTCGGGGCAGGTGGGACGGCGGGCTTTCGCACGTCTAATCCGGTACGGAACGCCGGCGCCGGCGCGATAGGCTCGCCTCCAGAGATAGGTGTTCGTCAGACAGGGAGCGGGTGCGCAGTGTCCGGTGGAGAGGTGGCCGGCATCCTGGTGGCGGTGTTCTGGGCGATCCTGGTCTCCTTCCTCGCCGTCGCGCTGGCGAGGCTGGCGCAGACGCTCAGGGCGACCACCAGACTCGTCGCCGACGTGACCGAGCAGGCCGTCCCGCTGCTGGCCGACGCCTCCGCGGCGGTGCGTTCCGCGCAGACCCAGATCGACCGGGTCGACGCGATCGCCACCGACGTCCAGGAAGTCACGTCGAACGCCTCGGCGCTGTCCACCACGGTCGCCTCCACCTTCGGCGGCCCCCTGGTGAAGGTCGCCGCCTTCGGCTACGGCGTGCGCCGGGCCCTCGGCGGCCGCAAGGACGACGTGCCCGCCGGGGAGTCCCGGCGGACCGTGATCGTGGGCCGAACGGTCTCCCGGCGGGAGAAGCGCAAGCCCCGTGGAAAGAGGGACTGAGACCAGCGATGTTCCGCCGTACCTTCTGGTTCACCACGGGCGTCGCCGCCGGTGTCTGGGCCACCACCAAGGTCAATCGCAAGCTGAGGCAGCTGACCCCCGAGAGCCTCGCCGCGTCCGCGGCCAACAAGGCACTCGAGACGGGAGCGCGCCTCAAGGACCGCGCGGTGGGTTTCGCGCTCGACGTCCGCGACAACATGGCCCAGCGGGAGGCCGAGCTGGGGGAGGCGCTGGGGATCCGCGACGATCCCGCACTCCCCGCGCCCCGGCGGTACACCGCCATCGAGAACAGCCGCAGTACCCCCGAGCATCCCGAGCACACGACGTACTCGCACAACCGGAATGAGGACCACTGATGGAGTCGGCCGAGATCCGCCGCCGCTGGCTGAGCTTCTACGAGGAGCGCGGTCACACCGTCGTCCCTTCGGCGTCGCTCATCGCGGACGACCCGACTCTGCTCCTGGTCCCCGCCGGCATGGTCCCCTTCAAGCCGTACTTCCTCGGTGACGTCAAGCCGCCGTGGTCGCGCGCCACCAGCGTGCAGAAGTGCGTGCGCACGCCCGACATCGAAGAGGTCGGCAAGACCACCCGCCACGGCACGTTCTTCCAGATGTGCGGCAACTTCTCCTTCGGCGACTACTTCAAGGAAGGCGCCATCAAGTACGCCTGGGAGCTGCTCACCGCGCCCCAGGACAAGGGTGGTTACGGCCTGGTGCCGGAGAAGCTCTGGATCACGGTCTACAAGGACGACGACGAGGCCGAGCGCATCTGGCACGAGGTCGTCGGCGTGCCCAAGGAGCGCATCCAGCGCCTCGGCATGAAGGACAACTACTGGTCCATGGGCGTCCCCGGCCCCTGCGGCCCCTGTTCCGAGATCAACTACGACCGCGGCCCCGAGTTCGGCGTCGAGGGCGGCCCCGCCGTCAACGACGAGCGGTACGTGGAGATCTGGAACCTCGTCTTCATGCAGTACGAGCGTGGCGAGGGCATCGGCAAGGACAACTTCGAGATCCTGGGCGACCTGCCGAGCAAGAACATCGACACGGGCCTCGGCCTGGAGCGCCTCGCCATGATTCTGCAGGGCGTGCAGAACATGTACGAGATCGACACCTCGATGGCCGTCATCAGGAAGGCCACCGAGCTGACCGGCGTCGAGTACGGCGAGGCCCACGAGTCGGACGTCTCGCTGCGCGTGGTCACCGACCACATGCGCACCTCCGTGATGCTCATCGGCGACGGCGTCACCCCCGGCAACGAGGGCCGCGGTTATGTCCTGCGCCGCATCATGCGCCGCGCCATCCGCAACATGCGCCTCCTCGGCGCCACCGGCCCGGTCGTCAAGGACCTCATCGACACCGTCATCGAGATGATGGGCCAGCAGTACCCGGAGCTGGTCACCGACCGCGAGCGGATCGAGAAGGTCGCCCTCGCCGAGGAGAACGCCTTCCTCAAGACGCTGAAGGCCGGCACCAACATCCTCGACACCGCCGTCACCGAGACCAAGCAGTCCGGTGGCACGGTCCTCGCCGGCGACAAGGCCTTCCTGCTCCACGACACCTGGGGCTTCCCGATCGACCTCACCCTCGAGATGGCCGGCGAGCAGGGGCTGTCCGTGGACGAGGACGGCTTCCGCCGTCTGATGAAGGAACAGCGGGAACGCGCCAAGGCCGACGCCCAGGCCAAGAAGACCGGGCACGCCGGCGTGGGCGCCTACCGTGAGATCGCCGACCGGGCCGGTGCGACCGACTTCATCGGCTACGCCGACACCGAGGGCGAGTCGACGATCGTCGGCATCCTCGTCGACGGCGCCTCCTCGCCGGCCGCCACCGAGGGCGACGAGGTCGAGATCGTCCTCGACCGCACCCCGTTCTACGCCGAGGGCGGCGGCCAGATCGGCGACACCGGCCGCATCAGGGTGGACACCGGCGCCGTCATCGAGATCCGCGACACCCAGAAGCCGGTCCCCGGCGTGTACGTCCACAAGGGCGTCGTCCAGGTCGGCGAGGTCACGCTCGGCGCCAAGGCCCACGCCTCGATCGACCAGCGCCGCCGCACGGCCATCGCCCGCGCCCACTCGGCCACGCACCTCACGCACCAGGCGCTGCGCGACGCCCTCGGCCCGACGGCCGCCCAGGCCGGTTCC
Source organism: Streptomyces sp. NPDC002884 (assembly GCF_040295245.1). NCBI lineage: Bacteria > Bacillati > Actinomycetota > Actinomycetes > Kitasatosporales > Streptomycetaceae > Streptomyces > Streptomyces sp. NPDC002884. The sequence goes on along the minus strand of NZ_JBEOVB010000044.1, from coordinate 10,509 downwards.
GAGAACCAGCCCGGCCGCTTCCGCTTCGACTTCGGTTCCCCGTCCGCCGTCCCGACGGCCGTGATGACCGACGTCGAGCAGAAGATCAACGAGATCCTCGCCCGCGACCTGGACGTCCGGGCCGAGGTCATGGGCATCGACGAGGCCAAGAAGCAGGGCGCCATCGCCGAGTTCGGCGAGAAGTACGGCGAGCGGGTGCGGGTCGTGACCATCGGCGACTTCTCCAAGGAGCTGTGCGGTGGCACCCATGTGCACAACACCTCCCAGCTGGGCCTGGTGAAGCTGCTCGGCGAGTCGTCGATCGGCTCGGGTGTCCGCCGCATCGAGGCCCTCGTCGGCGTGGACGCCTACAACTTCCTGGCCCGTGAGCACACGGTCGTCGCCCAGCTCCAGGAGCTGATCAAGGGCCGTCCGGAGGAGCTCCCGGAGAAGGTCTCCGCCATGCTCGGCAAGCTGAAGGACGCCGAGAAGGAGATCGAGAAGTTCCGCGCGGAGAAGGTCCTCCAGGCCGCCGCCGGTCTCGTGGAGTCCGCCAAGGACGTCGGCGGTGTGGCCCTCGTCACCGGCCAGGTCCCGGACGGCACGACCCCCGACGACCTGCGCAGGCTCGTCCTCGACGTGCGCGGCCGCATCCAGGGCGGCCGGGCCGCCGTGGTCGCCCTGTTCACGGTGAACAACGGCAAGCCGCTGACGGTCATCGCCACCAACGAGGCCGCCCGCGAGCGCGGTCTCAAGGCCGGCGAGCTGGTCCGTACGGCTGCCAAGACCCTCGGCGGTGGCGGCGGCGGCAAGCCGGACGTCGCCCAGGGCGGCGGCCAGAACCCGGCCGCCGTCGGCGACGCCGTCGACGCCGTCGAGCGACTCGTGGCGGAAACGGCCAAGTGAGCGAGCCGATGAGGAAGGGCCGTCGACTCGCGATCGACGTCGGGGACGCCCGGATCGGGGTCGCCTCGTGCGACCCCGACGGGATCCTCGCCACTCCGGTGGAGACGGTCCCCGGCCGGGATGTCCCCGCGGCCTACCGCCGGCTCGGACAACTGGTCGAGGAGTACGAGCCGATCGAGGTCGTGGTGGGTCTGCCTCGCTCCCTCAAGGGGGGCGAGGGCCCGGCCGCGGTGAAGGTCCGCGGCTTCGCACAGCAGCTGGCGAACAAAATCGCGCCCGTATCCGTACGTCTGGTGGACGAGAGGATGACGACCGTGACGGCCAGTCAGGGACTGCGTGCCTCGGGCGTGAAGGCGAAGAAGGGCCGCTCGGTGATCGACCAGGCAGCCGCTGTGATCATCCTTCAGCAGGCCCTGGAATCCGAACGGGTGTCAGGCAAGGCGCCGGGTGAGGGCGTCGAAGTGGTTGTCTGATCGCGCTACGGTAACGTTCCGGGCGATGCGGCGGTGTTCGAACAGCTGCCGCACAGAGAGAGACGGAACGGTGACGGGCCGGAAAAAGCCGCGTGATCGCCGCCTCGCGGCTCTAGGGGATCGATGACTGAGTATGGCCGGGGCTCTGGCTCCGAACCGTGGCATCCGGAGGACCCGTTGTACGGGGACGGCGGATGGGAAGGGCAGCAGGCCCCCACGGGCCATCAGCCTGCCTACGGCGGCCAGCCACAGCACCACCACTACCCGCAGCAGCAGGAGCAGCACGCCGACCAGCAGCAGGAGTACGGCGACTGGAGCCAGGGACAGGCGCAGCAGTACGACCAGCAGCAGTACGGTCAGCAGCAGTACGGTCAGCAGCAGTACGACCCGCAGTACCAGGGCTACGACCAGCAGCAGTACGCCGCTCAGGGCCAGCAGTACACCCAGCAGAACCAGCAGGGCTACCACGAGGGGTACCAGGAGGGCGGCTGGGACGGCACGGGCACCCATGCCCACGTCCCCTACGCGGCCGACCCGGGTGACCCCTACGGGCAGCAGGCCGCGGCCTACGGCGCCGAACAGCCCGACTTCTACGGCACCCCGGAGGCCTACCCGCCGCCGGAGCCGCCCGCCCGGCGGCGTGCCGAGCCCGAACCGGAGCCGGAGCCGGAAGCCGGGTCCGAGCAAAAAGCCGACTGGGACCCGGGACCCGATCAGGGTGAGCACGCTTTCTTCGCGGGCGGCGGGGCCGAGGACGACGAGGACGACGACGAGCCCGAGGGCCGCGGAGACCGGCGGGGCCGGGGCGGCAAGGGCGCGAAGAGCAAGAAGGGCCGCAGCGGCTGCGCCTGCCTGGTCGTCGTACTGGTGTTCGGCGGTGGTGTCGCGGGCGTCGGATATTTCGGCTACGACTACTACCAGAATCGTTACGCCGCGGCTCCGGACTACGCGGGCGACGGCACGAAGCAGACCGTGAGCATCGAGGTGCCCAAGGGCTCCGGCGGCGCCGCCATCGGCAGACTCCTCAAGGAGGCCGGCGTCGTCAAGAGCGTGGACGCGTTCGTCTCCGCGGTCACGAACAATCCCGAAGCCGGCGGAATCCAGGCAGGCGCGTACATCCTGAAGAAGGAGATGTCCGCGAAGAGCGCCGTGGAGATGATGCTCGACCCGGCCAGCCAGGCCAATGTGCTGGTCACCCCGGGGCAGCGGAACGTGGCTGTCTACAAGGCCATCGACACGAAACTCGGACTTGCCACCGGAACCACCCGAAAACTGGCGGAGAACGAGTACAAAACGCTCGGTCTGCCCGCCTGGGCGAACGACAACGACGACATCAAGGACCCGCTGGAGGGCTTCCTCTTCCCGGGGACGTACGGCGCGGCCAAGGGCATGAAGCCCGAGGCGGTCCTGAAGTCGATGGTCGCGCACGCCAACGAGGTGTACGGCGAGTACGACCTCGAGGCCAAGGCCAAGACGCTCAAGCTCGAGAGCCCGTTGCAGGTCATCACGGTCGCCAGCCTCGTCCAGGCCGAGGGCAAGACGCACGACGACTACCGCAAGATGGCGGAGGTCGTCTACAACCGGCTCAAGCCGACGAACGACCAGACCAACCAGTTGCTCCAGTTCGACTCGACCTTCAACTACCTGAAGGGCGAGAGTAAAATCAACATCAGCGAGTCCGAGATCAACAGCAACAAGGACCCGTACAACACCTACACCAACAGGGGCCTGACGCCCGGTCCGATCGGCAATCCCGGTGAGGACGCGCTCAAGGCGACCATGAATCCGACCACCGACGGCTGGATCTATTTCGTGGCGACCGACGGTGAGAGCAACACCGAATTCGCCAAGACCTACGCACAATTCCAGAAGCTCAAGGACAAGTTCGATGCCAGCACGGGCAACTGACGCCCGCCGGGCCGCGGTACTCGGCAGCCCCATCGTCCACTCGCTCTCCCCGGTGCTGCACCGCGCCGCGTACGAGGCACTGGAACTCACCGGCTGGACGTACGACCGCTTCGACGTCGACGAGGAGGCCCTGCCCTCCTTCGTCGCCGGACTCGGCGCCGAGTGGGCCGGTCTCTCGCTGACCATGCCGCTGAAGCGCGCGGTCATCCCGCTGCTCGACGAGGTCAGCGAGACGGCCGCCTCCGTCGAGGCGGTCAACACGCTCGTGTTCACCGAGGACGGCCGCCGGCTCGGCGACAACACGGACATCCCCGGCATGGTCGCCGCCCTGCGCGAGCGCGGTGTCGAGCAGGTCGACTCGGCCGCGATCCTCGGCGCCGGCGCCACCGCGTCCTCCGCCCTGGCCGCCCTCGCCAGGGTCTGCACCGGCGAGATCGTCGCCTATGTCCGCAGCGCGGCCCGCGCCGACGAGATGCGCCGGTGGGGCGAGCGGCTCGATGTCGACGTCCGGATCGCCGACTGGGCGGACGCCGCCGACGCGCTCCGCTTCCCGCTGGTCGTCGCGACCACCCCGGCCGGGGCCACGGACGCCCTCGCCGCCTCCGTGCCGGAGCGGCCCGCCACCCTCTTCGACGTGCTCTACGACCCGTGGCCCACCGAGCTGGCCGCCCGCTGGTCCATGTTCGCCGGCGCCGTCGTCAGCGGCCTCGACCTGCTCGTGCACCAGGCGGTCCTCCAGGTGGAGCAGATGACCGGCCGCGTCCCGGCGCCGGTGGAGGCCATGCGCAAGGCGGGCGAGCACGCCCTCGCCACCCGCGGGGCCTCGCACCACCCGTGAGCCCGTCCCCGGCCGGCCCCCCGTCCGCTTGCTGGACCGGCGACCGGTTCCAGGGCCGGGACGTGGGAGGATCGGAGGTGGCGGGCCAGGGCCGCGCACCCGGTCACGCCACCGACGTACGCGACGGACGCGCGTGCGCAGAGCAGTACCAGGGCGCGAGCACTGAGGAGCATCGTTGAGCAGGCTGCGTTGGCTGACCGCGGGAGAATCCCACGGTCCCGCACTTGTCGCGACGCTGGAGGGCCTTCCCGCCGGCGTGCCGATCACCACGGAGATGGTCGCCGACCACCTCGCGCGGCGACGGCTCGGCTATGGGCGTGGTGCGCGCATGAAGTTCGAGCGCGACGAGGTCACCTTCCTCGGCGGTGTCCGGCACGGCCTGACCATGGGCTCACCGGTCGCCGTCATGGTGGGCAACACGGAGTGGCCCAAGTGGGAGCAGGTCATGTCGGCCGACCCGGTCGACCCGGAGATCCTCGCGGGCCTCGCCCGCAACGCGCCGCTCACCCGCCCGCGCCCCGGCCACGCCGACCTCGCCGGAATGCAGAAGTACGGCTTCGACGAGGCCCGGCCGATCCTGGAGCGCGCCTCCGCGCGTGAGACGGCCGCCCGGGTCGCGCTGGGCGCGGTGGCCCGGTCGTACCTGAAGGAGACGGCCGGCATCGAGATCGTCTCGCACGTCGTCGAGCTGGCCGCCGCGAAGGCGCCGTACGGCGTTCTGCCGACCCCCGCCGACGTCGAGAAGCTGGACGCGGACCCGGTCCGCTGCCTGGACGCGGACGCGTCGAAGGCGATGGTCGCGGAGATCGACCAGGCCCACAAGGACGGCGACACCCTCGGCGGCGTCGTCGAGGTGCTGGCGTACGACGTCCCGGTCGGCCTGGGCTCGCACGTGCACTGGGACCGCCGGCTGGACGCCCGCCTCGCCGCCGCCCTGATGGGCATCCAGGCGATCAAGGGAGTCGAGGTCGGCGACGGCTTCGACCTCGCGCGCGTGCCGGGTTCGAAGGCGCACGACGAGATCGTCACCACGTCCGAGGGCATCAGGCGCACCAGCGGCCGCTCCGGCGGCACCGAGGGCGGCCTCACCACCGGCGAGCTGCTGCGCGTGCGCGCGGCGATGAAGCCGATCGCGACCGTGCCGCGGGCCCTGCGGACGGTGGACGTCGCCACGGGCGAGGCCACCCAGGCGCACCACCAGCGCTCCGACGTGTGCGCGGTCCCGGCCGCCGGGATCGTCGCCGAGGCGATGGTCGCCCTGGTGCTCGCCGACGCGGTGGCGGAGAAGTTCGGCGGCGACAGCGTCACCGAGACCCGCCGCAACGTGCGGTCGTACCTCGACAGCCTGCACATCCGATGAGCGGGCCACTGGTCGTCCTCGTCGGCCCGATGGGCGTCGGCAAGTCCACCGTCGGGCAACTGCTCGCCGAGCGGCTCGGCGTGTCCTACCGGGACACCGACGACGACATCGTCGCCGAGGCGGGCCGCAGCATCGCGGAGATCTTCGTCGACGAGGGCGAGGAGACCTTCCGCGCGATCGAGAAGCGGGCCGTGCGGGACGCGCTCGCCGCGCACGAGGGCGTGCTGGCGCTCGGCGGCGGCTCGATCCTGGACGCGGACACGCGCGCGCTGCTGGCCGGGCAGCGCGTGGTCTACCTGGCCATGGACGTCGAGGAAGCCGTGAAGCGCACCGGCCTGAACACGGCGCGCCCGCTGCTCGCCGTCAATCCGCGCAAGCAGTGGCGCGAGCTGATGGACGCCCGTCGCCATCTCTACGAGGGCGTCGCCACCGCCGTCGTCACGACGGACGGCCGTACGCCCGAAGAGGTCAGCCAAGTGGCCTTGGACGCTTTGGAGTTGAAGGAAGCATGAGCAGCGAGTCCGTAACCCGGATCCAGATCGGCGGCAGCGCGGGCTCGGAGCCGTACGAGGTCCTGGTCGGCCGTCAGCTGCTGGGCGAACTCGGCGGGCTGATCGGCGACCGGGTCAAGCGGGTCGCCGTGATCCACCCGGAGGCGCTCGCCGGCACCGGGGAAGCGCTCCGCGCCGACCTGGCCGAGCAGGGCTACGAGGCCGTCGCCATCCAGGTGCCCAACGCGGAGGAGGCCAAGACCGCCGAGGTCGCCGCCTACTGCTGGAAGGCGCTCGGCCAGTCAGGGTTCACCCGCACCGACGTCGTCGTGGGCGTCGGCGGGGGCTCCACCACGGACCTGGCCGGATTCGTCGCCGCGACCTGGCTGCGCGGGGTGCGCTGGATCGCCGTCCCGACGACCGTGCTGGCCATGGTCGACGCGGCCGTCGGCGGCAAGACCGGCATCAACACCGCCGAGGGCAAGAACCTCGTCGGCTCCTTCCACCCGCCGGCCGGTGTGCTGTGCGACCTGGCCGCGCTGGACTCGCTGCCGGTCAACGACTACGTCTCCGGGCTCGCCGAGGTCATCAAGGCGGGCTTCATCGCCGACCCGGTGATCCTCGAGCTGGTCGAGTCCGACCCCGAGGCCGCCCGCACCCCGGCGGGCCCGCACACTGCCGAGCTCATCGAGCGCTCCATCAGGGTCAAGGCGGACGTCGTGTCGTCCGACCTGAAGGAGTCGGGCCTGCGGGAGATCCTCAACTACGGTCACACCCTGGCGCACGCCATCGAGAAGAACGAGCGCTACAAGTGGCGGCACGGCGCGGCCGTCTCCGTGGGCATGCACTTCGCGGCCGAACTGGGCCGCCTCGCGGGCCGGCTGGACGACGCGACGGCCGACCGCCACCGCACGGTGCTGGAGTCGGTGGGACTGCCGCTGCACTACCGCTACGACCAGTGGCCCAAGCTGCTGGAGAACATGAAGGTCGACAAGAAGTCCCGCGGCGACCTGCTGCGGTTCATCGTCCTGGACGGCCTGGCCAAGCCGAACGTCCTCGAGGGTCCCGACCCGGCCGTGCTGCTGGCCGCGTACGGGGAGGTGAGCGAGTAGGAGCGCGGGACGGGCGAGCAGGTCCGTCCGCTTCCCTTCCGCCCGATTCGCTTTCCGCACCGGGCACTTCGGACCGCCCCCGGCCGTTCACCAAACGACAGCCGGGGGCGGTACCGTTCAGTAGCGAAATGGGGGTCCGCACCCCTCACAACCAGCGCCCATTGCCTGTACGAGACGGAGTGGCACCGGATGCAGCACGCAGTGGGTTCTCCGCTGCCGCCGCCCCACCAGCCGGGCGGCGCCCCCCAGCAGCAGCCGGGGTACCTCGGCGCCCCCTCGGGCCCGGTGCCGCCCGCGCCCCAGCCGCCGGTCCCGCCCGTGCCGCCGCCGCCCGCCCCGCAGCACGCCCCGGTCCCGCAGCACGCCCCGGTCGCCCAGGGCACCGACACCACCGGGCATGTCCCGCTGCCGCCGGGCGGCCCCGTCCCCATGCCCAGCGCGCCGCCCGCCCCGATCGTCCCCGACCCGGCGGCCACGACGCTGGCGGTGCTGCTGATCGGCCCGGCGGGCGCCGGGAAGACGAGCGTCGCCAAGTTCTGGGCCGACCACCGCCGGGTACCCACGGCCCACGTCAGCCTCGACGACGTACGGGAATGGGTCCGCTCGGGCTTCGCCGACCCGCAGTCGGGGTGGAACGACCATTCCGAGGCCCAGTACCGCCTGGCCCGCCGCACCTGCGGCTTCGCCGCGCGCAACTTCCTGGCCAACGGCATCTCGTGCATCCTGGACGACGCGATCTTCCCCGACCGCCCGGCCGTGGGCCTGGGTGGCTGGAAACGGCATGTGGGTCCGGGCCTGCTGCCCGTCGTCCTGCTGCCCGGCCTGGAAGTCGTGCTGGAACGCAACGCCGAGCGCTCCGGCAACCGCCGCCTCACCGACGAGGAGGTGGCCCGCATCCACGGCCGCATGGCCGGCTGGTACGGCTCCGGCCTCCCCATCATCGACAACTCCCAGCTGGACGTCCCGACGACGGCGAGGGTCCTGGACGACGTACTGGCGAGGGCGATCGCGAGCCCCCCGAAGTGGTAGAGCGCTCTCGAGAGCTCCGGCCCGACCCGGCCGGTTCCCCCGAACGCCCTCCCAACCGGCACAATCCAGCCACTCCTCCTACGCTCGTGTCATGTCAGAGGTCTACGCGTCCCGCCGCACCCGGCTGAGAGAACGCTGCAACGCGAGCGGCAGCGCCACCGCGCTGATCTCCCGCCCCGCCAACGTGAGATACCTCGCGGGCGCGGCCCCGGCCGGCGCCGTCCTGCTGCTGGGCAGACGTGAGGATCTCCTCGTCTGCACGGACCCGCCCGAGGACCGCCCGAGCGAGGGCCGGCCGGACGAGGCACTGCGTGTCCACTGCCTCCACCGCCCCGGAGGCGATCCGGCGGTCGCAGCCGCCGATCTCCTCGTGGGCGAGGGCGGCGACTCCCTCGCGGTGGAGGAGCATCACCTCACGGTGGCCCGCCACCGCGAGCTGCGCTCCGTCGCGCCCCGGCTGCGCCTCGCGGACGTGGGCGGCGCGGTCGAACAGCTGAGGGTGGTGAAGGACGAGGAGGAGATCTCCTGTCTGCGGATCGGCGCCGAGATCGCCGACCAAGCCCTGGGGGAGCTGCTGGAGTCCATCCTGGTGGGCCGTACGGAGCGGCACCTCGCCCTCGAACTGGAACGGCGCCTCGTCGATCACGGTGCCGACGGCCCCGCCTTCACCACCTCGGTCGCCACCGGCCCGAACTCCGGCCGGCGCGGTCATCGGCCCACCGACCGACGGGTCGAGGAGGGCGACTTCCTCTCCGTCTGTCTGGGGGCGAGCTACCGCGGCTACCGCTGCGAGATCGGCCGCACCTTCGTGATCGGCACGTCCCCGGCCGACTGGCAGATCGAGCTGTACGACCTCGTCTTCGCTGCCCAGCGGGCCGGGCGCGAGGCCCTGACACCCGGAGCCGCCTTCCGGGACGTGGACCGCGCGGCCCGCCATATCCTGGACTCCGCGGGGCACTCCGAGGGCCTGCCGGCGCTCACCGGACACGGTGTCGGGCTCGAAATCGAAGAGGACCCGCAGTTGTCTCCCGCGGCCATGGGTAAACTGGACGCTTGCGTGCCGGTCACCGTCGAACCGGGGGTCCACATCCCGGGCCGGGGCGGTGTCAGGATCGATGACACGCTCGTCGTGCGCCCCGAGGCGGACGGCGGACCCGAGCTACTCACCATCACGACCAAGGAGCTGCTCGCCCTTTAGCCAGGTGCGTGCACCGGGGTCGTCCACGTCAGTCCAGGAGATTCCGCAACCGTGGCTTCCACGAACGACCTCAAGAACGGCCTGGTGCTCAAGCTCGAAGGCGGCCAGCTCTGGTCCGTCGTCGAGTTCCAGCACGTCAAGCCCGGCAAGGGCCCGGCCTTCGTGCGCACCAAGCTGAAGAACGTGCTTTCCGGCAAGGTCGTCGACAAGACGTTCAACGCCGGCGTCAAGGTCGAGACGGCCACTGTCGACAAGCGCGACATGCAGTTCTCGTACATGGACGGCGAGTACTTCGTCTTCATGGACATGCAGACCTACGACCAGCTGCTGGTCGACCGCAAGGCCGTCGGCGACGCCGCCAACTTCCTGATCGAGGGCTTCACGGCCACCGTCGCGCAGCACGAGGGCGAGGTGCTCTTCGTAGAGCTGCCGGCCGCCGTCGAGCTCGTCGTGCAGGAGACCGAGCCCGGCCTCCAGGGCGACCGCTCCACCGGTGGCACCAAGCCCGCCACCCTGGAGACCGGCCACCAGATCCAGGTCCCGCTCTTCATCACCACCGGTGAGAAGATCAAGGTCGACACCCGCACCAGCGACTACCTCGGCCGGGTGAACAGCTAACCGTGGCTGCTCGCAACACGGCCCGCAAGCGCGCCTTCCAGATCCTCTTCGAGGGCGACCAGCGCGGAGTCGACGTCCTGACGGTCCTCGCGGACTGGATCCGGCTCTCCCGGGCCGACACCCGGCAGCCGCCGGTCAGCGAGTACACCATGCAGCTGGTCGAGGGCTACGCCGGGTACGCGCGGCGTATCGACGACCTGATCTCGCAGTACTCGGTCGGCTGGACGCTGGACCGGATGCCGGTCGTCGACCGCAACATCCTGCGTCTGGGCGCCTACGAGCTGATCTGGGCCGACGAGACCCCGGACGCGGTCGTCCTCGACGAGATGGTGCAGCTGGCGAAGGAGTTCTCCACCGACGAGTCGCCGTCGTTCGTCAACGGCCTGCTCGGCCGGTTCAAGGAGCTCAAGCCGTCTCTGCGCCGGGACGAGGCGTAACGGCACAGCAAGCCGCACGGCAGTCCCACGACAACGCCTGAGGGCCCGCAGCGACACGCTGCGGGCCCTCAGGCGCTCGACCGGGACCTGGTGCCTCTGAGCCCTCCTGGGCCCGCAGACGGCCGCCGGGGGGGGGGGGGCCGCGACCATAGCCAGCCGC
>NZ_JBEOVB010000043.1:0-60679 GCF_040295245.1 Streptomyces sp. NPDC002884 | reverse complement strand
CGAGGGCCAGTTCCCGGACGGCCGCGTACGAACCGGCGAAGCCGATGCCGGCGATGACCACGGCGCCGGCCACGACCACGCCGATGAGCACGCGGTGCGTCCGGGTCAGCTGTATTGGCGCGGACACCCGTACCACCCTCCCCTTGCCTGTTCTTGCGCGCAACAGGGTGGCACATGTGTGCGGCGAACGCGTTGCCGGTCCGTCAGCTCTTCGCGGAGGCGGATGCCTTCGGGGCCGCCGCGGCCGCCTTGGAGGCCGTCGCCTTCGGGGTCGCCGACGAGGACTTCGAGGGCGTCGCCTTCGGGGTGGAGGAGGCCGACTCGGACGGGGCGGGGCTCTTGGTCGAGGTGTCCGAACCGCCGCCGGTTCCCTCGCCGTTGGCCGACTGCACCGAGGCCACCGCCTCCTTGGCCGCCTTCTCCGCCGCCTTCGTCAGGGTCTCCACGCTCGGCGCCTTGTCGCCCGCCAGACCGGCACCGTTGTAGTCGAGCGTGAGCACGACGTTCTCGACGCGGACCACGACCGTCTGCTGCTTGAAGGCGCCCTCGGACTTCTTCAGGTCGTAGCGCACCGACGTCGCCTCGTCACCCGTCGCGGTCACCGGCGCCGACTTGACGTTCTTCGCGCCCGACACCGCCTGGGCGTCCTTGACCTGCTTCGCGTAGTACGTCCTCGCCTGCGACTCGCCGTCTCCGGTCGTCGCGTCCGACTCGAAGCGCAGCAGAGAAACGTTCAGCCAGCGGAACTGCGAGCCCTTCACACCGTTGTTGGCCAGACTGGACCAGGAACAGCTGGCCCGGGCCGCGGTGTCGCTGGACGTCCCCTCCTTGCCCGAGGTCGCCCCCTTCGGCACCAGCTCCGTCAGCGTCTTCTTCGTCACCACCGCACACGCCTCGGGCAGCGTCTTGTACGCCGCCGCCTGCACGGTCGGCGCGGCGCTCGCCGCGGAGTCGGTGCCGGAACCGGTGGTGGCGGCGGCGTCCTTCGCGTCGTCGCCCGAGCCGGAGTCCGAGGAGCAGCCCGCGGCGACCAGCATCACCGGGACGGCGACCGCCGCGGCCAGGAGGCGGTTCAGCCCTCCGGACCGGTTCACTCGCTCGGCACGCTGCTCGCGCTGGTCAAACTGGCCGTCTCGCTGGGCTCGTCGCTGCATGGTTCCTTCACTCATGACGCTCGTGGTTCCTGCGGTCGGATCGGGTCCGAGGAGCCACCGTAGTCGGTGAAGAAGCTGTGCGGTTCCGCTTCGAGGGCTTTGCGGGCGAGGCCCGAACCGGGCCGAAGTGCCCTCAGCCGGCCAGTGAGTCGGCCAGTTGCGCGGCCAGTTTCCGGGCCTTGTCCTGCATTTCCTCACTGTCCGGCACCGCGCCGACCGTCGCCGGCTGCTCCTCGTACTCGATGGTCACCATGACGTTGGACGTGCGGAACGCCACAGTCACCGTGCGCTGCTTGGCCGTCGAACCGGAGCTGCTGAGCGCGTCGTCGATGAACGCCTCGTCACCCAGGTCCTCCAGGAGGCGGGGCTGGAGCTCGGCGGGGGGAACGGTGGAGGAGGCCGAGGGCGAGGCCGACGAGGAGGCGCCGACGGAGGGCGAGGTCGTCGTCGAGGGGGAGATGCTCGGGCTCGCGGAGGGGGAGCCGGTCGCCGCCCCGGTGGTGCTGGAGGCGATGGGAGCGGGGAGGTCGGCCGCGGTCACCTTCTGCGCGAAGAGCGCCTCGGCCTGGTTGTCGTCGCTCACGGCGTTGTCGTACGAGACGACCCGCTCGAAGTCGACGAGGAGATGGTCGGTGGCGTCCGTCGACTCCACCTTCCAACGGCAGCCCACCTTGCGGTCCGTGTCGAACGTCTGCGTCGCCTCACCCGCGTACGCCGTGTCGCGCTGCGCCTCGTCGGCGAGCTGCTTGATGCCGGGGAGGAGCGAGTCGAGGGTGGACGCGCTCACCACACCGCAGGCCTCGGGGAGTGTGGCGTACTTGCCGGGCTGCGCGACGGCGGTGGCCGTCCCCGCCTCGCCCGGATTGGAGTTGTCCGTCGAGCCGCCCTCGTCCGAACCGCCGGTGCAGCCGGCCAGCAGCGCCGCGAGGAGCGCGACGACGCCGGGTACGTATGCCTTCCGCTGCACGGTCGGCTCCTCTCGACAGGTCGGGTGATGGGGGTGGCCCGGTGTCCCCGCTGGTTATTCGCTTGCCGGGCGGGGGCGGCCCCTGGAGACAATGTGTATCGCACGTGGAGCTGTGGATGCCGGTCCGCTGTCCTTTTCGTTGACCTTGGCGCCAGTTTTGCGATTAGAAGCTTTTGTATGTACTCCGGGGGAAAGAGGACGCTATGTCGTACGTGGAGATGCCGGGCGCGAAGGTACCCATCCGTATGTGGGCCGACCCCGCGTCGGTCGAGGAGGGGGCGCTCCAGCAGCTGCGGAACGTGTCGACCCTGCCGTGGATCAAGGGGCTGGCGGTCATGCCGGACGTCCACTACGGCAAGGGTGCGACGGTCGGCTCGGTCATCGCGATGCAGGGCGCCGTCTGCCCCGCGGCGGTGGGCGTCGACATCGGGTGCGGGATGTCCGCGGTCAGGACGTCGTTGACGGCGAACGACCTTCCCGGCGACCTGTCCCGGCTGCGTTCGAAGGTCGAGGAAGCGATCCCGGTGGGCCGGGGGATGCACGCCACGGCGGTCGAGCCGGACCGGTTCCACGGGCCGGCCACCGGCGGGTGGGACGACTTCTGGACGCGGTTCGACGGGGTCGCGGAGGCGGTGAAGTTCCGCGAGGAGCGGGCCGTGAAGCAGATGGGCACCCTGGGCGGCGGCAACCACTTCATCGAGGTGTGCACGGACACGGTCGGTTCCGTCTGGCTGATGCTGCACTCCGGTTCCCGGAACATCGGCAAGGAACTCGCCGAGTTCCACATCGGGGTGGCGCAGAAGCTCCCGCACAACCAGGACCTGATCGACCGAGACCTCGCCGTCTTCGTCGCGGACACCCCGCAGATGGCGGCCTACCGCAACGACCTGTTCTGGGCCCAGGAGTACGCGAAGTACAACCGCACGCTCATGATGGCGCTCCTGAAGGACGTGGTCCGCAAGGAGTTCAAGAAGGCGAAGCCGGCCTTCGAGCAGGAGATCAGCGCGCACCACAACTACGTCGCCGAGGAGCGCTACGAGGGCATGGACCTGCTGGTCACCCGCAAGGGCGCGATCCGGGCCGGCTCCGGCGAGTTCGGCATCATCCCGGGCTCGATGGGCACCGGTTCGTACATCGTGAAGGGTCTCGGGAACGAGAAGTCCTTCAACTCGGCCTCGCACGGGGCGGGCCGGCGGATGAGCCGCAACGCGGCCAAGCGCCGCTTCTCGACGCAGGACCTGGAGGAGCAGACGCGGGGTGTGGAGTGCCGTAAGGACTCCGGCGTCGTGGACGAGATCCCGGCCGCCTACAAGCCGATCGAGCAGGTCATCGATCAGCAGCGGGACCTGGTCGAGGTCGTGGCGAAGCTGAAGCAGGTCGTCTGCGTGAAGGGCTGACACCGCGGATCGGTGGACGACGCACGCCGGGTGGGGCCCGAGCCGGTTCTCGGCTCGGGCCCCTCACGCGTCTCTCCCTCAGCCCAGCCGCTTCTCCAGCAGGGTGACCGCGTACGGGCTTCCCGTGCCGCCGTCCTTGGCGTGTTGTTCGCCGACGACCGTGTAGCCCGCGGACTCGTAGTAGGCGCGCAGGCGGGGGTTGGTGGAGAGGCAGTCGAGGCGGGCGTAGGGGCGGCCGGCCGCGGTGATGCGGGACTCGGCCCGGGCCAGCATCCTGCGGCCCGCACCCGGCGGGGCGGTGTGCGGGGTCGTCATCAGGCGGTGGATGTAGCCGGCCTCGGGCGGGCGGGGGCCCCAGGCGGCCGGATCGTCCCACCAGAGCTCGAAGGCGCCCGCGACCGCGCCGTCCGCGTACGCCAGCCAGACCTCGCCCTCGCGCATCCGGTCGACGAAGTGGGACTCGGTCTTCTCGCCGGGCTGCCACTGCTCGATGCCCCGGGCCAGTTGCCACAGGGCCGCCGTGTCGCGCAGGCGCACCAGGAGGGGGGCGTCGAGCGGCTCCGCCCTGCGGTGGGTCAACTCCGGCCAGGCGGTGGGTACCGGTTCCAGGAGGCGGGCGCGCAGGGTCGCCGACAGGGCCTCCGCGTCCATGCCGAGCGCCTGCGTCACATACGCCTCGAGCGATCCGTAGCGGGCCCGCAGCGCCTCCAGGAACAGGCGCATCACCGACTCGGGGGCCCGGCCGAAGGACGGCCACGCCGGGGAGCGGCCGTCGTTCCTCGCGCGCCAGTCGGCGAGCAGGGCCGGGGTCGCGAGTTCCGTCAGGGTGAAGTCCTCGATGATCACCTCGTCCGGGACGCCCAGCAGGCCCAGGACCAGGGCGGCCAGCTGTCCGGTGCGGTCCTTGCCCGAGGCGCAGTGGAAGACCAGCCCCTCGCGCGCCTCGGCCACCAGCTCCAGGGCCGCCGCGATCTCCTTGGCGCCGTCCTCCGCCACCTCCATGAAGCGGGCGCAGAGGTACGGGCCCGGTTCCACGTCCGGGGTCAACGACGGCTGGTCGTAGGGGCGGTGCTCGATGCTGAGGTTGCGGTAGGTGAAGGAGTCGTCCTGCGGGACCCGGCCCCTCGCCTCGATCTCCCAGGGGTGACGCAGATCGATCACCGTGCGGACGCCGAGGGCGAGGAAGCGGTCCCAGTCCGGGGTGTCCGGGCGCAGCTTGCCGAGCGAGTCCGCGCGGAACAGCCTGCCCGCGCGGACCCGGTGGCCGCTCCCCGTCGGGTATCCGCCCAGGTCGCGGAAGTTGTGCAGTGTCTCGAACGGTATGTGTCTGTCCACGTGGAAACCCTAGGGCGCGGCGGCCGTCACCCGGCCGTCACAGTTCCCGGTGGATCTTCGTGTTGGACGCCTGGGCGCGGGGGCGCAGGACGAGGAGGTCGACGTTGACGTGGCTGGGGCGGGTGACCGCCCAGGTGATCGTCTCGGCCACGTCGGAGGCGGTGAGGGGTTCGGCGACGCCCTCGTAGACCTTGGCGGCCCTGTCCTCGTCGCCGCCGAAGCGGGTGAGGGCGAACTCGTCGGTCCTGACCATGCCGGGGGCGATCTCGATGACGCGGACCGGCTTGCCGACGATCTCCAGGCGGAGGGTCTCGGCGAGGACGTGGGCGCCGTGCTTGGCGGCGACATAGCCGCCGCCGCCCTCGTACGTCCCGTGACCGGCGGTCGAGGACACCACCACGACCGTTCCGTCGCCGCTCGCCACCAGCTTGGGGAGCAGGGCCTGGGTGACGTTGAGGGTGCCGAGGACGTTCGTCTCGTACATGGTGCGCCAGTCGGCGGGGTCGCCGGTGGCGACGGGGTCGGCGCCGAGCGCGCCGCCCGCGTTGTTGACGAGGACGCCGATCGTCTTGAAGGCGCCGGCGAACTCGTCGACCGCGGCGCGGTCGGTGACGTCCAGGGGGTAGGCCGTCGCGGAGCCGCCGGCCCGGGTGATCTCCTCGGCCAGCGCCTCGATACGGTCCTTGCGGCGGGCGGTCAGGACGACCCGGTAGCCGGCCGCGGCGAGCTGCCGGGCGGTGGCGGCGCCGATTCCGCTGCTCGCACCGGTGACGACGGCGATGCGGGAGGCGGCGGACGGTGCGGCGGTGGCCATGAGCTGCTCCTCGTGCGCGGGGGTGTTCTTCATACGATCAGCTGTCGCCCAGGGTATCGGGGTCAGCCTCCGTTCCTGGGGGCCCACATGATCACGGCCATCCCGGCGAGGCAGACCAGGGCGCCGGTCACGTCCCAGCGGTCGGGCCGGTAGCCGTCGGCGACCGCGCCCCAGAGCAGGGAGCCGGCGACGAAGGTGCCGCCGTACGCGGCGAGGATCCGGCCGAAGTGGGCGTCGGGCTGGAAGGTGGCGACGAAGCCGTACGCGCCGAGGGCGAGGACACCGCCGGTCGCCCACAGCCATCCCCGGTGCTCGCGTACGCCCTGCCAGACCAGCCAGGCGCCGCCGATCTCGAAGAGCGCGGCGACGACGAACAGGGCGGCCGACCGGAGGATGAGCATGGCCGCAGCTTGGCACGGCGGGTGCTGTCACCTGTTGGAGGGCGCCTGCCGGGCGCCGGGCGTGGGATACATCCCTTTCGTACCCGGCCCTTCGGATCAGGCCTTCGGATCCGGCCTTCGGTTCCGGCTTTCTGATCCGGGCGGTTTCCGATCGAGGAACGAGGAGTGGTGGCATGCGCTGGATGCGGGGTCTCGCGGTGTGGGGCGCGGTGCTGGCGGTGGGGACGGGGGCCGTGCCCGCTCGGGCGGCGGAGGAGGCGACCGAGGCCGATCTGTCGTACCACGGCTCCGCCGTGATGCGCGGCGGCCGGGTCGATGTCCGGCTGACCCCGCGCAATCACGGTCCGGGGGACGTCTCCGACTCGACCGTGCGGCTGCGCTGGTCGGTGCCGTTGGCGGCCGGGGCGCAGCGGCTGCCGGCCGGCTGCGCGCGGACGGGCCGCCAGGAGGTGGTGTGCCGGACGGGGGCGCTGGCCGCGGACGGGCTGGGGGAGCGGATCGCGTTGCGGGTGTGGCTGCGGGGGCGTCCGACGGAGGTGACGATGGCCGTCGACACCCTGTGGGGCGGCGGGTCGGTGGACCGCAACCGGGCCAACGACCGGCAGCAGGTGCTGGTCCTGGACACCGGGGACGCGTACTTCTTCTGACGTTCGCGGGAGCGGAACGTCGTACGATCTGCGGACGGCGCTGACGGCGGCGCCGACGAAGGGGTGCGATGTCCGGGAACGTGCGCTCGCGGCTGCTGGACGAGCTGGCCGTCGTGTCGCGTCGGTACGCGGCCGCGTACGCCCTGTTCAACCAGGCTCTCGCCGACCGTCTCGGGCTGCATCCCACGGATCTGCAGTGTCTGAACCTGCTGATGCTGGAGCGGGAGCCGGTGACGACGGGCCGGGTCGCCGAGCTGACGGGGCTGACCACCGGGTCGGCGACGCGGCTGGTGGACCGGCTGGAGAAGGCGGGTTACGTAGTCCGGGAGCGGGACGCGGCCGACCGGCGGCGGGTCCTCGTGGTGACGGTGCCGGAGCGGATCGCGGAGTTCACGCGGATGTGGGAGCGGCTGGGCGGCGACTGCATGCCGCTCTTCGAGGACCTGGGGGACGGTGAACTCGCGGTGATCGTGCGGCATATGCGGCGCACGGTGGAGTTCGGCGCGGAGCAGGTCGCACGGTTGCGGGAAGGCCGGGTCTAGGGGCGGGATGCAGGAGACGGACATACGGCCGTCCGCGGTGGCGGCCGGCGAAGCGCGGGGGGCGGACGACCACCCCGTACGTGCCGCGCTGCCGCGGCACTGGCCGCTGATGCTGCTGGGCGCGGCGGTGGCGCCGGGTGTGCTGCTGGTGCTCGTCGGGCGGTCGTTGGACGAGCCGGCGATGCAGGCGTGGCGGACGGTGTGTCTGGCCGTGACCGTGCAGGCGCTGCCGTTCCTGCTGCTGGGCACGGCTCTGTCGGGGGCGATCAACGCGTTCGTGCCGGCGCGGGTCTTCGGCAGGCTGCTGCCGAAGCGGGCCGCGCTGGCCGTGCCGGTCGCGGGGATGGCGGGTGTGGTGCTGCCGGGGTGCGAGTGCGCGTCGGTGCCGGTGGCGAACAGTCTGATCGGGCGGGGGGTCACACCGGCCGCGGCGTTCGCGTTCCTGCTGTCGGCGCCCGCCGTGAACCCGGTGGTGCTGACCGCCACGGCCGTCGCGTTCCCGGGCGACCCGGAGATCGTCGTCGCCCGGCTGCTCGCCTCGCTGGTCACCGCCGCCGCGATGGGCTGGCTGTGGCTCTGGCTGGGGCGCGAGGAGTGGTTGAAGCCCGCCGTCGTCCGGCACACCGGGCATGTGCCGGGGCGCAGCCGCTTCACCGAGTTCCGGCGTGGTTTCCAGCACGACTTCCTGCACGCGGGGGGTTTTCTGGTGGTGGGGGCGATGGCGGCGGCGACGTTCAACGTGGCGGTGCCGCGCACGCTGCTCGACACCTTCGCGGGTTCGCCGTGGCTCTCGGTGCTGTTCCTGGCGGCGCTCGCGATCGTGCTGGCGGTGTGCAGCGAGGCGGACGCGTTCGTCGCGGCCTCGCTGACCGGGTTCTCGCCGGTCGCGCGGCTCGCGTTCATGGTGGTGGGGCCGATGGTCGACCTGAAGCTGATCGCGCTTCAGGCGGGCACGTTCGGGCGGGCCTTCGCGGTGCGGTTCTCGGCGGTCACGGCGGTGGTCGCCGTGGTGTGCAGCGCGGTGATCGGAGGGGTGCTGCTGTGAGGCGGTTCGTGCAGGTGGGGCTGCTGGTGCTGGCCGGTCTGGGGTTGTTGCACACCTCGCTGTTCACGGACGAGTACCTGCGGTACGTCAAGGAGGGGATGCGGCCGCTGCTGGTCGCCTCCGGGGCGCTGCTGGTGGTGCTGGGCGTGGCGGAGGCGTGGGCGGCCCCGCCGAAGGAGGAACACGCCGAGCCCGGGCACGCCGAGCAGGGGCACGAAGACGAGGGGCACGGGCACGAGGGGCACGGGCACGATCACTCCGGTGTCCCGCGGGTCGCCTGGCTGCTGTTTCTGCCCGTGCTGAGCCTGCTCTTCTACGCGCCTCCCGCGCTCGGCTCCTACACGGCCTCCCGGGAGCCGGCGAAGGCCGTCGCGGTGCAGGAGGACGCCTTCGATCCGCTGCCCGCGACCTCCCCGCTGCCGATCACGCTCACCGACTTCACGCAGCGGGTGCAGCAGGACCGGTCGCGGGCCATCCGGGGCCGCTCGGTCGTGATGACCGGGTTCGTCAGCCCGGCGCCGGGGAAGCGGGACGGCTGGTACCTGACCCGGATCGTCGTCAGCTGCTGCGCGGCGGACGCGTCGTCCGTGAAGGTGCTGGTCCAGGGGGTCGCGGCGCCGAAGGCCGACACCTGGGTGAACGTCACCGGGAGCTGGCGGGGGAGCGGCACGCTGGGCACCTCGTCGGCGGCGGTCGCGTTGGAGGCGCGGGGCGTGCAGCGGGTGCGCAAGCCGTCGAACGCGTACATGGACGCGCTGCCGCTCGGCTCCTGAACCGCTCAGAGGGCGGTGTTGTCGGCGCTCTCGGCGCTCTCTGCGCTCTCGGCGCTGTCTGCGTTGTCCGCGTCGTAGCGCAGGCGGGCCGCGTGGACCTCGTCGAAGTGGATCTCCGCCCAGTCCTTCACGGCCGTCAGCAGCAGCGCGAGGTTGCTGCCGAGGGGGGTCAGCTCGTAGTCGACGCGGACGGGGACGGACGGGGTGACCGTGCGGGTCAGGATGCCGTCGCGTTCCAGGGTGCGCAGGGTCTGGGTCAGCATCTTGGGGCTGACGCCGGCGATCCTGCGGGCCAGGTCGCTGTAGCGCCGGGGGCCGGGGGCGAGGGCCGAGACGACGAGGCTGACCCACTTGTCACTGAGGCGGTCCAGGAGCTGGTTGGTCGGGCAGGAGCGGAGGAAGGCGTCGTACTCGCTGCGGGCCTGCTCGCGCCGCTGGGCGGCGGTCGTGGTGGCCATGGTGGCTCTCCTCCCGGTGACGTAGGCACCTTCAGGTAACTACTTCCCCCTGGATAGTAGCTCTTCCTAGGGTTGTGGCAGCAGGAGGGAAGCGGGAGGTTCCCGCACATACCCACAAGTACCCGCCTATCCAGGGGAGTTGTCATGCGTGCAGCAGTGGTGCGGACGTTCGGCGGGCCCGAGGCCGTCGAACTCGTGGACGCGGAGCTGCCGGAGCCGGCCGCCCGGCAGGTGCGGATCAAGGTGGCGGCGGCCGCGCTGAACCCGGTGGACGCCGGGGTGCGCGCCGGGGTCTTCGGCGGCGCGGGCAAGCAGGTCGGACTCGGCTGGGACGTCGCCGGGACGGTGGACGCGGTCGGCGTGGCCTCCGCGTGGAGTGTGGGGGAGGAGGTCGTGGCGCTCGACCACGGGATGGTCGAGCCGCTCGGCACCCACGCGGAGTACGTCGTCGTCGACACGGACGCGGTGGCGCTCGCGCCGGCCTCCGTGGACGCGGCGCACGCGGCGACGCTGCCGTTGAACGCGCTGACCGCTGTGCAGGCGCTGGATCTGCTGGCCCTGTCCCCGGGGGATTCGTTGCTGGTCACCGGCGGTGCGGGCGCGGTCGGCGGGTATGCCGTCCAGCTGGCCGCGCGGCGCGGGGTGACGGTCACCGCGCTCGCCCGGGCGCAGGACGAGGAGTTCGTCCGGTCGCTGGGGGCCACCCGTTTCCCGGCCGGCGAGGGGAGTGGCGAGAAGAGCTTCGACGCGGTGCTGGACGCGGCGGTGCTGGGCGCCGAGGCGTTGGCCCTGGTGCGGGACGGGGGCGTGTACGTGGGGGTGATTCCGCAGGCCCAGCCCGCGTCGGAGCGGGGGGTGAGGACCGACGCCGTCGAGGTGAGCGCGGACGGGGCCCGGCTGGCGGAGCTGGTGCGGGCGGTCGACGCGGGCGAGCTGACCCTGCGGGTGGCCGGGACGTACGCCCTGGAGGACGCCGCGAAGGCGCACGCGCGACTGGCGGAGGGCGGGGTCCGCGGCCGCCTGGTACTGGTGCCGTAGCCGCACTCGGCGCACCTGGCGAAGGGCCGCACCTGGACCTGGCGACGGGCCGCACCTGGCGCACCCGGCGACGGGCCGCGCCCAGCGACGGGCCGCGCCCGCGCCCCGTACCCTCGCTTCGCCCGCGCCCCCCGCCCCGCCCGCGTGGCGGGGCGCGGTCGCTCATGGGGTGCGGTGCCTGGCGTAGGTGGCAGGGGGGACCCCGACCGTCGCGGTGAAGTCGCGCACCAGGTGGGCCTGGTCCGCGTAGCCCAGGTCGGCGGCCACGGCGGCCCAGTCCACCGCCTCCTCGGCCTCCGCCCGTTCCAGGGCCTCGTGGATGCGGTAGCGCAGGATCACCCATTTGGGGCCCACGCCGACGTACGCGGCGAACAGGCGCTGGAGCAGGCGTACCGACAGCCCTTCGCCGCTCGCGAGGTCCGCCACCCTGCGGATCGCGCGGTCGGTGCGGATGCGGTCGACGAGGGTCATCGCGAGGTCGGCCCGGGGGTCCGGGCGGGGGATGCGGGCCGCCAGGAGATGCGCGTCGAGGGCCGCCACCCGGGCCCCCTCGTCGGCCGGGTCGAGGACCGGGTCAGGGTCGGTGCCGGTGAGGTGGACCCGGCGGCCCGTCCAGTGGGAGACCGGGTGCTCGGGGGCGAAGGGGCGGAAGCCGCCCGGGCGGAACTTCACGCCGCACACCCGTCCCCGGCCCTCCAGTTTCTGGGCGAAGAGGCCCTGTTGGACGCCGGCGATCTCGACGAAGGGCTCCTGCCCCTCGAACCGCTGGAAGACGAGGTGGACCGCGGGGTGCGGGACCACGTGGGAGACGTACGGCTCGGTCAGGTCCCAGTCGATCAGCCAGTAGTGCTCGACGTAGGGGCGCAGGGGCGGGGCCGGTTCGGGGCGGCGGAAGCGCACGCGTGCGAGGAAGTCCGCGGCGTCGACGATGCCTCGGGTGTCACGGCGTGGGGTTGCCATGTCCGGATCGTAGGACGGGGCACTGACAGCGGGCCGGGCCGGTCGGCGGGACGGGCGGTGGCAGTCGGGCGGGACGGGGGCGGCGGCGGCCGGGAGGGACGGGCGGTGGCAGTCGGGGCGGACGGGACAGTCGGGGCCGTGGCGGTCGAGCGGGGCAGGGCGGCGGCGGCCGGGAGGGACGGGCGGTGGCAGTCGGGGCGGACGGGACAGTCGGGGCCGTGTCGGCCGAGCGGGGCAGGGCGGCGGCAGCCGGGAGGGGCGGGCCGTGTCGGTCGGCGGGACAGGGCCGTGTCAGCCGGGCGGGGGACGGGGCGGCGGCAGACGGCGGCACAAGGCGGCGGCAGCCGGGAGGGACGGGCGGTGGCAGTCGGGGCAGTCGGGGCCCTGGCGGTCGGGCGGAACGTGGTCGTGGCCGTGCGGCGGAATAGAGGGAGGAGGGATGCCGTTAGGGCGGTATAGTTTAACGGTCAACAACTTTGGAGGTTGAGCGACCATGCAGTTCGGGATCTTCAGCGTCGGCGATGTCACGCCGGACCCCACCACGGGCCGTACGCCGACCGAGCGCGAGCGGATCAAGGCCATGGTCGCCATCGCGCAGAAGGCCGAGGAGGTCGGCCTCGACGTCTTCGCCACCGGCGAGCACCACAACCCGCCCTTCGTGCCCTCGTCCCCGACGACGATGCTCGGCTACATAGCCGCGCGGACGGAGAAGCTGGTCCTCTCCACCTCCACCACCCTGATCACCACCAACGACCCGGTGAAGATCGCCGAGGACTTCGCGATGCTCCAGCATCTGGCCGACGGGCGCGTCGACCTCATGATGGGCCGCGGGAACACCGGCCCGGTCTACCCCTGGTTCGGCCAGGACATCCGGCAGGGCATCAACCTCGCCATCGAGAACTACGCCCTGCTGCGCCGGCTGTGGCGCGAGGACGTCGTCGACTGGGAGGGCAAGTTCCGCACCGCCCTGCAGGGCTTCACCTCGACGCCCCGCCCGCTGGACGACGTGCCGCCGTTCGTGTGGCACGGCTCCATCCGCTCGCCCGAGATCGCCGAGCAGGCCGCGTTCTACGGTGACGGCTTCTTCCACAACAACATCTTCTGGCCGGCCGACCACACCAAGCGGATGATCGAGCTGTTCCGCGCCCGGTACGCGCACTACGGACACGGCACGCCCGAGCAGGCCATCGTGGGGCTCGGCGGGCAGGTCTTCATGCGGAAGAACTCGCAGGACGCGGTGCGCGAGTTCCGGCCGTACTTCGACAACGCGCCGGTCTACGGTCACGGGCCGTCCCTGGAGGACTTCACCGACCAGACCCCGCTGACCGTCGGCACGCCGGAGCAGGTCATCGAGAAGACGCTCAAGTTCCGCGAGTACGCCGGCGACTACCAGCGCCAGCTGTTCCTCCTGGACCACGCGGGGCTGCCGCTGAAGACCGTGCTGGAGCAGCTCGACCTGCTCGGCGAGGAGGTCGTGCCGGTGCTGCGCAAGGAGTTCGCCGTCGGCCGGCCGGCCGAGGTGCCGGACGCGCCGACCCACGCGTCGCTGCTCAAGGCCGCCCAGGCCGCCCAGGTGGCGCAGGCGGCGCAGGGTTCCCGGGAAGGGGTGGATGTCGCATGAAGCTCGTCGTCGTCTCGGCGGGGCTGAGCGTCCCGTCGTCGACCCGGCTGCTGGCCGACCGGCTGGCGGCCGCGACCGCCGGGCGGACCTCGGCGGAGGCGGAGGTGGAGGTCGTGGAGCTGCGCGACCTCGCCGTCGAGATCGCCCACAACTTCACCAACGGCTTCCCCGGACGGAAGCTGGCCGCCGCGCTGGCGGCGGTGACGGCGGCGGACGGGCTGATCGTCGTCACTCCGGTGTTCTCCGCGTCCTACAGCGGCCTGTTCAAGTCGTTCTTCGACGTGCTCGACCCGGACGCGCTGGCGGGCACGCCGGTGCTGATCGCCGCCACGGGTGGCTCCGCGCGCCACTCACTGGTGCTGGAGCACGCCCTGCGGCCGCTCTTCTCCTACCTCCGCGCCGTGGTCGTCCCGACCGCCGTCTACGCCGCCTCGGAGGACTGGGGTGCGGAGGGCCTGCCCGAGCGGATCGAACGGGCGGCGGCCGAACTGGCGACCCTGATGACGGGCCTGTCCGCACCCGCCACGCAGGCGCAGGACAAGACGGCCGAGAAGGCCGAGAAGGGCAAGAAAGCCGAGAAGGACGAGTTCACGGTGGTTCCCTTCGCCGAACAGCTGGCAGCGCTGTCCGCCCGCTGAGGGCTGACCTCTGAGCGCCGGGCGCCGGGTGGGTACGTCCAGCCCGTCCGGCGCTCAAGGTCGAGGCCGTCCGGGCGGAAGCCGGGGTCCGGGGGCGGCGGCCTCCAGGACACGCCCATCCGAACGGTGAGAGCCCAGTAAGAAGGGTGACTGTACGACCGTCCTCCCGGCCCAACCGCCGGAGGCCTTGGCAGACTGGCCTGGTGTCTCCCACCGTGCTGCTCGCCGAAGACGACCGTGCCATCCGCAACGCCCTGGAACGCGCCCTGACCCTGGAGGGCTACCGGGTGACCGCGGTCGCCGACGGGGTCGAGGCGTTGGCGCACGCCCACAAGAACCCACCGGACGTGCTCCTCCTCGATGTGATGATGCCCGGCATCGACGGCCTCCAGGTCTGCCGGGTGCTGCGCGCCGAGGGCGACCGCACGCCCATCCTGATGCTGACCGCGCTGGTGGAGACCGCCGACCGGATCGCCGGTCTGGACGCGGGCGCCGACGACTACGTCGTCAAGCCGTTCGACGTCGAGGAGGTCTTCGCCCGGCTGCGGGCGCTGCTGCGCCGCACCAACCCCGACGCCGCCCCCGAGGTCGCCGCGCCGCCGCCCGAGGCCCCGAAGCGGGGTTCGGAGCGGGGTACGGAGCGGCATGTGGAGGCGGCCGGGCTGCGGATGGACCCGCAGGCGCGGCGCGCGTGGCGGGGCGGGCGCGAGCTGGAGCTGACCCGGACCGAGTTCGAGCTGCTGGAACTGCTGGCGCGCAACGCGGGGATCGTCCTGGACCACTCCACGATCTACGACCGCATCTGGGGCTACGACTTCGGCCCGGGCTCCAAGAACCTCGCCGTCTACGTCGGCTATCTGCGCCGCAAGCTCGACCAGCCCGGCGCCCCGCAGCTGATCCACACCGTGCGCGGTGTGGGTTACGTGCTGCGGGAGGACTGAGTGGCGGGGACGCGAGGGGGACGAAGGCCGCAAGGGCGGCGCGGGGGACGAAGGGGACGAGGGCGCCAGTGAGACGAGGACGCGAGTGAGTCGTCTGCGTCGGCTGCTGTCCCGGCCGCGGCCGAAGCTGGTGTCGCTGCGCACCACCTTCGCGGTGTCGTTCGCGGCCGTGACGGCCGCGGTCACCGTGCTCGTCGGCGTCCTGTCGTACTCGGCGGCCGCCCGGCTGGTCCGGGTCGACCAGGAGTCGGTCTTCGACGAGGTGGTGCAGGACCTGCGGGACGAGGTGCGCGATCACCGGATGGCGCCGGAGGACTTCTCCTCGTCCGCGCCGGGGCACGACATCGTGCGGCCGGCCCGCACGGACGTGCAGGTGCTGGGCGCGGACGGCTCGGTCGTGGACAGCGGGAGCCCCGGACTGCCCGTCGTGTCCGCCGACCGCAGGATCTCGGCGGTCGCGGCGGCCGGCCGGATCACCGAGCACAAGGACGTCGACGTCGGCAGCGACGTCTACCGCATCGCGACCGTCTCCCTGGGCGGCGGCCGGGGCGCGGTGCAGGTGGCGCAGGAGTTCAGCGACACCGAGGACCTGCTGCGGGCCCTCCAGCAGCGCACCCTGATCCTGATGATCGCGGTGGTGACGGCCGCGGGGCTGTTCGGCTGGTGGCTGGCCCGGCGCATCACCCACCGCCTGGTGATCCTCACCACCGCCGCCGAGGACGTGGCCCGCACCCGCCGGCTCGGTGTGCAGGTGCCGGTCACCGGTCACGACGAGGTGGGCCGGCTGGGCCGCGCCTTCGACCGTATGCTCGGCCGGCTCGCCCAGTCGGAGGAGGACCAGCGGCGGCTGGTCCAGGACGCGGGGCACGAACTGCGTACGCCGCTGACGTCGCTGCGTACGAACATCTCGCTGCTGCGCCGCATCGACGAACTGCCGCCGGACACCCGTGACGAACTGGTGGCGGATCTGACCCAGGAGGCCCGGGAACTGACCGACCTGGTCAACGAGCTCGTCGATCTCGCGGCCGGACAGTCCGACACCGAGCCGCCGCGGCGGCTGGACCTCGCCGACATCGCGGAGGAGGTCGCGGGCCTCACCCGGCGCCGCACCGGGCGGCAGGTGCTGATCCGCACCAGCGGTGACACCACCCTCTACGGGCGGCCGGGCATGCTCCAGCGGGCGGTGTCCAACCTCGTGGAGAACGCGACCAAGTTCGACCGCGAGGGCGGGGCGCCCGTCGAGATCGCCGTCACCGGGCCGTCCCGGCCGGGCGTCGTCCGCGTCGAGGTCCTCGACCGCGGGCCCGGCATCGCCGATGCCGACCTGACCCGGGTCTTCGACCGCTTCTACCGCGCCCCCGACGCGCGCTCCCTGCCGGGCTCGGGCCTGGGCCTGTCGATCGTCCGCGAGGTGGCGCTGGCGCACGGGGGCGGACCCTTCGCCTTCCGGCGGGCGGGGGGCGGCTCGGTGATCGGGTTCACGGTGGGGGCGGGATTGCCGGAGGTGACAGGCTGAGCACGCGGTGAGCAAGTCGGCCGGATCCCGCGCGGTGCGAGAACCGGTCGACTGGCGAGCAGGATGGGTGCTACGCGGGCTCCAGATCCTCTTCCTGGATGGTTGAAGCCGTGGGCGGGCGGTTGATCGTGAACTTGTGCGTGTACTCGGAGCCAACGCAGGTCACGGTGGCCACAGCGGCTTGGCCCGAGGCCTTGATCTTCTGGAAGTTTACCGCGTACTCATTTGAATCTTCTACTGTGGCCCGCTTGTCGCTCTTCTTCTCCTGGCCCGCAGTTATCGACACGCGAATGGGAGAGTTTCCGTTTTTGCAGTCGCCGACATTACCGGTGACTTGGACCTTCCCGCTCTGGGGGTCGGCCCCTGCCGAGCCCGCTGTCGCCAGCGTGGCTACGCCTGTCAGGGGGAGCACCATCATGGCGGCGAGAACTGCAATGCGGTTACGCATGACTTCTCCTAGCTTGTCGGCTCATGTTGCGAATGGCCCCGAGGGTTAGCGCCTGTTCGCTGTTCCGACGGACGTGGTGAAGTGGTCCTCTCCCAAGATCGGGGCTCGATCGCCGCAGGTCAAGGGTGTTAAATGCCCACGCCGCACGGGGTAGGACTACCCACGGCACCCCCTCACGGCCCTCTCGCGGCACACCCACGGCAGAGCTTGCGGAGGGCTCTATTCCAGGCTGGTGAGACCGTGTTCGACGGCGATTCGGGTCAGGTCGGGACGCCGTCGGGAGCCCGTCTTCTCGCCGATTCGGTCGAGGTGCGAATGGACGGTGTGTTTGCTGATGCCCAATTCGGCGGCGATTTCGTGGTCCGTTGAACCATTCGCGAGCAGGCGCAGGATTTCCTGCTCCCGGTCCGTGAAATGCGGGGACAGCCCCACAAGGCGGCTGGCGGGTGCCGAGACGTAGCTGCGGCCCGAGCCCACGGTCCGGATCGCCGTCAGCACTTCGTGCGCCTCCGCCTGCCGGCTCAGATAGCCGCTGGCTCCCGCCCTGATCACCTGGACGGCGTCGATCTGCGGGGAGGACGACACGACCAGGACCGCATGTCCTCGCCTGTGCAGCTTCGTCACGGCCGCGGTGAGTCTCGGGGCGGGCTGCTGGAGGTCCATCAGGACGACGTGCGCGCCGCGCAGGCTGCCGTCCATGCTCTCCATCGACGGTGCGGCCGCGACCAGATGGAGGTCGGGAGCGGCGCTGATCAGGTTCGAGATGCCGTGCCGGAAGACGGGGCAGTCCCCGATGACCGCGATCCGCACGCGTTCGGCGCAACCGCTCACCGGCACCTCCGCTTCTCGATGGACATGTCACGACAGACACGCCCCGTCACCCAGAGTCGCTGGAGTCGGCGCCTCCCGCGCGGTGGACTGGGCCCTCCGGGGGGACCGCGCGCCGCGGGGCGCGGGCGGGAGCCGGGCCGCGGTGGGCGGTGTCGCGGGCGGTGGGGTGAGGCAGGTCATACACGGCGGATTGAGTTCGGGACCGGGGTGAATTCCGTACCCCCGTACGACGGGCGGTGTCCGGATGCGAGGATGAGGCGCCATGACTGCTGGGCGGTGTACTCGCACGCTACGGGCCGCGCTGTTCGCGGCTGTCTGCGTGCTGCTCGCCGCCCTGGGCCACGTGATGATGTCCGGCGCCGAGGTGCCCGTGTGGGCGCTGGCCGCGGGCGTGAGCGTCACCGGGATCGCGGGCTGGTGCCTGGCGGGCCGGGAGCGTGGGCTGCCGCTGATCGTGACGGTCGTGATCGCCGCCCAGACGGCCCTGCACTCCGCCTTCTCGCTGGCCGGGCCGGAGTCCGGTGGCCCGGCCTCCGCGGGTACGGGCGCCATGGGCATGGGCTCGATGCGCATGGACTCCATGGACATGGACATGGGTCATATGGATCACGTGAGTCATATCGGCCATATCGGCCACATGAGCCCCATGGGGGAGGCCGCCGGAGGGGGCGGCTCCTCCTCGTTCGGGATGCTCGCCGCCCACCTGCTCGCCGCGCTGCTGTGCGGGCTGTGGCTGGCGCACGGCGAGAAGGCCGCGTTCCGGATTCTGCGGGCGCTTGCCGGACGGCTGGCCGCGCCGCTGCGGCTGCTGCTCGCCCTGCCCGTCACCCCGGACCAGCCGCGTGTCCGGTTCCGTCGCCGTGACTCGGCGCGAGCGCCCCGGCTCCTCCTTCTCACCCACGCGATCACCACTCGGGGTCCGCCCCAGGGAGCCGCTGCCGCCGCCTGACGTCCGACGCGTCATGTCCGACGCGATGTCCGACGTGTGATGTCCGACGACAGGTGCCGGCAGCAGGCGACCCGGGGCTGCCCCTGCGCGCTCCGGGCCACGGCCGTACGCCCGCGCAGGCGGGTGTGAGGCCGTTTCTCCCTCATGCCCTCGTGGATGATCCGAGAAGGACACCAGGTGATCACGTCTGCCCCAAAGGCGCCCCAGGCATCGCAGGCCGCGCCGACAGCTCAGGCCGCACTCGACGAGTCGATCACCGCATGGGCGCTCGCCGCCCGGGCCGGTGACGCGGACGCGGTCGAGCGTTTCGTACGCGCTCTGCACCGCGACGTCCTGCGCTACGTCTCCCATCTGTGCGCCGATCCCCAGGCGGTCGACGACCTCGCCCAGGACACCTTTCTGCGTGCCCTCGGCAGCCTGCACCGGTTCGAGGGACGCTCCTCGGCGCGTTCCTGGCTGCTGTCCATCGCCCGTCGGGCGGTGATCGACAGCTATCGGTACGCCGCCACCCGGCCCCGGCTGTCCGACGTGCCGGACTGGCAGCTCGCCGCCGAGCGCGCCCAGCCGCGCGATCTGCCGGGCTTCGACGACGGCGTCGTCCTGCTGGACCTGCTGGCCTCGCTCCCGGCCGAGCGGCGGGAGGCGTTCGTCCTCACCCAGCTGGCCGGCCTGCCCTACGCGGAGGCGGCGCGGGCGAGCGACTGCCCGGTGGGCACCGTGCGGTCGCGCGTCGCGCGGGCGCGGGCGACGCTGGCGGACCTGCTGGAGGAGGAGCCGGCGGGCGAACCCGCCACTCTCGTGGCCTGACCCGTACGACCGACCCCTACGACCCGTAGACCCCTACAACCCCCTACGGTCCCTGAGACGACCCGGGCGGGTCACCGTGCTCCCGTTGGAGGCGGTGGCCCGCGCCGCCCACGTCAAGCGGCCTCCTGGAGACAACCCGGCTGCCCTGAGAGGCCGTTCAGCTGTTCTTGCGGGCCACTCCGCCGTAGATGCCGATCGGCGGGGCGCCGTTCTTCGGGGGCTCTTCGGGGCGCCAGTCCGGGACCGGGACCAGGCCCGGGTCGAGGAGGGTGAAGTCGCCGAAGAGGTCCAGGACCCGGGCGTGGGGGCGCAGGTTCAGGGAGGCGCTGGCCTTGTTGTAGACGGAGGCCGCGTTCTCGCGCCGGTCCTCGTGGACGTCGCCGGTGGCGTGCGACAGGACGAGGTAGGAGCCGGCGGGCAGCGCGTCGCGCAGTGTCGCGACGACGGCGTCCGGGTCGTCCGCGTCGGCGAGGAAGTGCACGACGGCCACCAGCAGCAGCGCCACGGGCTCGTCGAAGTCGATGATCCTGCGGACGTCGGGGTGGTCGAGGACGGCGCGGGGATCCCGCAGGTCGGCCAGGACGACCGAGGTGTGGGCGTCGGCGCCCGGGTCGGCGTCGGCCATGAGGGCCATCGAGTGGGTGCTGACGATCGGGTCGTTGTCGACGTACGCGACCCGGGTCCCGGGGGCTATGGAGTGCGCGATCTGGTGCACGTTGGGCTCGGTGGGCAGGCCCGTGCCGATGTCGAGGATCTGCCGGACGCCGCCCTCGGCGACGACGTGCCGGACGGCGCGGTGCATGAAGTGCCGGTTGGCGCGGACCCCTTCCCGCACCTCCGGCGCCACCTTGATGAACTGCTCGGCGGCATCCCGGTCGACCTCGTAGTTGTCCTTCCCGCCGAGGAAGTAGTCGTACATCCGGGCGGGGTGGGGCTTGCTCGTGTCTATCTTCAAGAAGGGGCTGCCGGTGCCGCCGCTACCGGCGTCGCTGCTGCCGCTGAGGGGAGAGGTCATGCTGCCTGGCTCCGTCCTGGACTCGCGTCCCACCACCGGATCGAACCGCCGTGAGTGACTGTCGGGTCATCATTCACCATGCGGGGCCGCTCGAGGACCAGCCCCGTCCCCGCGGCGGTCGACACGTTCCGTGAACCCGAACGACCGGACCCGCAAAGGGAGTTCCCGTCCCGAGGAGCGAGCGGAAGCAGGGTACGGAAAAGGGCGAGGTCCGAGGACCTCGCCCGCCATCGTCAGAGTTCAGTTCACGGCCACACCAGACAGTAGGGCTGGTGCCCCGCCTCGTGCAGACGGTGGCTGAAGTCCTGCCACTCGTGCAGCAGCTGGTACACGTTGAACGCGTCCCGGGGACCGCCCCGGTCGGGGACCGTCGACCAGATGAAGGCAGCCGCGCCCACCGCTTCCTCGCCTATGTCCCGCAGCGGATCCACGACCGTCATGGGGAGCTTCACCACGGCGTAGTCGGGGTGGAGGACGACCAGTTCCAGCGGGGGCACCTTGTTGAGGGGGACGCCTTCGATGCCGGTCAGCACCATGGCGGCCATCGTCTCCGGCTTGATCTTGGTGAACATGCCGTTCATGCCGAGCTCGTCGCCGCCGAGTTCCTCGGGGCGCATCGAGATCGGGACGCGGGCCGCGGTCGCGCCGTCGGGCGCGCCGAAGTACTTGTACGTCACCCCCACCCGACCACCATTCCTGCTCCCCGCCCGCAGGGGATCGATCCGCTGGTCGACTCGTCGGTCGATCTGCTCGAACCGCTCGATCTGGTCGATTCTGTCGATCTGACCGATCCGGTCGATCCGCTCGGGCTCACTCGGTACACCTTGTGCCTGTGTCTGCCGTGCTTCGCCGGCTTCCTCCGCGTCGCGCCGGTGCTTCCCCCGCCGGGCACGTCGAGGACCCAGGTCGTCAGTCCCCTCGCCCAGTCCGCCACCGCGATGCATATCTCCACCCGACTGCTTTTCTGGGACGCGTGGCCCCCGCCGCGCAACCCGATCATCGTGTCAGTGACCTCCCCCGCGGCCGCCCGCCGAAACGTGCGGTGAAACACCTGTCCGCAGGATCTTCGCAGCCACTGGACACCCGGTTGGTGTGAGCTACGTCTATCAGGCCCGTTCCGACTCAGTTTCGCAGATGGCGGAGGCGGATGACGGCCCCGCCGGCCTCTGCCGTCGCTGGCCTACCCTGGGAGGTCACTGACAACCGGAGTCCAGCAAGTCGGAGAAGGTCGGAGAAGTCGCAGGTCATGAGCGAACTGCCCTATTCATACGATGCGCCTGTATCGCAGGCGCTGTTCGACCGTGCGTCCGCCGTCACACCGGGGGGTGTGAACTCGCCGGTGCGCGCGTTCCGCGCCGTGGGCGGCACGCCCCGGTTCATGGTGTCCGGCACCGGCCCGTATCTGACGGACGCCGACGGCCGGGAGTACGTCGACCTCGTCTGTTCCTGGGGGCCCATGATCCTCGGGCATTCGCACCCCGAGGTGATCGCCGCCGTGCGGGAGGCCGTCTCCCGCGGTACCTCCTTCGGTACGCCCGGTGAGGGCGAGGTCGCGCTCGCCGAGGAGATGGTCGCCCGCATCGAGCCCCTGCAGGAGGTGCGGCTCGTCTCCAGCGGTACGGAGGCCACCATGTCGGCGATCCGGCTGGCCCGCGGGTTCACCCGGCGCGCCAAGGTGATCAAGTTCGCCGGCTGCTACCACGGGCACGTCGACTCGCTCCTCGCGGCGGCCGGCTCCGGGGTCGCCACCTTCGCGCTCCCCGACACGCCGGGCGTCACCGGCGCCCAGGCCGGCGACACCATCGTCCTGCCGTACAACGACATCGAGGCCGTGCAGGAGGCCTTCCACCGGCACCCCGGCGAGATCGCCTGTGTGATCACCGAGGCCTCGCCGGGCAACATGGGGGTCGTGCCGCCGCTTCCCGGCTTCAACCAGGGGCTCAAGGACGCCTGCCAGAACAACGGCGCGCTCTTCATCTCCGACGAGGTCATGACCGGGTTCCGGACCAGCCGGGCCGGTTGGTACGGGATCGACGGCGTGCGGCCGGACCTGATGACCTTCGGGAAGGTCATGGGCGGCGGCTTCCCCGCCGCGGCCTTCGGCGGGCGGGCCGACGTCATGGCGCACCTCGCCCCCGCCGGGCCCGTCTACCAGGCCGGCACCCTCTCCGGGAACCCGGTGGCGACCGCCGCCGGGCTCGCCCAGCTCCGGCTCCTCGACGACGCCGCCTACGCCAGGATCGACGACGTCTCCACCCGGATCCAGTCCCTGGTGTCGGAGGCGCTGGCCAAGGAGGGTGTCGCGCACACGCTCCAGAGCGCCTCCAACATGTTCTCCGTCTTCTTCACGGACCGGCCGGTCCGTGACTACGACGACGCCAGGGCGCAGGAGTCCTTCCGTTTCACCGCCTTCTTCCACTCGCTGCTGGCGAACGGCGTCTACCTGCCGCCGTCGTCCTTCGAGTCCTGGTTCGTGTCCACGGCCCACGACGACCGGGCCGTCCAGAGAATCGCCGACGCCCTTCCGGCGGCGGCCCGAGCGGCTGCGGAGGCCACAGCGGCATGACCACCCCGGAAAACGCCCCCGAGAACGCGCCCGACAAGGCTTTCGAGGACGCCCTCGAGGACGCCTTCGACAACACCTCGGGCCACAAGGACCTCACCGTCGTCCACCTCATGCGGCACGGCGAGGTCGACAACCCCGACGGCGTCCTCTACGGCCGTCTCGACGGCTACCACCTCTCCGAGCTGGGCCGGCAGATGGCCGACCGGGTCGCCGAGCACCTCGCCTCCCGCGACGTCACCCATGTCGTCGCCTCCCCGCTGGAGCGGGCGCAGGAGACGGCGACGCCGATCGCCAAGGCGCACGGGCTCGACCTGGGCACCGATCCGCGGCTCCTGGAGGCGGAGAACGTCTTCCAGGGCAAGACCTTCGGCGTCGGGGACGGGGCGCTCCGCCGGCCCGAGAACTGGAAGCACCTCGTCAACCCGTTCAAGCCGTCCTGGGGCGAGCCGTACGTCGACCAGGTCGTCCGGATGATGGGCGCGCTGGACGCGGCGAAGGACGCGGCGCGCGGCCACGAGGCGGTGCTGGTCAGCCATCAGCTGCCGATCTGGATTGTGCGGTCCTACGTCGAGCGGCGGCGGCTGTGGCACGACCCGCGCAAGCGGCAGTGCACGCTCGCGTCGCTGACGACCTTCACGTACCAGGGCGACAGGATCGTGTCCGTCGGTTACAGCGAACCCGCCATCGACCTGGTGCCCGCCCATCTCCGGGCCGGCGCCAAGCCGGTGCAGGGGAAGGGCAAGGCCTTCGGGGCGTAGGCCCACGGCTCGGCCGGGTCCGGCCCCGGAGTCCGCTCACCGGACCTCGTGGCCGGCCGGGTTCCCTGGCTGAAATAAGCCCCTCTGTTACGGAATCCGGAACTATCGGCGGAACCTCCTCGTTCGTCACGTCCTCTGAATGGGTGACCATCGGAAAATGTGACGAACGGGGTTGCCATGCGCGCCATCACCCGAAGGGGAGCACTCGGACTCGGTGCCGGGGCTGCCGCCGCTGCCGGACTCGTGGGCTGCGGCAGCCTCACGGACTCGGACGGCCCCAGCACCCCCGGCGGTTCCAGCGGCTCCGGCAAACCCTCCGGCAGCGCCAGTCCGAAGGTCACCGCCCGCCCCCTCGGCGACGGCTCCACCTCCTTCACCGGCAAGCAGCCCCACCAGCCGGCCAAGCCAGTGCCGCTCCAGCCGGGCGAGGAGCCGCCGCAGTTCGTCGTCTTCTCCTGGGACGGGGCGGGCGAGGTCGGCAACGGACTCTTCACACGCTTCCTCGACCTCGCCAAGGCGCACGGCGCGAGCATGACCTTCTTCCTCTCGGGGCTGTATCTGCTGCCCGAGTCGAAGAAGCGGCTCTACGACCCCCCGAACAACCCGCGCGGCGCCTCCGACATCGGCTACCTCACCGACGAGCACGTCAGGATGACGCTCGACGGCGTCCGGCGCGCCTGGCTCGAGGGGCACGAGATCGGCACCCACTTCAACGGGCACTTCTGCTCCGGGAACGGGACCGTCGGCAACTGGACGCCCCAGCAGTGGCGCAGCGAGATAGACCAGGCGAAGTCGTTCGTGAAGGAGTGGCGGACCAACACCGGCTGGAAGGACCTGCCCGCGCTCCCCTTCGACTACGACAAGGAGCTCGTCGGCGGCCGGACGCCCTGTCTGCTCGGCCAGGACAAGCTGCTGCCCACCGCCCGTGCCCTCGGCTGGCGCTACGACGCCTCCTCGCCGGGCGGGCGTCAGGTGTGGCCGGACAAGAAGGACGGGATCTGGGATCTGCCGTTGCAGCAGATACCTTTCCCCGGCCGTGGTTTCGAGGTCCTCTCGATGGACTACAACATGCTCGCCAATCAGTCGATCAACACGACCAAGGCGCCGAGCCACAACTACCCGGGCTGGCGGCAGCAGTCCTCGCAGGCGTACATCCAGGGATTCAAGCGGGCATTCGAGACGAATCGCGCGCCCTTCTTCGTCGGCAACCACTTCGAGCAGTGGAACGGCGGCATCTACATGGACGCCGTCGAGGAGGCCTTCAAGCACATCGCGCGCGAGAAGGAGAAGGGCGCGGACGTACGGCTGGTCTCCTTCCGGCAGTTCGTGGACTGGATCGACGTCCAGAAGCCGGAGATCCTCGAGAAGCTGCGCACCCTCGACGTCGGGCAGCAGCCGGCCGGCGGCTGGAAGACCTTCCTGGGCGCGAGCACCCCTTCCGCGTCCACCTCCGCCTCGACCTCGGCGGGTACCGCCGCCAACGCTGCCTGAAATGGGGTTTTCTCCCCGCAAGGGGGGTGCGCAAGATCCCCAGAACGGGCATGCGAAACTTTTCACATGAGTGCCGCCAGCCGCGCCCCCCTGTGCTCGACCAGCCGGAACCGTTCGCGCCGTGCCGCCCTGACCACGGCCGCCGGCGGAGCCGTCGCCGCACTGCTGCTGTCCGCCTGTACCTCCGGGGGCACCGCGGGCGGAGGCGGTGACACCAACTTCGTGATGGGCAAGGACGGCATCTCCACCGCGAAGAAGGGATCGCGCGCCGCGGCCCCCGACCTGTCCGGCAAGTCCGTCGCGGGACAACAGCTCGACGTCGCCGCCTACAAGGGCAAGGTCGTCGTCCTCAACGTGTGGGGCTCCTGGTGCGCCCCGTGCCGTGCCGAGGCGCCGGGCTTCCAGAAGGTCTACACGGACCTCAAGGGCCAGGGCGTGCAGTTCGTCGGCATCAACACCCTCGACACCAGCAACGACAACGCCCTCGCCTTCGAGAAGCAGCAGGGCATCACGTACCCCAGCCTGTCCGACCCGAAGGGCAAGCTGCTGCTGCGCTTCAAGAAGGGCACGCTCAGCCTCCAGGCCATCCCCTCCACGCTGGTCATCGACAGGGAGGGCAAGATCGCCGCCCGGTCGCTGGCCGCGCTCAGCGAGGACAGGCTGCGCAAGATGATCGCTCCCGTCCTCGCGGAGAAGTGACGTGAGCGCGGTCACCACGCTCGCCGCGACGGGTTACAACGACACCGTGCTCAACGGCGCGTTGCTGGCCGCGCTGCCGATCGCGCTGCTCGGCGGGCTCGTCTCCTTCTTCTCGCCGTGCGTCCTGCCGCTCGTCCCCGGCTACCTGTCCTACGTCACCGGCGTCGCCGGCACCGACCTGGCCGAGGCCCGCCGCGGACGGATGATCGCCGGCGCCTCGCTTTTCGTCCTCGGCTTCACCGCCGTGTTCGTCTCCAGCGGGGCCCTGTTCGGCTACTTCGGCGAGAACCTCCAGGCCAACCAGGACGTGCTGTCCAAGGTGCTGGGCGGGCTCATGATCCTCATGGGCGTCTTCTTCATGGGGCTGATGCCCTGGATGACCCAGCGGGAGTTCCGCTTCCACAAGCGGCCCGTCGCCGGACTGGCCGGCGCCCCGCTGCTCGGCGCCCTGTTCGGCATCGGCTGGACCCCCTGCATCGGGCCCACCCTCGCCTCCGTGATCGCCCTCTCCTCCCAGCAGGGAAGCGCGGGCCGCGGTGCCATACTGACCGTCGCCTACTGCCTCGGCCTCGGCGTGCCCTTCGTCCTCGCTGCGGTCGCCTTCCGCAAGGCGCTCGGCGCCTTCGGCTGGGTCAAGCGTCACTACGTCTGGGTGATGCGGATCGGCGGCACGATGATGATCGTGACCGGTCTGCTGCTGCTGACCGGCGCCTGGGACCGCCTCGTGCAGGACATCCAGTCCTGGTCCGTCGGCTTCACTGTGGGGATCTGATTCATGAGCAAGAGCACCGTCGGCGACGCCCCCGGCGAGACCCCGGCCGCCCCCGACGAGCAGGATCTCGGCGCCGCCGGCTCCCAGCTGTCCACCGCGCCCGTGGACACGCTGGCCAGTGGGCCCACCCTGGGGATCGTCGGCTGGGTCCGCTGGTTCTGGCGGCAGCTCACCTCGATGCGGGTCGCGCTGCTGCTCCTGCTGCTGCTGGCCCTCGGCGCGATCCCCGGTTCGCTGATCCCGCAGTCCGGCACCGACGAGACCAAGGTCGCCGACTTCCGTCAGGCCCATGGGACGCTCGCGCCGGTCTACGACAGGCTCGGCCTCTTCCACGTCTACAGCTCGGTGTGGTTCTCCGCGATCTACATCCTGCTGTTCGTCTCCCTCATCGGCTGCATCGTGCCCCGCACCTGGCAGTTCGTCGGCCAGCTGCGCAGCCGCCCGCCGGGTGCGCCGAAACGGCTGACCCGGCTGCCGGCGTACACGACCTGGCGCACCGACGCCGAGCCGGAACAGGTCCGCGAGGCCGCGCTCACCCTGCTGAAGAAGCGTCGCTTCCGCGCCCACCTCGCCGGGGACGCCGTCGCCGCGGAGAAGGGCTACCTCCGTGAGGTGGGCAACCTCTCGTTCCACATCGCGCTGATCGTGATGCTGGTCGCCTTCGCCTGCGGCCAGCTCTACAAGTCCGAGGGGAACAAGCTGGTCGTCGAGGGCGACGGCTTCTCCAACACCCTCACCCAGTACAACGACTTCAAGTCCGGCAACCTCTTCGGCACCGACGACCTGAACCCGTTCAGCTTCACCCTGGACAAGTTCACCGGCACGTACGAGACCTCGGGTCCCAACACGGGCACCGCGCGCACCTTCCAGTCCGCCCTCACCTACAGCGTGGGCGCCTACGGCAAGGACAAGAAGGCCCTCGTCAAGGTCAACCACCCGCTGGAGATCGACGACTCGAAGATCTACCTCACCGCTCACGGCTACGCGCCCGTCATCACCGTCCGCGACGGCAAGGGCGACGTCGTCTACCGCGACGCGGTGCCGCTGCTGCCGCTCGACTCCAACATCACCTCCAGCGGTGTGATCAAGGTCCTCGACGGCTACCGGGACGCCAAGGGCGCCGAGGAGCAGCTGGGCATCTCGGCCTTCTTCCTGCCGACGTACACCAAGGGCAGTGAGGCGGCCTCGACGTTCCCGGCGCTGCGCAACCCGGTGCTGAACCTGGCGCCGTACCACGGCGACCTCGGGGTCGACTCGGGCATCCCGCAGAGCGTGTACCAGCTCGACAAGGCGCACATGAAGGAGTTCAAGGACTCCAAGGGCGCGCAGCTGCGGGAGAACCTGAAGCCCGGCGAGACGATGACCCTCCCGAACGGCGCCGGCTCGGTGACCTACGAGGGCACCAAGGAGTGGGCGAACTTCCAGGTCACCCAGCAGCCCGCGAGCGGCTGGGCGCTGGGCGGCGCCATCGCCGCGATCTTCGGCCTCGCCGGCTCCCTGTTCCTCCAGCGCCGCCGGGTCTGGGTGCGCGCCTCGCGCGGCGCCGACGGGGTGACGGTGGTCGAGATGGGCGGGCTCGGCCGCAGCGAGTCGGCCAAGGTACCCGAGGAGCTCGGCGACCTCGCCGGGATCCTGTACGACCAGGCTCCCTCGACCTCCGACCCCGACACCCCCGAACCGCCCGCTTCCTCCGCGTCCCCCGAACCCGAAGCCGTACCTGCCGAAGGGGCTGAGAAGTGACTCTCGCCGCCACCACGGAGCTTGCCGCCGCCACCAACGAGAACCTCGCGAGCATCAGCAACACGCTGATCTACTCCGCGATGGCCGTCTACACCCTGGCCTTCTTCGCGTACATCGCCGAGTGGCTCCTCGGCAGCCGCAGCAAGGTCGGCCGTACCGCCGCCGCGCTCACCGCCACGCCCGCGGCCGCGGGCCCGGCCGTCACCGTCAAGAAGAACGGCGGCACGGCCGTCCTGGAGCGGCCGCAGGTCGTGGTGCGCTCCGCGGCCGGCGCGCGTGACGTGCCCGACGGGCCCGGCGCGCACGGCGGTGACGAGCAGGGCGACATGTACGGCCGGATCGCCATCTCCCTCACCGTGCTCGCGTTCCTGGTCGAGCTGGGCGGCGTGATCGCCCGCGCGGCCTCGGTGGAGCGGGCGCCGTGGGGCAACATGTACGAGTTCAACCTCACCTTCTCCACGGTGGCCGTCGGCGTGTACCTCGGCCTGCTGGCGCTGAAGAAGAACGTGCGCTGGCTCGGTCTGTTCCTGATCACCTCGGTCCTGCTGGACCTGGGTCTCGCGGTCACCGTCCTCTACACGGCGAGCGACCAGCTGGTCCCGGCGCTGCACTCGTACTGGCTGTACATCCACGTCTCCACCGCGATCTTCTGCGGCGCGGTGTTCTACGTCGGCGCGGTCGCCACGATCCTGTACCTGTTCAAGGACGCCTACGAGAACAAGCTGGCGACCGGCGGCAAGCCCGGCAGGTTCGCCAACTCGGTCCTGGACCGGCTGCCCGCCTCGGCCTCGCTCGACAAGTTCGCCTACCGCGTCAACGCGGCCGTCTTCCCGCTGTGGACGTTCACGATCATCGCGGGCGCGATCTGGGCGGGCGACGCCTGGGGCCGCTACTGGGGCTGGGACCCCAAGGAGACCTGGTCGTTCATCACCTGGGTCGCCTACGCCTGCTATCTGCACGCCCGCGCCACGGCCGGCTGGAAGGGCCGCAAGGCCGCCTACCTGGCCCTGATCGCGTTCGGCTGCTGGCTGTTCAACTACTACGGCGTCAACATCTTCGTCTCCGGAAAGCACTCGTACGCGGGCGTGTAGCCGCCCCACGGCGAAGGCCGGTTCCCGTGACCCCGGGGTCACGGGAACCGGCCTTTTTCCGTCGAGCCGTCAGGACGGCGGCAGGCACTCCCTGGCCGGGGGCTTCCCCTCCGGCCAGGCGATGCGGACGAAGCGGGAGCCGCCGTCGGCGTGGAGTTCCACGATCGGCACCGCCTTGTCGTACGGATTGCCGTGCACGTCCAGGCAGATCCAGCCGCTCGCCCCGCTCACCCGCAGCGAGCCCTTGACCTGTGGCCACTGGAGGCCGACGTCGGCGAGGGGCGGGACGGCCGCGCCGTCGGGCGTGGCCTCGCGGATGCCGTGCACGGCCAGCGTCATCGCGTCGAAGGCGATGATCAGCTGGCCGTCCTCCAGGGCGACCTCGCCGATCGGGCCGACCGGCTCACGGGCGCTGCGGGCGAGGAGGCCGGTGAGGACCTTCGCGTCCTGCGCGGAGCCGCCCGGCAGCTCCACGGGGGCGTTCACCCAGGCGTCCGGGTGGGCGAGCGAGGTGTAGCGGACGGAGAGGTTGTGGGTGAGGGCGGTGCGGTCCAGCTTCTTGTCGCCGGACAGGTACGAGCCCTCGTCGCCCGTCAGCACCGTGAACTTCCGGTTCTGGCAGCCGCGCGTGCCGAGCGCGTTGACGAACTGCCGTAGCTGCGTGTGCCGGCCGGCGAAGAGGATCGTGTCGGTCCCCGCGGAGGTGTCGCACACCAGGTGGGTGATCTGCCGGAAGGTGTTCGCCGTCGTCCCCTCCTGGGTGCGGTCGGCGGGCGGGGTGAAGGGCTGCGGCTCGTAGGGCGAACCCTTCAGCAGCGCGGCGAACGACGTCTGGAGCGTCCGTGTGTACGGGTCGCCGGGCTTGTCGTACATCAGCAGGGCCCGGCCCGCGTCGACCTTGGCGAACGAGGCCAGGGCGCGTGCCTCGTCCGTGTTGGTGGGGGAGACCCGGGCCAGGCCGGGGAAGGGGTCCTTGCCGTTCTGTCCGTTGGCGAGGTTGTCGGCGGTGATGGAGGCGCCGACGACCGGGATGCCCCGCCGGGTCAGTTCCGCGACGGCCTTCTTGTTGTTGTCGGTGCTCTGCCCGACCCCGGCGACCGCGCGCAGCCGGTCGTCGCCCTTCGCCATCCGCTCCAGCTGGTCGACCATCGTCTCCCAGTGGTCGCTGGTGGCACCCGGGTTGGCGAGCACCAGGCGGATCGCCGGAGCCTGCCCGTTGGAGGTGTGGTTGGCCTGCCACTGGGCCAGGTAGGCGCCCTGCAGCTCGTGCTGGATGTCGCTGAGCGTCGAGGGGGTGGAGGCGGTGTACGGCAGCATCAGCGCGACCGTGACGTAACCGCCCGCCTTGAGCCGGTCGTTCTCCCGGTCGATCGCCCGCACCGCGTCCCGCAGCTGGGGATGCC
Organism: Streptomyces sp. NPDC002884; assembly: GCF_040295245.1. Classification (NCBI taxonomy): domain Bacteria; kingdom Bacillati; phylum Actinomycetota; class Actinomycetes; order Kitasatosporales; family Streptomycetaceae; genus Streptomyces; species Streptomyces sp. NPDC002884. The sequence continues at coordinate 29,862 of NZ_JBEOVB010000043.1, read as the reverse complement.
CGAAGTCGTACGCGCCCGTGGCCACGCCCACGCACTCGTCGCTGCCGGCCGGACGGGCCACCCCGGGCGCGCAGGACCGGTTCTCGTGGGTGACCGCCCGCACGGCGAAGACCAGCCCGGTCAGTACGGCGGCCGTGACCAGCAGGGCCAGATAGCGGTGGAGGCGGATCTCCCAGACCTCCCGCAGCCGGCGCGCCAGCGGGCTTCTGACTCCGTCGGCCATCACGCCACCCCGTCCCCGTCGTCCGGTCCGTGCCCGTCGCCGTCCGTGTCGCCGTCCTCGTCCTCGGCCGGGGTGCGCAGCGGGCGGCCCGCGAGGGCGTCCCGGGGCCAGGCCTGGGAGGTCGCGAACAGCAGCGCGCCCCCGGCGGGCCGCTGGTCGGACAGCTGGAGCAGCTCGAACTCCAGCCGCCCGCACACCTTCGGGTCCGGCAGCACCAGCGGGTCGGTCACCTGCCAGACCGCGTGCAGCAGCCGCCGTATCCGCAGGTGGAGGGAGGCGTTCACGCCCTCGGGCGGCTCCTGGCCCGCGTCGGTGCGGCCCAGCGCGATCGCCGACCGGTGGTCGCCTCGGCCGTCGGAGTCGCGGCCTGCCGCGTCGTGCGCGTGGAAGTAGGGCGCGGAGGCCAGGAACCGCAGGGTGTCCAGCCAGGTGCGGGTGCGCAGGCCGGTGAACGTGTCGCGGAGGTAGGCCACCGCGCCGGTCGTGTCGCCGAGCGCCAGCTCGTGGTAGAGCCGGTACCGGGCGTGGGCGGGGTCCTGGCCGTCCGGGTCGCGGCCGTCGGCGTGGGTGTAGTGCCGGATCAGGGTCTCGTGCACCTCGCGCCACTTGGCGTGGTCGGCGGGCCGGTGGTGCAGCCGGAGCAGCAGCAGGGTGCGGGTGAAGGGGTCGCCGACGAAGTGGCCCGGCGCGGCCGGCAGCCCCTCCGCGGCGAGCCGCGCCCGCAGCGACCGGACGCCCGATGAACCGAAGTCGTCGGGGAGCCGGTCGTCGGCGAGGGCGACGGCGGAGTCGTGGTCGTGGGCGGCCGCCAGGACCGTCAGCTCGTCGAGCCGGTCGGCGGGGACCAGGCGGCTCAGCAACTCGGCGTAGGCGGGCCGGCCGTCGTCGGCCTGCCCCTCCTCCAGTGTGACCTTCGCGGTGAGCAGTCGCCCCAACGAGTCGGCCCGCCCGGGGTGTTGGCGGGCGGCGGTCGCGAGCAGCACGATGCCGAGCGGGTTGCCGCCGGTCAACCGGTGTGTGGCGTGCGGGAACCGGGGCGGCAGCTCGGTGTCGTCGCAGACCGCGCCGACCATGTGCAGGGTGTCGTCGGGGGACAGCGGCGGCAGCGGTACGAGCAGGGCCCGCGAGGAGGGCGAACTGCCCGGCGCCCAGTCCGTGGACCGGGCCACCTCCGGCAGTTCACGGCGTACGGCGTCGCCGAGCGCCGGATGGCTCGTGCCGCGCACCGTCGCCACCCACACGACCTGGTCGGCGACCCCGTCGGCCCGGTCCCGCAGGACGGCGTCCAGCAGTCCGGGGCCCGGACCACTGCGCGCGTTGTCCAGCAGTACGAGCGGCCGCCCCAGCCGGGTCAGATGCGAGCCGAGGCCCGAGTAGGCCTCGGCCAGGTCGGCGAGCAGCGCCCGCACCAGCCAGCGTTCGGCGTGCTCGCGCGAGGTGCCGCCGGCCCGGAAGTTCCCGGCGAGGAGCAGCAGTCCCCGCTTGGCGTTGCCGCCCGCGTTCGGATAGGAGCGGTACCAGGTGGCCGGCCTCTGCTCCTTGCGGTGTGTGACGCCCTCGGAGAGCGCCTCCAGGGTGGCCTCGACGGTCGCCGCGACGAACGGGCCGCCGCCGCTCGCCGCCGCGATCACCTTCGAGGCGACCTTGGCCGCCCACCGTCCGGCCAGGCTGAACCGGGGTGCGCGCTCGTTCAGCAGCAGGATCCGCACCAGCTCCCGCCGGATGCGGTCGGAGTCGGTCCGGCCGCTCCAGTCGCTGGCCCGGACCGCGACCAGCCCGGCCGTCAGCCGCGGGAAGGTGAGCTGCCCGGCGGCCCGCACCGGCTCCGTCAGCTGCTCGGCGACCACCAGCAGCGCCTGCCACACCGGCGACCAGGACTCGGGGCTCTCCTCGTGCGGCGGCCGCGCGAACTGCTCGTCCTCGCAGTCGATCAACGCGACCGGGGTGCGTCTGCGGGCCTCGCCCCTGCGGGTGTGTTCCGTGTAGGCGTCCCACAGTTCGGCGAGCACCGTGCTCTTGCCCAGACCCCGGCCGCCCGCCAGCACCAGCAGGGGCGGCCCGGCGGGGTGTTCGGGCTTCTCCGCGTGGAGCTCGTAGGGACGGATCCCCACGAGCCGCGGTACGAGACCGGCGGGCTCGACGTCGAACAGCGCGCCACGCCCGTACAACCGTCTGTGCACCGCGCACCTCCCCCAGGGCTCGGTTCCCGACGCAAGGGTAAGGAGAGGGAGTTGGTAAGTGCCAGATCGCCTGGTGTCCGTTGGGTCACGAAACTTCCGGACCTGAGCGGAATGGGCCCGTCATTCCACCGTGATCGAGTTCAGTTTCTCCCGCAGATACACATGCGAGTCGACCGCCTCGTACGCCACACGGCCGACGGGCGCCGGTACGGACTCCACGACCGTGCCCGGGGTGCACTCGCCGAAGTAGACGAGGGAGATGAGCTCCTCGGCGGGCGCGTCGGCCGGGGGCGGCAGCACGCGGTGCCTGCCCGAGCGCCACCGGTCGCCGGTCCAGCGGGCCATCAGGTCACCGATGTTGATGGTGAAGGCGGCCGGGTCGAAGGGCGCGTCCTCCCAGCCGCCCTCGTCCGTCCAGACCTGGAGCCCGCCCTTGCCGGCCTGCCGGTCGAGGATGGTGACGGTGCCGAAGTCGGTGTGCGGGCCGATCCGGAACTGGCCCGGCTGCGGCTCCCCGACCACCTCCGTCCCCGGATACCAGTTGATGTTGAAACCGTAGGTCGGGTGGTCCATGTGCCGGGAGAAGAAGTCCGGTTCGAGGCCGAGGGCCTCCCCGAGCAGGGAGAGCAGCTGCTTCTCCAGCTCACCCATCAGGGTCAGGTACTCCTCGCACAGCCCCTGGAGCTCCGGTACCTGCGCGGGCCACACGTTCGGCGCGTACCACTCCGCGTTGACCACCGGGTCGTCGAAGGGTTCGTGCGTGGCGAAGGTGAGGGACTCCTTCAGGTCCGGCGGGGTCTGTGTCCCCTCCGAGTACCCGTTGGCCTCCGCGCCCGGCCCCAGCCAGCCGCGCCCGCCGACCTTCGCGCCGTACGCCTGTTTGACGTCGGCGGGCAGCACGAAGAACGCCCGGGCGGCGTCCCGGATGCGGTCGCGCAGGGCGGGGTCGATCCCGTGCCCGGTGACCAGCAGGAACCCGGCGGTGCGCAGGGCGTCGTCGACGGTACGGGCGATGGTGGCGCGGGCGCCGGCGTCACCGTGGAGCCAGGGCCCGAGGTCGACGGTCGGGATGCGGGAGACGCGAGGCGTGCGGGAGGCGCGGGAGGCGCGGGAGGTGTGGGCGGCTGGGGGGTTACTCACCGATGTCCTCGTTCCAGAGAGCCGGGTTCCGCTCGATGAAGTCGCGCATCAGGGCGATGCACTCGGAGTCGTCCAGGAGCACGATCTCGACGCCGTGCCCGGCCAGCCAGTCGTGGCCGCCGTGGAAGGTGCGCGCCTCGCCGACGAGCACCCGGGAGATGCCGAACTGGCGGACCAGCCCGGAGCAGTACCAGCAGGGGGACAGGGTGGTCACCATCGTCGTGCCGCGGTACGAGCGCTGCCGCCCCGCCGCGCGGAAGGCGGCCGTCTCCGCGTGCGTCGAGGGGTCGCCGTCCTGGACGCGCCGGTTGTGGCCGCGGCCCAGCAGGGTGCCGTCCGGGCCGTAGAGCGCGGCCCCGATCGGGATACCGCCCTCGGCGAGACCGGCCCGCGCCTCTTCGACGGCGGTGGCGAGCCACGACCGTGCCGTCGCCTGGTCCACCGGATGCATGAGGTCCTCCTCGACGAGCCGCGTGCCTTCACCACGATCCGTTCCCGGAGGAGTCCGCGCCGACGCGGGCGCTCACGCGATCGTGTGGCCCGGCCGGCACGAGGTGACCCGGCCCGGGCCGTCGAACGGGTCCCGACACCGCACCCGACCGCGCCGGAACGCCCCCGGGAAAGGTCCGGGAGCGGGTCAAGTAGCCTGTGCCGATCACCGCCGCAGGCGCGGCAGTTGAGCCCCGGGCGGAAGGAAAGTTCATGGTTGCTGCTCCTGTTCTGGAGGAGCTGCGGGAGGTCTGCCAGCCGCAGGCCAAGCTCGCCAGTCGCAACGGGGAGCACTGGGCGGGGCGCCTCTACATGCGCCGTGTCTCGCTGCGGTTCACCCGCCAGCTGGTGCGCACCCGGATCACCCCGGACCAGCTGACCTGGACGATGGTGGTGTGCGGGGTGCTGTCCGGTGCCGCGCTCCTCGTCCCCGGTCTCACCGGGGCCGTGCTCGCCGCGCTGCTGATGCAGTTGTTCCTGCTCTTCGACTGCGTGGACGGCGAGGTCGCCCGCTGGAAGGGACAGAACAGCGCGACCGGCATCTACGTCGACCGGCTCGGCGCCTATCTGGCCGACGCGGCGCTCATGATCGGCTTCGGTTTCCGGGCCGCCGAGTCCGGCCTCGGCGGCTGGGCGGGCTTCAACGGCTGGGTGTCGCTGGGGCTCGCGACCGCGCTCGGTGTGGTGCTGCTGAAGGCCTCGACCGACCTGGTGGACGTGGCCCGGGCCCGGCGCGGGCTCGCCGTCGCCGACGACGAGGCCACCGCGCCCCGCTCCCAGGGCGTCGCCTCGCTGCGCCGCCTCGCCGCCGCCTTCAAGATCCACCGGGTGACCAACGGCATCGAGGCCTCCCTGGTCCTGCTGGCCGTGGCCGCCCTGGACGCGGCGACCGGCGGTGTCGGGCCGACCCGCTGGGCGCTGGCGGCCATCGCCGCGATCACCTGGCTGATGGTCCCGGCCCATCTGCTGTCGATCCTGTCGTCGTCCCGGCTGCGGTGACGCGGGCGAGGTAACCGTGGAGGGCGCCCGCGCCCTCCAGCATCGCGCGGGTGCGGGCCGTCAACGCCTCCCCGCGGGCGGTGAGCGCCGCCCGCAGGGGCTCGCCGCCGCCCTCCCTGCGCAGTCCCTCCAGCACCGGACGGATCTGCCGGAACAGGTAGTGGCCGCGCCGCAGGGCGTCGACCACCCGGGCGTCGCGTACGTCGGCGGGGCCGAACACGCGGTATCCGGTGCCCCGTCGGCGCGGCGGGTCGAGCAGTCCGGCAGCCTCCCACACCCGCAGCGCCGACGTCCGCACGCCCAGCAGCGCGGCGACCTCGCCGATCCGCAGCCCGGAGCGGGGCGCCGCCGAACCCGTCCCCGCCGTGACCGGCCCGGGCGGGCCCAGTGCCGCGAGGGCCTCGCCGGTCGCCCGCAGCGCGCCGCGCTCCTCGTGCAGCGCGGCGTGCGCCCCGTCCACGAGGGCGAGGGCGGCCGGGACGTCGCCGGCGTGCAGGGTCCGCATGATCCGGGCCGCCACCACGGGTCCGTACCCCTTCACCAGCGTCCGGTAGGTCGTCAGCGCCTGCCGGTGGACGTCCGTGAAGGTGCGGTAGCCGGACGCCGTGCGTGCGGCCGGCGGCAGGACGCCCGCCTCCTCGTAGTTGCGGATCTGCTGGGTCGACAGCCCGGCGAGTCGGGCGAGGTCGACGGAGCGCAGCGGGCGGTCGCCCGCCGGGCCCGGCCTCCTGGGCTCATCGATCGACCGATCAGGTGATTTCATGATCGGTTCGGACGCTTCCGGGGTGCGCCACCCATGGGGGACATGTATCCGCTCCTATTGTCCGACCTTGTCGATCTTCGGTGTGCAGGGTGTGGAGGACAAAGGTGCGAAGACTCGGAAAGATTCCGCTCCGTAACGGCTTGATCGCTTGTGCCGCGCTGTCGGTCCTCACGGCCGCCGCGGTCGTGCCCGGCTCCGCGCAGGCCGCCGAGCCCGCGCCGACGGAGCGGTGGATCGTACAGCTGAAGGACACGGTCGCCGATCCGGGCAAGGTCGCCGAGGAGCAGGCGAAGGGGCAGGCGTCGGACGGCGGGAGCCGGCTGCGCCATGTGTTCGACGCCACCGTGGACGGGGCGGCCCTCAAGGGCTACGCCCTGGAGGCGACCACGGACCAGATCGAGGCCATCCGAGCCGACCCGCAGGTCGCCTCGGTCGAACCCGACCAGCAGGTGTCCCTGCCCGAGCCCGTCGACGGCTCGTCGGTGCAGGCGCCGCGGCATCGGGCGGGCAAGCCGGGCGAGGGCGGTGTCGCGTACAAGGGCGACCCGCTGCTCGCCGGACAGTGGGGTCTGTTCCGGATCGGCGCCGTGGCCGGCTCCGAACACGGATTCCGGGTCCCCGCGGCCGCCCGGGTCGGGGTGGCGGTCCTGGACACCGGCGTGGACGCCGGTCACCCGGACCTGCGGGTGGCCGGGAACGCCAACTTCAGCACCTCCGCCACCGCGGACGACTTCCACGGCCACGGGACCCATGTCGCGGGCATCGTCCAGGGGCTCAACAACGGCATCGGCGTGGAGGGCACCGCCCCCGGCACCCGGCTGTGGAACGTCAAGGTGCTGGGAGACAGCGGCTCGGGGCTCTTCTCCGACCTCATCGCGGGACTGAACTGGGTCGCGCGGAACGCGAAGGCGAAGAACATCAGGGTCGCCAACCTGAGTCTGGGAACCTCGGTGGACAGCCCGCTGGTGCACCAGGCCGTCCGGCTGGCCACCCAGGCGGGCGTCGCCCTGGTGGCCTCCGCGGGCAACTCCGGTACGACCGCGCTGAACTACCCGGCGGCCTACCCGGAGGCGATCAGCGTCGCCGCCACCACCGTGTTCGACGAGCGGGCGACCTTCTCCAACCACGGTGCGTCGTGGGTGGACATCGCCGCCCCGGGCGTCGACATCCTCTCCACCCTTCCCACCCGCGCCACGCCCCTGGGCGAGGACCACGGCTTCCTCTCCGGTACGAGCATGGCCGCGCCCTTCGTCACCGGCTCCGCCGCACTGTGCCTGACCTCCGGCCACTGCAGGGGGACCGCCCGCGACATCCTGCGCACGCTCGGCCGGGACGCCCGGCCCATCGCCGGCACCGGCTCGGAATACCGGTACGGACTCGTCCAGGTCGGCTGCTACTGGCAGCACGCCCCCAAGTGCTCGCCCAGGTCCGCCGAACACGACGCGGCCTAGGATCCGCCCCCGACGAGGGGCCGCCCCCTCGGGGCCCCGCGTCCACGCCCTCGGCGCCCGCGTCTCACCGAGACCGCAGGGCGCCGTCGGTCTGTCTCAGCTCTGCGGAGGCTGCGGGTCCTCGCCGGACTCGCGGCGCTTCAGCTCCTCCTCGCGGCGGCGCAGATCGGCCTCCCAGTCCTTGAGGAGGGCCTCCTCGTCCTTCTTGTCCTCTTCCTTGTTCTCCTTGAGGGACTTCAGGAACTCGGGGTTGTCGTCCGGCGCGACCCACTCGGCGCGTCGGCCGCGGGGCGACTCGGCCGCGGTGCCACCGCCCACGGGCGCGCGCCGCGCCTTGCCCGCCACCAGCCAGGCGACCGGGCCGACGAGCACCTCGCCGAAGAGCAGGATGATGATGACCCAGATCACCTTCGGCAGCCCCCGCACCTCCTCCTCGGGGGTGTTGAGGCAGTCGATGAAGGCGTAGATCCACAGCGCCAGTACCAGCAGGAACGGCAGATACCTGAGCATGGTGGCGGGTTCCCCCAGGAGACGGCGACAGGGCACGGAACGGCCCCGGTGACCGGGCCAGGGTAGCGGGTGGCGGAAATCGTTCCCGCGAGGCGGTGCGGGGGCGTAGTGCGGGGCGCGCGTCGGCGCCGTAAGGGCCTCGGCGATACTGGGACACATGGCTTACGACGATCTTCGTTCCCTGCTCAGGGCACTGGAACGCGAAGGCGACCTCAAGCGCGTCAAGGCTGAGGTCGATCCGTATCTGGAAGTAGGGGAGATCGTCGACCGGGTCCAGAAGTCCGGTGGCCCCGCGCTGCTCTTCGAGAACGTGAAGGGGTCGACCATGCCCCTCGCGATGAACGTGTTCGGCACCGACCGGCGGCTCCTGAAGGCCCTCGGCCTCAAGTCGTACGCCGAGATCAGCGAGAAGATCGGCGGCCTGCTGCGCCCCGAGCTCCCGCACGGTTTCGTCGGCGTCCGCGAGGCGTTCGGCAAGCTCGGCGCGATGGCGCACGTACCGCCGAAGAAGGTGAAGCCGCAGGACGCGCCCGTCCAGGAGGTGGTCCTGCACGGGGACGACGTCGACCTCGACGCCCTGCCCGCCCTCTTCACCTGGCCGCAGGACGGCGGCTCCTTCTTCAACCTGGGCCTGACGCACACCAAGGACCCGGAGAGCGGGATCCGCAACCTCGGCCTGTACCGCCTCCAGCGCCACGACAAGCGCACGATCGGCATGCACTGGCAGATCCACAAGGACAGCCGCAACCACTACCAGGTCGCGGCCCGCAAGGGCGAGAGGCTTCCCGTCGCGATCGCCTTCGGCTGCCCGCCCGCCGTGACGTACGCCTCCACCGCCCCGCTCCCCGGCGACATCGACGAGTACCTCTTCGCCGGCTTCATCGCGGGCAAGCGGATCGAGATGGTCGACTGCAAGACGGTGCCGCTCCAGGTGCCCGCGCAGGCTGAGGTCGTGATCGAGGGCTGGCTGGAGCCGGGCGAGATGCTCCCGGAGGGCCCGTTCGGCGACCACACCGGCTTCTACACCCCGCAGGAGCCGTTCCCGGCCCTGAAGATCGACTGCGTGACGATGCGCAGGCGCCCGTTGCTCCAGTCGATCGTGGTCGGCAGGCCGCCGACGGAGGACGGCCCGCTGGGCCGTGCCACGGAACGCTTCTTCCTCCCGCTGCTGAAGATCATCGTCCCGGACATCGTGGACTACCACCTGCCCGAGGCCGGCGGCTTCCACAACTGCGCGATCGTCTCGATCGACAAGAAGTACCCCAAGCACGCGCAGAAGGTCATGCACGCGGTCTGGGGCGCCCACATGATGTCCCTGACCAAACTGATTGTGGTCGTCGACGCGGACTGCGACGTCCACGATCTGCACGAGGTCGCGTGGCGGGCGCTCGGCAACACCGACTACGCCCGTGACCTGTCCGTCGTCGAAGGACCGGTCGACCATCTCGACCACGCCTCCTACCAGCAGTTCTGGGGCGGCAAGGCGGGCATCGACGCGACGCGCAAATGGCCCGAGGAGGGGTACACGCGGGACGGCGGCTGGCCGGAGATGGTCCTGTCCGACCCGGACACGGCGGCGAAGGTCGACCGCCGCTGGAAGGAGTACGGGCTGTGAGTTCCGCATCCGCAGCGCTTCCGCAGCCGGGACGCACCAAGGCCTTCCTGCGGCTGGTGATGATCGAGCACTCGGTCTTCGCGCTGCCCTTCGCCTACATCGCCGCGCTGACGGCGATGTACCGGACCGACGGGAACATCCACTGGGGCAGGCTGCTGCTGGTCACCGTCTGCATGGTGGGACTGCGCACCTTCGCGATGGCGGTCAACCGGATCATCGACCGCGAGATCGACGCCCGTAACCCCCGCACGGCGCACCGCGAGCTGGTGACCGGCGCGATGTCGGTGCGGCACGCCTGGACCGGCGCCCTGATCGCCCTGGTGATCTTCCTGGGCGCGGCGGCCCTGCTGAACCCGCTCTGCCTGGCCCTGGCCCCCGTCGCGGTGATCCCGATGGTGGTGTACCCGTACGGCAAACGCTTCACGAACTTCCCGCAGGCCATCCTCGGTCTGGCGCAGGCGATGGGCCCGATCGGCGGCTGGCTGGCGATCACCGGCGAGTGGTCCTGGGACGCGGTGATCCTGGGCCTGGCGGTGGGCATCTGGATCGGCGGCTTCGACCTGATCTACGCCTGCCAGGACGTCGAGACGGACCGCGAGGTCGGCGTCATGTCGGTCCCGGCCCGCTTCGGCATCCCGGCGGCGATCCGGGGCGCGCGCGTCTGCCACGCGATCACCACGGCCCTGTTCGTCTGGTACGCCCTGGCCACGGACGCCGGCGCCTTCTTCTGGTTCGGTCTGGTGATCGTCGCGGGCGCCTTCGTCTACGAGCACACCATCGTGCGGCCGCACGACCTGACCCGTCTGAACAGGGCGTTCTTCTCGACGAACGGGTTCATCGGGATCAGCCTGTTCGGGTGCGCGCTGGTCGACCTGCTGGTGCGGGGGCTCACGGTCTAGGGGCCTGTCCGGTCCGTGCGGTCCGTCCGGGTGAACGGGCGGGCGGGGGGAGCGAAGGGGGCACGCGGGCTCCAGGGCCGACCGGTCCTGAAGACCTCTCCGCTCACCGGTACGCTCAAGGTGTGAACGCAGGAGAAACGCAGCGCGTGCCTTGGATCGTGGGGGTGTCCGGGGCGTCCGGTACGCCCTATGCCGCCGCTGTGCTGCGCGCCCTGCTCGCCGGGGGAGAGAGCGTCGACCTGGTGGTCAGCCGGGCCTCGCGGCTCACCCTCCTCGACGAGACGGGGATCTCCTTCCGGGACGCGCACTGGCGCGACGACCTGCGGGAATGGCTCGCTCGGGGGGCCGACGGGAAGCCGGGCACCTTCGACGTGGACCTCGCGGACGAGGGCGACGGCGGCCGGGTGCGGTACTGGGCGGCCGGGGACCTGGCCGCCGGGCCGTCCTCCGGGTCGTACGCCACGAAGGGCATGCTGATCGTGCCCGCCTCCACCGCCTGCGTGGCCGGGGTCGCCCTCGGGCTCTCCAAGGACCTTCTCCAGCGGACGGCGAGCGTGACGCTCAAGGAGCGGCGCCCGCTGGTCGTGGCCGTGCGGGAGACCCCGCTGAACGGCCAGACCCTGCGTCATCTGGTCGCTCTGGACGAGGCGGGCGCGAGCGTCGTGCCGGCCTCCCCGGCCTTCTACGCGGGCGCCACCCACATCCAGGACCTGGTGGACTTCGTCGCCGGGCGGGTCCTCGACGCGGCGGGCGTCGGGCACGGGCTGTACCGCCGCTGGAAGGGCGAGATCGGCGGCGGCTCCCGCCCCCCTGCCTGAGCCCCACCACCTCAGGTACTCCCCCCACACCACTTCATCTCTTCTTCTCACCGGAAGGCTTCGATCGCATGGACGCGGTGGACAGGCAGCTCATCCAGGCCCTGAGGGAGAACGGCCGGGCCTCGTACGCGGAGCTGGGGCGCCTCGTCGGTCTGTCGGGACCCAGCGTCACCGACCGCATCAACCGGCTGGAGGCGGCCGGTGTCATCACCGGCTACCGCGCCACGGTGAACGCCGCCCAGCTCGGTCTCGGCGTCACCGCCCTCATCGGCATCTCGCTCTCCGACGCCGCCGACCACGAGGACGTGGCGAACCGGATGAAGGACCTCGGCGAGATCGAGGACTGCTGGTTCATCGCCGGCGACGACTCGTTCATGCTCAAGGTGCGGGCGAACGACGTGGACGGGCTCGAGCGGATCATCCGGCGGCTCAGCGGGACCAAGGGCGTGTCCCGGACCCGTACCACCATCGTGCTCTCCACCAAGTGGGAGAACCGGGTCGGGGAGCTTCCCGAAGAGGTCTAGGGCCGATCCGGGGCCGATCCGGGGCCGGTCCGGGGCCGTTCGGGGGCACCGCCCGCCCGAAGGACGGGGGCGTACGGTTGGTCGCCGGTGGCGTCACCGCAGGAAGTCGCAGGAAGTCGCAGGAAGTCGTAGAGAGGTGTGGGCATGGATGCCGGACTCAAGCGCGAGCTGGAGCAGAAGGTCGGGGCCGGTGAGCGGCTGACCCGTGAGGACGGCATCGCGCTGTACGAGTCGGACGACCTGGCGTGGCTGGGCGGACTGGCGCACGAGGTGCGGACCCGCAAGAACGGCGACGTCGTGCACTTCAACGTCAACCGTCACCTCAACATGACGAACGTGTGCACGGCCTCCTGCGCCTACTGCTCCTTCCAGCGCAAGCCGGGCGAGAAGGACGCGTACACGATGCGCATCGAGGAGGCGGTGAAGCTCGCCAAGGCGATGGAGGGCGAGAACCTCACCGAGCTGCACATCGTCAACGGCCTGCACCCGAACCTGCCGTGGCGCTACTACCCGCGCTCGCTGCGGGAGTTGAAGGCCGCGCTTCCGGACGTGTCCCTGAAGGCGTTCACGGCGACGGAGATCCACCACTTCGAGACGATCAGCGGGCTGTCCGCCTCCGAGATCCTCGACGAGCTGATCGACGCGGGTCTGGAGTCGCTGACCGGCGGCGGCGCCGAGATCTTCGACTGGGAGGTCCGCCAGCACATCGTCGACCACCGCACCCACTGGGAGGACTGGTCGCGCATCCACCGGCTGGCGCACGAGAAGGGGCTCAAGACCCCGTGCACCATGCTGTACGGCCACATCGAGGAGCCCCGCCACCGCGTCGACCACGTCCTGCGCCTGCGTGAGCTCCAGGACGAGACGAACGGCTTCCAGGTCTTCATCCCCCTGCGCTACCAGCACGACTTCGTCGACATGCAGGACGGCAAGGTCCGCAACCGGCTCCAGGCGCGCACCCAGATGGCGACCGGCGCGGAGGCCCTCAAGACCTTCGCGGTCTCCCGGCTGCTGTTCGACAACGTCCCGCACGTCAAGGTCTTCTGGGTCATGCACGGCGTCCAGACCGCGCAGCTCGCGCTCCAGCACGGCGCCGACGACATGGACGGCTCGGTCGTCGAGTACAAGATCACGCACGACGCCGACAACTACGGCACCCCGAACAAGCTGACCCGCGACGACCTGCTGGACCTCATCCGGGACGCGGGCTTCCGCCCGATGGAGCGCAACACGCGGTACGAGATCATCCGCGAGTACGACGGCCCCGACCCGGCGCTCCGCGAGTCGCCGCAGCCGATGCGGGTGTGAGTACGGGTACGGGTATGGACGGGGGCGTCGGTGTGGGTTCCGGCGGGCGCGAGGGCGTCCGCCGGGGGCCGTTCCAGGATCCGAGAGCCGCGGCACGCATCACGCCGTAAGGATTACGATCCTGGGGTGTCCCTTACCTTCACTCTCGACCCCGCCGTCACCCCCGCTGTGCGCGACGGCATCCTCGACCTGTGGACGGACGTCTCCAACGCGGGCGGAGCCGTCGGCTTCGTGGCGCCGGTGGAGCGCGAGACGATCCGGCCGGAACTGGTCCGTCACCTCGTCCAGATGGCCGAGGGCCGCACCCGGCTGCTCGTCGGACACGACGCGGCCGGCCAGGTGGCCGCGACGGCGTTCCTCAGCTTCAACACCCACCGGCTCCAGACCCACTGGGTGATGCTCTACACGGTGATGGTGCACCCCCGGCACCAGGGCAAGGGCTACGGCCGCGACCTGCTGGCGGCCGCCGCCCGCGAGGCCCGCGCCTTCGACGGCATCGACGCGATACGGCTCACCTGCCGGGGCGGACACGGCCTGGAGCACTTCTACGGCTCCTGCGGCTACAAGGAGGTCGGCCGGATACCCGGCGCCATCCGGGTCGCGCCGGACGACGACCGCGACGACATCATCATGCTGCTGCCGCTGATGTGACGGCTCCGACGGCTCCGACCGCTCGCACCCCGATGCAAGATCGGCACCCCGGCGTGCTTCACTGGATGACGGCCCCTTTTGGATTCGGAAGAGTGGATTGACATGCTCCGCTACACACTGATGCGTCTCGGTGTCTTCGCCGGCTGCCTCGTGGTCGTCTGGGGTCTCGTCTACTCGGGTGTCGTCCCGCGCGGTCTCGGCGACTCCAACATCATGTGGGTCCTGCTGCTCTCGCTGGTGATCTCCGCGCCGATCAGCTTCGTGGTGCTGCGCAAGGAGCGCGACCGCGCCTCGGTGCACGTCGTGGAGCGGGTGGACCGTATGAAGGCCAACCTGGAGGCCAACAAGTCCCAGGAGGACGCCGCGATCGACGAGGCGACGCGTACCCAGGGCCAGACGCAGACCTCGTAGTCGCGTCACGCGGCGGGGCGGGCCGGGCCGGGGTACGGGTGGGTCCAACTACGCTGTGTCCATGGGGACCGTGAAGACCAAGCGGATGCCGCGTGCGGTCCGTGAGCAGCAGATGCTGGACGCCGCCGTGGAGACCTTCGGCCGCCGGGGGTACATGGCCGCGTCGATGGACGAGATCGCCGAACTCGCGGGCGTGTCCAAGCCGTTGGTGTACCTGTACCTGAACTCCAAGGAAGACCTCTTCACCGCCTGCATCCGGCGCGAGGCCAAGGCGCTCGTCGAGGCGGTGCGTACCGGCGTCCGCACCGATCTGCCCGCCGACCGCCAACTCTGGGACGGTCTGCGGGCGTTCTTCGCGCACACCGCCGAGCATCCGCACGCCTGGTCCGTCCTGCACCTTCAGGCCCGCACGCACGGCGAGCCCTTCGCGGCCGAGGTCACGGCGATGCGCGAGGAGATCGTCGCCTTCGTGACGCAGCTCATCGTGGTCGCCGCCAGGGAAGCCCTCCCGCACCCTCGGCTGCGCTCGTGCGCGGGGACCCCCACGGACCCCGATCTGCCCGAACGTGAGGTCTCCGGACTCGCCGAGGCGCTGGTCGGCGCCGCCGAGTCCCTCGCCGCCTGGGCCAACACCGCCGACGGCACCACGGCCCGGCAGGCGGCGGCGACCCTGATGAACTTCGCCTGGGCGGGCCTGGGCAACCTCATGGACGGCCGTCCCTGGACCCCGCCGGAGACCTGAGGATCTCCGGCAGGGCCACGGTGTCGCCTCAGCTCAGGTCCATGGCTTCCGCCGGTATCAGATCCGGGGCCTGCTCGCTGTCCGAGGCCGAGGAGTCGGATTCGGAACCGTACCCGGTGTCCACCCGCTCCTGGCCCTCGCAGTCGACCCGGAGGCTGACGTGGGTGCCGCCGCCCGTCACCGCCGCCGTATGGATGCGCAGCGCGAGCATGTCGGCGTTCCCGATGGTGTAGTCGGATTCCCCGATGTTGGAGGCCTTGCTCGGCCAGTAGGGGCCGGGGCGCTTGGAGTCGTCGCCGACGAAGAGTTCCATGTAGCAGACCATGCAGGGCCGCTTGACGCCGGCGATCGCGGAGATGCTTCCCGCCGGCGCGCTCTCCACGATGCGGCGCTCGGCGTGCAGGCCGTCCGTGGCGGCGTCCTCCCGCTTCGGCGGCACGCTCACCGAGCCACCGAGAGCCTGGAGAACCGCGCTGTACGCCTCCCTGCCCTGCCCGTCACCCAGCAGACGTGAGGCCAGCTTCTGCGCGTGCCGCTGCTCGAGCGCCGTGCGGCTGGAGAGATTCGGCTCGCCGGCCTTCAGGACGGCGGTGAGGAACTCCGCGGCGCTGGCCTTGCCCTCGTACAGGTCGGAGAGCGCCTTGTTGGCGCCGTCCTTGTTCGACGAGATGTACAGCTGGAACCGGGTGGCGGCGCCTTCCGGCCCCTCCTGCTGGACGGCGCTCACGCCCGCCTGTACTTCCTCGGGCTGCTTGCGCAGGTCGTTGAGGTAGTTGAAGGTGACGGTGGAGATCCAGCGCAGGGCCTGCTCCGGGCGTTCCGCCGAGAAGGAGCGTTCCTTCCGGATGTTGCTGGTGCCGTGGTACATCGCGCTCAGCGCGGCGCCCTTGAGCCCCTCGCTCTTCGCGTGGGCGGGGGCGTTGTCGGAGGCGACCGGGAAGTGCACGGTCTTGTTCTGCTGCCCGCCGTACTCCTTCCAGCCGTGGTTCTGCACGAGCGCCTTGGTGATCGCCTGCGCCACGGTCGCCTTCTTGCCGCCCTTGCCGGCAGCCTTGGACTTGGTCAACTCCTTGGGCATCCGCTGCACGCTCTGCCGCTCGCCGGTCCCGGCCGCCGCCCGCTGTACCGGAGCCCCGTGGCCCGCCGAGCCGGGCAGCGAGAGGTCGGGGGTCGAACCCTGCGCGACCAGGCGGCCGTTGGCGGCCGACTGGCGCTCGAAGGCGTCCCCCGGGTCGGACACCTTCACGCCCGAGCCGTTGTCGGTGCCGGCCACCGGGCCCTGCGACTGCTGCCGGACGTGGTCGAGCTCGTGGAACATCGTCTCGTCGTCCACCCGTGACGAGCCGAGCACGATGTGATGGCCGACGGTCATGGCGTGGGCCTTGAAGTCGGCGCTCGCGCGCTGGGCGGTCGCGTCGTTGTGCACGCGCACGTGACCGAGCGACATGCCGTACGCCTGCTCGGCCTTGGCCTGGATGCGCGGGTCCAGCCCGCTGCCGCCGGAGCCGGTCACCTCGGCCAGCGACGTCTCGCGCTGCACCGTCGCCTGCTGTGCCTCGTCGGTCTCCGCGGCCCGCTGGACCGACCGGTCCGCGTGTTCGCAGCCGGGGCCGTGCTCGTGCCGCTGTTCCTCGATGGCACGCGTCACGGCCGCGTTGCCCGCCGAGCGCTGGAGGGCGAGCAGTCCCGCCGCCGGCCCCGGGAGCGACGACCGTGCGGAGCCCCTCCCGGCCGCGGACCGGCGGTTACCGCCCAGGTCGTTCTCCTGGTCCTGCGCGCGCATGGACACTCCCTTCAGCGACAGAGCGATCTGAACCCACCACTGTGCTCGACCGGACGCGACCGGGGTAAGGACCTTGAGGGCAGTGTCGGGGGCCGATCGCGCAGGATCGCCGGGCGCTCCGGCAGGAGCGTGCCGCTGCGGACGGGGGGAAGCGGGCCCGGCCGGCGCAGCGGTCCGCCGGTCATCTGGGGCGGGTCACGGCGAGAGCGGAGTCACCCGGCCGCTCACGTGCACGCGTGCCGCCTCTCCCGTCCCGCGCAGTTCGAACCGTTCGCCGTCCGCCGCGAAGGCGACCGTTCCCGGCAGCAGGACCGGCGCCCGGAACTCCGCGCGCACCCGTACGGCCTGGGGGGCGCCGTGCGCGGCGAGGCAGCGGGCCACGGTCCACATGCCGTGCGCGATGGCCCGGGGGAAGCCGAAGAGGCGGGCGGTGAGCGGGTGGAGGTGGATGGGGTTGCGGTCGCCCGACGCGGCGCCGTAGCGCCGGCCGACGTCGGCGGCGAGCCGCCACTCGTCGAGTACGGGGAGCGGGCCGGGTTCCGCTTCCCGGGGGGCGGGCGCGGCCTCGGTGCGGTGCCGGGCCAGATAGGTGCTCGTCGACTCCCATACGAGGGCGCCGCCGTCCCGCAGCTCCGTGACGACGACTGCCTCCGTCCCCCGCCGGTGCGCCGCCAACCGCTCGACGTGCACGGCGAGTTCGTAGCCGCCGGTGGCCGCGAGGGCGGTGTGGCGGGTGATCTCGATCGAGGTGTGGACGAGGCCGAGCAGCGGCAGCGGGAAGCCGCGGCCGCTCATGATCCGCATGGCCAGCGGGAAGCCCAGGACATGGGGGTAGGTGAGCGGCAGGGAGTCCTCGCCGGTCGGGAAGCCGCACACCCGCTCGTAGGCGGCCAGCCGGTCCAGGTCCACCCGCAGCTCGGGCAGGACGAGCCGGTCGCCGGCGCCGGGGTAGGCGACGCCCGGCCGGGGCCGCTTGAACGGTGAGCGCAGCGCGCCGAGGGCGAGCAGCGGACCGAGCGACGGAGGCCCGGACAGGTAGGTCACCACGCCGGTCACTACGCCCCCAGCAGACTCTGGCCGCACACGCGCACGACCTGGCCGTTCACCGCGCCGGACGCCGGATGGGCGAGCCAGGCGGTCGTCTCGGCCACGTCGACGGGCAGGCCGCCCTGGGCGAGGGAGTTCATCCGGCGGCCCGCCTCGCGGATGAACAGCGGCACCGCGGCCGTCATCTTCGTCTCGATGAAGCCGGGCGCCACCGCGTTCACCGTCACCCCGTGCTCGGCGAGCGCCCGCGGCGCGAGGGCGCGGACCAGACCGGCGACGCCCGCCTTGCTCGCGCCGTAGTTGGTCTGTCCCGCGTTGCCCGCGAGTCCGGCGATGGAGGCGGTGGCCACGATCCGCCCGCCCGGCCGCAGGGCGCCCTTGGCGAGCAGCGCGTCCGTGGTGCGCAGCACGCTCGCCAGATTGACGTCGAGCACCGAACTCCAGCGTTCGGCGGGCATGTTGACCAGCCGCCGGTCCCGGGTGATCCCCGCGTTGTGGATCAGGATGTCCAGTCCGTCGGGGAGCGCGGCGGCGATGCGCTCGCCCGCGTCGGCGGCCGTGATGTCGAGGGTGAGGGCGCTGCCGCCCAGCCGCGCGGCGACCCGTTGGGCGTCCTCCGCGGCCTGCGGCACGTCCAGTACGACGACATGGGCGCCGTCCCGGGCCAGTGTCTGCGCGACGGCCGCGCCGATGCCGCGGGCGGCGCCGGTGACGAGCGCGGTGCGCCCGGCGAGGGGGAGATCCCGGTCGACGGGGCCGTCGGGCCCTCCGGTGGCCCCCACCCCGATCACCTGGCCGCTGACGTACGCCGACCTGGGGGAGAGGAGGAAGCGCAGGGTGGACTCGGCGGCGGACGCGTCGGTCAGCCGGACGAGGTTGACGGTCCTGCCCCGCCCGATCTCCTTGCCCAGTGACCGTACGAAGCCTTCCAGGGCCTGCTGTACGGCCGCCTGGTGGTGGTCCCGGGCGT
The DNA here is from genome assembly GCF_040295245.1 of Streptomyces sp. NPDC002884. Lineage (NCBI taxonomy): Bacteria > Bacillati > Actinomycetota > Actinomycetes > Kitasatosporales > Streptomycetaceae > Streptomyces > Streptomyces sp. NPDC002884. Next base: position 11,339 of record NZ_JBEOVB010000043.1, on the reverse strand, counting down.
CCAGCGGCGCGCCCAGCACGACGATCCGTCCGCTCGCCGCGACCGACCGTACGACCGGGTGCAGGGCCGCGTGCACCTCGGCGAGCGTGTCGACGTCACGGACACCGGTCGCGTCCAGGACGACGGCGGCGGGGCCGGCGGATCCGGTGCCGGCGCCGGTGGCGGCCGTGGCCGCTTCGGTGGTCGTGGGCAGCCCGGTGCGGGCCAGCACCGGCGCGAGGTCGAGCCCGGCCGGTCCGCCGGCCGTGAGGTGCAGCAAGCAGCCGTCCAGGGAGGGCCGTTCGGCCGTCCAGCGGCGGAGCGCGGCCGGTTGCGGGAGCCCGAGCCGCGAGGTGAGGAACCGGCCGGGGGCCGTGGCGGTGAAGCTCAGATAGCGGTCGGCCATGATGATCTCCCACGGGCTCGGCGCACACGTCGTACCGGGTGCTTACTCTGAAGTAAGGTTACCGTGGGTAAGTCTAGGTCGCGGGTGAGGAGCAGGTCGAGATGAGTACCTCGGAACCGTCACAGGCGAGCCGGCGAGTGAGCCACCTGAAGGTCGCGGAGAGCGGCGCGCCCGCGCCCCGCCCGGAACTGCCGCGGATCCGCCGCGTCGCGATCGTCGGCGGCACCCGCATTCCCTTCGCCCGCTCCGACGGCCCCTACGCCACCGCCTCCAACCAGGAGATGCTGACGGCGGCCGTGAACGGCCTGGCGAACCGCTACGCGCTCGATGTGCCCGGAGTCGTGGGCGAGTTGGTCGCCGGGGCCGTCCTCAAGCACAGCCGCGACTTCAACCTCGCGCGCGAGACCGTCCTCGGCTCGAAGCTCGACGCCCGCACCCCCGCCTACGACATCCAGCAGGCCTGCGGCACCGGCCTCCAGGCCGTGATCGCCGCCGCCAACAAGATCGCCCTCGGTCAGACCGACTCCGCGATCGCGGGCGGCGCCGACACCGCCAGCGACGCCCCGCTCGGCGTCAACGACCGCCTGCGCCGGATCCTCCTCGAGGCCCGCAGGGCGAAGTCGACGGGCGACCGCGTCAGGGCTCTCGCGCAGATCCGCCCCTCCCATCTGATCCCCGAGATCCCGCGCAACGCCGAACCGCGCACCGGGCTCTCCATGGGCGAGCACGCGGCGGTCACCGCCCGCGCCTGGGGCGTCGAGCGCGAGGCCCAGGACGAACTCGCGGCCGCCAGCCACCAGCGGCTCGCGGCCGCCTACGAGAGCGGCTTCTTCGGCGACCTGGTGGTCCCCTTCCGCGACCTGGCCCGCGACCAGAACCTGCGCCCGGACTCCACGGTCGGCAAACTGGCCGCGCTCAAGCCGGTGTTCGGCACCGACGGGCCGAACCCGACCATGACGGCGGGCAATTCGACACCGCTGACGGACGGCGCGGCGGTCGTGCTCCTCGCCTCCGAGGAGTGGGCCGAGGCGCGGGGCCTGGAGCCGCTCGCCTACCTCACCGCGTACGAGACGGCGGCCGTGGACTTCGTACGCGGCGATGTCGCGGGCGGCGAGGACGGGCTGCTGATGGCGCCCGCGTACGCTGTCCCGCGCATGCTGGCGCGGACCGGCCTGGGCATCGAGGACTTCGACCTGTTCGAGATCCACGAGGCCTTCGCCTCCCAGGTGCTGGCGACACTCGCGGCCTGGGAGAAGCAGGGCCTCGCGCCGGTGGACCGCGACCGTCTGAACGTGGCCGGCTCCTCCCTCGCCACCGGCCACCCCTTCGCGGCGACCGGCGCCCGCATCGTGGCGACCCTGGCCAAGCTGCTCGCCGAACGGGAGGGTCCCGCACGGGGGTTGATCTCGATCTGCGCGGCGGGCGGGCAGGGGGTTACGGCGATTCTGGAACGAACGTGAACGTTCCTTAGATAACCCCCGAGATTGCACATCCCCAGCCCCGGAACATCCCGGAACACGCACAAGCCCCACACGTGAGCGCCGTACGATCCCCTACCTAACCGGCGGTAACCCCTTTCTTAGTGGGCATCCCGGTTGAACGCCTCGGTGCGCGAGGCACGTACGTCATGCAGCAAGCAGTTCGTCGCTGCACGCCCAGGGAGCCGCCCGTGTCCACGCCGTATCCAGCTGCCGACTCGGCCTACGCCGACCGCGACGCTCCACCCACCCTCGTGGAGCCCGAGACACGACGACTGGACGGCGCGGTACGGGAGGCGTCCGTGCCGGCGCTCGCGCGCCCGGTGACATACGGCTCGCTCGCCGACCTGCCCTACGACAACGCGGCCGCCGTCCCCGGATCGGTGGTCCTCAGCCGCAAGGGCCAGGACGGCGAGTGGACGGACATCACGGCCGAACGCTTCGCCGCCCAGGTCCACGCGGTGGCCAAAGGGCTGATCGCCGAGGGTCTCGTGCCCGGCGACCGGCTCGCCATCATGGCCCGCACGACCTACGAGTGGACGCTGCTCGACTTCGCGGCCTGGGCGGCCGGCCTGGTCACCGTCCCCATCTACCCGACCTCCTCCGTCTTCCAGACCCGCTGGATCCTCCACGACTCCGGCGCGGTCGCGCTGGTCACCGAGAGCACCGCCCAGGCGGCCGCCCTCGGGCCCGAACTCGACCGGCTGCCCGATCTGCGCCACCTGTGGGTGATGGAGAAGGGGCATGTGGACCGGCTGATCGAGGCGGGCGAGCACGTGCCGGACGCCGAGGTCGAGATCCGCCGGGGAATGCTGGTCCCCGACACGCTCGCCACCCTCATCTACACCTCGGGCACCACGGGCCGCCCCAAAGGCTGCGCGCTCACCCACGGCAACTTCTTCGCCGAGGTCGACAACGCGATCGAGCTCCTCTCCCCGGTCTTCAGGTCCAAGAACGACGAGGACCTCTCCGTCCTCCTCTTCCTCCCCATGTCCCACGTCTTCGGCCGCATGGTCGCCATCGCCTGCGTCCGCGCCCGGGTCCGCCTCGGCCACGCCCCGAGCCTGAAGGCCGACGAACTCCTCCCGGACCTGGCGGCCTTCAGACCCACCTGTCTGCTGGCCATCCCGTACATGCTGGAGAAGATCTTCAACACCGCCCGCGCGAAGGCCGAGGCCGGCGGCAAGCTGTCCTCCTTCGACCGCGCGGTCAACGTGGCCCGCCGCTACGGCGAGGCGGTCGAGGCGCAGAAGACCGGCCGGGGATCCGGTCCGGCGGCCACCCTCCGCGCCGCCCGCACCTTCTACGACCCGCTCGTCTACCGCCGCATCCGCAACGCCATGGGCGGCCGCGTCCGCCACGCCATCTGCGGCGGCTCCCCCCTCGGCCAACGCCTGTCCGCCTTCTACCTCGGCGCGGGCATCGAGATCTACGAGGGCTACGGCCTGACGGAGACGACGGGCGCGTCCACGGTCACCCCGCCGCTCAAACCCCGCCTGGGCACGGTCGGCTGGCCCCTGCCGGGGACGAAGATCCGCATAGCGGCGGACGGCGAGATCCTGATCGCCGGCGACCACGTCCTGCGGGGCTACTGGGACCCGGCGGCCGGGGGAGTGGTCCCCGCCGCCCCCGACGGCTGGCTGCCCACCGGCGACCTCGGCGAACTGGACGACGAGGGCTATCTGACGATCACCGGCCGCAAGAAGGAGATGATCATCACCGCGGGCGGCAAGAGCGTCGCCCCCGCGCCCCTGGAGAACTGGCTGCGCTCCCACCCCCTGATCTCGCAGGCCATGGTCCTCGGCGACGGCCGCCCCTACGTCTCCGTCCTCCTCACCCTCGACCCGGACGGCCTCACCCACTGGCGCCAGATGCACGGCAAGCACCCGGTCCCGGTGGAGCTGCTGATGGACGACCCGGAACTGCACGCCGTCCTCCAGCGAGCGATCGACGAGGCCAACAAGCTGGTCTCCCGCCCGGAGTCGATCCGCCGCTTCGCCATCCTCCCGACCGACTTCTCGGAACACACCGGCCACCTCACCCCCTCGATGAAACTCCGCCGCGAGGCGGTCCTGCGCGACTTCGCGGACCAGGTGGAGGGGCTGTACGAACAGCAGACGCGGTAAAGGATTCGCGCGGACGGCCCCCGGCCCGGGAGCATGCGGACGGTGAACCGCGTCGAGTTCTTCCACTGTCCCTGGGACGAGCGCCCCGCCGCCCCGGTCTGGGGTGTCCGTGTCGACGGCGTCGATCTGCGGGCGCTGACCGCCCGTGCGACGCGGGAGCTGTGGCGGCCGGAGCTGGAGGGGCAGTTCGAGGACCAGGAGCGTGAGTCGGCCGAGCTGATCTGGGGTCAGCACGGCGGGCTGGGCGTTCTCGACTTCACCGAGAACCCGTTTCTGCGTACGGCAGACCGGACCCCGCTCCTCGGCTGCCCCTGTGGCATCTGGCAGTGCTGGCCCCTCATGGCCCGTGTCGCCATGACGCCCACGACGGTCACCTGGTCCGGCTTCCGCTACCCGGAGCGTGAGGAGTGGGGCGAACTGCCCCTGGGCCCGTTCGTCTTCGAGCGGCAGGCCTACGAGGAGGCGCTGAGCGCGCCGGAGGTGCCGGCGGCGGACCCGCTGGGCCCGGCCCCGGACTCCTTGGGCCGCGTTCCCTGATCCTTCTCGGTGGCGACGGCGGAGGCGGACAGGAGCGTGGCACCGGCGAGACCGCCCCAGAGCGCGGCCGGGCCGTGCGGCGCGAGGGCGGTGATGACCGCCGGGGAGACGGCCAGGCCGAAGCCCGTGGACAGCTCGAAGCGGGCGAGGGTGCGTCCCAGGAGACGTGCCGGGGCGAGGACGGTGACGAGCGCGGTGGCGCTGCCGGCATAGATGATCTCGCCGAGGGTGCAGACCACGGACACCGCGGCGACGGCCGGCGCACCCCAGCCGTGTCCGAGCGAGGTGGCCGCGAGGAAGCCCAGGTAGGACACGGTGAGTACCACGCCGGCCAGAGCCAGCACGGTCCGCCGGGAGAAGCGGGACATCAGGACGGTGACCGGGACCTGCAGGGTGACCACCAGCACCGTGTTGGCCACGAAGATGGCCGCCGACCACACCGGGGACGCGTGCAACCAGGTCAGCAGGACCAGGGGGAGCGCGATCTCGGGGACGTTGAGGCAGAAGGCGTAGATCACGTTGGCGGCCAGCAGCGCGCGCATCCGAGGGGCGGGCGCGGGAGCGGGAGCGGGCCCGTCGGCGCTGTCCTCGGCCGGGGACGCGGCCGGATACGCGCGCAGGTGGACCGACCGGGCCAGGGCCGCCGCCGCGAGATAGGCGACGCCGGTGACGGCCGCCAGCGCCTGCAACGCGGCGGTGCCGCCCGCCAGGCACGCGGTGGCGAGGAGCGCGCCGGTGCCCAGGCCGGCGTTGCGCAGGGCGCGGCCAGCCGCGAGAGCGGTGTCGCGTTCCCGGCCGTGGGCGATCGTGGCCACGAGAGCGGCGTGGGCGGCCGGCCAGGCCTGGTTGCCGACGCCGAGGACGAGCGCCGCCGTCGCGAACGGCCAGGCGTGTCCCGCCGGGGTGGCCAGCAACAGGACCACACCCAGCACCCGTACCAGCATCGACGCCGCCACGACGGTGCTGCGGGCGCCCCGGTCCAGCCATCGGCCCACGAGGGGCATGCACGCCAGGCCCACGACGACGCCGGCCGTCATGGCGATGCCGGTGACCGGCGCGGACAGCCTCAGCACCGTCACCCCGTAGATCAGCAGAAAGGGCCGCAGCATGCCGGTGCCGAGCGCGTCCACGGTCAGGGCGACGGCGTAGCGGGGGCCTCCGGAGGCACGGACGAGGGCGCGGGCCCGGATTCTGGTGGTGGTTGCCATGGCGGCAACGGTGGGTTCGGCCGCCGGGCCGGGCACGTCGGTTGACGGAGACCGTCAACCGACGCCGTCGTCGGCCGCCCGGTCGGTGATGATGAGGGATGACGTTGAGGATCGACATCAGCGGACTGCCGTCGGAGCGACTGCGGTTCGCCGCCTCCCCGCTGGCCGAGCTGACCGCGATGCTGCACGTGCTGGCGGAACCCGGGCACCATCCGCAGCTCGCCGGCTGGGCCGGGGACGTCTGGACCGGGCTGCGGCCGGAGCTGGCCGAGCGGTTGCGGGAGGCGGAGTTCCTCTGGCGTTCCTCGCAGGCGGACTTCCTGATCCCCGCCCGGCCCCGGCCGACCCTCGCCGAGGAGCTGGACGACGTGGACCGGATCGACGACGAGCGGTATGTGACCGCCGCGCTCGTCACCACGTGCGGCAGCAACCGGGTCCACTTCGGTATGCCGTCGCCGCTCACCGACGCGACCGCGCGCGAGCGGGCCCTGGACCTGGCCCAGTCCCGCGGCGCGCTGCAGGAGGCCTTCGCGGAACGGCTGCTCGCCGACCCGGCCGCCGTGCGGGCGCGGGTGCGCGACACCCTCGAACAGTGCGCCGAGGCCTTCTTCGACGCCACCTGGGCGGGTGTCGCCGTGCGACTCGCCACCGACCTGCGCCTGAAGAACGACCTGCTGAGGCGCCAGGGCATCGGGGCGGCCCTCGCGTCGGTCTCCGACGCCGTCACCCTGGCACCGGACGGCGACTGCATCGTCGTCGACAAGCTGCAGGACAAGGCGACGGCCGCCCACGGCGCCGGGGTCACCTTCATCCCCAGCGTCTTCGGCCGCCCGCACCTGGTGGCGGTCCACGCGCCCGGGTGGCAGCCGGTGGTGCAGTACCCGGTGGGCGAGCCGGGTCCGGCGGAGCCGGTGTCGCTGGAGACGGTCACCCTACGGCTGGAGGCACTCGCCCATCCGGTACGGCTGCGGCTGCTGCGCACCCTGGCCCGCAGCCCGCAGACCAACCGTGAGCTGGCCTACGCATGGGATCTCACGCCCCCGGAGGTCTCCCGCCACCTCGCCGTCCTGCGCCGCGCGGGCCTGCTCACGGCCCAGCGGGACGGTCGCTACGTCCGGTACACGCTCGACGCGCCCGGCCTGACGGCACTGGGCGCCGACCTGCTGGCGGCCGTGCTGCGCTGAGGCGGTCACTTCACGGCGTACGCGAGGAACTCGGCCCAGGCGCCGGTGGCGAGGGAGAGGCGGGGGCCGTCGGGGTTCTTGGAGTCCCGGACATGGATGGCCCGAGGACAGACGGCCACTTCGAGGCATTCGCCGCCTTCGCCACCGCTGTACGTCGACTTCCGCCAGACGTAAGCGACTTCGAGGCAATCGCCGCCCTCGCCGTCGCTGTAGCTGGACTTGAACCAGGTGAGGTCCTCGCTGTTCACAGCTCCTCCAGCTTTTTCTCGATCAGCGTTCGGGTTTCCCTGGGCGGGAGAGCCATTGCCCGCATGCTCCCATAGCGGTCGGCGATCTTCCGGACCTCTTCCGGGTCGGTGATCAACCGGGGATATCCCTGCGCCTCTGTGTAGGCGACCTGTGAATGCTTCTTGGGCGTCAGAAGGTTGAATGCACTACCCAGGTTGGGGTGTTCTTCCACCCTGGTCGGCATCACCTGGATTTCGACGTTCCGCATGTGGCTGACCGTCAGCAAGCGCCGCAACTGTTCCGCATGGACGTCCCGCCCGCCGATCGGCCGGTCCAGGACGGTCTCCTCGATCACGTAACTCACAATCGGCACAGGCCAACGGTCGAAGACCTGCTGCCGCGAAAGCCTGTCGGCCACCCGCCTCTCGATGGTCTCCTCGTTCAGGAAGGGACGCCGGTTCGCGAACACCGCGTGGGCGTGGTCCGCGGTCTGGAGCAGCCCATGCACCGCGTTGATGGAGTACTGGTGCAGCTCGACGGCCTCGGCCTCCATCGCCGCATATCCGCGATACCACTCCGGATGCCGGGTCCGGACCCGGCTCATCGCCTCCCTGACCTCGGGGACGGCCTCCTTGAACAGGCCCCCGGCGGACAGCAGTTCATCCGCCTTCTCCAGCACCTCGGGCCGGATCGTCCGTACGCCCCGCTCCATCGCGGAGATGGCGTCCGGGCCGTACCCCACCAGCTCCCCGAACTCCTTCTGGGTGAGCCCCTTGCGCTCCCGCAGCAGTTTCAGCATCTTGCCCAGGGCCGTGAAGAGCCCTGTCGTCCCGTCGGCCTCCGCCGGTGTCTCCGGCCTGCGGTCGTCCGTCACGTACGCCACCACCCTCCCGCCTCCGTGGTCACGGCCGACGACCCGTACGCCTGCCCCACCGCAGCCGTACAACTACCCAGAGTCGCCGAGCCGCTCCTGGTCAGGGTAGGGACAACCGGCCACGCTCAGTCAGGTGAACTCCGAAATCTCCACCCAGATCTCCACCCGGGAACCCGCCCGGGACACCCCTCTCGGTGAACTGACCCTGCGCCTCAGCGCGACGCCGCGCGGGGCCCGCCTGGCCCGCCGTCTCACCGGTCATCAGCTCACGGCCTGGGGACATCCGTACGGCGGCGACGCCAACCACACCGCGCAGCAGGTCGTCGCGGAGCTCGCCGCCAACGCCGTCACGCACGGACGCGTCCCGGGCCGGGACTTCGAGCTGCGGCTCCGGCTGCTCCCGGAGGACACGCTGCGTGTCGAGGTGAGCGACGCCCGCGCGGACCGGCGACTGCGGATCGTCACGGACCCGGAGGAGGAGGGCGGCCGGGGACTGATCCTCGTCTGGGTGCTGGCCCGCACATGGGGTGTCGCGGAGCGGGACGTCGGCAAGACGGTCTGGGCCGAACTGCCTCTCCGCGGCGGGAGGACCTGAGGCGGGACCCGAGGGAGGAGTTCCGGCCACCGCACGGCTCTTGACTTCACAAGACCCCCGCGCGACATTCCGGGCTCCGCACCCGAATCCATCCATTCGTTCCCAGCCGGCTGGAGTGGCCATGACCACGAGCGCGGACCCTGCGAGACATGTCGGCCTTCCCTCCCGGAGGGCCGTGCTCGGCGCCTCCGCCGGTGCCGGGCTGGCGCTGGCCGCCGCCGGCCGGGAGGCGACCGCCGCCGACCTTCCCGTCCTCGGTACCTACGATGTCGTCGTCATCGGCTCCGGCGCCGCCGGGATGACCGCCGCGCTGACGGCGGCGAAGCGTGGACTCAGCTGTGTCGTGGTCGAGAAGGCGCCGACGTTCGGCGGGTCGGCCGCCCGCTCGGGGGCCGGGATCTGGATCCCGAACAACTCCGTGATCCTGTCCGCCGGGGTCCCGGACACGCCCGCCAAGGCGGCCGCCTATCTGGCCGCCGTGGTCGGGGCGGACGTCCCGGCCGACCGGCAGGCCGCCTTCCTCGCGCACGGGCCGGCCATGCTCTCCTTCGTCATGGCCAACAGTCCGCTGCGCTTCCGCTGGATGGAGGGGTACAGCGACTACTACCCGCAGTTGCCGGGCGGGCTGCCCGGCGGCCGCTCCGTCGAGCCCGACCAACTGGACGGCAACCTCCTCGGAGCCGAACTCGCCCGCCTCAACCCGCCGTACATGGCCGTGCCGGCGGGCATGGTCGTCTTCAGCGCGGACTACAAGTGGCTCGCGCTGGCCGCCGTGAACGTCAAGGGGGCCGCCGTCGCCACCGAGTGTCTGGCGCGGGGGACCAGGGCGGCCCTGCTCGGGCAGAAGCCGCTCACCATGGGCCAGTCGCTGGCCGCCGGCCTGCGCGCGGGCCTGCTCGCCGCCCAGGTGCCGGTGTGGCTGAACACCCCGCTCACCGATCTGTACGCCGAGGGCGGGGTGGTGACGGGGGCCGTCGTCGCGCGCGACGGCGTGCCGGGACTCCTGCGGGCCCGGCGGGGTGTGATCGTCGGCTCGGGCGGCTTCGAGCACAACGCGGCGATGCGGGCGCAGTACCAGCGGCAGCCGATCGGGACCGAGTGGACCATCGGGGCGAAGGAGAACACCGGGGACGGGATACGCGCCGGTCAGCGCGCGGGCGGGGCGCTGGCGCTGATGGACGACGCCTGGTGGGGGCCCGCGATCCCGCTCCCCGGCGAGCCCTACTTCTGCCTCGCCGAACGCACCCTTCCCGGCGGCCTGATGGTCGACCAGGCCGGTGCCCGCTTCGTCAACGAGGCCGGCCCCTACAGCGACGTGGTGCACACGATGTACGACCGTCACCCCACCGCCCCCGACATCCCGGCGTGGCTGGTCGTCGACCAGAACTACCGCAACCGGTACCTCTTCAAGGACGTCGCCCCGACCTTCGTGCTCCCCGACGACTGGTACACCTCGGGAGCCGCGCGCAAGGCCTGGACCCTCGACGCCCTGGCCGCCTCGATCGGCGTCCCGGCCGCCGCGCTCCGTTCCACCGTCGACCGCTTCAACTCCCTGGCCCTCAGGGGCAAGGACACGGACTTCCAGCGCGGCGACAGCGCCTACGACCACTACTAACGGACCCCTCCGTCCTGCCCAACTCCTGCCTCGCGCCCCTGTGGCTGCCCCCGTACTACGCCTTCCGGATCGTCCCCGGCGACCTCGGCACCAAGGGCGGCCTGCGCACGGACGCCCGGGCCCGCGTCCTGCGCGCCGACGGATCGACGATCCCCGGCCTGTACGCCGCCGGGAACGCCAGCGCCGCCGTCATGGGCCACAGCTACGCCGGCGCGGGCTCGACGATCGGCCCCGCGATGACCTTCGGCTACCTCGCGGCCCTCGATCTCGCCGGGGGACTCTAGGGGCCCGCCGGCGTCACCCACCGGCGTCACCCGCCGTCGGCGCGGGTCAGCAGGTAGGTGTTGCCGGCGTCGGGATCGCCGTAGAAGAAGAACAGCACCAGCTCCCTGTCCGTGTCGCGGTCCACGTGGAACCGCCAGGTGTACGTCGAGGGCGCTTCGGGCGACGCCGTCGGCGCCGGGGTGGCCGCGCGTGTCCCGGTCGCCGTCCGGGTCGTCAGGGAGAGGCTGATCTCCTGGCCGTCGGAGTCGTCGGTGAGCTTCCAGGTCCCCGAACCGGTCACGCGCCAGGCGTCGTCGAAGTCGAAGTCCTGGCCGTCGAGCAGGCGCAGGGCGGCCGTCCCGTCGGGCCGGAGCGTCAGCTGTGTCTCCTCGGCGCCCGACCAGGTCCCCGACGCCTCGGCCGCCGTGGCGTCGTGCAGGCCGGTGCCGCCGTAGTACTGGTAGGGGCCGGCCGGTCCGGCGGTGCACGCGCTCAGCGCGACCGCCGACGTCACGGACAGCGCGAGCGCCGCCCTTCTCAGGCGCCATCTCATGCCGAGACCCTGTCAGATTTTTTGAACGCGTTCAATAGTGGGGCGCTCGTTCAGTACAGGTCGCTCCGGTCCTCGCCGGTCCGGGCCTCGGTGAGTCCGTCGGTGCGGAGCGGGAGAGCGTCGCCGGGGCGGCACATCAGCGCAGTCCCGCGAGGAAGCCGGTGATCGCCTCGTTGGTGGCCTCGGGGGCGGAGAGGTGCGGGCAGTGCCCGGTGGCGTCGAGCGTGATCAGCGTCGAGCCGGGGATCGACCGGTGGACGTAGGCGCCGACCCCCGGGGGCGCGATGGCGTC
>NZ_JBEOVB010000042.1:0-63509 GCF_040295245.1 Streptomyces sp. NPDC002884 | reverse complement strand
CACCCTGCTATCGTGCGGAGTGTGACTTCCACGAAGAAGCAGACACAGGTCCGGCTCGAAGAGGACGTGCTGCCGGCCGGCAAGGCCGCCGCGGCACGCCCTCACCGCTCCGGCCGCCGGGCTCGCCGGGCCGCCGTCACGGCGGCACGGAGCGGGTCTACGAGGCGGGTTTACGAGGCGGGTTTACGAGGCGGGTTTACGAGGCCGAGAACTTCAGCAACTCACCGCTGGAGCCCTGGGTGTTGCTGGTGACGTAGATGTCGCCCTTCGAGTTGACCGCCAGGCCCGTGGGCGTGTTCAGACTGCCCCCGGTGTCGATCACGGTCGCCGCGCCCGTCTTCTTGCCGATCCGGATCAGCGAACCCGGCAGCAGCCCGCTCGACGTCGCACCACCGGTGTAGGACAGGGCGATCAGGTCACCGCCCGGGGCCACGGCGAGGTCGATGAGGCCCGTCAGGCCGGACGCGAAGACGGTCGGCTGACCGCCGGGCACATAGCGCCAGATACGGCTCAGCCCCGTACGGATCCCGGACATGTCGGCGATGTAGAACGCACCGTCCCAGCCGCGCACGATACCCGTCGGCACCGCCTCCGCCTGACCCGCCGGAGCCACCGCAGCGCCGCTCGACGCGGCGGCCGGCACCACGTTGTTGGGGAAGGCCAGCTCCGTCGAGGTCGTCCCGTCGGGGTGGATGCGGACCAGGTCGTTGGCGCCCGCGTCGGTCACCAGGAAGTCACGGCCGTCCCGGGCGAAGTTCCACGGGTTGGAGAACACCTCGTTGTTGCCCACGGCGGAATCCGGGTCGTGCTCGACCTCGTGCACCGCCAGATCGCCCAGCACGCGCCCGTGCGCGATGCTCAGCGTTCCCAGCGGCCCGCTGCCCGCGCCCAGCGCCGTACGCGTCGCGGGAGTTCCGGTCACACCGCTGACCACCCGGTAGGTGCCGCCCGGGGCGGCCTCCGCCTCGATCGCTCCGCTGATCACACTGGAACCGTCGGCACGCACGATCTGCATCGACGGCAGGCCCGTCACCACGCGGCCCCGAACGGAGCCCTTGATCCGGTAGATCGAGCCGCTGAAGCTCAGGCACTGCGAACCCGGCACCGTGCACGGCACCGCCGGATCACTGCCCGCCTCCGTCACCAGCAGCGCCCCGTCGGGCTGTACACGCACCGCCCGCGGATTGTGCAGACCACTCGCCACCACCACCGGCACCGAAGCGACCGCGGAGGCGCCCGAGCCGGACGCGGCCCGCGGAGCCGCCTGACTCGGCATCGCGGTCGCCGTGAGACTGCCTACGACCGCCGCCGCTACAAACGCTCCCGCCCACGACTTGCTCGCTCTCGACATATCTCTCCTCCACTCGCCGCGCCCCCGTAATCCGGAGGCGAATCCAACCGGCGACACCTTAGACACACCGACCCACAACCACCCCACCCCGAAAACATCCCCCATTAACCGGAACCAACCCCGACACAAGACGCCACGACCGCGAATACCACCACCGGCCACCGGCCTTGCGGTACACACTCCACGACCCGCCCGAAAAAACCAGCAGGTGACAACACGATACGGACGAAATCACTCCACAAAAACACCCGTAAGCGACTCTCCGGTAATCCTCCGAACCGCCTTCCCCGGCGCGGAGCGGAGAATTCCTGGACTCACCGAATTCCGGCCGCACACCAGTAGCTGTCCAGCGACCGTGGACAATGCCTCGACCCGCCCACACGAAAAGCGCAGACCCGGAACCCACCGATCGGCGCCGCGTCAGGCGGGCTCCCGCACCCACCGGCGGTGGTGTGCCTGTCTGTTGCCGGCCCTCCCCCGTGCCGATCACAGACAGGCAACCGCGTCACCCGAAGTAGCTGTCGAACGTCCGCTGGAACTCCCCGCCCGCGAAGCGGTCCCAGTTGATCGACCAGGTCATCAGGCCGCGCAGGGCGGGCCAGGAGCCGTGCGGGGTGTACGACCCGCAGCCGGCCTTCTTCGTCAGGCACTCCAGGGTCTTGGTGACCTCGGCCGGGGCGACGTAGCCGTTGCCGGCGTTGACGGAGGCCGGCATGCCGATCGCGATCTGGTCCGGGCGCAGCGGCGGGAAGACGTTGTTCGCGTTCCCGGCCACCGGGAAGCCCGTGAGCAGCATGTCGGTCATGGAGATGTGGAAGTCGGCGCCGCCCATGGAGTGGTACTGGTTGTCGAGGCCCATGATCGGTCCCGAGTTGTAGTCCTGGACGTGCAGGAGAGTCAGATCGTCACGGAGGGCGTAGATCACCGGCAGATACGCCCCGCACCGCGGGTCCTGGCCGCCCCACTTGCCCGTGCCGTAGAACTGGTAGCCCATCTGCACGAAGAAGGTCTCGGGCGCCATGGTCAGCACGAACGTGGAACCGTATTTCGCCTTCAGGGTCTTCAGCGCCGAGATGAGGTTCACGATCACCGGTGTCTTCGGGTTCTTGAAGTCCGTGTCGTCGGCGTTCAGCGACAGTGAGTGGCCCTCGAAGTCGATGTCCAGTCCGTCGAGACCGTACTCATCGATGATCTTCGAGACGGACGAGACGAAGGTGTCGCGTGCCGTCGTCGTGGTGAGCTGGACCTGTCCGTTCTGACCGCCGATCGAGATCAACACCTTCTTGCCGGCAGCTTGCTTGGCCTTGACGGCCGCCTTGAAGTCGGCGTCGCTCTCCACGTTCGGGCATGCGGTGACGGGGCATCGGGTGAAGCGGATGTCGCCGGAGGTGGTGGCGGTGGGTTCACCGAAGGCCAGGTCGATGACGTCCCAGCTGTCGGGGACGTCGGCCAGGCGCGTGTAGCCCGCGCCGTTCGCGAAGCTCGCGTGGAGGTAGCCGACCAGGGCGTGGGTGGGCAGATCGGCCGGCCCTCCGCCGCCGGACCCCGCGGTCGTCGCCGTCACCGCGGCCGACTTCGCGGACTCTCCGGCGTCGTTCGCTCCGGTGACCTGGAAGGTGTACGCCGTCGAGGCGGACAGGCCGGTCACGGTGGCCGAAGTACCGTTCACCGTCTGGACCTTGGCGCCGTCGCGGTAGACCGCGTAACTCGTCGCGCCGCTCGCCGCCGACCAGGAGAGCGCGACGCTGGAGGACGTGGTGGCTCCGGCCTTCAGGCCGGTCGGCGCGACGGGCGGCCGGCCTGCCGTGCCGCCCGGGCCGAGCACGGAGACATCGTCGGCGTAGTAGGCGCCGGTGCCGTACCAGCCGTGCGTGTAGATCGTCACCTGGGTGGTGGACGCGCCGGTGCGGAACGTCGTCTTGAGCTGCTGCCAGTCGGAGGCGGATTGGGTCCACGTGGAGACGTCGGTGGTGCCTGTGCCGCTCGCGCCGAGGTAGACGTACGAGCCGCGGACGTATCCGGACAGCGTGTAGTCGGAGTTCGGCTGCACACTCACCGTCTGGGAGCACTGTGCGTGGTCACTGCCTGCCGGGGTCGCCTGGAGCGCCGAACCTCCGGTGCGCACCGGGCTGGTGACCGACTTGCCCGCGGTGCAGGTCCAGCCGTCGAGGCCCGCTTCGAAGCCGCCGTTTCGAGCGAGTTCGGCGTCGGCGGCCTCGGCGGCCGACGAGAGCGCGGTGATGCCGGGTACGGCCATTGCCACAGCCGTGAGCAGGGCGAGGACTGGTCTGGGGCGATCCACAAGTGCCTCCGGACAGTGGGGGTTTGGACTGCGGAGCGCGCCCAATTTGGTCCAGACCAATTCGTTTGTCAAGACCCCCCACGGACAATCGGGCCGTGCCTGCCGCTCACGGCCGACACACCCTCGGAGGCCGCAACTCGCTTTCCTCACCTCTTACTTCACTACTTGACGAAAGCGGTCCAGACCTTTAGGTTCACGGCTCAGCATCGCACCGCGTGACACATCCACCGCTCATCAGATGGACGTCGCTCCGGTTCTTCACCCCCCACGAAGGGCCCCCTGCCCGCATGCCCAGCCCCCTCCCCGCAGTTGCCCCACTCGCCGCCCTCTCCCCCGCCACCGGTCTGCTCACCGCGTCCCCCACGCAGACGGCCGCCGGCGACATCTCCGGCCTCGCCGGCGAGCGTCTGTAGCCGTGCAGCAGCGCACCGAGGGCGGTCTGAAGAACCAGCCGGCCTACGGACTCGGCAGTTGCTGCTACTTCGCGGCATGCCGTCGCCGGTACGGGCGGCTCCTCCCGCTCCACGGCCAGCGTGGCCGATCCGGCCGGCCACCCCTGAGCACACACCGGCTCCACGGACGGCCGTCCCCGCACTCGAGGGACGGCCGTTCCTCCCCCTACACCCAAGGAGCGTCCTCCACCATGCACGGACCCCGATTCCTCGGCCGGTTCGCGGTCTTCACCGCGCTCTCCGCGGTCCTCACCGCCCTGTTCACCGTGACGCCCGCCCAGGCCGCGGACGGCTCGATCACCGGGCTCGCCGGCAAATGCGTCGACGTCGCGGGTGCCGCCGGCGCCAACGGCACCGCCGTACAGCTCTACGACTGCAACGGGACAGGCGCCCAGATCTGGTCCAACCCGGGTGACGGCACCCTGCGTGCGCTCGGCAAGTGTCTGGACGTCGTCGACCGCAGCACCGCGGACGGCGCGGCGGTCCAGCTGTGGGACTGCTCCGGCGGAACCAACCAGCGGTGGGTCGTCAGCGGCGCGAACGACATCGTCAACCCGGCCGCGAACAAGTGCCTGGACGTCACCGGCAACAACAGCGCCAACGGCACCCGGCTGCAGATCTGGACCTGCTCCGGCGGCGCGAACCAGAAGTGGAGCGCGCCCGCGGGCGGCGGGAGCGGCACCCCGTCCGGATTCGCCGTCACCGAGGCGCAGTTCAACCAGATGTTCCCGAGCCGGAATGCGTTCTACACGTACAGCGGCCTGACCGCCGCGCTGAGCGCCTACCCCGGCTTCGCCACCACCGGCAGCGACACGGTGAAGAAGCAGGAGGCCGCCGCCTTCCTCGCCAACGTCAATCACGAGACCGGCGGTCTCGTCCACATCGTCGAGCAGAACACCGCCAACTACCCGACCTACTGCGACTGGAGCCAGTGGTACGGCTGCCCGGCCGGCCAGGCCGCCTACTACGGGCGTGGCCCCATCCAGCTGTCGTGGAACTTCAACTACAAGGCCGCGGGTGACGCGCTCGGCCTGGACCTGCTCAACAACCCCTGGCTGGTGCAGAACGACGCCTCCGTGGCCTGGAAGACGGGCCTTTGGTACTGGAACACCCAGACCGGCCCCGGCACCATGACGCCGCACAACGCCATGGTCAATCAGGCCGGCTTCGGCCAGACCATCCGCTCCATCAACGGCTCCCTGGAGTGCGACGGCAGGAACCCGGCGCAGGTGCAGAGCCGGGTGGACGCCTACAACCGCTTCACCTCGATCCTCGGCGTCTCGCCGGGCAACAACCTGTACTGCTGACGCCGGCCGCTCACCAGGGAGCCCCCATGCGCAAAGCGAGATCCCTCGCCCACGTCCTTCTCGGCGCGATCGGCGCGATGACGCTCGTCGTCGCGATCCCGGCCACCGCCCACGCGAACGTCCTGACCCTGCTGCCGCAGAACGCGAACGGCCTGGAACAGACCTTCTCCCCCGCCTACGACTACGACGGGGACGGCTGCTACGCCACCGCCGCCATCGGAGCCGACGGCACCATCAACCCCGGCTTGAAGCTCGGCGGCGACGTCAACGGCAAGTGCCACGACCCCGCCCAGCTGAACAACGCCAACACCTACTCGCGCGAGAAGTGCAACAACGGCTGGTGCGCCGTCATGTACGCCAGCTACTTCGAGAAGGACCAGGTCACGCTGGGCCCGGCGGCTCTCGGGCACACCCATGACTGGGAACACGTCATCGTGTGGATCAACAACGACGAGGTCCGGTACGTGTCGGTGTCCCAGCACAACAGCTACCAGACGCTCGCGCGGTCGGACATCCGCTTCGACGGCACCCACCCGAAGATCGTGTACCACAAGGACGGAATCTCGAGTCACTGCTTCCGCTTCGCCAACAGCAACGACGACCCGGCGGAGAACGCCACGGGCAACTGGTTCTACCCGAGGCTCGTCGGCTGGGAGGGCTACCCGGCCGGCTACCGCGACAAGCTCAGCGGCGCCGACTTCGGCTCGGCCACCTTCAAGATCGACGACGGCGACTTCCAGTGGGCTCTCGACTACACGAGCCCGGCCGGAATCCCCTTCGACCCGTACGCCTGACACCCGGCCCTCCGGGCCGGCGACGGTACGCCGAAAAGGCCCCCGCGGGCTCTTGCCCGCGGGGGCCCTTGATCTCCGCGGCGGAATGCCGTCAGGTCGCGTCGGCGGACCCCACGATGAGCCCCCGGAGGAAGGTGGCGATCGCGGCCTCGAAAGCCTCGGCGAAGGCTGGGTGCATGAACGCCAGGCTCGAGTCCGCCTGGAAGGCGGCGAGCAGCGAGGGGGCGGGACGGCTGCGGGTCCACAGGGCGCCGACCAGGATGATGACCAGGTGCGCGGCGCGGAGCGCCCGCTCGTTCGTCGTCGAGCTCGGGGAGCAGGTCGCGGAGCCGCGCGGCGAGCCAGCGGATGGCGTCACGCGAAGACCTCTTGTACCTGGTCGCGACCTCGACGGAGATGTTGTGCTCCAGGATCGCGTGTCGCACGTTCGCCCTCGCCTTCGCCGCGACGCGCGCGGGTTTCCGCCGCTCCGGTTCCTGACATCCCCGCCGTCCCCCAGGGGATGTGCGGCCACGGCTGCACCGGGCCGTCCGGCACGGTCCGTCTCCGCCGTCCAGGCACTACCGCCAACCGACCATCCAGGAAGCGGTCTTATCCACGCCGGTCAGGAACGGTGAGCGTGTGGTGCAGGGCGGCGAGGCCGTCCGCGTAGATGCTGTGGAACAGGGCGACGGCTTCGTCGTCGCTGATGCCGTCCGGCGTGAAGGTGCCGGACCACTCCACTCGGGCCGTGTCCTGCCCGGCCGTCCCGTGCACCGCGAGGGTGGAGAGGTAGCCCGTGACGGGGAAGGGAGCCTGGAGGATGGAGTAGCTGTAGGTGCGGGCCGTGTTGTCGAAGGCTTCGAGGCGCTCGACGATCATGCCGCCGTCCTCGTTCCTGAGACTGCGGACGCGTCCGCCGTCACTGAGTTCGCTGGTGGGGATGTAGGGGAGCCAGTCCGGCAGTGAGTCGAAGCCGCCGATGAGCTGCCAGACGCGTTCGGGCGGGACGGGGATGTCGAGGGATGCGGTGGTCGTGGCCAAGGGATTCTCCTGGAAGCGTGTGGGGTGACAGGGGTCAGGCGGCGGGTACGGGAGCGTCCTGCGCTATCAGCCGCTCCTCGCGCAGCTCCGTCCAGAACGCGGCCGGGATCCTCTCGCCGAGGGCGGCGACGTCCTCGGCGATGCGGCCGGGCTTGGTGGCGCCGGGGATCACGGCTGCCGTCGCCGGGTGGGCGAGGGAGAACTGCAGCGCGGCGGACTTGATACCGACCCCGTGCCGCTCGGCGAGCGCCTTGATCTGCCCCACCCTGTCGATGATGTGCGCGGGCGCCTTCTGGTACTCGAAGTGCGTTCCTCCGGCGAGGATGCCCGAGCTGTAGGGGCCGCCGACCACGACGTCGACGTCCTGGGCGGCAGCGGCCGGCAGCAGGCGCTGCAGGGCCCGGTCGTGGTCGAGGAGGGTGTAGCGGCCCGCGAGCAGGAAGGCGTCGGGCTTCGGCTCGTCCAGGTCGAGGGTGAGCTCCAGGGGTTCCACCCGGTTGACGCCCAGGCCCCAGGCCTTGATGACGCCCTCCTCGCGCAGCTTCTGCAGGACGCGGAACGCACCGGTGCGGGCGGTCTCGTAGGCGGCCAGCCACTCGTCTCCGTAGAAGTCCTGCGCGACGTCATGCACCCACACGATGTCGAGGCGGTCCGTCCGGAGGCGCTCGAGGCTGTCCTCGATGGAGCGGAGGGTGGCGTCGGTGGTGTAGTCGTTGACCATCTTGTTCGGGCGGCCGTGTGCGAAGAGGCCGCCCTTCTCGCCGAGGTCGCGTACGGCCGGGTCCTCGGCCTCGTCGAAGATGACGCGGCCGACCTTCGTGCTGAGGACGAACTCGTCCCGGGGGTGCTGGGCCAGTACGTCGCCGAGCCGGATCTCGGAGAGGCCGGCGCCGTAGAAGGGCGCGGTGTCGAAGTAGCGGATGCCCTGGTCCCAGGCCGCTTCCACGGTGGCTGCCGCCTCCTCGTCGGGGATCGCGCGGAACATGTTGCCGAGCGGTGCGGTGCCGAAGCCGAGGGCGCCGGGCAGGAGGGGCTTGATGCTCATGGAGGGATCCTTGCGATAGTGGTTCAGGCCGATTGGTCAGTGAATGTGCGATCCGTCGGCCTTGCGTGTTCGAGGTTAGGATCCCTAGGTGAGACTGTCCAAGACTTGCTTGGACATACTTGAGTCCTCAGAGGTCCGACATGCTTGACCTGCGCCAACTCCGCTATTTCGTCGCCGTCGCCGAGACCGAACACGTCGGTCGTGCCGCCGAGCGCCTGCACATCTCCCAGTCGCCGCTCAGCCGGCAGATGGCCCAGCTCGAGAAGAACCTGGGCCTGACCCTTTTCGAACGCAGCCAGCAGCGCATCCGGCTGACCGCCGACGGCCGGGTCTTCCTGACCGAGGCGCAGGCTCTGCTGCGCCACGCGGACCGGCTGGAGAACCTCGGCCGGCGGCTCGGCCGCGGCGAGGAGGGCGGCCTCTGCATCGGCTACGTGACCGACGCCATGCACACGGGCGTCCTGCCCACTGCCCTGCGCACACTGCGCGACCGGCACCCGGGCATTCACGTCGCGCTGTACGACCAGGAGTCGGCCGAGCAGTTCGAAGGGCTGCGCCAGCGCAGCCTTGACATCGCGCTGGTGCGCACGCCGCCGCCCGAGGACGACCCGGACCTCGACGCGACCCCTTTGCTGAAGGATCCCTTGCTGCTCGCACTGCCCGCGGAGCATTCCCTCGCGGGGCAGGAGGAGGTGCCCGCCGACGCCCTCGACGGGCAACCGTGGATCGCCGTCGGCGACCCCCAGGACCCGGCCCGGCGTGACACGTTCGTCGCGTCCTGCGTCGCCTCCGGCTTCACACCGGACATCCGTCTCGATGCGGCCGATCCACTCACCGCGCTGGGCCTGGTCGCCTCCGGTCTCGGCCTCGCGCTCATCCAGAAGAGCATGGTGCGCGGCACGACCGACGGCGTCGTGGTACGCGAACTTCCCTGGTACGGAAGGTCTGTTCAGCTGTGGGCGGCCTGGCACCGGGTCGATCTCCGGCCCGTGGTGTCCGCATTCCGCGAAACGGTCCTCGCGGGCCGGGGTCCCGCCTGAGCGAGGGCGCGCACGAGGGACCGCCCGCTTCTCCGGCACGGGACCGGTTCGAAGCGAACAACGCCCGCTGCCGAAAAGGCCATTGACATCGCAACTCGCCGTGGAGACCGTGTGACGACACACATCTAGTCGTGCGCGGGTTCTGAAGACCGTGGAGGCGGTGCGAGGAACCTCGAAGCGGAGACGACGACCCCGGACGGCGGGATCCTCCTTCCTCCATCAACGTGACGACGCCGTCGACGGCTCCAGGGCCACCGGCCGGACGGCCTCGATCCGGTGACGCAGGAAGAGCCCGTCTCGGGTGAGGCATGGACACGGGGGTGTCATGAGGAACGTTCGCAGGCTGCCGCTGCTGGTGGCGGTCGTGGTGGGGCTGGCGCTGCTCGCCGGCCTGGGCGTGGTGGTGAGCGCGTCCCTCGGCGGTTCGGGCAGCGACTGCGAGGTACGGCTGGAGGTCAACTCCTCGACGGAGAAGGGCAACCTCCTCGCCGAACTGGCCGAGGACTACAACGACTCCGGGCGGGAGCTCGCGGGCGGGAAGTGCGCCCGAGTGGCCGTGTCGGAGACGAGTTCCGGCGTCGCCAAGGACGCCCTGGCCCAGGGGTGGGACGAGCGGCGCGACGGCGCGCCCGAACCGCAGGTGTGGACGCCCTCCTCCTCGCTGTGGCTGACACTGCTCCAGCGCGACGCGACCGCCGCCGACCGCACGCTGCTCACCGGCGAACAACCGCGGTCGCTCGCCACCAGCCCGCTGGCCATCGCCATGCCCCGGCCCATGGCGGAGGCGCTCGGCTGGCCGAAGAAGCGGATCGGCTGGCGGGACGTGCTGACGCTGACGCAGAAGGGCTGGGCCTCGGTCGGCCGGCCCGAGTGGGGCCGCTTCAGCCTGGGCAAGGACAACCCGCACACCTCCACCTCGGGCCTGGGCGCGACCGTCGCCTCCTTCTACGCTGCCACCGGCCGCTCCAGCGACCTCACCGTGAAGGAGGTCGCGGACCCGGAGACCCGGCGGTTCGTGGCCGGGGTCGAGGCGGGCGTCCTGCACTACGCCTCCGACGCGACCGCGTACATGGCCAACCTCGCCGAGGCGGACGCCGACGGGCAGGCCCTGTCGTACGCCAGTGCCATCGCCGTTCAGGAGCAGTTGATCCACCTGTACAACCAGGGCAGTCCCACCGGTGAGACCGAGCGGATCGGCAAGGGGAAGAAGCCGCAGGTGCCTCTGGTGGCCGTGCACCCCGCCGACGGCACCCTGATGTTCGACCACCCCTTCGTGGTGCTGGCCTCGGCCTCCGCGCAACAGCGGGCCGCTGCCGCCGACTTCCGCGCCTTCCTGCTGGAGGACGCCCGGCAGAAGCGCTTCCAGCAGACCGGATTCCGCGACCACGAGGGCAACGCCGGCAGTGAACTGGCCCGTTCGGTCAGCCTGTCCGAGCAGAGCGAGCGGAACCTGTCGCTGATCGACCCGCCCGCGCCCGAGGTGCTCGCGGCGATCCTGGACAGCTGGGACGAACTGCGCAAGAAGGCCCGGGTGCTGCTCGTGATGGACGTCTCCGGGTCGATGAACCAGGCCGCGGGCGGTGGACAGAGCCGACTGGAGGCGGCCAAGAAGGCCGCCGTCGACACCCTCGGCCTCTACCACCCCGACGACGAGGTCGGTCTGTGGGCGTTCTCCACCGAGACCGGCGACCACCCCGAGCCGTACCGGCAGATCGTGCCACCCGGCCGCGTCCGCGACAACAGACAGCGACTCACCGACGCCATCAACGGGCTCAACGCCGAAGGCGGCACGGCCCTCTACTCCGCCGTGCGCGCCGCCCACCAGAAGATGCTGGCCGATCTCGACACCGACCGCATCAACGCCGTCGTCGTACTGACCGACGGCCGGAACGAGTACCCGCCGGACAACGACCTCGACGCACTTCTGCGCGATCTCGACGCCGCCCAACTGGAGCGCTCCGTACGCGTCTTCACCGTCGCGTTCAGCGACCAGGCCGACTTCGGCACGCTCACGAAGATCGCCACGGCCACCAAGGCCACTTCCTACGACGCCCGCGACCCGGCGGTCATCGACAAGGTGATGGTCTCCGTCATCAGCAACTTCTGACCTGCCGTCGTCAGAGGACGGATCCGGATCCTATGGCCAGCACCTCCAGATCGGACACCATGGGCAGCGCAGACAGGCCAGACAGGGCAGACAGTGAGGACGCGATGGGCAGTCCTCTTCTCACCGCCGTCACGGTCGCGTTGTTCGCAGTGGCGGGCAGCGTCACGGCCTTCCTCGCCGGCGCCCCGGCGGTCACCGCGCTGCCCGCCGGCGCGGGCATCGGCGGCCTCGTATGGGCGGCGTACTCGATCACCGGTCGTCTCACCCGCCCCGCAACCGGCCGGCCCGGCACTCGGGACGCGGACCGACCGACGGACGCACCGCCCGAGCCGCCCGCCGACGCCCACGGATGGCTGACCCGGGCGGCGGCGGCCGCCGACCGGCTGGAGCAGCAGTGCCGGCAGAGCCCCAGCGCCTCGCTCTGGCCCGCGCTGGCGACCGCCGCGACATCCGTACGGGTCGCGGCCGACCGGCTGACCGCGGCAGCCGAGGCGGTCCGCGTCATCGACACCAGCGGCGCGTCCGCCGACCACCGCGTTCTGCACCACGAACAGAAGCGCCTGGAGGGTGAGGCCCGAGCCCTTCAGGACGGCCCGCTGCGGCGGGCCAAGCAGGACGCTGCCCGCGCGACGGGCGAACGCGTCGCGACCCTGGAGCGCCTGGCCGAACTGCGCCGGCTCCTGATCACCACCATGGAGGCCACCGCCCTGCGCCTGGAGGCCGCAGCCGAGCGTGGTGCCATGCTGCTGTCCCTCCAGGCCGCGACGGACGTCTCCGCCGTCCCGACGGACCTCACCGCTCTCGACCACGAACTGGAGGCGGTGCAGGCCGGACTCGACACACTCGACGAGATCACCCGCTCGCTGCACGGCACGGCCGAAGAACAGCGGGAGTAGGGGGCGGCCCATGCTCGGAAGAGGCAGCCGCGCGGCGGTGATGCTGCTGAACCTGGTCGTCGAACCGGTCGCGAACTGGTGGTCGGACAGGGAAGGCAAGGGGCGCTTCGCGGCCGTGATGCTGTGGTCCCTGGCCGTCGTACCGGTCGCGGTCCCCTTCGCCTCGCGCAACGAGGGGGGTGGATGGGTGCTGGCCTTCCTCGCCCTCGCCGTTGCCTCGGTCGTCCTCGCCGTGGCGATCGGCGGTTCCTGGTACGGGTCGGATCATTTCACCGCGGTGCCCGGACTCACCGCCGCCGTTCTGCTCATCACGGCTCCGTGGCTGGCTCCTTGGGCCCTCCATGATCTGGCCGGGCGGCCTGTCTCGGCCCGTGTCGTCGAGGCCGAGCCCGTCCTCGACATGGAGGACGAGGACACCTGGCTCACCCGCTACCGCCTCGCCGACGCGACGACCGGGCATGACCTCGGGTCGATGCGGCACGGACCACGAACCCGCACACGCGTCGGCGCGGTCATCACCGTCTCCGTGGTCCCGGACCACTGGGCCCCGCCCATCGCCACCGAGCGTCTGAACGACACCGATGTGGAACCAGGCATCACCGCCTTCGCGGGCCTGGCCGCCCTCCACGTCCTTGCCTGCGCCGCCACGGCGGCGGCCTGGCCCAAAGAGTGGTGAGTGTCGCGGCCCTCCGCACGGCCGACGTGGGTTCGACGGGGACTGCCTGCCGCCGGCAGAAACCAGGTTGCCTCGGCGTACCGCCTGAGTAGGGTTGGCCAATGCCCGAGCTGAAGCAGCTGCATCTCAGCCATGCCCCCGCGGTCCTGGCCTTCGAGTCGGCGAATCGCGCCTACTTCACCGCCTCGGTCTCGGACCGTGGCGACGACTACTTCGCCCGGTTCACCGACAGGTACGACGCCTTGCTGGCTGAGCAGAAGGCGGGCATCTGTGTCTTCTACGTGCTCGTCGGCGAGGACGACTCCGTACTCGGCAGGTTCAACCTGGTCGACCTGAAGGACGGCACCGCGGAACTCGGCTACCGGGTCGCACAGCACGTCGCCGGCCGCGGCGTGGCGACCGCGACCGTCCTGGAAGTGTGCCGACTGGCGGCGGCCCGGCACGGGCTGCGCACGTTGCGCGCGGCCACGGCCCGCCGGAATGTCGCGTCCCAAAGGGTGCTGGCCAAAGCCGGGTTCGTACCCGCCGGCCCCGTCGACCCAGCCCACATCGGCGGTAAGCCGGGGACCTGGTACGAGCGCGACCTGATGGCGGCGACACAGCGCGATCTTGTCTGAGGGCCGGCTGCGGAGAAGCCGCGTATGAGGAATCCTCCCGGTCCGTGCCATGGCGGCGCCGTGTCCCGAGATGCCGGGCCGAGTGCTCGAACGTCTCGACGAGCAGGCCCGACTCCTCGTAGCTGAAGAACGTGGGCAGGCCCCTGCCTCTCCTTCGCGGCCGCGTGCGGACGCGGGGAGGGCCGTCGCGGCGGGCCTGTGCCCCCGCACAGCCTCGCCGCGGGCGTGCTGTGTCACCGCCTCCGGCGTGGCCCGTCCGCTGTACGCGGCCCCGGTCGGCTGGTGGCATGACCGGCATGTCTTCCGCATCCTCTTCACCGCCGGGCCCGGACGCACCGATGGACCCGGACGCACCGATGGGCCACGCGCCGAAAGCCCCGTCCGCTGCGACGAGTTCGTACCCGGAAGCGGCACCGGGGCGCCGAGCATGAGCACCGGCGACGGGCATTCGCTCGCCATCGTGGTCTTCCTCGTCTTCGTCGCGGTGTCCCTGCTGATGTGCGGGCTGGCAGCGGCCGACCTGGACGACCCCGAGCACTTCTACGCGGGTGGCAGCGCCGCCTTCGGCCCGGCCGGCAGCGGACTCGCCATCGCCGGCGACTACATCTCCGCGGCCACCCTGCTCAGCACCACCGGCTCGGTCGCCCTCGACGGCGCCGACGGCATCCTCTTCGCCTGCGCCACCGTCGTCTCGCTCTACCTGGTCATGCGGATCCTGGCCGAACCCCTGCGCCGCGGGGGCGTGTTCACCCTGGGGGACTTCTTCGCCGACCGGCTCGGCGACCTCTCCGTACGCCGGGCTCTCGGCGTCGCCACCCTCGTCGTCCTCACCCCGCTCCTCCTGGTGCAGCTCTCCACGGCGGGGCACATCATGGTGGCCATGTTCGGTCTCCCCGACGGCGCGCTCACCGGCTGCACCGTCGCCGCCGGGACACTGATGGTCTGTTACGCCGCGTTCGGCGGGATGCGCGGCATCGGTTACGTGCAGGTCCTCAAGGTCGGTGTCGTGCTGACCGCGGTGCTGCTCGTGGCCGGGCTCGTCCTGGCCCGGTACGGATGGTCTCCGGCGGGCCTCTTCCACGCCGCCCGGGACCGCTCAGAGGCGGGTGCCGACTACGCTTTCCCCGGGCTGCACTTCGGCCATTCCTTCGCCGGGCGCCTCGACCTGATCAGCTTCGAGACCACCCTCCTGCTGGGGGCCGCCTGTCTGCCGCACCTCACCATGCGGCTGCACCCGCTGCGCGACGCCCGTACCGCTCGCCGTGCCGTCGGCTGGGCCGTGGGCCCCGTCGCGGTGGTGTGCGCCGCGGTGGTGGTGGCCGGACTCGGCGCCTCCGCGCTGATCGGCCGGGACCTGCTGCGGGCCGCCGATCCCGGCGGAGCGACCGCGCTGCTGATGCTGACGGGCGCGCTCGACCCGGTCGCCGGGGGCGTCCGGCACAGCATGGTGTTCGCCACCGTCGCCTGCGCCGTCTTCGTGACCACACTCGCGGCCGTCGCCGGTATCACCCTGGCGGCCGCCTCCAGCCTCGTCCGCGACTTCGGCGGCCGGCCCGTCCACGGAACCGCGCGCCGCTCGCCCGGCGGCGAGATCCGCCGGGCCAGGATCGGCATCGTCCTGGTCGGAGCCGCCGCCGTCGTGCTGGCCGTGATCGTCCAGGACCGCGGACGGCTGACGCTGATCTCGCTGTCGTTCACCGTCGCGGCATCGGTGCTCGCTCCGGTCCTGCTGTACGCGCTCTTCCTGCCCGGCCACAACGCCACCGGGGCGCGCTGGACCGTCTACGGGACCCTGCCCCTGATCGCGCTGCTCCTGGCGGGCTCCCCCGCCGTCTCGGGCACGCCCACCGCGCTCTTCCCCGACCACGACTTCCACTGGTTCCCGCTCCAGACCCCGGGGCTGATCACCATCACCGCGGGCTTCCTGCTCGGCCTCGTCGGCCGCACCCGTCCCGAGGCCACGGAAGAACCCTGGCACCACAGGACGGGAACCGCGCACCGTGACACCCGCAGCCCCGACGCCGCGGGACGCCCCTGAGCGTGGTTCGCCGACGTTCGCCGCCGGGAGTGCGGTTCAGACGGGCAGGCGCGGGACGCTGTCGATGAGGCGCCTGGTGTACGGGTGGGCCGGGGCGCCCAGCACCTGGGCGGTGTCGCCCTGTTCGACCAGCCTGCCACGCGCCAGCACGGCTGTGCGCTCGCACAGGGAGGCCACGACCGACAGGTCGTGGGAGACCATCACCAGCGTCAGCTGCCGCTCCTCCTTGAGCTCGGCGAGCAGGTCGACCACCTTCACCCGGGTCGTGACGTCGAGCGCGCTGACCGGTTCGTCGGCGAGCAGGACGCGCGGGTCGCACACGATCGCACGGGCGATGGCGATGCGCTGACGCTGGCCGCCGGAGAACTCGTGCGGGTAGCGCGTGGCGGCGTCGGCCGGAAGACCGACCCGTTCGAGCGCGGCGGCCACCTTGAAAGCCGCGGTCGTACGGGTGTCGAGACCGAGCGAGCGCAGCGGCTCGGCGACGATCGCGGCCACTCGACGGCGTGGGTCGAGGGAGGAGTACGGGTCCTGGAACACGCATTGGACGCTGCGCCGGAAGCGGCGCATCTGCTGCCGGTCACGGAGGGACAGTGTCTCGCCGTCGAAGCTGACGCTCCCGGCCGTGGGACGGATCAATCCCAGCAGCAGGCGCAGCAGCGTGGTCTTGCCCGCCCCGGACTCGCCGACGAGTGCCAGGGACCGGCCCTGTTCGACGGCGAGGGACACGTCCTGTACCACGTCCGCGTCGGCGCCCCGGTAGCGCACCGCCACGTCCGTCAGTTCCAGCAGGGGTGTCATCGCGGGCTCCTCAGGTCCAGGGCGGACTCCAGTTTGCGGGCGCCGGCGACGAGCGTCCTGGTGTACTCGGCCCGGGGTGCGCGGATGACGTCCAGGACGGGTCCCTCCTCCACGGCCCGGCCGTCCTTCATCACCAGGGCCCGGTCGGCCACCTGGGCGACCACGGCGAGGTCGTGGCTGACGAACAGCACGGCCATCTCCCGTTCGCGTACGAGGGCGTCGAGGAGTTCCAGCATCTCGGCCTGTACGGAGACGTCGAGCGCGGTGGTGGGCTCGTCCGCGATGAGCAGACTCGGCTCGCAGGCCAGCGCCATGGCCAGGGCGACGCGCTGGCGCTGGCCGCCGGAGATCTCGTGCGGGAAGGCGCGGGCGATCCGCCCGGGTTCGGGCAGCTTCACCCGTTCGAGTGCTCGGGTGACGGCGGCGCGGAGGTTTCCGCCCTTCAGCCCGGTGCGGCGGGCCAGGGGCTCGGCGATCTGGCGGCCCACCCGCATCAGCGGGTCGAGGGCGGTCAGAGGCTCCTGGAAGACCACCGCGGCGTCGCGTCCCCGTACGGCGGTGAGTCGTTTCTCGGGGGCGCCGACGATCTGTGTGCTGGCCAGTTCCACACTGCCCGTCACGGTCATGCCTTCGGGCAGCAGGCCCAGGACGGCGAGCGTGGTCAGTGACTTGCCGGAGCCGGACTCGCCGATCAGGCCCAGGCGCTCGCCTGCCTCGACGGTGAAGGACAGGTCGTCGACCAGGGTGCGCCCGTCGCCGGTGCGCACGGTGAGACGGCGGACGTCGAGGAGTGTCATGCCCGCCTCCCTCTGGAGGCGGGGTCGAGGGTGTCGCGCAGTCCGTCGGCGATGAGGTTGACGCCGACGACGAGGACGACCAGCAGGACGCCGGGGGCGACCGCGCCCGCGGGCGCGGTGGTGAAGGTGGCCTGGGCCTCCTGGAGCATCCGCCCCCAGGAGGCGTTGGGCGGCGGTGCGCCGAGCCCGAGATAGGACAGGCCGGCCTCGGCGAGGACGGCGAGGCCGAACTGGAGGGCCAGGTTGACGACGAGGGTGGGCCAGATGTTCGGCAGGACGTGCCCGGCGACCGTGCGCGGCCAGGACGTGCCCGAGGTGCGGGCGGCGGTCACGTAGTCCTGGGCCAGGACCCGCTTGACCAGGATCCGGACCAGGCGGGCGACGACCGCGCTCTGGGCGAGGCCGATGGCGAGGATCGCGGAACCGAGGGTGGCCGAGCGGGCGGCGACGACGAGCATCGCGAGCAGCAGGGTCGGGAAGGCGATCAGGATGTCGAGCAACGCGGCCAGGGTGTCGTCGAGCCAGCCCTGCGCGAACGCGGCGAGCACGCCCAGGGCGACGCCGAGGAGCGCGGCGATCAGCACCGAGCCGAGACCCGCCTCCAGGGCGATACGGGAACCCGTCATCAGCTGGGTGAACAGGTCGCGTCCGAGCTTGTCGGTGCCCAGCAGATGCCCGTCGCCGGGGCCTGCGAGACGACCGCCGGAGGTGTCGTCGGCGTCGTAGGGCAGCCAGAGGAACGACACGAGGGCGAGCAGCACGATCACAGAGGTCAGTACGCAGCCGGCCGCCAGGGTGACGGAGCGCCTGCGGCGCGTGGCCGGTTCCTCGCGCGCAACGACGTCGGTCACGGTCACCGGGCACCTCCCGAAAGCCGCCCGCGCAGCCGCGGGTCGATGATCCGCTGGACGAGGTCCGCGGCGAAGCCGATCAGGAGAACGGCGAGGGTGGAGACGAACAGGACGCCCTGGACCACCGGGTAGTCGTGCTGGGCGATACCGGTGGCGAGCAGGGAGCCGAGGCCCGGCAGGGCGTACACGGACTCCACGACGACCGCGCCGAGCAGTGTCGAGGCGAGTTCGATGCCGAGGACGGAGATCACCGGGACGGAGGCGTTGCGCAGGCCGTGCCGCCACATCGCGGCCGGGAAGGACGCGCCCAGCGCCCGGGCGGTGCGCAGGTAGTCGCTGCCCAGGACGTCGAGGGCGGCGGAGCGCACGTAGCGGATCAGCGAGGCGCTCATCACCAGGGCGATGGTGACCACCGGCAGGACGAGGGAGCGCACGGCGTCGGCGGGCACGGCCCAGCCGTCCTGCGGGAAGCCGCCGGACGGCAGCCAGCCCGCGTTCAGCGCGAACACGGCGACGAGGATCATGCCGAGCCAGAACACGGGTATGGCGATGCCGAGTTGGGAGATCCCGCTGAGGGCGGCGCCGTACCAGGTGTGGCGCTTGTAGGCGGCCACGAAACCCACGGGTACGGCGATGACGACGGCCAGGACGAACGCGGCCAGCGTCAGCGGGACGGTGACGTTCAGACGGGCACCGACCTCGGGGCCCACCGGCAGTGAGCTGACGAAGGACGTGCCGAGGTCGCCGCTCGCCAGCTGCCCGAGCCAGTGGGTGAACTGTTCGGGCAGCGGGCGGTCGGAGCCGATGGAGTGGCGGGCCGCGGCGATCTGTTCCGGGGTCGCGCCCACCGAGGTGAGCGCGTTGGCCGGGTCGCCGGGCAGCAGGCGCAGCAGCACGAACAGCACCACGCTCGCCAGGGCCAGCGACACCAGGAGAAAGGCCAGGCGGCGCAGGAGATAGCGCCCCATCAGCCCTTCTTCTCGATGTCGTAGGCGTAGAACTGGGAGTTGAGGCCGTTGAGCGGGTAGCCGGAGAGCTTGCTGCTCGCGACGACGATCTGCGGATAGAGGTAGAGCCAGTCGCTGGCCGCGTCCTCGGCGGTCCGGCGGTTGACCTTCTTCAGCAGTTCGGTCTGCGCGGCGGTGGTGGAGGCCTCCTCGGCCTGCTCGACCCACTGCGTGACCTGCTTGTTGTCGTAGCCCCAGTAGAAGTCCGGGTTGCCGTACCAGACCAGGTCGCGGTCGTTGACGTGTTCCTGGAGCGTGGCCGTGAAGTCGTGGTTCTTGTAGACCTTCGTGTACCACTCGTCCGGCGTGATCGTGTTGATCTTGACGGTGATGCCGACCTTGGCCAGCTGCGACTTGATGAAGGTCGCGGCGGTGGGGTGCGGGTCGTAGTTGGGGGTGTCGAGGGTGAAGGAGAAGCCCTTGGCGTAACCGGCTTCGGCGAGCAGCTTCTTGGCCTTGGTGACGTCGTAGGCGTTGACCTCGGTGAGGTCTTCGTACCAGGGGTCGGTGGGCGGCACCATCGAGCCGATGAGCTTGCCGTAGCCGCCCCAGACGGACTCCAGGAGCTTCTGGTCGTCGATGGCCGCGGAAACGGCCTGGCGGACCTTGACGTCGGTGAACGGCTTCGCCTTGTCGTTGAAGGCGAGCAGGAGCTTGGTGGTGGAGTCGCCGTCGTTGACCTTGTAGTTCTGGTTGCTCTTGAACTGCTCCAGGGCGTCGGGCGACTGCTCGCTGGTGACCACGTCCACGCCGTTGGTCAGCAGGGCGTTGTTGAGCGCTGTCGCGTCCTTGAAGTAGTGGAAGACGACCTTCTTGTTGGCGGCCGCGTCGCCCCAGTACCCGGCGAAGCGGTCGAGGCTCAGCGCCGAGCCCCGGGTCCACTTGGCGAGCGTGTAGGGGCCGGTGCCGTCCTCGCCGGTCTTCAGGTCCTTCGCCTGGGAGTTGATGATCCAGACGTAGGAGAGGTTGTAGACGAAGGAGATCGACTTCTTCGACAGCGTGATCTTGACGGTGTGCGCGTCGGGGGTGGCGATGTCCTTGACGACTTCGAGGTTGCTCTTGCGGGCGGACTGCGAGTCGTCCGCGAGGACCTTCTCCAGGCTGTACTTGACGTCGGCGCTGGTGAGTTCCTTGCCGCTGTGGAACTTCACGCCGTCGCGCAGGGTGAAGGTGTAGGTGAGACCGTCCGCGCCGGCCTGGTAGTCCTTGGCGAGGAGCTTGTCGACCTTGCCGTCGTCGGTGAGCCGGAACAGCCCTTCGTAGACGTTGCCGTTGAGGGCCTCGGTGACGCCCTGGCCACCGCCCGCCGTGTTGTCGAGGTTCTGCGGCTCGTACAGGGAGCCGATGTTGACGGTGGCGTTCTTGTCCCAGGCACCGGACGAGGCGCTGCTCCCCCCGGAGCCGCCGCAGGCCGTGAGGGTGAGGGCGAGGGTGGCCGTGGTCGCGGCGGCGTAGCGGGTCGACTGGTTGAGTCTCATGGTGTCAAGGGCGCTTTCGTGCGGGGTGGGAGAGGCGGGCTGCGGGGCCGGTCAGTGCTGTGCGGCCAAGCCGTCGCGGAAGACGGGGCGCTTCTCACCGGCTTCGACGGGCAGGTGGAAGCGGTTCTGCCGCGGCGGCATCGGACAGTTGTACTGATCGGAGAATCCGCAGGGCGGCACGAAGGCCCGGTTGAAGTCGAGGACGACGCGGCCCGCGTCGTCGGTGCGCCGGACGAACAGGAAGCGGCCGGCGCCGTAGGTGGTGTCCCCGTTGGTGGGGTCGCCGAAGACGAGGAGCAGGGTGCCGTCGTCGTCGAAGGCGCTGAGGGTGTAGTCGCGGCCGTCGACGGTGAGGGTGATGTCCCCCGGCACGACGAGTTCGCGGGCGCCGCCGTTGTCCCGGATGTGCTCGAAGGGAACGCGTCGGGCGCCGGGGACCGGCGTGTAGGCGGCCTCCAGGACCCAGGCGGGGTCGTACGGGAAGGCCTCGACGTCCTCGAAGCCGCGGAGGGCGGGCGCGTCCGCGTCCCAGAACCGCAGGCCGTGCTCGGGTTCGCCGGTGACGATGTCGGTGCGTCGCAGCGTGGTGACGGTCACGGTGTCCCGCCAGCCGGCACGCGCCGCCTCGGCGTCCGGCTGCTCGCCGGCCGGGAGCCAGCGGGTCTCCACGAGGGCCAGGTTCCCGGTCGGGGAGGTGAGCGCGCGGCGGCGCGCGGCACGCCAGGCGTTCCACTCCTCACCGGGGTCGACGGAGGCCGGGGCGGCGCTGGGCTGGGGCACGGCGTACTCATTCGGCTAGAAGGAGACGGCCATCACGGATCGTTAATAGATGGCCAAAGCATCTTCTTTATCAACCATAAGATCCTCTGATGTCAAACAGGCTTCTCGGCAGGTGAGACAGCCCGTCTCAATGACACACGCCTGAAGCATGAGGACCGCCCTGCCCCCATCCGGTCACTGTCCGTGCCCGGCACACCATCGCCCTCCGCGCGCCGGCTCAGGAGGCGCCACGTTCACCAAGAGCCCCTGCCGGGCGATGTCAGTGGGCACTCCTACAGTCGGTCCGGATCCCTTCCTCCGGACCGTGGACCTCGTCCGCCGGCGTCACGGTCCCCGCCCAGGAAAGTCGTGAACGTGATGCCCGACCTCCCCACCCCCACCACTGCCGACGACTGGAAGTCGTCACTGACCCAGGCCTTCGGCGTCCTGCTGGGCCACCCGCTCGCGGACCTCGACTCCGGCGCCGAATACGCGGCCTACTACAGCGGGAACTGGCTCTACGAGACCGGGTTCGACAGGAACCCCGCATGGCTGGAGCCGGCCGCGCTCACCGGCAGGACGACGACATCCGACGAGAACCTGCTGCTGCTCGACGAGACCGGCTACCCGGAGCTCCGGTTCGACGCGAGTCGGTCGCTGTTCGAGATCGACGCCACGGCGCGGTTCCCCGCCGCCTTCACCGAAGACCTGGCGGCGGTCGACCTGGCCGGTCCCGGCGAGATGTCCCGGGTCAGAGGCGTCGAACTGGCACGCCTGACAGCACGTCATGACATCGACCTCACCTCACCGCAACTGCCCGCACGGACCTGGTGCGTGACGGATGCCAGGATCGCCTCGGACGGCACGCTTCTCGACGCCCTCCGGGTCGCCACCGGCATGG
This sequence comes from Streptomyces sp. NPDC002884, assembly GCF_040295245.1. Classification (NCBI taxonomy): domain Bacteria; kingdom Bacillati; phylum Actinomycetota; class Actinomycetes; order Kitasatosporales; family Streptomycetaceae; genus Streptomyces; species Streptomyces sp. NPDC002884. The sequence continues at coordinate 41,267 of NZ_JBEOVB010000042.1, read as the reverse complement.
GCAAGGGTTTCGACAGCCTCGTACCGTGCGAGGAGACGGACCCGGAGACGGAGGCGGCGATCTCGGCCGTGGCACACGCCGGCATCCGAGCACACCTGCGCGCCTTCAGCAGCCGCTACTCCGACGATCTCGCCCTCTGCCCTCACGCCATGCGCGAGTCCCGGGAAGAGGGCGGCACGCTGGTGGCCCGGTGGGAGGGTGCCGTGGACCAGTACGAGATCACCGTGCGGCGGGTCAAGGCCTGACCCGTCACCTGCCGTCCGGTCCCCCCGCCCGCCTCGCGCCGGCCACGCCCGGCGCGAGGCGATCCCCGAGGCCGTCTAGGGCCGCACCGACCAACGGCCCTTCCGCACCGGCGACATCGCGGCGCCCGGCTTCAACCGGAGCCATGGGCGCGGTTCTTACCCTCACGCCAGCACGCCGTCCACTCGAAACGCGCGCCCGCACGACCTCGTTGACCACTTCCCCACCATGTGAGCTTCCAGCCACCGGCCGAGGCGTACACCTGGCCGGTTCACCAGCCTCAGCCACCGCGTTGCCGAGAAGGCTTCTGCGCTGAAGCGGTATCAACTGCTCCGCCGGCGCCCTCCGTTGCAACTCCGTGAACGCTTCTTTAAGGCTCCGGCTTCACCGGCCGACCGCAATGCGGAACTGGCTGCAGGGGACATTCACAGCAGCAGACGGCCACACATGTTCGTATGCCCGCGGGGTGACCGGCCGACTCGCGTCGACCGTCCTGGGCCAGGCCGCCGCAACAGCACCCGGATGAAGGTCCCTCCGTGTCGCGTCGCCGGCACATAACCGGAGCAAGGCCCCTCTGTTTGCACCTCGCAACACTTCGGCCACCCCTGACCGGCCGAAAGGGCGGCGGTGACAATCGGCCCAAATGGGATGAGCGGGTCCGTATCTCAATCTCACGTCGGACATCTCCATCGTGTACGTTCCGATTCATTACGGGGATGACTGACTTGTTTTGGCCTGCGCAGCGCCCTCCGGGGGGACGGCGCAAGATCGCCACAGGCATACGGATTGGTTGGGGGAGGCGTAAAAGGCATGTCTGTACGACCTCTTGAGCGAACGCAGAACCCTTGTGGTCGATGTACGGAGAGGCTCTGAGCGTCGCCCTGGGACCGTATGGTTCCGGCACGCTTTTTCCGCGACCGATCACGTGAACGTCGGATTCTTTCCGACTTCTTCCAGTCGGGCGAAGCCCATCACCGATCGCGCTTCTCTCATGCCTGATTCCGCGGGCGTGTTACGCGCGTCGACTCACCATGACGATTCCAGGTTCGAAGGAAAATGGCGAAACTAACGGGGTCCGAGGAACTGTCCCTGTCAGACATGCTGCGCGCGGCCACCGTCGCCCAGCCCGACCGGACTGCCGTCTCCTGTGGCACGGAGCGGCTGACCTTTCAGCAGCTCGGTGAGGCCAGCAGGAACATCGCCGGCCACCTGCGGCGGCTCGGTGCGGCGGCGGACGAACCCGTCGGCATCTTCATGGAACCGTCCGTCGACCTCATGGCGAGCGTCTGGGGGGTCCTGCACGCAGGCGCCGCCTACCTGCCGCTGTCGCCGGAGTACCCGGACGAACGGGTCCGTTACATGGTCGCGGACTCGCAGACCAAGGTCATCCTGACGAACGAGTCCCTGGCATCCCGACTGGCCGCGATGACGCCTCCGGGAACGAAGATCGTCACCGTCGCCCAGACCCGAGCCCACCTGGACGGCGAGCCGGACATCGGTTCCGCCGCTCCGCCCGCACCCGCACCCGCACCCGCACAGGGCCACGGCCTCGCATACGTCATCTACACCTCGGGGAGCACGGGCAACCCGAAGGGCATCGGGATCGAACACCACAGCATCGTCAGCCAGATGCGCTGGCTGGCCGACGAACAGGGCCTGGACGACCGCAGGACGGTGCTGCAGAAGACGCCCCTGAGTTTCGACGCGGCCCAGTGGGAGATCCTCGCACCGGCCTGCGGCAGCAGCGTGGTGATGAGCGAACCGGGCCGCTACGCCGACCCCGGCGGGCTCGTCGAGCTGATCGTGGCGAACAGGGTGACCACCCTTCAGGGCGTGCCGACGCTGCTGCAGGCGCTCGTCGACACCGGACGGCTGTCCGACTGCACCTCGCTCACCCACGTCTTCAGCGGCGGTGAAGCGCTCACCAGGAACCTGGCGATCGAGCTGCTCGACGCGTTACCGGACCTGGAACTGGTCAACCTGTACGGCCCGAGCGAGTGCACGATCAACGCGTCGGCCCACACCGTGGACCGCGACACCGTCCAGCGCGGTCCCGACCACATCTCCATCGGCCGACCGGTCCGCGGCATGAGCTTCCACATCCTCGACACCGCCCGCCGGCCTGTGCCACCCGGCGAATCGGGTGAACTCCACATCGCGGGACGCCAACTCGCCCGCGGTTACCTGAACAACCCCGAGCTGACCGCCGAACGGTTCCTCCCCAACCCGTTCTCCACCGATCCCGAGTCCGCCCGCCTGTACCGCACCGGTGACCTGGCCAGGTGGAACGACGACGGCACCGTGCAGTTCCTCGGCCGCACCGACAGCCAGGTCAAACTGCGCGGCTTCCGGGTCGAGCTGGACGAGATCAAGGTGTCCATCGAGAAGCACGACTGGGTGAAGCGCGCCGCCGTCCTGGTCCGGGACGACGCCAGAATCGGCGCCAATCTCATCGCGTTCATCGAGCTCGACCCCCAGCGGGCCGCGCTGATGGACCAGGGCAACCACGGTGCCCACCACCAGTCGAAGCAGAGCAGGCTTCAGCTCAAGGCGCAGCTGGCGAATCTGGGTGTCCGTCAGGAAGACGGAGCGGCGGTCGTCGAGCTGCCCGGAAGCTCGGCGACGGCCAGGCAGCGGCGCACGGTGTTCGCCCGCAAGACGTACCGATTCTTCGAAGGGGGCGAGGTCACCCGGGCCGACCTCATGGACCTGCTCGGCCACCGGACTCGGCAACCGGTCGCGCCCCGGGACCCGGACACCCTGACGCTCGACGAACTCGGCACCTTGCTGCGCTATTTCGGCCAGTTCCCCAGCGGCGAACGGCTGCTGCCGAAGTACGGGTACGCCTCCCCCGGCTCGTTGTACGCGGCGCAGTCGTACCTGGAGCTGTCCGGCATCGCGGGCCTCGAACCGGGCTACTACTACCACCACCCGATCAACCACCGGCTCACGCTGATCGGCCCCGCTCCCGTGGGCGCGCCGAGGCTGCGCGTCCACTTCGTCGGGCGCCGGTCGGCCATCGAGCCCGTCTACCGCAACAACATCCAGGAAGTCCTGCAGTTCGAAGTCGGCCACCTGGTCGGCCTGTTCGACCATGTCCTCCCCGAGTACGGGCTGCGGATCAACGCCCGCCCGGCGGCGCCCGAGGTCAAAGACGTCCTGCGCTGCCCGGACGAGGACTACTACCTGGGAACGTACGAGGTGCTGACGGCCGCTGCCCCGGCCGTCGACGGTCCGGTCGACCTGTACGTGCAGGCCCATCCCGGCCGGATCGCCGATCTGGACACCGGCCAGTACCGGTACGACGGCGGCGAACTGGTGCGCGTGTCCGACCACCTGGTCCGCAAGCAGGACGTGATCGCCATCAACCAGGAGGTCTACGACCGCGCGAGCTTCGGGATCAGCATGATCGGCCGCGCGTCCGGGCCGTGGCAGCGCTACATCGATCTCGGCCGGGAACTGCAGCGCCTGCAGCTGAACGGCCTCGACCTGGGACTGATGTCCTCCGGCTACAGCTCGGAGACCGGCAACCCGCTGCCGTCCGCCCGGCGCATCGCGGACCTCGTCGGCCTCGGCCCGGACACGGCCTCCTACTTCGCCGTCGGCGGCCGTATCAGTGCCGAGCAGCGGCTCAGCGAAGGCATGAAGGAGGACTCCGTCCACATGCGGGGGCCGGCCGAGATCGTCAAGGACAACCTCGCCGAATCCCTGCCTCCGTACATGGTGCCCAACCGGGTCGCCGTACTGGACGCCTTCCCGCTCACCCCGAACGGCAAGATCGACCACCAGGCCCTGCGCGAGCTGGACAAGGCCGCCGTGGACGGCACCGAGGCACCGGTCGTCCCCCCGCGTACGCCCACCGAGGAAGCCATCGCCGCGCTGTGGCGCAAGGTGCTCAGGCAGGAACGGGTCTCGATCCGGGACAACTTCTTCGCCGCCGGGGGTCACTCGCTGACCGCGGTCAACCTGGTCGGCCGGATCAACCGGGAGCTCGGCAGTTCCCTGCCACTCCAGGTGCTGTTCGACGCGCCGACCATCGCCCAACTGGCCCGACGCGTCGACCGTGAGCCCTCGACCGCGCTGCCCAGGCTCGCGCGGCTGCGAGCGGGAGACGGCGGGCGGCCGGTCTTCTGCTGGCCCGGGCTGGGCGGCTACCCGATGAGCCTGCGGCTGCTGGCCGGCAGGCTGGAGCTGGACCGGCCGTTCCTCGGTGTCCAGGCCTACGGCATCAACGCGGGCGAGATCGCGTACCCGACGTTCGACGAGATGGTCGCCAAGGACATCGAACTGCTCCGGCAGGTCCAGCCGGTCGGCCCGTACACCCTGTGGGGTTACTCCTTCGGGGCCCGGGTCGCGTTCGAGGCGGCCCATCAACTGGAACGCGCCGGCGAGCGGGTCGACGAGGTGATCCTGATCGCGCCGGGCAAGCCGCCCGTGGCGGTCCGCGACGAGTCGCCCACCGAGGCGGCGGTCAGCTTCACCGACAGCACCTTCCTCTCGATTCTCTATTCGGTGTTCGCCGGCAACCTCGAACAGACGGCGGTCGACGCGTGCCTGGCCGCAACCCACGACGAGGACTCGTTCATCGCGTTCGTCTGCGGTCGGTTCGAACACCTGGACCGTGAACTGGTGCGCAGGATCGTCGGAGTGGTGCGGCAGACCTTCCTCTTCGAGTACGCCCCTCACGAACTGGCCGAGCGCAGCATCGCGGCGCCGATCACGGTGTTCCGGGCCGACGGCGACCAGAACTCCTTCGTCGACTCCGGCCATCCGCTGTCGAGCACGTCCCTCGGGAGCAGCCGGCTCAGAGCTGATCACTACGAACTGCTGCGCACCGGCGGAATAGCCGAACTCGTCACCGCCATTCAGGCCGCACGACTCCCCAGAAAGGCCATCGGAGTGCCTCACGTCAGCATCAAGCATTTCCCGAACAACCTCGAAGCCGACCAGATATCGGCTCTTGTCGACGCGATCACCAGCGCGGTGCGGACCGCGTTCTCGGTCGACGAGGGCGCTGTGTCGATCGCCCTCGAACCGGTGGCCCAGGACGCCTGGACCGAGCGGGTCTACATACCGGAGATCGTCAAAGGCACCGGAAACCTGGTCAAAGCCCCGAACTACTGAGACCGGCCGTCGAATTCGACGATGCCATCGGAAGACCAGGGCAAGACATTACGGAGGATCGCATGCGTAGGGTGATCATCAGGGCGAGGGAAGACCTCTCCGTGATCGTCGCGCGGGACCCGTCGATCCGCACACGGGCGGAGGCGCTGCTGCATCCCGCGCTGCCTGCGTTGTGGGCCCACCGGCTGGCACATGTCCTGTACACCCGTGGACACCGTCAGCTCGCCCGGATCCTGGCCTACCTGGCCCGCGCGGTGACCGGCGGCATCGAAATCCATCCGGGCGCGACGCTGGGTCGGCGCGTGTTCATCGACCACGGGGCCGCGGTGGTCATCGGGGAGACGGCCGAGGTCGGGAACGATGTCACGATCTTCCATCAGGTCACGCTGGGCGCGGTCGGCTGGTGGCGGGACGGGCGCCGCGAACCCGGTGCCCGCCGGCATCCGGTCGTCGGCGACCGGGTGGTGCTCGGCGCCGGCGCGATCGTGCTCGGTCCGCTCACCGTCGGCGACGACGCCTTGATCGGCGCCGGTTCGCTCGTACTGCGCGATGTGCCGCCAGGTGCCCGGGTGATGGCCCCCGCGGCCGAGGTCGTGCAGCGGCTGTCGGCCGCGGATCGCGAGGAGGCCGACCAACTGCTGCGCGCGCTGGCCACCTCCGGGTGCTGGTGACGGCCCGCCCGGTTCCGTTCCCTGTTCATCGTTCTGGCCGGCCACGTGTCGGCCTGCCATCGGAGGCATAGATGATTCACGTCGGTGTCGTGGAGAGCAACCTCTCCGGATCCGGCTTCGAAGGCCTGCAGATCATCAAGGAACTCGACTGCCGCGTCACCTTCTTCACCCGCGACCTGGACCGGTACCTGGAAGTGCCGGGCGGGCCGGCCTACTTCGACAACTACGTCGACGAGATCGTCCACTGCGAGACGAACATCTTCGAGGAGCTCCTGCCGCAGGTGCACGCGGCCGGGGCCGAGCACCCCTTCGACGCGTTCCTGACCCTGGCGGAGTACGACGTGGTCGTGGCCGCCGAGGTGGCGGTCCACCTCGGGCTCCCCACGGTCAGCGTCGACGGCGTCGCGACGGCGCGCAACAAGGCGTTGATGCGCCGACGCTGTGCCGAACTCGGCGTCGCGATACCGGCGTTCCGCACCGTGCGGAACCCCGCCGAGGCCGAGGCGGCCGCGGCGGAGATCGGCCTGCCCTGCGTGGTGAAGCCGGCCGACGAGACCAGCAGTGCCGACGTCCGGCTGGTGGAGACCGCGGCGCAGGCCGCCGAGCATGTCGCACTGATCCGGTCCCGGGTGGAGAACACCCGCGGTCAGGCCCGCTACCACGAGCTGATGGTCGAGGAGTACCTGAGCGGTCCCGAGGTCAGTGTGGAGGTGCTGGCCGAGGGCGACCGGTACGAGGTGTTCGGGGTGACCGACAAGTCGGTCGTCGGCCAGGGCTACTTCGTCGAACTGGCCCACACCTTCCCCTCCAGCCTGCCCGAGTCGGTGGTGCGCGCCTGCGGCGACCTGGCCGTGGAGGCGCTCCGCGCGGTCGGGTTCGACCTGGGCATGGCCCACGTCGAGATCAAGGTGACCGGGTCCGGGCCCAAGCTCATCGAGATCAACCCGAGGCCCGCCGGCGGCAAGATCACCTACCTGGTCGACCGCGCTCTCGGCATCCGGTCCCTGGAACTTGTGGCCCGGCAGTACCTCGGGCAGCCGCTGCCGGCCCGGGTGCTGCCCGAGCGGCCGGTCGGCGGCGCCGCCATCCGCTACCTGACCGCGCGGCCCGGCCGGGTCGTGTCGGTCAGCGGCCGGCAGCGGGCTGCCGCCCTGCCCGGCGTCGAAGAGGTCGTCGTCAAGCCTGAACCGGGTTCCGTGGTACGGGAGTTGCGCCGCAACGGCGACCGCGCCGGTCATGTGCTCGTGGTGGCCGAGACCGCCGAGCTCGCGGCGCGCACCGCGGAGGCCGCCGTACAGGAGATCAGCATCCGGACCGAGCCGGTCACCCGGCGCCCGGTCGCGGACTCCCTGGTCGACCTGATCGGCGGCACGCCGCTGCTGCGGCTGCCGGTTCACCGCATCGTGGACGGTGTCCCGGCCGATGCCGAGGTGCTCGCGAAGCTCGAGCTGTTCAACCCCTGGTCCAGCAGCAAGGACCGGGCCGCGCTGTCGATGCTGCGCGGCGCCGAGGAGCGGGGGCTGCTCACCCCGGGCGACGGCACCGTGATCGAGGCGACCTCGGGCAACACCGGTATCTCGCTGGCCGCGCTGGCGGCGGCCCGCGGATACCGCTGCGTCATCGTGCTGCCGGACAACGCCACCCAGGAGCGGGTGGCCATCCTCCGGTCGCTCGGCGCCGAGGTGGTACGGACCCCGCACACGGGCGGCTACCAGGCGGCGGTCGACAAGGCCGGGGAACTGCACCGGCAGACCCCCGGGTCGTGGTTCTGCTGCCAGCACGACAACCCGGACAACACACGGGCGCACTACGAGACGACCGGCCCGGAGATCTGGAGCGACGCCGACGGGCGGATCGACGTGTTCGTCTGCGGAGTGGGTACCGGCGGCACGCTCAGCGGCGCGGGACGGTACCTGCGCGAGAGCCATCCCGCGGTCCGCATCGTGGCGGTGGAACCGGCGGGCTCGCCGCTGCTGTCCGGCGGGGAGCCCGGCACGCACACCATCCCGGGCTTCAACGGCGGCTTCATCGCGCCCACCACGGAACGGAACCTCATCGACGAGGTGATCGCGGTCTCCGACGCGGACGCCCTGGACACCACCCGGCGGCTCGCGCTGCGCGCCGGCCTGATGGTCGGTGTCTCGGCCGGCGCCGTCGTCCACGCGTCCGGTGTCCTGGCCGCCCGTCCGGAGTACCGGGGCCGGCGCATCGTCACCCTGCTGCCCGACACCGGCGAGCGGTACCTGAGCCTGCTCGGTCGCGAGGCCGAGCCGGTACCCGCCGGGGCTGCCGCCGGCGGCGGTGTCCGGTGACGGCGCCCGGACCCGCCGACGACCGGCCGCGGCTGCTGATGGTGATGCCGTACCGCCAGTTCGTGCGGAAGGCACAGGCCGAGGGGTTCTGGGTCGGTGCGGTCTGGGACCCCCGGCTGGAGTCGCCCGAGTACCTCGACGACGTGCGCGCGCTGGCGGACCTGTTCGTGTCGGCCGACTTCCGGGATGCGGAGCTGCTGCGCCGCACCCTGCGCGAGGTGGCCCGGGAGCACCGCGCCACGGTGATCTACCACATCGGCAGGGAGGAGACGATGGTCACCGCCTACGAGGTGGCCGAGGAGCTGCACGCCGAACTCAACCCGGCCGCGGCGATCCGCGTTCTCGCCGACAAGCACGCGATGCGGGACCTGCTCGCCCGGCGCGGGCTGTCCCCGGTGTCCTTCGAGGCCGCGCCGACGCGGCACGAGGTGCCGGACGCGGTCGAGCGGATCGGCTACCCGGCCGTGGTCAAGCCGGCCGCGCTCGCCGGCAGTCGAGGCGTGTTCCTGTGGCAGGAGGCGCAGGACCGGGCGGCCTGGACGGCACTCGTCGACGAGTACGGCTACGACGGCCCGTTCCTGGTCGAGGAGTATCTGCGGGGTCCCGAATACAGCGTGGAGACGCTGAGCGCGGACGGCCGGCACCAGGTCATCGGCATCACCGAGAAGCTGCTGGGACCCCCGCCGCTGTTCGTGGAGGTGGGGCACGTCCATCCGGCGCCGCTGCCGCAGGACCGCCGGCGGGCCGTCGAGGAACTCACCACGGAGTTCCTCACGGCATGCGGGTACCGGTTCGGTCCCGCGCACACGGAGGTGATCTGGACCCGGCAGGGCCCGCGCATCGTCGAGTCGCAGGCCCGGCTCGGCGGTGACCGGATACCGCGACTCGTCGAGCTGGCCACCGGGCTGGACATCGAGCAGGCGATCTTCGCCGCCCTGGCGGGCGGGCCGGCCGTGCCCGCCGAGCCGACGGCGACCGCGATCGTGCGGTTCTTCACCTTTCCGCCCGGCCGCGTCGACGCGATCCACGGTCTGGAGACAGCCGCCCGGCTCGGGCACGTCGACGAGTTGAGCCTCCGGCTGCGCCCGGGTGACACCGTGCCGGCGGTCCGCGACTCCAAGAGCCGGCACGGGCACGTCATCGTCCTCGGCGCCTCTCCCGAGGAGGCCCGGGCCCGCTGCGCGGAGGTGCTCGCCGCCATCGAGGTCGTCATCGACCACACGCCCGTACGGGCGGACGGGCACGCCGGGGCGCTCGGGACGCCCGTATGAGCACCGTCGGTCACGAGTCCCCCCACCCCGAAGAAAGGCAGTGACCATGCAGTGGTACAACCCCCCGACCAGGAGGTCGCCATGACCAGCCCAGCCACCGACGCCCAGGTGGTGTTCGTCGGCTACAACGCGGCCTACCTGCGCGCGATCGACGGGAGCGTGCCCAACGGGTCGGTCGTGGTGATCGAGGAACCCGACATCATCCGCAAGCGGGAACTGCAGGACGCGGCGGCACGCTTCGGCTGCCTGGACCGGATCGTCCCGGCGAGCTACCAGCAGTCGGCCGGGGCCCTCGATCTGGCGGCCGAGCTGACAGCCACGCGCCCGGTGGCCGCCGTCGTCCCGGGTCTGGAGTACGCGGTGCCGGCGGCGGCCGCGCTGGCCGAGAAGCTCGGTCTGCCGGGAGCGACCGAAGCAGCGGCGCAGGCGCTGCGGGACAAGGTCCGGCTGCGCGAGGTCTCGGGCGCGGGCGGCGTCCGCAATCCGCGCTGGCGCGAGGTGCACGGTCCCGCGGACATCCTGGAGTTCGCCGGCGACGGACCGGTGGTGGTCAAGCCGGCGAACCGGCAGGCGAGTGTCGGCGTGCAGCTGCTGGACTCGGTCGACGCCGCCACCGCGGCACAGGCATGGGAACGGACCTCGTCCGCCGCCGAGTACGAGCAGGTGCCCGACCGGCAGCTGGCGTGGCGTTTCCTCGCCGAGGAACGCCTGCGAGGCCCCGAGTACAGCGTGGAGGCGCTGGTGCGGCGGGGCGAGATCATCTTCGAGAACATCACGGCCAAGACCGTCGTCCCGGGGCCGTATCCCGTCGAACTCGGCCATCTGCTGCCCGCCCCGCTCGACCGGGACACGCAGACCGCGTTCGAGACGGCCATGCGGGCGCTGGTCGCCGCGATCGGCTTCCGGACGGGCATCCTGCACGCGGAGTGGATCCTCACCGAGTCGGGCCCGACGCTGGTCGAAAGCGCGGGCCGCTGCCCCGGCGACTACCTGATCGACCTCGTCGACCTGGCGTACGGCACACAGATCAGGCTGACCCTCATCGACCTGCTCGCCGGCCGTACGGTCACGCTGCCCCGATCCGCGCGGCAGACCTCGGCGATCCGGTTCCTGGCCGCCGGGCCGGGCACCGTGACGGAGGTCGCCGGTGTGGACACGGCACGAGGGCTGCCCGGCGTCCAGGTCGCGGAGGTGGATGTCGAGGCCGGCCAGGAGGTCCGGCCGTGGGCGTCCTCCTGGGACCGGGCCGGCCACGTCATCGTGACCGGGCCGGACGCGGACACCGCCCGCCGGCGCGTCCTGGACGCGGATGCCGCCATCCGCATCGCTACCGATTGAGGAAACACACATGTCTGTTCTGTGGCAACGCGTCCGCGGATGGCGCGGGTCCATGCCAGGAGGATCGGTCGGTTTACGGCTGGCCGTGATGGCGATGATCGACGCGGTGGGCACCGGTGCCTTCCTCTCCGTCTCCGTCCCGTTCATCACCAGGTCGGTCCACCTGTCGGAGGGCAACCTCGGTCTCGGTCTGACCCTGTCCGCCGCCATCGCCCTGGCCACCGCGATCCCGATCGGCATCCTGGCCGACCGGACCGGCCCGAAGAAGGTGCTGGTCGGGGTGAGCCTGTGGCGCTGCGCCTGCTTCGTGGTCTACCCGCTCGTCCAGAACCTGTGGCAGTTCCTGACGGTGGTGTGTCTGCTCGGCCTGGTCGACAAGGCGGCGGCACCGATGGAACAGGCCCTGGTCGGGCAGGTCACGGCGACCGACGACCGGGTCAGGGTGGTCGCGATCCTTCGGTCGCTGCGCAACGTCGGTTTCACCGTCGGCGCCCTCTTGGGCGGTATCGGGCTGCTGATCGACACCCGGGCGGGTTACACCGCGATCCTGCTGGTCAACGCCGCCTCCTTCGCCGTGCTCGCGAGCCTGGCCTTCCGGCTGCCGGTGCTCAGTGCGCCGGCCAAGAGCCTGCGCCGGCGTTTCTCGGTCAGTGTGCTGCGGGACGGGTCGTTCCTGTCGTTCACCGGCATCAACGCCGTGCTCACCATGCACATGACCCTGCTGAGCATCGGGATCCCGCTGTGGATCGTCGGACACACCGACGTCTCCTCCGCGTTCATCTCCCCCCTGGTGGCGGTCAACACCGTGCTCGCGGTCGCCCTGCAGGTGCGGGCCAGCCGGGGCACCGAGACCATCGCCGGCGCCGCCCGGGCCCTGGTATGGGCCGGCATCTCCCTGGCGGTCTGCTGCCTGCTGCTGGTCGCGGTGCCGAAGCTGCCGGTCGTCCTGGCCGTCGGCGTGCTGCTGCTGGCCATGGTCGCGCTGACCGGCGGCGAGTTGTTCCAGTCCGCCGGTGGCTGGGGCGGCTCCTATCTGCTCGCGCTGCCCGGCCAGGAAGGCGTCTACCTCTCGGTCTTCTGGCTCGGCGTGGCCATCCAGCAGATCGCGGCACCGGTCCTGGTCAGCCTGGTCGTCACGAGCGGCAGCACGGGATGGACCGTTCTGGCCGCGCTGTTCGCCGTCTGCGGCCTCGCCGCGCCGGTCATCGGCCGATGGGCGCAGGCACAGGCGGACAGCAGGCCCCGACCGGACCCGAGCCTGGCCGAAGCCACCTGACCACCCATGTACGCCGGCCCCGCAGACGAGCCGGCACAGTTGATCACCATTTAGGAGAGAAATGTCCGTTCCGTTGTATGTTCCGTCCGGCGAAGGCGAGTTCGTCAACATCCGGGACACCAAGAGGACGTACCTCAAGCTCACCACGGCGGACTCGAACGGCGAGTTCGGCTTCTTCGAGCACCACATGGCTCCGGAGGCGAGCGGTGCCAGCCCGCACATCCACAAGCAGTCGACCGAGATGTTCTACGTGGTGAAGGGCGAGATCGAGTTCACCATCGGCGACCGCAAGGTGGTGGGTGAGCCCGGCGCGTTCGCCTACATACCCAAGGGCGAGCCGCACGGCTTCACGAACAGGGGCAACGAGGACGCCACGCTGCTGATCATGTTCTACCCGATCTACAACCGCGAGGACTACTTCCGCGGCCTGGGGCGCCTGACGGCCAACGGGCGCAACCCCAGCCTGGAGGAACTGCAGGAGCACATGGCGAAGTACGACCAGTTCATGGTCTGACCCGCGCACCCGCGGCAACGAGCAGGGCCTGGCGGCGATTTCGCCGCCAGGCCCTGCTCGTGCGGCCGTCAGTCGCCCACGCTGTCCCGGTTACGGAACCGCCACTGCAACTCGCGCACCTGTTCGGCGAGTTCAGGGACCGGACCCGCCACCTCGATGCCGGGGACGACGTCCTGGACGGACAGCGGACTCAGGGGCGAGGTGACGGGCACGCCCCACTCCGCCTTCCAGTCCCGGGCCTGCTGGGACGAACTCGCGTACACGATGCGGCCCAGTCCGGCCCACCCGTGCGCGGCCGCGCACATCGGGCAGTGCTCCCCCGAGGTGTACACGGTCGCCGTGGTCCGCTCCTCGGGGGTCAGGTGGGTCGCGGCCCAGCGGGCGAGCTCGAATTCGGGGTGCCGCGTCGGGTCGCCCGTGGTGGACTCGCGGTTGCGGTCCTCGGCGAGGATCTTGCCGTCCGCGTCGACGAGCACGGATCCGAACGGCCAGTCGCCGGCCTCCACCGCCTCGGCCGCCAGCTCGATGCAGCGGCGCAGATAGGGCAGGTCGGCCTCGTCGACGGTGGCGGCGGTACCACTGCCGGTGCCGCTCTCGGGAAGGTCGTGGTCGTTGAGGGCCACTGTGACTCCGTCTCTTCTGGGGTGTCTGCTAAGGCCGGTGGGCGGCCACGGTCGCCAGTGCCTGCCACGCCGCCTCGGGCCGCAGGGTCTCGTTGGGATCGCCGTGGTACGGATCGAGCAGCACGGTTTCGGCACCGGCAAGGCGCAGTTCCTCGATGTCCTCGAGAACCTGCTCCAGGGTGCCCTCGCCGGCCCGGCGATCCGGGTCGTCGATCGGCTTTTCCGTGAGCCGTAGATAGATGCGCGGCGTCAACTCAGGCACCGGCTGATCGCGTTCGGCCGATATATCCTTCAGTCGATCCAGGGCCTCCCTGAACCAGGGCATCGTGAATCGCAGCGGATGCCACGGAGAACCGATCCGTACGGCCCTCCGCATTGCCGCGTCGCTGTTGCCACCGACCCAGATCGGAATCTGTCCGCAGCCATAGTCGGCGTCGTTTTCCCATGCGGCGCGTATGGTCCGCAGGTGTTCGTCGGTCAGAGCGCCGCGCCGTTCGAACGGGACGCCCAGCGCCTCGAACTCTTCTCGGGCCCAACCGACGCCGACGCCGAGGATCAGTCGGCCGCCACTGAGTTGCTGCAGGTTGGCCGCCATGCGGGCGACCAACAGGGGGTGCCGGTACGGCGCGATGAGAACCGTCGTGCCCAGCCCGATCCTGGTCGTGATTCCGGCCAGCCAGGCAAGAGTTGTGACAGGTTCGTAAAATGGAGCGGGATATTGTCTGGCGACATCCGAGGTGATCGCCACATGGTCGGAGAGCATCAACAGGTCGAAACCGAGACCCTCCGAGGTTTTGGCCCAGCGGGCCAGGATATCCGGGTTCGTACCCGGGCCGAAGTTGGGGACATTCACGCCGATCCGCATGACCCAACACTAGCAACTACCCATCATCGACGTGCAGTTGTCGGCAAGGCATACGGTGAGACGAATGCATGGGGAGTGGCGGCCGGTCAGCCGTCCCGCGATGAACCGTAATTCTTCGAATCCGGCAGGCGTGCGGTGCGGAGGTCCAGGAGGAGGAACACGGCCAGGACGGCCGCCGTCGCCGGGAAGAGGGCGGACGGGCCGCCGAGGGAGAGCAGGGGGCCGCCCGCGAGCGAGCCGATTCCGGTGCCGCCGTCGAAGGCGACGTTCCACGCGACACCGGCCACGCCGAGACCGCCGGGGTGGTCGCCGGCCGCCTGCAGGGCGAGCACCAGGGTGGCACTCTGGACCGCGCCGAAGCCCGCTCCGAACAGGGCTGTACCGGCCAGCAGCAGAGCCGGCTCGTGCGGGGCCGCGCCCGCGGCGGTCCCGAGCGCGGTGACCAGCACTGCCGGTGTCAGCACCCGGCGGCCTCCGTACCGGTCGATGAGCCACCCGGCGCCGAGCCGGGAGAGCACCGTGGAGCCCTGCGCGGCGAACAGCGCGGCGGGCGCGGCCGAGGCGGTCAGCGGCAGGAAGGTGAAGACGACGCCGTAAGCCGTGGTGGACGCGGCCTCCACCATGAGGGGGCCGGTCATGGCGCGCAGCGACCGCAATGTTCCGCGCGGGGTCCGGGGGCGGCCGGCGCGCGGCCCGGCCGGCCGGGCGGGCGCCGCGGCGCGGGGGAAGCCGAACGAGCCGGCCAGCACCAGGGCGGCCGTGCCCGCAGCCAGGGCGAAGGCGAGCGCGTACGCCTCCTGCCGGGCCAGGGCGATGCCCAGCGGAGCCCCCAGGACGCCGGCGACACCGACCACCGCGCCGTACCAGCCGATGGCTCGCCCCCGGTTGCCGGACGGGAACAGCTCAGCGGTGAAGGTGACACCGGCGACGACGAACACGCCGAAGCCCAGTCCGCGTACTGCCGCGAGGCCGGTCAGGGCGGGCAGCGTGGAGGCGGTGGGCAGCATCAGGCACGGCAGCCCGAGCAGCGCACCGCTCATGGCGAGTGAGCGCCTGCGTCCGAGCCGGGCGAAGAGCCACGGCGTGAGGGGCTGGACGGCCAGGGTGGCCGCCATCATGGTGGCGGTGAGCGTGCCGGCTCCCGACGGTCCGGCGCCGGAGCGGACGGCGTACGCGGGCATCGCGGAGAGCATCAGGTTGAAGCCGGCGAAGCCACCGAACGCGGCGATCAGGGCGCCGGCTATCGCCGCCCGCCTCCGCCCGGCGGAGGGCGCCGGACAGCGGTCGGTCGACGCGGACGAGTCCGCCGGCGTGATCATCGCAACCCTGCCGTGCCCATGAGCCTGGTGCCCATCGAGCCCTGGTACGGGTCGTGGACGGCGTACGGCATCTCCTCGGGCACATCGCCGAAGGCACCGGGTCGCACGGTACGGGCGGCGTCCGCGATCACCACGGCGGTGCCGAGGCTCACGGCGAGCTCGTCGGAGGAGGCCGGCAGCCCTCTTGCGGGACCGCGCGGCACAGGACGGGGGACGCTGATGGACACGGCGGTTCGGCTTCTCCGTAACGAGGACACGGCCGGGTGCGGCGGAGCCCGCTCCGGGGCCCCGCAGGTGGCGACGGCGGGGCCCGGGAGCGGGCAGCGGATCAGGAGTTGTCGAGCGGCAGCCCGGGCGGGTTGATCTCGGACTTGGCGACGGCCTCGTTGGAGAGGTTCCAGGCGGCCAGCCACTTGGCGTACTGACCGTTCTTGATCAGGTAGTTGATCGCGTCGGCGACCGGCTTGGCGAGACCGCTGTCCTTCTTGGAGGTGGCCGCGATCAGGCCCTGCAGCGAAGCGCCCGCGCCGGAGAACGTGCCCGCGTTGGCCGTGGCCTTGTCCGTCTTCGCGGTCTGGGTGATGTGGTAGGAGATGGTCGGGTTGGGGCCGAAGTGGGCATCGATCTTGCCGCTGCTGAGCGCCAGGTAGGCGCCGTTGTTGTCCGGGTAGCGCTTGATGGTGAGTTTCTTGCCCTCGCCCTGCAGCTTTCTCTGCCACTCGATGAGGATGCGCTCCTGGTTGGTGCCCGAGCCGACCGAGACGGTCTTGCCAGCGAGGTTCTCGTAGTTGCCGTCGAACTTCCAGTTGCTGGACTTCAGCACCTCGAAGGCGAGGTTGTCCTGCCGGTAGGAGGCGAACTCGTACTTCTCCTTGCGCTCCTCGGTGTCGGTGACGTTCGAGAAGGCCACGTCCACCTTGCCGCTGTCGACGCCGATGAAGAGGTTCTCCCAGGTGAAGTTCTTGCTCTCCGGCTCGAGGCCGAGGACCGCGGCGACGAGGCGGCCGATGTCGGTCTCGGAACCGGTGAGGGTCTTCTGGTCGTCGCCCACGTAGTCGAGCGGGGCGGAGCCGGAGGGCAGCGCGCCGTGGCCGATCACCAGCTTGCCGCTCTTCCTGATGGCATCGGGCAGTTCGGCGCTGATCGACGGGACCTCGGACACCTTGAGGGTGGTCTCCGTGGCGGCGCCGTTCGAGAACTGACCGATGGTCACACTCTCGGAGGCGGCGTTGTCCGTCGTGGTGGCGGCGTCACTGTCACCACCGCAGGCGGCGAGCCCGGTGGCGAGGGTGACGACGGCAGTCGCCGCGGTGATGCCGCGTACCAGGCTACGTCGGGTGAAGTGGATAGACATGGCCGTTCCTTGTCGCTCGGGAGAGGGTGGTGGAGTGGGGGGAGATCGTGGATGCGCCGTGGGGTCGCGGTGGAATGCGGTCGGTCGGACGACCCTGCTCGGGAAGTCCTCGGTCCGCTCGTACTGGGGCTTGTCGAGACCTCGCAGGGCGGGCCCTGTTCGACGATCTCGCCGCCTCGATGAGGACGACCCGGTCGGCTGTCTCGCGGGAACGGCCGGTCTCTCGGGTGACGACGACCAGAGCGGTACGGAGGGAGACCAAGTCCGCGATGACGGGGCGGACTTGGTCGACCTCGGTCAGGCCGCTGGTTGCCGCACCGGCTCCACTCCGATCACCTTGCGGTAGGCGCGGGCGCCGTCGCCGTAGTCGTCCACGGCGTAGTGCCAGGTCGCCCGGTTGTCCCAGAGCACGAAGTCGCCCGGGTTCCAGCCGAAGCGGATCGTGTAGTCGGGCGAGGAGGCGTGCCGGAGCAGATGGTCGAGGAGCACCTTCCCCTCCTGTGCCGTGACGCCGGTCAGGCCGATCGCCGACGTGCTGATGAACAGCCCCTTCCGGCCCGTCTCGGGATGCCGGAGCACGACCGGATGTTCGACGGGCTCCCCGGCGGCGGTCCGCCTGCTTCCCTGCGCGTAGTTCTCCGCGGCTCCGTCGTAGAGCGCGCCGACCGACTCGAGCAGCACCTTGAACGGCTCGGACAGGTCGTCGTACGCCGCCTGCAGATCGGCCCAGAGCGTGTGCCCGCCCAGCTCGGGCACCACCTCGTAGGTCAGCGACTCGATCGCGAACACGGGCTGCCGCCACAGACCGCCGATGTGCCAGGTACTGGCCTTGCCCGTCTTGCGGACGTTGTACGGGTAGACCAGAGGATGGGCGGAGTCCTTCACAGCGGTCGGATGGTCGAACGGTTCCGCGAAGACACGTACCGCCTCGACGTGCTGAGCGGGAGTCAGGTGCTGGTCACGGAAGACCAGCACCTTGTGCTCGCGGAACGCGCGGCGCAACTCCTCGGCGGTCCGGTCGTCGACGCCGGCCTTCAGATCGATGCCGGTCACCTCCGCACCGAAACGCGGTCCCGCCCGTCGGATCTCGTGGCTCGCGACAGTGCTCATGGCTCTCCCTCGGTGTGCTGCCGTTACGGGGACGTCACGCTGGGGTCGCCTTCTGCCGGACAGGTGAAGGCGACGTCAGACGCGGCGACACGCGGCCGCGACGACGCGCGCCAGGTCCACGTACAACCTGCGGTACAGCAGCACTGGGATGCTCACCCGCCATGTGTACCAGGCAAGCCCGAGCCGGATCATTGCAGGTGCATGAATCTTCCGGACAGGCGTCAGCAGCCGACGGTTCGACCGGCTCCCCCGGGCCGAGTCCCGGTCACGCCTGGGCGAGGCCGGCCGTACGGTCAGGCGATTCCGGTGCCGCGCAGCAGCAGCAAGGCCACGTCCACCGCCGCCACGGCGACCGCTGCCCCGAACGCCGCCCGCTCCCAGCGGCGTCCCAGCACCGTCCCCGCCATCGCGACCAGGCCGGCCACCGCGAGCGCCGCCGTTCCCCATCGGCCGGGTGGTCCGGCGGGCCCCAGCACCAGAACCGCGGACGCGGTCACCAGCGGCACCGGCAGCAGCAGTCGCGCGCCCCGCGGGCCGAGCCGGTGCGGCCACCCCCGTACGCCCGTCGCCAGATCCGCGCGGATGTCCGGCAGCACATCGCCCAGATGGGCGCCGACCCCGAGCAGCGCCCCGGCGGTGACGACCCACCAGGCAGGCCACGGTCGTCCCGGCAGCCCCAGCGCCACGAACGCCGGAAGCGCGGCGAAACCCACCGCGTACGGCGCCCACGACCACGCAGTCGCCTTGAGCCACAGGTCGTACGCCCACGCCGCGGCCACCCCGGTCAGGTGAACGGCGCCGGCCCACAAGCCGCAGGCGAACGAGAGCGGCACGCACAGTGCCAGCGCGGCCACCGCCGCCACCCACACCTCCGTCACACCGACCGTGCCGTCGACGACGGGTTTGCCACGGCGGCCGGCGGCGATGTCCCGGCGCGCGTCGAACGCGTCGTTGCACCAGCCGACGGACAACTGCCCGGCCAGCACGGCGGCAGCGGTCAGAACACACCGCGCGGCGCCCTGGCCCGCGATCACGGCCAGCGCGGCCATCAAGGCGGTGACCGCCACGACAGGCCCGGGATGGCACGCTCCGGCCAGGCCGGTCACCCGGCCGGCCCCCCTCGCCGCCGGGCCGCCGGTCGTCGACTGCTGGGGAGTGACCACCCGCCGATCGTAGGCGTCGGGCGCCGCCCCGCCGGTGCGCCGCGCGCCCCCGAGACGGGCGGCCGGACGGCCGGACGGGCGATCCATGGTGTCGGAGCCGCGTGCCGGGGAACATGTGGAGAGCAACTCACCCCAGTCGGTAACGGGACGGGAACCCTATGACGCGGATCGCCGCCGTTCACGGTGCCCTCGCACCGCACCGTCGCACCCAGTCCGAGATCACCGACATGGTGGCCCGCACCTGCCTGCCCGAGGGCGCCGACCGCCGGGTCCTGGACCGGCTGCACCGCAGCGCGAAGGTCGGCTCGCGCCATATGACGTTGCCGCTCGAACGGTACGGCGAGCTGGACGGATTCGGCTCCTCCAACGACGTCTTCATCGCCGCCGCCACCGACCTGGGCGCCAAGGCCGTCCGCGAGGCACTGCACGCGGCCCGTCTGTCCGCGGCCGACGTGGACCTGCTGGTCTTCACCTCCGTCACCGGTATTGCCACCCCCTCGATCGACGCACGTCTGGCCGGCCGCCTCGGCATGCGGCCCGATGTCAGGCGGCTGCCCCTGTTCGGCCTGGGCTGTGCCGGCGGCGCCGCCGGACTGGCCCGTACGCACGACTATCTGCTGGGCCGTCCCGGCCACGTGGCGGTGTTGCTGTCGGTCGAACTGTGCTCGCTCACCTTCCAGCGCGACGACGCCTCCATGGCCAACCTGGTCGCCACCGGGCTGTTCGGCGACGGCGCCGCCGCGGTCGTCGCGTGCGGCGCGGACCGCCCCGCCGACACCGGCGGCCCGGTGATCGTGGACACCCGCAGCCACCTGTACCCGGACACCGGGCGCGTCATGGGCTGGGACATCAAGGACTCGGGCTTCCAGGTCGTCCTCGACCCGCGGGTCCCCGACGTGGTGCGCCGGTACCTGGCCGACGACGTCGAGGGGTTCCTCGGCGACCACGGCCTGAAGCCGAAGGACGTGACCGCCTGGGTGTGCCACCCCGGCGGCCCCAAGGTCCTTCAGGCCGTCACCGAGAGCCTCGAACTGCCCGACGACGCCCTGGATATGACGTGGCGTCATCTGGCCGACGTCGGCAACCTGTCCTCGTCCTCGGTGCTTCACGTGCTGCGCGACACCCTGGCCGAGCGCCGACCGCCGCCGGGCACCCCGGGTGTGCTGCTGGCGATGGGGCCCGGCTTCGCCTGCGAACTCGTCCTGCTGCGCTGGTAGTCCGGACCGACGAGGGACACGACGAGGGACACGGGACACATGATCTGGTACGGACTGCTGGTGGCCGTCGTCGCCGCCGAACGCGTCGCCGAACTCGTCGTCGCCCGCCGCAACGAACGGTGGAGCGCCGCCCGCGGCGCGACCGTGACCGGGCAAAGCCACTATCCGGCGATGGTCGCCCTCCACACCGGCCTGCTGATCGCCTGCCCGGTCGAGGTCTGGCTGGCCGACCGCCCCTTCGTACCCGCCCTGGCCTGGCCGATGCTGGCCGTGCTGGCGGGCGCCCAGGCCCTGCGGTGGTGGTGCATCCACACCCTGGGCCCCCGTTGGAACACCCGGGTGATCGTCGTACCCGGCCTGCCGCTGGTGACGGACGGCCCCTACCGGTGGCGGTGGCTGCGGCATCCGAACTACGTGGCCGTCGTCGCCGAGGGCGCGGCGCTGCCCCTCGTCCACACCGCCTGGGTCACCGCGGCCGTGTTCACTGCGCTCGACGCCGCCCTGCTCACCGTACGCATCCGCTGCGAGAACCGGGCGCTGGCCGCCGCGACGCCCTCGACCACGGCCACGCCGACCACGACCGCTCCGGCGTGATCGACGTCCTGGTGGCCGGCGGCGGACCGGCCGGTCTGGCCGCCGCCATCCACGCCGCGCTCGCCGGCCTGGAGGCCGTCGTCGTCGAACCCCGCACCTCGCCCGTGGACAAGGCCTGCGGAGAGGGCGTCATGCCCGGCGGTGTCGCCGCGCTGCGCGCACTGGGCGTCGAGGTCACCGGCCGCGAACTGCGAGGCATCCGCTACGTGGACGGCACCACCAGCGCCGACGCGTCCTTCCGCGGCAGCAACGGGCTGGGAATCCGCCGTACGACGCTGCACTCCGCACTGCACCGGCGCGCTGTCGGCCTCGGTGTGCGGATGCTGGCGGGCAAGGTCGGCGAGGTGCGCCAGAGCACGGACACGGTCACGGCCGCGGGAATCACGGCCCGTTGGCTGATCGCCGCCGACGGTCTGCACTCCCCGGTGCGTCGCGGCCTGGGGCTGGACCTGCCGGGCCGTCCCCACGGCCGCTACGGACTGCGCCGGCACTACCGCGCCGCGCCGTGGACGGACTTCGTGGAGGTCCACTGGTCCGAGCACGGCGAGGCCTATGTGACACCGGTCGACGACGACCTCGTGGGCGTCGCGATCCTGAGCCGCAACCGTTGCGGGTACGACGGACACCTGGCCGCCTTCCCGGCCCTCACCGCGTCGCTGCGCGGCCCGGCCGCGACGGAGGTACGCGGCGCCGGACCACTGCGGCAGCGGGTGCGGCGCAGAACCGCCGGCCGTGTCCTGCTCGTCGGCGACGCCGCCGGCTACCTGGACGCCCTCACCGGCGAGGGCATCGCTCTCGCGCTGGCGACGGCCGGCGCCGCCGTCCGCTGCCTGACCGACGGCCGGCCGGCCGCGTACGAGCGCGCCTGGGTGCGGCTGACCCGACGACACCGGCTACTGACCGGGGCCCTGCTGGCCGCGAGCCGCCGTGCCGGCACCGCCCGCCTCATCGTCCCCGCGGCGTCCCGAATGCCCCCGCTGTTCTCGGCCGCGGTCCACGCCCTGCAGTAGCGGCCCGGCCCGTGTACCGGTCCAGGGGCACCGGCATTCACCTCTCGGCGTCGGACCAGGTCGCCGGATCGCACCGCACCTTCTCGTGACCCGCCCTCGGGGCGCCTGCCGAGTCGATCTCTCCACTGCCGCCGCTGGTGATCGCCGGCTCCGGGGCGGACACCCGCTGCCCCTCCCGGGGGTCACGAACGTGGGCGCGTCCGTGAGATGCAAGGCTGGAAGAGGCGTCGCGCCGGACAAGCCGGACGCCATGGCGACAGGAGGTACACGGTCCCGTGCAGATGCTCAGCCGATTCCGGCTCAGGTCGGCGCCCTCGTGGCTGCGTGACCACGATCCCGAACTGGCGGCCACCCGGCGTGCCGGGCGGACGGCCATCGTGATGCCCGCCCTGTTCGCCCTGTGCAGCCAGGTCATCGGCTCACCGACGATGGCGACGTTCGCCGCGTTCGGTTCGTTCTCGATGCTCCTGTTCGTGGACTTCACCGGCCCGATGGTGCAGCGACTCCGGGCACACCTCGGTCTGGCGGTGGCCTGGGCCGTCCTCATCTGCCTGGGGACGCTCGTGGCCGACGTGACCTGGCTCGCGGTCACCGCCATGGTCGTCATCGGCTTCCTGGTGCTGTTCTCCGGCGTGGTCAGTTCCGTACTGGCGGGCGCGTCCACCGCACTGCTGCTGGCGTTCATCCTCCCGGTGACCTCACCCGCCCCGTTCTCCGACCTTCCCGACCGGCTCGCGGGCGCGGGCCTCGCGGCGGCCGCCTCCCTGCTCGCCATCGTCTTCCTGTGGCCCCGCCCCGCCGCGGACCCGCTCGCCGCACCCGCCGCCCAGGTCTGCCGTGCCGCCGCCGCGCAACTGCGCACCGACGCGTCCCTCCTGGCCGGCGGTCAGGGCGCGCCGAGCACCGGGCAGTGCCGTGCGACGGCCGACGAGGCCTCGGCCGCGGCGGCCGGGCTGCGTACCGTGTTCGACGCCACCCCCTATCGCCCCACCGGCCTGTCCACCAGCTCGCGCGCCACGGTCCGTCTCGTCGACGAACTGACGTGGCTCAGCGGCATCCTGGCCGACAGCGCGCCCTCTCCGGACGGCCGTCCGGCGTGCGACGCCGACGCCCGGTCCGTACGGCGGGCCGCCGCGGCCGTGCTCGACGAGGTGGCCACGCTGCTCGATGCCCCGGCCGGCTCCCCGGACCGGCTGCACTCCGCTGCGCAGAAGCTGCGCACGGACATGGCCGACATGGAGCGCAACGCCACCACCCGGCTGCCCGTGAACCGGGGCGGAACCGGCACACCCTCCCAGGTGCACCCGGTCATCGGCGCCCTGGACCTGTCGTTCCGGGCGCAGGAGCTGGGTTTCGCGGCGCTGCAGATCGCCGACAACGTGGACCTGGTCGCAGCGGCCGAACGCCGGAGCTGGTTCGAGCGAGTGCTCGGCGGCGAGCCCGGTGCCGCGACCGCGCCGCTGGCCTCGGCGCGCGAGCGGGCCGCCGCGCACCTCAAGCCGCAGTCCGTCTGGCTGCACAACAGTCTGCGGGGAGCGGTCGGTCTCGGTATCGCGGTCGCCCTCGCGAACGTGACGGGCGTCCAGCACTCGTTCTGGGTTCTTCTGGGCACGTTGTCGGTGCTGCGCTCCAACGCCCTCAACACCGGGCAGAACGCGGTGCGCGCCCTGGGCGGCACCGTCGCGGGTTCGATCATCGGCACCGTGCTGCTGCAGCTCATCGGTCATCACGGCACGGTTCTCTGGTTCCTGCTGCCCCTCGCGGTGCTCCTCGCCGGCATCGCCCCCGCCGCGATCTCCTTCGCCGCCGGTCAGGCGTCCTTCACCATCACGCTGGTCATCCTGTTCAACATCGGCCAGGACCCCGACTGGCACATCGTGCTCCTGCGGATCCAGGACATCGCGATCGGCTGTGCGGTGAGTGTGCTGGTGGGGCTCTTCTTCTGGCCTCGCGGCGCGGCCGCCGCGGTCGACCGTGCGCTGGCCGAGGCGTACCGAAAGAGCGCCCGGTACCTGGCATGCGCGGTGGAATACGCCGTCGGCCGCTGCGGTACCGAGCCCGTCTCCGCCGATGCCGCGCTGCAGGAGCGCCTCGAAGCCGCGGCCGCCGCGCGAAGGCTCGACGACGCCTTCCGCAGCTATCTGGCCGAGCACGGCCCCAAACCGGTGCCTCTGGCCGATATGACCACCCTGGTCACCGGCATCGTGGGGTTGCGCCTGGCGGCGGACGCGGTGCTGGGACTGTGGCAGCGCGCCGGCGAGCTGCGGCCCGAGCCTGACCGGGCCGGTGCTCGTGTCGTCCTCCTGGGCACCGTGGGCCGCGTCTCCGGCTGGTACCGGGACCTCGCCGCCGGTCTGGGTCAGGACACCCCCGTCCTGGATCCGCTGCCGCGCAACCCCGGTGCCGAGGCGGAGCTGGTCGCATCGCTCCGCCGCGATCTGAGCGACGAGAACGGGCAGGCCACGGACACCGCCGTACGCATGATCTGGACCGCCGACCACCTCGACGCCGCCCGCCGGCTCCAGCCGAGCCTGGCGGCGGCCGCGGGGGCGGGGGCCGGGGCCGGGGCGGGGGCGGGCAAGCCAAGTCCCGCCTGAGACCGACAGGCCACGACGGTCCGCGGGCACATCCGACGAGCAAGGAGCACCTGTGCACCGCATCGAGCCGGGTACGGAGGCCCGCTCCGAGCCGGCCGGCGCCGCGGGCCGACGTCACGGCGCTCGACGGTCGTGGGCGTGAGGGGTTCCGCGACGTCGTCGGCGTCGGCCGCGTCGACGATCGTCACGTCTCTCGTCATCCCGCCGGTGCCGGGGTCATGAGGTCTTCTCCTTGAGGAGTACGGACGCCGCCGCCGTCAGGACCACGAGCAGCGCGGCGATCAGGAGGCTGGTGCGCAGCCCGTGCAGGAAGTGCGCGTGGTGGGAGACCAGGGCGCCGAAAACGGCCACGGACAGGGCGCCACCGAGCTGGCGGGAGGCGTTCAGCACGCCGCTCGCGGTACCTGCGCGCCGGGCGGGGACCCGGTCGAGGAGCAGTGAGGTCACACCCGGTACGGCGAGGCCGCCGCCGGTTCCGACCGGCACCATCAGCACGACGAGCAGCCAGGCGGGCGCCGACGCCGGCACCACGCCCAGCGCCACCAGGCCGACGGCCATCAGAAGCTGCCCGGCGACGACCGGCATCCGCGGCCCGAACCTCGCGGCGAACCAGGCGGCCGTCGAGCTGACGACCGCGGTCAGCAGTGTCATCGGCAGGAACGCCAGCCCGGTGGCCGTCGGAGACAGGCCACGGTCCTGCTGGAGGTACAGGCCGAGCAGGAAGATCATCCCGTAGAAGCCGACGTTGAGCGCGAATCCGATGGCCGCCGAGAGCGCCATCGTCCGGGCGCGCAGGAGCTCCAGCGGCACCATCGGGTTGCGGCCGCGCGCCTGGGCCACCAGGAAGACCACGGCCGCCGCAACGGCCACCGCCAGGGCGAGCAGCACCCGCGGCGCGCCCATGCCCACGGCGCCGGCCTCGATCGCCGCGTAGGTCAGGCCGCCCATCGCGGCCACCGCGGCGATCTGCCCGGTCCAGTCGAACGGGGCGTCGCCCCGGCGGGTCGAGCGGGCGGTCCGGGTGAGCAGGAACAGCGCCAGCACACCCACCGGGAGGTTGACGAAGAAGATCATCCGCCAGTTGAGCTCACTGAGCACACCGCCCAGCACCGGCCCGGCCGCGGCGCCCACCGAGCCGCCCATCGCCCACACCGAGATCGCCCGGGCACGCCGGGCGGGGTCGGGGAACGCCTCGCGGATCAGCGCCAGCGACGCCGGCACGATCACCGCGGCGCCCGCGCCCTGCACCAGCCGCGCCACGACCAGCACACCCAGGTCCGGTGCGAGACCGCAGGCCGCCGAGGCGACGGTGAACACCACGAGCCCCGCGCCGAACGCCTGCCGCGCACCGATCCGGTCGGTCACCGACCCCGCGGACAGCAGCAGCGCGGCGAACATCAGCGTGTAGCCGTCCACCACCCACTGCAGCCCCGTCATCCCGCCGCCGAAGCCGCGCCCGATCTCGGGCAGCGCGACGTTGACGATCAGGGCGTCGAGCGTCATCACGAAGAAGCCGAGCAGCGCGGCCGCCAGCGCCCACCGGGCACCGTTCGCGGTGCCGGGTCGGCCGGCGGCGGTGTCGGCGGACGACGGCCTGTCCGATGCGACAGAACTGGACACGAGTGGTTCTCCTGAGAACGAGGCGAAAGGGATTCTCCGCGGCGGGACGAGTGCTTCAACCGCGCCGTCCAGCCTGCGCGCCGGACGCCTCGCGTGGCAGGCCGAGCTGTGCCGGGGAGCGCTGTTCGGGGGTGCGACAGGGCCCCCGACCCGGCGCGGGGAACCGTCCCGCCCGTCCCACTTGTCCTGTCCGGCCTGCCCGTCCCGCCGCACTGGTTCCATGGCACGTGAGCGGCGCAACGGCGGCAACGGCACCGACCCGGATGCCCCGACCTCGTCGGGCTCTTCGGGCTCTTCGGGCTCTTCGGGCTCTTCGACGAACTGCCGGCCGAGAGCCCGGAGTTCGTAGGGCTCTGGGGCCGCTACGACGTACGGGCGCACACCCACGGCAGCAAGACCGTCCGCCTCCGGACGTCGGCGAACTCGCCCTCGCCCACCGGTCCGCGTCGACGACGGTCGGTCAGGGCTTGATCAGGACCTTCAGGGCCGTCCGGTCGGCCATGGCCCGGTAGCCGTCCGGTACGCCGTCGAAGCCGACGGTGTGATCGAAGACCCGGCCGGGATCGACCGTGCCGTCGAGGATGTCGGGCAGCAGTTCCTCGATGTAGGCGCGGGCCGGGGCGGCGCCGCCGGTGACCGTGATGTTGCCCATCATCGACTCGAACCCGAGCGGGATCCCGGTGTACTGCGCGACGCCGAGCCGGCTGATCACACCACCGTGGCGGACGATGCTCAGCGCCGTGTCCATCGCCTGTGTGGCGCCGACGGCCTCCACCACCGCGTGCGTACCGTCGCCACCGGTCAACTCCCGCACCCGCTCGACGCCTTCCTCGCCACGCTCGGCCACGACGTCGGTCGCGCCGAAGTCCCGGCCCAGGTCGGTACGGTCCGCGTGCCGCCCCATGAGGATGATCCGCTCCGCGCCGAGCCGCTTGGCGGCCAGTACCGCGCACAGTCCGACCGCGCCGTCGCCGATCACCGTCACCGACTTCCCGGGCGCGACCCGGGAGGTCACGACGCCGTGGTGGCCGGTGCAGTACACGTCGGACAGCGTCAGCAGGGACGGCAGCAGAGCCGAGTCCTCGGCCACCGGCAGCTTCACCAGCGTGCCCTGCGCCTGCGGTACGCGGACGGCCTCGCCCTGGCCGCCGTCCACACCGTTCGGGCCCCACTGGCCGCCGTGACGGCAGGAGGTGTGCAGCCCCTCGCTACAGAAGTCGCAGGTGTTGTCCGACCAGACGAAGGGTGCGACCACCAGGTCACCGGACTTCAGCCCGGCCACCTCCGATCCGACGTCCTCGACCACGCCGAGGAACTCGTGGCCCATGCGCCGGCCCGCTTCGGAGGCGGGCATCGACCCGTAAGGCCACAGGTCGCTGCCGCAGACGCAGGAGCGCACGACGCGTACGACGGCGTCGGTGGGGTCCTGGATCTTCGGGTCGGGGACGTTTTCCACGCGCACGTCTCCGGCGCCGTACATCAGCGTTGCTCGCATGAGACTTCTCCCTGCTGTGTTGATGGGAATGGGTATCGATCAGGGGTCGCGACGATCAGGGGTCGCCACGATCAAAAACCGGCCGGGGACAGCGACCGCGGGTCCGTCGGTCCCCGGGTGCGCCTGCGCGGAGCGTCGTACTCCTCGTCGGGGGCCTTTTCGAGCCACTCGGTCTCGGGGCTGCCGTCGCCGGTCCCCTCACGTATCGCGAGGTGCTCCCTGAAGCGGTTCGCGGCGACCCCGTGCCGGTTTCGATGCCATCGACTCTCCCCGATCCGCGCGCCATGTGGCAGGCCGGGCTGTGCCGGGGAGCGGCGTTCCGGGGTGTGACAGGGCCCCCCACCCATATGCCGCACGGGTCGTGGGGCCCGCAGACTGGAAGACATGAACAGCGAGCAGCACAACGGCGCGGGCACCGAGCTGGGCCGCTTCCTGCGCGCCCGCCGGGCCCGGGTGACCCCGGAGGAGGCCGGCCTGACGGCCGGTTCCGGCCTGCGCCGTACGCCCGGGCTGCGCCGCGAGGAGCTGGCCACCCTGGCCGGAATCAGCATCGACTACTACGTCCGCCTGGAGCGCGGCAAGGAGACCCGGCCCAGCGCGTCCGTGGTCGATTCCCTCGCCCGCGCCCTCCTGCTGGAGGAGGACGAGCACGAGCACCTGCGCGGCCTGGCCGCCCGTGCCGCGCGCAGTGCGCCCGCGCCGGCCGCCGCGCCGAGCCGCACCGTCCGGCCCGGCGTGAAGCTGCTCCTGGAGAGCCTGCGCCCCCACCCCGCGCACGTCGTCAGCCGCACCGACGACCTGCTCGCGGCCAACCCCGGCGGACTGCGGCTCCTCCCCGGCATCCAGGACTGGCCGCCCAGGGAGCGCAACATCGCCCGCTACCTCTTCCTCCACCCCGCCTCACGGGAGCTGTTCCACGACTGGAACACCCAGGTCCGCGGCTGCGTGGCCCGGCTGCGCGCCCTGGCCGGCACCGACCCCGACGCCCCCGACCTCACCCGGCTCGCCGGTGAACTCCTGCTGAAGAGCCCGGAGTTCGCCCGCCTGTGGGAGCGCTACGACGTCAAGGGACACTCCTACGGCCGCAAGACCTTCCACCACCCCGAGATCGGCGACCTGACCCTCGGCTACCAGTCCATGGAACTGGAAGGCACCCCCGGCCACCGCATGGTGACGTACTACGCCGAGCCCGGCACCGCGGATCACGACGCGATGGTCCTGCTCGACCTGCTCGGGCAGGAGCAGCCCGCGAAGCGGACGCCGGCACGCGACGACCGGTCGTGATGTCGGGATCGTCGGCCGCGGCACGGGCCGGGTCGTCCTCGGCTACCGGTGCCTGGAGCCGTACGACGTGTTGGTCACGATCGCGTACGCCGTCGCTGTTCGGCCATCGTGTCCGGATCCGCGGCGGGTCGGGGAGACGTCAGGTCGAGCAGGAGCATGGCGTCGTGGTCGGGGGTGCCGGGTTCGGCGGTGTAGACACCGAGGCGCTGGCCGGGCGTGTCCTCGATGTGCATGCTCTGGCCGCTGAGGGTGAGCACGCCGACCTGCGGGTGGTGGAAGGTCTTCTGGGTCTTCTTGCGGCCGACGACGTCGTAGCGCTCCCAGAGTCCCGCGAAGTCGGGGCTCTTGAGCAGGAGTTCGCCCACCATGTCGGTGAGGTCGGGGGCGTCCGGGTCCATGCCGGACTGGGCGCGCAGCCGGGCGACGCAGCCGCGGACCTGGTAGTCCCAGTCGGGAAAGAGGACGCGCGCGGTGGGGTGGAGGAAGAGGTAGCGGGCGATGTTGCGCCGGGGGGCGGGCCAGTCGGCGAGGCCCGCGAACAGGGCGAGGCCGCCGGGGTTCCAGGCGAGCAGGTCCATGCTGCGGCTGACGACGTAGGCGGGGCTCGGCCGGAGCGTCTCCAGGACCAGTTTCAGGTGCGGGCGCACGGTGCGGCTCGGCGGCAGCGGGGGTTCGGGGGCGTACCGCGCGGCCCGGGTGGCGAGCTCGCGCAGGTGCCGGGCCTCCGCGTCGTCGAGGTGCAGGGCGCGGGCGAGGGCGTCGAGCACGGCAGGGCTGGGGCGGGTCTCCTTGCCGCGTTCCAGGCGGACGTAGTAGTCGATGCTGATGCCGGAGAGCGTGGCCAGTTCCTCGCGGCGCAGACCGGGGGTGCGGCGCAGCCCGGCGCCCACGGTGAGGCCCACCTGGTCGGGGCTCGTCTGCGTGCGCCGCGCGCGCAGGAACCGGCCCAGCTCGCCGCCGCTCCTGTCTGTGCTCTGCTCGGATGCCATGCAACCAGTCTCACACCGCACTGACCTGCGTGGCAGGAGCGTGGGGGGCCCTGTCATTACCCCGAACGCCGCTCCCCGGCACAGCTCGACCTGCCGACCGGGCCGGAAAGGCGGGATGCTCGAAGAACCCGCGAAAGGCAAGGAACGTCCCATGCAGACCGTCACCCTCAACAACGGCGTCCAGATGCCGATCCTCGGTTTCGGCGTCTACCAGATCCCGCCGGAGCAGACCGAGCAGGCCGTCACCGAGGCCCTCGCCGCCGGCTACCGACTGCTCGACACAGCAGCCGCCTACGGCAACGAGGAAGCCGTCGGCCGTGCGATCAAGAGCAGCGGCATCCCGCGCGAGGAGCTGTTCGTCACCACCAAGCTGTGGGTCCAGGACGCGCCCGCCCAGGAGAACACCGAGCGTGCCTTCGAGGCATCCCTGACCAAGCTCGGCCTGGACCACCTCGACCTGTACCTGATGCACCAGCCCTACGGCGATGTCTACGGCCAGTGGCGCGCCATGGAGGTCCTTCACCGCGAGGGCCGCGCCAAGGCGATCGGCGTCGCCAACTTCTACCCCGACCGGCTCCTCGACCTCGTGCTCAACAACGAGATCACCCCCGCGGTCAACCAGATCGAGACCCATCCCTTCTTCCAGCGCACCGCCGACCAGGAGCTCATGCGCGAGCACGGGGTCCAGATCCAGTCGTGGGGCGGGTTC
The DNA here is from genome assembly GCF_040295245.1 of Streptomyces sp. NPDC002884. NCBI lineage: Bacteria > Bacillati > Actinomycetota > Actinomycetes > Kitasatosporales > Streptomycetaceae > Streptomyces > Streptomyces sp. NPDC002884. Next base: position 10,569 of record NZ_JBEOVB010000042.1, on the reverse strand, counting down.
GCCGAGGGCAAGAACGACATCTTCTCCCATCCCGTCCTGAGCGGGATCGGCGCACAGCACGGGAAGTCCGTGGCGCAGGTCGTGCTGCGGTGGCTGACCCAGCGCGGGGTCGTCGCGATCCCCAAGTCGGTCCGCGCCGAGCGCATGGCGGAGAACTTCGACGTCTTCGACTTCGAGCTCACCGACGACCAGATGGCGGCCGTCGCGGCGCTGGATACCGGGGCGACGCTGTTCTTCGACCACCGCGACCCGGCGATGGTGAGCTGGCTCAGCGCACGGCGCCTGGACGGCTGACCACCGAGGCGCCCCCGGACCGCTTCGGGGGCGCTTCTCCGTCCCCTCCCGCGCGTGGGGGACGCAGAGCCACCTGCGGCTGATGACGGTGAACGGCACTGCCGCGGTCACGCTACGGCCTGGCGGGCGCAGAAGTGTCGCTGCGCCCGGCTGTGGCCGTCGCGGCCATGGAGGCGAGGAGAAGGAGCTTCTCGGCGCCGCCCGTCCGGGGTTCGGCGTGGTGGCGGTCCGTCCGGGGTTCGGCGTGGTGGCAGGTGCCGCCGTCTGCGGAAGATCCGGCACTCGGGTCTCCTCTCCGCTCGCACGACCGCGCCGGCCGGCGCCCTCCCCCCGCGGCCTCCTCGGATCCTTCGGCTTCCTCGCCTCCCCCGACGCCTTCGGCCTCCTCGGCCACCTCCACCCTCTCGCCCCCCTCCGCCGCCTCGGCCCCTTCCACCCCCTCGCTCCCTTCCACCCCCACCGTTTCTGCTATGCCCTGGTATCCGACCGGACCCACCACGCGCTGTGACCGAATGGGGCACACAACGCCGGGGAACCATGTGGCGCATCTCTTGACGACACCCGTCAACTCTCATAGCTTTCCAGCGTCTTGACCGTTTGAAACGATTCAATCCCACTGGACGCTTGGTTCGTGCTGCCCCGATCCTCGCTCGCCCATCCGCCACAGGCTGCGCCCGGACCGGGAGTCGCCGCCGAGTCCACCGCTCAGCCCGGCCGTCCTGCTTCGCCCGACCCGCGTGAAGGAGTACTCCGTTGGCCAGTCAGTCCACTCCCCCCACCCCCGACTCGCCCGTGCCGCACGAGCGGCCCCCGTTCAGCCGACGCCACTTCCTCAGCACGGCGTCGGCCCTGGCGGCGGGTGCCCTCGCGACGGGAGCCGCCGGCACGCTCGCCGGCAGCGCGCAGGCGGCCACCGGCACACCGCACGCCGTTCCCGTCGAGCTGACCCCGGCCCACTGGATCTGGTACCCGGAGGGGGATCCGGGCACCGAGGCCCCCACCGGACACCGCTACTTCCGCACGACGTTCACCGTCGCGGAGGGCGAGGTGACCGACGCACAGCTCGTCGTCACCGGCGACGACACCGTCGACGTATGGCTCAACGGAAAGCCTCTGGCCGGCTCTCCCAGAGCCGCCCGCTCCTGGCGCAACGCCCTGTACGTGGACCTGCGGCCTGCCGTGACCACGGGTGTCAACACCATCGCGCTGGCGAGCCGGACCCGGGGCGGCGCCGCCGGCGTCATCGGGCGGCTCCGCGTCCTGACCACCGGTGGCACGACCGATGTCGTCACCGACGGTCGCTGGGCCGCGGGCAAGGCCGTGGCCGCGGGATGGGAACGGCCCGGCTTCGGTGTCGAAGGCTGGCCGGCCGCCCGCGATCTCGGCGCCTACGGAACAGCCCCCTGGTACACCCAGGTCAGCGCCCCCGATCTCGCGGCCCCCTCGCCGCTGAGCGTGGCAGCCTGCACCGTGGAGCGACTCGCCGGCCCGCTGGGCGTGGACACGGCGCACCCGCGCTTGGGCTGGGTCCTCGACGCGACGGAGCAGCAGCAGCGCCAGGGCGGCTACCGGATCCAGGTCTCGTCCACGGCCCGCGGCTCGGGCGACCTGTGGGACAGCGGCCGCGTCGTGTCCGACCGGCAGATCGACATCGCCTACGCGGGCAAGCCCCTGACGAGCCTGACCCGCTACTTCTGGCGGGTGCGTGTCTGGGACGTCCAGGGCCGGGCGTCCTCGTGGAGCAAGCCGCAGTGGTTCGAGACCGGGCTGCTGGCCGCCGCGGACGAGTGGGCCGCCGCGTTCATCGGGCGGCCTCCCGGCCCGGATCTGTCCGGGGCCACCTGGATCTGGTACCCGGAGGGCGATCCGGCGGCCGGAGTACCCGCCGCGACCCGCTTCTTCCGGCGCACCTTCAGCCTGGCGGGCGCCCCCGCCTCGGCGACCCTGATCGTCACCGGGGACGACACCGCGGATGTCTGGGTCAACGGAGCCCCGGTGAGCACCTCACGACGGGTCGCCGACTCGTGGAAGAGCGCAGCCCTGGTCGATGTCACCGCGCACCTTCGCGGCGGCGACAACACGATCGCGGTCGCGAGCCGGAACACGAGCCAGTCGCCGGCCGGGATGATCGCCAAACTCACGGTGCCCGGCGGCCCGACCGTGGTCACCGACGGATCGTGGAAAGCGCACCAGGACGCGCCCTCCGGGTGGGAGAGCCCGGGATACGACGACGGTGACTGGCCCGCCGCACGCGCGGTCGCCTCGTACGGTGGCGGACCGTGGGCGTCCAACGTACGGGTCGTCGGGCCGGCCCCCCTGCTGCGCAAGAGCTTCACCGTGCGGGGGCGAATCGCCTCGGCACGGCTGCTGACCACCGCGCTCGGTCTGCACGAGACGCGGCTCAACGGCGCGAAGGTCGGCGACGATGTGCTGGCTCCCGGGTGGACCGACTACACCAAGCGCGTGCAGTACAAGGTGTTCGACGTCACCGCGCACGTCCGGCGGGGAACCAACGCGCTCGGGGCCTGGCTCGGCAACGGCTGGTACTCCGGCAGTCTGGGCTTCGCCGGCAGCCGGCGATACGGCACCCAGCCGTTCTACGCGGCGCAGCTGCTCATCACCTTCACCGACGGATCCACTCAGCTGGTGAAGACCGACGGCAGCTGGAAGACCGGCACGAGCGCCATCACGGCGGACGATCTGTACCACGGCGAAACCTACGACGCACGACTGCACGCCGAGGGCTGGGACTCGGCCGGCTTCGACGACAGCGGCTGGGCCACCGTCGTCGTCCACGAGGGGCCCACTCCCCCTCTCGTGGCCCAGGTCGACAACGGTGTCACCGTCCAGCAGGAGTTCCGCTCCGTGTCGCTCACCCAGCCGCAGCCGGGGGTGTGGATCTTCGACATGGGACAGAACTTCACCGGGTGGAACCGCATCGCCGTCCGCGGGGACGCCGGCACCACGGTCACCGTCCGGCACGGCGAGGTCCTCAACCCCGACGGCACGCTCTACACCACGAACCTGCGCGCCGCCCAGGCCACCGACGTCTTCACCCTCGCCGGCACCGGGAGCATCGAGACATACGAGCCCAGGTTCACCGTCCACGGCTACCGTTACGTCGAACTCAGCGGGCTGCCCTCCGATTTCCGGCCCGGCGACACCACCGTCACCGGTCGCGCGGTGTGGACGAACGCCGGGCAGCCGGGCACGTTCAGCACCTCGGACGCGCTGGTCAACAAGCTCCAGCACAACATCGTCTGGGGAGAGCGCAGCAACATGCTCTCGATCCCGACCGACTGCCCCCAGCGCGACGAACGGCTGGGCTGGACCGGCGACATCGCCGCCTTCTGCGCGACGTCCGCCTTCAACCTGAACACACACGCCCTCCTCGCCAAGTTCGTCGACGACCTGGTGGACGCCCAGCAGGCCGACGGCGCCTTCACGGACGTCGCGCCCGCGGTCATCGGCGGTTCCGGCACGGCCGGTTGGGGTGACGCCGGCACCATCGTTCCCTACACGCTGTGGCAGCGCTTCGGCGATCTCACCGTCGTCGAACGGCACTTCACGGCCATGGCCAAATGGGTCGACTACCTGCGCAACACGTCCGGCAGCGACCTGATACGCGATCGGCAGACCTTCGGCGACTGGCTCAACGTCAACGACAACACGGCCCAGGACCTCATCTGCACGGCCTACTTCGCCTGGTCGGCCCGCCTGGTGTCGCGTATGGCGGCCGCCACCGGCCGCAGCGCGGAGGCCACCGCCTACGGACAGCTCGCCGACCAGGTGGCAGCGGCCTTCCGCACCCGCTTCGTGACGGACGACGGCACCGTCCGGGGCGACACCCAGACCGGTTATGTGCTGGCACTGGCCTTCGAGTTGCTGCCCGCCGCCCTGGCCCGGCCGGCCGCGGACAAGCTCGCCGCCAAGGTCGCGGCGACGGACGGACACCTCAGCGTCGGCTTCCTCGGCGTGGAGAACCTCCTTCCCGTGCTGGCCGACCACGGCCATGTCGAGACGGCCTACCGGATACTGCTGCAACGCGGCTTCCCCGGCTGGGGCTACATGATCGACCACGGTGCCACCACGATCTGGGAGCGCTGGGACGGCATCCGCACCGACGGCTCGTTCAACGACCCGGGTATGAACTCCTTCAACCACTACGGTCTCGGCTCGGTCGGCGACTTCCTCTACCGCCAGGTCGGCGGACTCAGCCCCTCGACCCCCGGCTACGCCTCCCTGCGCATCGCACCGCTGCCCGGCGGGGGCCTGACCTCCGCCGACAGCACGTACGCCACCCCCTACGGCACCGCGGCGAGCAGGTGGTCGGTCTCCGACGGTCGGCTGAGACTGCACGTCACCGTACCCGTCAACACCTTCGCCGACGTCACCGTGCCCACCCCACGCCCGGAGTCGGTCGTCGCCCCGCCCCAAGCGGTCCCGACGGGCCCGGCGAGCTATCACCTGCCCGCCGGGAGCTACACCTTCACCGCGGCTGCCTGACCATCGCCGAGCACACGGGGACGGCGGATCCGTGCCGTCCCCGCACGCCCGGCCGCGGGGACGGAAACCGAACACCGTCCGTGAACCGCGCCGCTTCCGGGCGGCTTGGAGCGCCTCCCGGAGGCTCCTCCCCCGGCCGTCGCCCCTCGGGGGTGACGGCCGGGCCTCGGCTCGCGTGGATCAGCGCGCCAGCAGGCTTCGCAGCGCCTTCGCGATCTCGTCGGGTGCCTCCTCGGCCATGAAGTGACCGCAGGAGACCGTCGAATGGTCCAGGTCGGCGGCCCAGGCGCCCCACAGCGTGGCGGCCTCGTAGCCGAGGGCCGCGCCCCAGTCCTGCTGGAGCACGGAGACCGGCATGGCCAGCCTGCGGCCGTCCGCCCGGTCGGTCCGGTCGTGCTCGATGTCGATGCCGGCCGAGGCCCGGTAGTCCGCGACGATGGACGGAACGGCCGCGCGACAGGCGTCGAGGTAGACCTGGCGGATGCCCGGCGGCACCGCCTCGGGGTCGTTGGCCCAGACGTCCAGGAAGTACGAGAAGAACGCGTCCGAACTGTTCTGGATCATCTGCTCGGGCAGGCCGGGCGGCTGCGCCATCAGGTACAGGTGGAAGCCCACGGCCGCCTGCACGCCGTGCAGCGCCTCCCACATGTCCAGGGTCGGCAGGACGTCCAGGCAGGCCAGGTGGGTGATGACGTCCGGGTGGTCGAGTCCGGCGCGGAACGCCACCAGGGCGCCCCGGTCGTGTCCGGCGAGCGCGAACCGCTCGTGGCCCAGTGCGCGGGCCAGGGCGACGATGTCGTCGGCCATCGTCCGCTTGGAGTACACGTCCGGCCCGTCCTCGGCGGGCTTGTCGCTGTCGCCGTAGCCGCGCAGGTCCGGGCAGATGACGGTGTGGTCGGCCGCGAGGTCCCCCGCGACGTGCCGCCACATCAGGTGCGTCTGCGGAAAGCCGTGCAGCAGCACGACGGGAGTGCCGGAGCCGCCGACGGCGACGTTCAGCTCCACGCCGTCCGCCACCTCCACTCGCCGGTAGTCGAATCCCGCGATGCCGTAGGTCATGACTGTGCGCCTTTCCTTGTTGCGGCCCGCCCGTCCGGCGGGCCCGCTTCGATGACGGGCGGGGGTGGATCCGGGCGGACCCGGCCCTCCCCCGCGTGGCATGTCCTGCATGCCCTCGGCCCTGGCGGTGTGCGCCCCGGCCGATGTCCTCAGCCTGTGGGCGGCGAATCAGCAGCGGATGAACGCTTGTAGGTTTGACCTGTTCAAAGGGTTGCGAGGAACGGGCGACGGCGTGCGCGTGGAGTTCGGGGTACTGGGTGCGGTGACCGCGTGGGACGAGGCGGGGCAGCCGCTGGCCCTCAAGGGGCCACGGCATCGCGCGGTCCTGGCCCGGCTGATCGTCGCCCGGCGCCGGGCCGTTCCCGTGGCACGGCTCGCCGAGGACCTGTGGGAGGAGCCGCCCGGTGACGCCGTCAGCTCGCTGCGGACCTTCGTCGGCGATCTGCGGCGCGCCCTGGAGCCCGACCGGCCGCCCCGGACACCGCCCCGGCTGCTGATCACGGAAGGGTCCGGATACGTCCTGCGGGTGCCCAAGGACGACGTCGACGCCTGGCGGTTCGAGCAGGTCGTCGACTCTCTCGGGGAGGCGGGTCCGGCGCGGGTGGCGGAGCGGTTGGGCGAGGCGCTCGGCTGGTGGCGCGGGCCCGCGTTCGCCGACTTCGGCGACGAGCGGTGGCTGCGCTCGGAGCGCTCCCGGCTGACCGAACTTCGTCTGCACGCCGTCGAACGCCGGGCCGAGGCGCGGATCGCCCTCGGACGGGCGGCCGAGGCCGTACCCGACCTGGACGCGCACGTGACCGACCATCCGTGGCGTGAGGACGCCTGGCGGCTGCTCGCGCTGGCCCTCTACCGGTCCGGACGGCAGACCGACGCCCTGTCCGTGCTGCGCCGAGCGCGCGGCATGCTCCGGGACCGGCTCGGCGTGGACCCCGGGCCGCGGCTGAGGCGGCTCGAGGAGGACGTCCTGCGGCAGGCCGACCACCTGGACCCGGACGCCGGGGTCTCCTCCGTGGACCGGGTGTGGGCGGAGGCGACGGCTGCCTACGAGGGGGTGCTGGGCTCCCGTGCCCGAACCCGGCTGGAGTCGACGGTCGGCCTGATGCGGGACCTCGCCGTCACCGGCGGGGGCGGTCTGGAGGCGGCCCGCCGTCATCGGGTGGCCGCCGTCGCGGCTGCGGAGCAGCTCGACGACCCGGAGCTGACGGCCCGCGTCATCGGCGTCTACGACGTCCCCGCGATCTGGACCCGCTCCGACGATCCCGCGCAGGCGCGCCTACTGGTGGAGACCGCGGAGCGCACCCTGCGTTCACTGGCCCCGGGAACCCACGAAGCGGCACGCTGCCGCCTGCTGGCGACGATCGCGGTCGAGTCGCGCGGCACCCTCCCCGCGGACGAGGCTCCGTCCGGGATCCTGGCCCGTCCTCTCCAGGCCGCCGGTCAGGCGGAGGAGATCGCCCGGCGTCTCGATGACGCCGGGCTGCTGGCCTTCGCCCTGAACGGGACGTTCATGCAGTCCTTCCACCGGGCCGGACTCGCCGCCCGCCGCGACGCGATCGGCGCCGAGATCCAGGCACTCTCGGCCCACCACGATCTGGTCCGGTACGAGGTGCTGGGCCACCTCGTCCGCATCCAGGCGCGCTGCGCGCTGGCCGACCTGGCGGGGGCCGACCGGCACGCGACCGCGGTGGACGGGCTGGCGGCCAGACACGACCTGCCCCTGGTGTCGGTGTTCACGACCTGGTACCGCGCGCTGCGGACGGCCACCACCGGCTCGCGCGAGGCCGCGGAGGACGCCTACGAGGAGGCCGCCGCGTCGCTGCGCGGCTCGGGCATGCCCGGCCTGGAGCGGGGTCTGCTGCCACTGGCCCGGCTCTGCCTGCGGCTGCGGCACGGAGCCTCACTCGACGGGTTCGACGAGGCCGCCGACTGGGGACCGTACGAACCGTGGGTCCGGCCCCTGCTGCTGGCCGAAGGGGGGCGGACCGGGGATGCGCGCGCGGCGCTGCACGGCACCGCACCGCCGCCGCGCGACCTGATGTTCGAGGCGCTGTGGTGTCTGACGGCCCGCGCGGCGGTCGCCGTCGGCGACCGGGCCGTCATGGCGCGGGCGCATACGCAGCTGCTGCCGGCGGCCGACGAGGTCGCCGGCGCCGGGAGCGGACTGGTCACGCTGGGGCCGACGGCACGGCAACTGACGGTGCTGGAGTCCGCCCTCCGCTGACGGACACGCCGAAGCGACGGGCCGGGCACCGGTGCCGGGAGGGGGCGGCGTCGGGGGTGGCGGCGTCGGGCCGGTAGGCCGTCCTGGCCAGCATCGTCTCCACCGCCTCGGCCACCACGAGGCCGGTATCGACGGCGCCGACACGCCGTGGTGCTGACAGCCTCACGGGCGAACGGGGCCACCCAACGGCTGCTGCCCGCACGCGGGCCCCCGATCGTGATCGGAGGCCCGCGTGGTCTTCACCTCTGCCCGCTGTTCACGCCCGACGCAGTGCGGAGCGGCCCGCGAAGCGCGCCGAGTCACCCAGCTCCTCTTCGATCCTGATCAGTTGGTTGTACTTCGCCGTGCGGTCGGAGCGGGAGAGCGAGCCGGTCTTGATCTGACCGCAGCCGGTCGCCACCGCCAGATCCGCGATGGTGGTGTCCTCCGTCTCGCCCGAGCGGTGCGACATGACAGCCGTCCAGCCCGCCTCGTGGGCCGTGGTCACCGCGGCCAGCGCCTCGGTCAGAGTCCCGATCTGATTGACCTTGACCAGGACCGAGTTGCCGACGCCGGTGCGGATGCCCTCGCGCAGCAGCGCCTCGTCGGTGCAGAACACGTCGTCGCCGGTGAGCTGGCAGCGGTCGCCGACGCGGGCGGTCAGCTCGCGCCAGCCGTCCAGGTCGTTCTCCGCCATCGGGTCCTCGATGGAGACGACCGGGTAGGCGTCGATGAGCTTGGCGAGGTAGTCGGCGTGCTCGGAGGGGGTCCGGCGCACCCCCTCGCCCGCGTAGTCGTACATCCCGTCGCGGAAGAACTCGGACGACGCCGGGTCCATGACCAGGCCGATGTCCGTGCCGGGGCGGTAGCCGGTGCGCTCGATGGCGGTCATCACGAAGTCGAGCGCCTCCTCAGCGGTACGCAGCGCGGGCGCGAAGCCGCCCTCGTCGCCGACGCCCGTGGAGTGCCCGGCGGCCAGCAGGTCGCGGCGCAGGGTGTGGAAGATCTCGCTGCCCATGCGGACGGCTTCGGCGAAGGTGTCCGCGCCCACGGGCGCGATCATGAACTCCTGGAAGTCCAGCGGGTTGTCGGCATGGGCGCCGCCGTTGACGATGTTCATCATCGGCAGCGGCAGGAGGTGGGCGTCGGCGCCGCCGAGGTAGCGGTAGAGGGGCCGGCGGTGGGCCGCCGCGGCCGCCTTGGCGGCGGCCAGGGAGACGCCGAGGATCGCGTTGGCGCCGAGCCGGGACTTCGTGGCGGTGCCGTCGAGGGCGACCAGCGCGGCGTCGAGCCCCGCCTGGTCCGCCGCGTCCCGGCCGCGCACGGACGCCGCGATCTCCCCGTTGACGTGGGCCACCGCGCGGTCGACGCCCTTGCCGTGCCAGCGCGCGGAGTCGCCGTCGCGCAGTTCCACGGCCTCCCGGGCGCCGGTGGAGGCGCCGGAGGGGACAGCCGCTCGCCCCAGGGACCCGTCCGCCAGGACGATGTCGACCTCGACCGTGGGGTTGCCCCGGCTGTCGATGATCCGGCGGGCGGTGACGGTCTCGATGGCGGCGTCGACGGTTCCGGCTGCCTTTGCGGACATGGGAGTCCCTTCCCGTTGTCGTGTGCCGTGGCCCCGGCTGCGGCAACGCTGGCGCTGAGCCCGACAGCCAAACTGTACAGCAATGCTGCTCAGTTTTGCTGTACAGCAATGCTGTACATATCAGCTGCACAACACTGCTGATCAGCGGGGTAAAGTGCCCTATGCCCACCTCGGAAGCCGCCGCCATCGCCGCCGAACTGCGCACCGCGATGGGAAAGCTCACCCGACGCGTCAAACACGAGGACCGCATCCCGCTGGGCCAGGCCGCCGTGCTCGGTGCACTCGACCGCAACGGCGCCATGACCACCAGCGACCTCGCCGCCGATCAGCGCGTACGCCCCCAGTCGATGGCCCGAGCGGTGGGGCTGCTCATGGAACAGGACCTGATCACGCGCCGGGCGCACCCCACGGACGGCCGCAAGTCGCTGGTCGAGCTGTCGGAGGCGGGCCGGGCCGCGCTCGAAGCGGAGCGCGGCCGCAGGGCCGGCTGGCTCGCGCAGGCCATCGAGGCGGAACTCACGGATGAGGAACGGTCGTTGCTGGCCCGGAGCGCCGCCCTGCTGGAACGGCTCGCCACACGCTAGTCCCCGGACAGGCAACGCCCGCGCCGCCGCTCCCCCGACCCCGTCGCGCCCTCGACTCCGACGCCCACCCCGACACCCCCCGACGCCCGGCACGCACCCCCAAGCTCTCGGCTTCAGCTCAGGGCCGGCTCCCCGTGGCGCGACACGCCTCAGCCGCCGTTGGCGGCCGGCCCGTTCATGGCGGGGCCCAGGTCCACCGGGGTGGCCGTGGCGGTCGGCGGCGGGGTGAGGACGACCAGCGGCTGACCGGCGGGCGGGACCGGCGGGGTCATGTCCGACTTGGGCAGCTTCGGCGGGGTGGTCTGGGTGAACAGCGTGGTGTCGAAGTCGACCAGACCGGT
>NZ_JBEOVB010000041.1:0-65788 GCF_040295245.1 Streptomyces sp. NPDC002884 | reverse complement strand
GGGGACACCGTGAACGCAGCCCTGCTCCACGGCCTCTCCACCCGGAACGCCCTCACCCCGACAGGCCTCACCGACCTGGGCGCCGACGACTGGCAACAACTGCTGCGCTACGCCGCCCGCGCGGCCGCACTCACCTGCTCCCGGGCCGGCGCACAGCCGCCCTACGCCTCCGAACTGGGCGGTCCGTAGCTCCACTTCGGCATCCCGCCGCGGCCCGGCCCTGTGCTCGACGGCTGCGAACGTCATACCGGTCTGCGCTCGACGCCGTCCTGAGAGGCAGACGCCTGCCTGGTCGTGGCGGCCAGCGGTACGGTTTCGCCGTCGCTGACGAGGTGAGCGGTGATCCCCCTGAGCAGTGCGGCGGCCCCGAAGCGCTGGGTGATGTCGGGCTGTTCGGTGTAGGTGGGAGGGTTGTCGAACAGTTCGTAGTGGATGGCACAGGCGGCGGACGCGCCGAGGGCGGCCGCGGCTTCGACGGCCTGCTCGGGGGTGAGGGTGACAGGCACGTCGGCTTCGTAGCCCTCGAACCTGGCGATGACGCCGTTGACGGGAAGGAAGGCGACGTCGAACGGGCCGTGGTCGCGGGCGATCTGCCACCAGTTGCCGTGCCACATGGTGTCTCCGCAATGGATGACGCGCCTTCCGGCACCCTCGACGATCCACGCGACCTGGTGCGAGTCGCTGCCCCGCCAGTCCAGTGAGGTGACAGGGGTGACCGTCAGGTCGCCGACACCGCGGGACTCCCCCAGCTCCTGCGGGTACGCCTCGATGCCGTCCCCGGCCAGCTCCGGCGCGATGGACGTGTGACAGCCGACGGTCCCCGACGCCGCCAGGCGCGTGAGCAGTTCACGGTCGTAGTGGTCGGGATGCAGGTGGGTGATCAGCGCGTGCGTTCCCGCGGACACCTCGATCGGGGGCAGCGGCCGCTTGGGCGGTCCCAGGACGGGCTCGAGCGGTGCGACGTTCTCCAGCGCGTCGATCAGCAGCCGGGTATCGCCGAGCCGGATCTCTACGCCCGCCCAGCCCAGTCGGCGCAGGCGCAGTGCGTCGGTGACGGTGTCGGTCTCCGTGGTCATGATGAACCTCCTCGAGCGGCCTGTTGCCGCAGATCGGGGTTGCGTGATGCCGAATCGCCACCACACAACCAAATCGCAACCACAATGACTACGAATCAAGTTACCGTAGTCATGATGGTTACGAAATAGCAAGATGGCCATGCGGCACGGTTCGCCTCCGCGCCGCACGCCGCAGAACAAGGGCATGGGCATGGGCAGCACCCTGGATCCTGCGGCAAGGACCCGCCGGGTCGTCGCCGTGCTCACGGAACACGCAGCGCCCGGCGTCACGCAGTCGCACGTGACGCCGGGCGCGGTCGAACCTTGCTCACTGCGGGCGTGGATGCACAGCCCGGTCCCCTCGCGGTGTCATACACCCCAGCTGGGACGGATCTCCTTCACGGCGAGGCGCCGCATGTCCAGAGCGGCGTCGCGGCGGTGGCGCCGCGCGTCGGGAAGCTCGGCCGTCGCGAGGGCGTAACCGCGTGCTTCCTCGTAACGGGCGGCGTCGACGATGAAGATGTGCACGCCGGCGCCTCCGTGGGAGGTCTGGATGGGGATGGTGGCAGACCAGTAAGGCATGGTGTGTCTCCTCTCGGACGATCCGGCTGTGCTCCTGCCGGAGCCTCCGGTCACCCGCACATGCGGGCGGTGGTCAGGGCATAGAGCCGGATGGCGTCGAGGTAGTCCTCGACGGACACTCGCTCGTCGGGCATGGTGTTGTACTTGCCACCGGGGCCGCACACGATGCCGGGCATGCCGCCGACGTGTTGCAGAAGTGAGGCATCGCTGCCGTAGTAGCAGTACGGCTGGATCGCGCCGGTGGGCTGTGGCCTTCCGCGCAGCAGGCCGTACGCGTCGTTGACCGTGCGCACGACGGGACTGTCCCGGTCGGCGTGAAACGGCTGGTCCAGGGTCGGTCCGCCGTCGGTCAGTTCCTCGACCGTCCCCGCGATCCCGTCCACACAGACGCGCGAGGTCACCTCCCGCAACTCCGCGAGGACGGTCTCCGCGTTCTGTCCGGGACCGAACCGGGCACTCCCCTGCAACTCGGCGACGTCGGCCACCTGGGGTGGCCTGGTCTGCAGGAGTTGCCTGCCGAGACCGGCTCGCAGGCTGCCGATGTGGGCCCGGTTGGTGACCTGGGCGTCACGGTCGGCGGCGCCGGTGAAGCTCATCTCGTTGATCAGCGGAAGAAGGCGGGTGGCCGCGGCGAGAGCGTCGGCCGACTCCTCCCGCTTGGACATGTGCCGGGTGGAGCCGATGAGTTGGATGCGGAACATGACGGCGCCCGCGTGTGTGGTCAGGGCGGTGAGGTCGGTCGGCTCGCAGTTGACGAAGTGGTCGGCCCGAAAGCCTGCGTCGAGCACGGCGCGGGTTCCGATTCCGTTCTGCAGTTCACCGACCACGAAGGTGAGCACCACATCGCCGCTCGGCTGCCACCCGCCTTCGCGCAGAGCGCGGATCGCTTCGAGGTAGGCGGCGCAGCCCGCCTTCATGTTGGACACGCCGAGGCCGTATATGTATCCGCCGTCCACCTCGCCGCCCCAGGGGTCGCGGGTCCAGCCCTCGGTGACCGGGTTGGTGTCGACGTGCCCGTTGAACATCAGCGACGGTCCATCACCCGATCCGCGCCAGACACCCACCGCGTTGACACGGTCTCCGCCCGCGGGCACCAGGTGGGTGTCGATTCCCAACTCGTCCATCTGGTCGCGCACCCACAGCACCGCTGAGCTCTCGTGCGGGGTCTGCGTACGGGTGTCCTGGCGGACCATGGTGGACACCGTGGTCAGTGCGCGGCCGACGTCGATCGCACCGGCTGCGGAACAACTCTCGAGGATGCTCACAGGAGCTCGCTCTCGCGCTCGTCGACCGGTTGCGGACGGCTGCGTCTTACACACGGCGCGGTCTCCGGCAGGGTGAGGGCCAGGATGAGGAAGGCGATCACCGCGATGCCCATGATGTAGATCGGCGGTGCCAGCTGGCTGCCGGTGGCGCCCAGCAGTGACGCGCAGATGAGCGGCGCGGTGCCGCCGAATACGGCGTAGGCGAAGTTGTAACCGATGGTCGGCGCGCTGTAGCGGAGATGGGCCGGGAACAGTTCGCTGCCGACCACCGCCGCGAGCGCGCTCGTCGGGGCGGCCGCGAGGACGAACAGGAGCTGGCCGAGGTAGACGAACCCGAAGGTGCCGAGGCCGGCGATGAAGAAGGTGGGGAGCGGCACCACGAGGAGGCCGACTGCGGCGAACAGCAGTACCGGTTTACGGCCGATCCGGTCGGACAGCAGACCGTACAGAGGCTGGAGGAAGATCATCGTGAGTGAGATCAGGGCGGAAGCGGTGAGCGCGGTGACTCTGCTGACGCCGGCGTTCTCCGACAGATAGGTCGGCAGGTAGGCGTTGAGCACATAGTAGGCGACCGAGTTGAGCATGATCAGCCCGAAGAAGCTGAACAGCCGCTTGCGCTGCCGTGTCACGGCTTCCCGGACCGGGCGCTCGGCCACCGTGCCGCTCTTGGTCATTTCGATGAAGACCGCGCTCTCTTCGACCCGTCGGCGCAGATACAGGCCGGTCAGCCCGAGCGGCAGCGCGATCAGGAACAGCACCCGCCACCCCCACTCGTTCACCTGCGTCTCACCGATCAGCTGCGTGAGCAGGGCGGACAGGCCCAGCGCGGAGAGGGCGGACACGTAGGACGAGAGGTTGAACAGACCGAAGACCATGCCTCGCTTCCGTTCGCCCACGTGCTCGTAGAGCAGGGCCGCGGCGCCGAATTCTCCTCCTGCGGAGAAGCCCTGCACCATGCGCACCACCAGCAGCAGCAGAGGAGCGGCCAGGCCCACGGCGGTGTAGGTCGGCAGCAGGCCGATGGCGGCGGTGGCGCCCGACATCAGCAGGATGACGGTGAGCAGGGTGTTGCGGCGGCCGATCCGGTCGCCGCGGCTGCCGAAGTACATGCTGCCCAGCGGGCGGGCGAGGAACGACAGGGCGAAGACCCCGTAGGTGGCCAGCAACCCGGCGGTGGGGCTCTCCTGCGGAAAGAAGTTGTGAGCGATCGCGGGTGCCATGACGCCGTAGATCGCGTAGTCGAACCATTCGACCGAGACACCGATCGTGGTGGCCCAAAACACCCGTCTCTGGGCGGTGCGTGATGTGGTGGTGGCGGTCATCGCATATCACTCCTGGTGTCCGGACGACGCTGGGATGGCCTTCTGACCTGAGCGCCACCGGCAACAGGCGAGTGATCTCGAAGGCCGTCGGCAGAGATCCCGTCCGCCGGTTGAGAGGCTGTGGCGTGGCTAAAATCATTCGCTCATCCGTCACCGGAGTCCAATACCGATACCGCCGGTCGTTGATACCGTCGAAGGTATGAGCGACCCGACCTTCCAGCAGTTGCGGGTCTTCCTCGTTGTCGCGGAGGAGCTGCACTTCGGCCGTGCCGCCGCCCGGCTGCACCTGGCACAGCCCCCGGTGAGCCGCCACATCAAGGCACTCGAAAGCGCACTCGGCACACTCTTGTTCGAGCGCGGCAGTCACGGGGTGACCCTCACCCCGGCAGGGGTGCTGATGTGCCGCGAGGCGCACGCCCTGCTGCGTCGATGGGACAACGCGGCCACGATGGTCGCCGACCTCAGCAGGGGGGAGCGCCGGCGGATCGTCCTGGGCGCCATCGAGTCCATGGCCATCGGCTCGCTGCCCGCCGCCGTGAAGACGATGCGGGCCCGTCATCCCGACATCGTCTGGGAACTGAGCGAGGGTCATACCGAAGGTCTCGTCGACGGGTTCGGCACCGTGCGGTTCGATGCCGTGATCGTGCGTGGCACGATCCCCGAGGCACGCGACAGCTCGGTCCTGATCCATGAGGACGAGCTCGTCGCCGCACTGCCCTCGGGGCACCGGCTCACCGGCGCCGAGATCGATCTCGCGGACCTGACGAACGAGGACTTCATCGTCTACAGCAGGCAGCCCACCAGCGTCCTCCTCAACGTCACGCTCTCCGCGTGCCAGCGCGCCGGCTTCGTGCCACGGATCCGGTACGAGGCGCTCGGCACCGAACTGATCCTGGGGCTGGTCGCCGCGGGCGACGGGCTGGCGCTGGTGTCCCGGGCCGTTTCGGGATCGAGCCTCCCCGGTGTCCGATTCGCTCGGCTGTCGGGGCGCCCCGCCATCTCGAGCATCACGCTGGCATGGCATGCCCACGTCCCCGCCCCGGTCATGAACGAACTGGCCGAGCTGCTACGCGAGGTAACGGCCGCAGCCTCATCGGCGCCGCTGCCGACACCCGCGGTCGCGCAGGAGCGGAGCTCTTCCGCGACAGTCGTGCGCGCCGGTGAGCCGCGGCCTCACGGAGGGTAGGCGATGGCCGGCAGCGGCTGCGGCTGCGGGGCTGCGGTAGATCAACGTAGCCATGACGGTTACGAAATGGCAGGATGGCCGTATGGCCCGGTCCACCAACACCCAGTTCGCCGTCGCCGTGCACGTGCTGACCATGCTTGCGGGAGTCACCGCCGGTCGCGCCCTGAGTTCCGAGGAGCTCTCCAGGAGCGCCAACGTCAACCCCGTCTACGTACGCCGCGTGCTCGGACCGCTGCGGAGCGCAGGGCTGGTCCGTTCACGCCCCGGCGTCAACGGAGGCTGGGAGTTGGCCGTCGAGGCCGCCGACCTCACGCTCGAACGCGTCTGGCTGCTCCTCCAGGGCGACGAACCCGTGCTCGGACTGCACGGCCCCGACCCGTCCTGCCCCACGGGCCGCACGGTCCAGAGGACCCTGACCGAACTCGACCGAACGGTCGCCGACGCCGTGGCCACCGCTCTGGGACGCTATACCGTGCAAGACGTCCTGGACGGTGTTCCGGAGGGCACAGTCCCCGGCCGGTAGCCCCCCTCCCCCGGTGAACATCGTTCCGTTCCGGCGTGGTCGGCGACCACGAGCGCGGCGCTGATTCGACTCCTTCACCGGTCAGGGGCTGTCGAACCCCACACCCCGCGCCCTCGCTCTGCGCGCGACCGTGCACGACCTGGTCCAGCAGGCCCGGTCGGACCCTCTCACACGCGGAAGCCGGCCTGGCCGCCACCGAACGGTGCGCCGCGTCAAGGGATTCGGCCCGGCCGGGCAGGGCGCCGCAGGCATGCCACGCCGCGTCAGCAGCCTCCTTCATCCACGGGCTACAGCACCGACCGGCGAACCGTCTTGACCAATCTCATCCCATTTCACCGTTACGTCTAGACGGGCAACCCACCTCCCCATAGATTGCGGGCTCGGTTAGTAGACAACTTACGGAACTGCTAGGAAAGTTATGTCTAAATCAACAACCCGGCCCGCTGCATGTGGTGCAGCGCTGACGGCAGCCGCACTCCTTCTGAGCGGGTGCGGCTCCAGCAACTCGGCGTCCTCCCCGTCCAGGGACTCCACCGCACCCCCGAAGCGGGGCGGAACGCTCACGACGGCACTCGGCAGCGCCATCGACACCTGGAATCCGCAGAAGGCCCTGGCGACCCAGAGCTTCAGAGTGTTCCCGCAGGTGTACGCGTCGCTGCTGCGTGCCACTCCGGACGGCAAGAAGCTGCTGCCGGCGCTGGCCTCGTCGTACAAGGCGGACCTCGCGGCCAAGACCCTGACATTCACCCTGAACCCGGCCGCGAAGTTCAGCGACGGCAAGCCCGTCACCTCCGCGGACGTCAAGTTCTCCGAAGGGCTGTGGAGCAAGGGAGAGTTGTACGGCAGCTACTTCTCCTCCATCAAGTCCGTGCAGACGCCCAACCCGACGACCGTCGTCTTCAACCTGTCCCAGGCGGACGAGACGCTGCCCGCCGTCCTGTCGACCGCCAACGCCGCGGTCTTCCCCGACAAGTACGGCGGCAGAACGGCGGACGCCTACTGGAACGAGCCGGTGGGCGCCGGACCGTTCATGATCAGCATGGAGGCCGTGGGACGGTCCATCACCCTCACCCGCAACCCGCACTACTACCGGCCCGGCCTGCCCTACCTCGACGGGATCGAGTACAAGGAAGCCGCGGACGGGGGCCAGCAGCTCCTGCAGTTCCAGAGCGGGGCCG
Source organism: Streptomyces sp. NPDC002884 (assembly GCF_040295245.1). Lineage (NCBI taxonomy): Bacteria > Bacillati > Actinomycetota > Actinomycetes > Kitasatosporales > Streptomycetaceae > Streptomyces > Streptomyces sp. NPDC002884. Next base: position 58,677 of record NZ_JBEOVB010000041.1, on the reverse strand, counting down.
TGGACGTGGTCAACGGCGTGGAGCTCGACGCGGCCGCCCAGTACCCCGAGGACAGCATCGTCGGCGCACCCTCGTCCGGGGTCAGCGTCCTCACCACGAACACGAAGTCGGGCCCCCTCAAGGACGGGCGCCTCAGGAAGGCGATCGCCCTGGCCGTCGACTACAAGAAGCTCGTCGCCGGCGGCTATGTCGGCGAGGCGAGCAAGGCGACCTCACTGCTCCCGCAGCAGGTCCCGGGCGTCACCAAGTGCGCCACCTGTACCTGGTCCACCATGGACCTGGCAGAAGCCAAGGACCTCGTCGAGCAGTCCGACTACAACGGTCAGAACATCGAACTGATCGTGTCCAGCGACTCGGGCCCCGGGAAACTCGCGGCGCAGGCCCTCGTCCCGATGCTGGCCGAGGCGGGCGTCCAGGTCTCCGTCAATCCGCAGCCGACCAGCTCGCTCATCGACAGACTGGGCAAGAGCGACTTCCAGCTCGGACTGCTCACCTACAGCGCCCTCGCGCCCACTCCCATCGACCCGCTGGGCTTCCTCGGAGCGACGGGTGTCGTGTTCTCCCAGTCCGACCCCGGGCCGGCCGACACGGCGCTGGCGGCCGTCCACGCCGCGAGCACCCCGGACGAGGTGGAGACCGCGGTGCAGGCCTTCGAGGCCACCGCGAACGAAAGCTACGCGGTGATACCCCTGGCGGTGCCCAACGCGCTCGACGCGGTCGCCGACCGGGTGCAGGGATTCGTCGCCGCGCCGTACCAGACGTACTGCGCGGACGAACTGAGCATCAGGAACTGAGCATCAGGAACTGACGTTGGGGCAGCGGCCAGACGTGAGCGCTGAACTCAGCGCCGAGATCGGCCCGTTGGGGTGAACGGACGAGGGTGTGCGGTTACTGTGGATTGTCCGCAGGAGCGCCGGTTCGATGGGTTCACCAACGCGTCGTCCCGGACACCGCAACGCCCGCTCGTGCAGCCGGATCCTCGGCTGCACGAGCGGGCGTTGCGGTGTGTTGCGAAGGGGTGCGAGGCGTCAGCGGAGGTAGGCCGCGCGTCCTCGGGTGCCCATCGCCGGCGGGCCGATGGGCGCGAGCCCGCTCAGAGGTGCTGTTCGGTGGCCCTGGTGCGCCGGTACTCGTCCTGCCGCTCGTCCGTGATGTACGCCGGCACCGGGAAGTCCCACCAGCCGGGCACCCATGGGCCGGCCGCATCGCGGTCCGTCGGCACTTCGACCAGGGCGGGCTCGCCCGACTGGACGGCCTTGTGCAGGGTCGACTCCAGGGAGGCGGCGTCGGAGACCTTCCAGGACTCGATCCCGAAGGACCGGCCCATGGCCGCGAAATCGGGGCTGTACGGCGTGCCGTCGGGGCGCGAGAACTCGACGCCGATGTGCCGCGAGGTCTGCTTGCGCTGACCGCCACGGATCGACATGTATCCCGCGTTGTTCTGGACGACGAAGATCACCGGTGCGCCCGCGGTGATGCTCAGGGCGATCTCCTGGGAGGTCATGAGGAAGTCACCGTCGCCGAGAACGCACACCACCGGACTGTCGGGCCGCGCCAGCTTGGCGCCGACCGCGGCCGGCACGGCCCAGCCCATGGAGGAGAAGCCACCGGAGGTGAGGTGGGTGCGCGGTGAGTAGACGGGGAAGGTTTGCTTGACCGCCCCCTGGGCGTTGCCCGAACCGGCGACGATGATCGCGTCGCGCGGAAGAACGTTTCGCAGAGCCCCCAGCGGGCGCTGCGAGGTGAACGGGAAGCGGTCGCTGTCGCGGCGGCCCGCGAGCTTGTCCTCCCAGTCCCGCTTGAGGGTGGCGAGTTCGGCCAGGTACTCGGAGCGGTCGACGCCCTTCGTGGGCAGGGAGTCGACGATCGCGGCCACGGCCCGCTGTGCGTCGGCGACGATGCCCACCTCGGCGGGGTAGTTCTTGCCGATCTCGTGCGGGTCGATGTCGATGTGGATGAGTTTCGCGGGCGGGATCGAGAAGGTGACGCCCTTGGCGTAGCTGGAGGCCGACCAGTCGGTGAAGCGGCAGCCGACGGAGACGACGACGTCGGCGGAGCTCGCGATTGCGTTGCCGACCAGCGTGCCGGTCTGGCCGACGCTGCCGGCGAACAGCTCGTGGTCCTCGGGAAAGGCGCTCTTGCCGTTCCACGTGGTCACGACCGGGATCTGCCAGCGTTCGGCGAGGGCGAGGACCTGGTCGGACGCGTCGGACGTGATGGCTCCGCCGCCGACCACGATGACCGGGCGGGTGGCGGTGCGCAGTACGTCGGCGGCCCGTTCCACCGCTTCGGGGTCGGGGTGCTGGCGGCCGACGGGGACGCGCCGGGCGAGGTCGTGGAGTTCCACGTCCGCGGCCTCGGCCTGCACGTCCATCGGCACTTCGAGGTGTACGGGGCCGGGGCGTCCGGTCAGCATGGAGTTGAAACAGCGGTGCAGGACGAAGGGCAGTTCCTCGACCCGGGTGACGACCCAGTGGCGTTTGCTGACGGCCTCGGCCACCTTGGGGAAGTCGTTGGCCGTGTACCGGTCGAGTTCCTGGAGCAGTCCGTGGCCGCGCATGTGGGTGGGCGGGCCGCCGGTGATGACGAGGACGCTGGTGGAGTCGGTGAACGCGGTGCCCATGCCGATCACGGTGTTGCTGGCGCCGGCGCCGATGGACGTCACGGCGGCCTGGGGGCGGCCGGTGACGCGGTAGTAGCCGTCCGCGAGGTGGACGGCGCTCTGCTCGTGGAAGGTCTGGATGAAGGGAATCCGGGATTCGTCGTCGAGGAAGGCGTCGGTCAGTGACCAGATGCCGTGGCCGGGGATGCCGGCGACGTAGTCGACCCCGTAGTTGCGCAGGGTCCGCGCGACGATCTGGCCTCCGGTGAGGACAGGCATGTGGTTGCTCCCACTCAGCTCGGTTCGGTTCTTGCGGTCACGGGCGTCGGCGGGCGGCCCAGGCGAAGCCCTGGGCGCACAACCGGGTCACGTCCGGGTTCTGCAGGTCGTCGAGGTCGTGTCCGACCGCGCTGTAGAACACCCGGCCCTGTCCCCAGGTCCGTGTCCATGCCTGTGGGACGGTCTTCCCCTCCAGCCACGGCAGGTGTTCGCCGGTGAAGGTGCTCTCGGCGAGGACGTGGTTGTTGGGGTCGACGGACATGTAGTACTGCTCGGAGGCGACCCCGAAGTCATTGACCCCTGCGGTGATCGGATGGCCGGTGTCCGTGACGGTGACCTGGTAGGGGTACTTCACCCCTTCGCCGGCGGGGTGTTCGAGGAAGCTGCCGCCAAGTAGCCAGTGGTACTTGAGGCTCGTACGGAACGCGGCGGCGGCTCCGTGCCAGGCGGCGATCCCGGTGCCGGCCTCGACCGCGGTCAGCAGGCTCGTCTCCTGGGCGGCGGTGAGTCCTTCGGACAGCAGCGCGTTGTTCCAGTTGAGTGCGATGAGGTCGTAGCCGGTGAGGTCGGCGTCGAGCGTGAAGATGTCGTTCGTCTCGTCGACGTCGAATCCCAGGTCCTTGAAGAGCGGAAGAGCCCATTCCTCGGCGACCTGGTAGGGCTTGTGCCCGGGCCAGCCTCCGTACAGATACAGCACGCGGGTCATGCGTTCTTCCCTCCGGTCGTGGATGTGATGAGTGCGGCGCGGTTGCGCAGACGCTCCGCGACCTCCAGCGCGTCACCTTCCGGCGCCGTGGAGTTGCGCTCCGGCTTCGCCGTCAGCAGGTAAACGAGACCCGCGGCCGAGACGATGAGGAAGCCGATCAGTGCGGTCCACCGGTCCACGAACGGGGTTGCGGAGTCGCCGGTGGGCCAGGCCAGCAGAACCATCCCGAGAAGACCGTAGGCCAGGGCCGCCACGTTGACCACGATCCCCCAGCGGCCCAGCGTCCAGGCTCCGGCGGGGCGCCAGCCCTTGAGGCGCATCCGCAGCGCGGCCAGTACGACCATCATGAACGCCGCGTATCCGGCCAGCACCTGGAAGGCCGCGATCTTGACGAGGGAGTCGGGCGAGTAGTAGACGAACACGAAGATCAGCACCGGAGCGATGTTCACGGCCAGCAGTGCGTTCAGGGGAACACGGTGCTTGCGGGAGATCTTCGAGAAGAGCCGGGCCCCCGGGAACATGTTGTCGCGAGCGAAGGAGAAGACGCTCCTGCTCGCCGCGGCCTGCTGACTCATCACGCCCGCGACGAAGGAGGTCAGGGTGACCGCGAGCACCAGCTTGGTGCCGACGGTGCCGATCGAGCTCTGGAGGATCGAGGGGATCGGGTTGGCGTCCTCTCCCGAGAGGATCGAGGCGAGGTCCGGGGCGGCGAGTGCGTAGCCGACGAACGCGAGGACCGCTGCCACTCCGCCGATGGCCACGGTCAGCTGCATCGCGCGCGGGATGCTGCGGGCCGGGTTCGGGACCTCTTCGGCGATCTCGCCGCACGCTTCGAACCCGTAGAAGAGGAAGAGCCCGACGAGGGAGGCGGCGATGAAGGCGGCGAAGTAGCTGCCGTGGGTGGAGCTGCTGGTCTCGAAGAAGATCGCGACGGAGTTGTGCCGCTCGAAGATCAGGAGGTAGAAGCCCACGAGAACGATGCCGATCAGTTCCGCGGCGAACCCGATCTTGGAGATCAGGGCCAGTGACCGGGTACCGAAGCAGTTGCAGAGCAGACAGAAGACCGTCATGCCGAGCGCGATCCACAGGCGCTCGGCGGGAGTGGAGCTGATCCCCGGCTCGTCCGCCGTGCCGGCGAAGAGACTGGCCACGAAGTCCGAGCTGAAGAGCGCGGTGCTGGTGATGCCGATGGTGATGCAGCAGATGTAGGTCCAGGCGGTGAACCAGGCGTAGCGGCCGTTCCACAGCCGTCGGACCCATTGGTAGAGCCCGCCCGCGAGCGGGAACTGCGAGACGACCTCGCCGAAGACCAGGGCGACCAGGAACTGTCCGATCCCGACGATGCCTATCCAGAAGATGGACGGGCCGCCGGCGGTGGCCAGTCCGACGGCGAAGAGGGACACGACGCCCACGAGGGGCGAGAGGTAGACGAACCCGAGGGCGAAGTTCGCCCACAGGCTGACCTTGCGGTCGAACTTCTGCTCGTAACCGAGCGCTGCGAGGAGTTCCGCGTCCTCGGTCGACGAGGCGGGACCGGCGGTCCCGCCCGAGGCTCTGAGGTGAGCGGTTCCGGACGCCGGCTGCGCCTCGTTGTCTGTAGCTGACATGACGGTCTCCGTGGGTCGAAGGGGGAGTACTCCTTGTCGGGCGGTTGCCTCGCCGCGTAGGCGGTCCGACCTAAGTCCTGGTCTGTCATCGCAGGTCAGGCCTGGTCGAAGGCGTGGTCGGTCCAGTCGAGTCGGGCTGATCCGTAGCGTGCGCTGCGGACGTCCCCCGAGCGCGCGTGGCCCTCGAAGTTCTCGGTGCGCGACGCCCTGCCGCAGATCTCACCGAGCCTGGCGCTGGACGCGGCGTCCTTGATCTCCTGGTAGGTGACCGTCTTGAGGTACTTGCCGACCCAGAGCCCTCCGGTGTAGCGGGCGGCCCCGAGGGTGGGCAGGACGTGGTTGGTGCCGATGACCTTGTCGCCGTAGGCGACGCAGGTCTTGTCCCCGAGGAACAGGGCGCCGTAGTTCCGCATCCTGTGCAGCGCCTCACGGGGCTCGGCCGTGAGGATCTGGACGTGCTCGCTGGCGTACCGGTCGGCGAGGTCGTAGGCGGCATCAAGGTCGGGAACCACGATCACCTCGCCGTGGTCACGCCATGCGCGCCCGGCGACCTCGCCGGTGGACAGTCCCGGCAGCAGCTTGTCGACCCAGGACATGGTGTGCGTGGCCACTTCCCGCGATGTCGTGATCAGGACCGCCGGGGAGTCCGGCCCGTGCTCGGCCTGGGACAGCAGGTCGGTCGCCACCACGAACGGGTCTGCGGTGCCGTCCGCGACGATCAGTACCTCCGTCGGGCCGGCGAAGAGGTCGATCCCGACCTCGCCGAAGAGCTGGCGCTTGGCCTCCGCCACGTAGGCGTTGCCGGGTCCGGCGAGCATGTCGACCGCGTCGATCGTCTCGGTGCCCAGCGCCAGTGCGGCCACGGCCTGAACGCCGCCCATGACGTAGATCTCGTCGGCTCCGGCGAGATGCATCGCGGCGATGCTCACGGGCGGTGGGGCGCCGCGGTCCGGCGGGGTCGTCGCGGCGACCCGCTGGACTCCCGCGACCTTGGCCGTCAGGACGGTCATGTGGGCCGACGCGGTGAGGGGGTAGCGGCCTCCGGGAACGTACGCCCCGGCCGCTCCGACGGGGATGTTGCGCTGCCCCAGGAACACTCCGGGGAGCGTCTCGACCTCGAAGTCGGTCAGGGAGTCCCGCTGCGCCTGGGCGAAGCCACGGACCTGCTTCTGGACGAACCGCAGATCGTCGAGGACTGTCTCGGGGACCGAGGAGACCACGGCGGCGACCTGGTCCGGCGTCAGCCGGAAGGACTCCGGACTCCACCCGTCGAACTTCTGCGACCACCGGCGTGCGGCGGCATCGCCGTTCCGCCGTACGTCGGCGATCACGTCGGCAACGGTTTCGACGATTTCCGGACGGCTGGTCCGCGACGGATCCAACGTGCCGGGAGCTTTAACGATCTGGCTTGCTGATGACACTCTGCACTCCTTGCAGGTGGTCGTGCCTGCGGGCTTCACCTGAAGTCTGGGGAAACGAGGGGGTACCGGAACAGGCACAGTGTGTGCAATATTGGCCGTAGATCCTGCACACACTGAGGAAGTCGTCCATGGCTGAAATCCTGACGGTCCGAGCCGCTCTCGAACTCGAGGTGTTCTCCCGCACCGAGGTGCGCGTCTACGCCGGGGAGAGGAATCTGGACCGCCCCGTGCGGTGGGTGCACACCGGGGAGATCCCTGACATCCACCGCTTCCTCACCGGTCAGGAGATGCTGCTGACGGCAGGACTCGGCATGGGCGAGACCGCCCTCCAGCAGCGCGCCTTCATCAGGCGGCTCGCGGATGCCCGGGCGGCCGTCCTGGTGGTCGAGCTCGCCGGCCGCATGTTCGACGCCATGCCCGAGGCCGCCGTCGAGGAGGCGGAGGCCGCCGGTCTGCCCCTGGTGGGACTCGCCGAGGAGATCCCCTTCGTCGAGACATCCGCCCAGGTCCACGAAGTGCTGGTCGGTATGCGCGTCAAGCAGCTGATCGCCGAGGAGGCCACCAGCCAGGCCTTCATGGACCTGCTGCTGGCCGACGAGGACTACGTGGGCGTGGTCAGGGAGCTGGCGCGTCGCACGGGGCGCCCCGTCGTGCTGGAAGACGTCGCTCATCAGATGCTCGCCTACGGAGGTGCCACGCCGGAGGCCGATGAAGTGGTGGACAAGTGGAGCGCGCACTCCCGCGCCATCCATGAACGCCACCACTCCCTGGTGGCACACGGTCCTGAAGTTCCCACTGCACCGGCGGCTTCGTTCCGGGAGGTCGTGCCGTGTGCGCGGCAGCCCGTGGTCCTGCGGGGCGAGTCATGGGGCTGGCTCCACCTTCTGCACGGAGGAGTGCAGCCGACCCCGGCCGAACTGCGGACGCTGGAACGCGCGGCCGCGGCACTGGCTATCACCCTGCTGAGCGAACGGGAGAGCGGCGCACGCGCGTCACAGCGCCAGACGGCTCTGCTGAGCAGACTGCTCCTCGGCGACATCACGGGCGACAGGTTCATCAGCCTCGCTCTGGCGCTCGGGCAGGACCTGCGCGGGCGGGACCTGATCGTCGTCACAGCCTGCGGCGGGGACGGCGAACCCTTCAGGGACCACAACACCCTCGCCCGTCTCCTGCACGAAGCCGGCTGGCCCGCCGTCGTGGGTGACACCGGAGACTTCGACATGGCCGTCGTGGGCCTGCCCGCGCGTGGCGCCGCGCCGGACGTGCACACCGTGCTCAGCGATCACGGTGTGCGGGGTGGCATCAGCCGTCCCGTGGAACCGGCGGCGCTGCCGCTGGCGCTGCGCCAGAGCCGGAGCGCGGCCTCCGTGGCAGCGGCGGCGGAGACCGCGGAGGTACGCCATTTCGACGATCTGGGCGCTCTGCGTCTGCTCGTCGCGCTGTCCGAAGGCCCTGAGCTCAGGCGCTATGTCGAGGACGAACTGGGCCCGCTCCTCGAGCACGACGCCCTGGTGAAGAACCCGCTGCTGCCGACCCTGCGCACGTTCCTCGACTGCGGGGGAAACAAGGCGCGGGCGGCGGACGAGCTCTTCATCCAGCGGCGCACCCTCTACCACCGTCTCGACAGACTCGCCGAGATCCTCGGGCTCGATCTCACCCGGGTCGACAACCAGCAGCGGCTTCAGTTGGCCGTACGCGGACATGACCTGCTGCGCAGGCCGACCCTGCGGCGCACCTGACGAGGCATGTCACCGCGACGGCTGCCGAGGATGCTCAGCTCTTGGTCGCCTTCGCGAGGGAGGGAGCGATGCGCAGGGCGTTCGCGCCGATCGTCAGGGCCGGGTTGAGCGCCGCGGAGGACGGGAAGAACGACGCGTCGGTCACCCAGAGGTTGTCGATGTCGTGGCTGCGGCAGGACGGATCGAGGACGCTGTACGCCGGGTCGTGACCCGCCACGGCCGTTCCGCACATGTGGGAGTTGGTCTCGATCCCCATGCGCTGGGTGAAGACGAGCGGATAGCCCGCCCTGCGGACGGCCTTGGTCACCCGGCGTACGAGTTCGTGGTGGGGGGCGAGGTTGTTCGGTGTCCAGTCGACGAGGATGCGGTCGCCCTCGACCCTGATCCGGTTGCCGCGTGTGGGAAGGTCCTCCGTCGTCAGATAGATGTCGATGCTCCTGGCCGACATGAACTTCAGGGCCCACGTCGGTGCCCACGGACGGGCCGGCTTGAGCATGGGCGCCTGGAGCTTGCCCAGCATCTGGAGGTTCCCGAGCGGGAAGGGTGTTCCCGGGCCGGCTTCGTAGAAGTCATTGACGCCGAGGGTCTTCTGCCACTTCGTGGGGTTGGTCCGCAGCGGGTTGACCCCGACGAAGAACGTGCTGTTGTGGACCATGTAGTTTCGGCCCAGCAGGCCCGAGGAGTTGCCGAGGCCGTGCGGGTGCGCGTCGTTCGCCGAACGGAGCAGCAGCGCGGCCGAGTTGACCGCGCCCCCGGCGACGGCGAAGATCTTGGCGTTGATGCGGACGGCTCGGCCCGCGTGGCGGACCTCGGCCGCTACGACCTTGCGTCCGTCCGGCGATGTGACGAGCCGGGTGACCTCCGCGCCGGTGAGGATCTTCACCCCGTCGCGCAGCGCGGGAAGCAGGATCCTGTTCTCCGCGTCGGACTTCATGCCGGTCTCGTCCGGGCAGCCGTCGGAGGCCGTCACCGCGGCACGATCGGCCTGTGTGCTCACGTTCAGGGCGTTCGGCGTGCGAAACGGATGCAGGCCCTGGCCGCGCAGCGAGCGGGCGAACCTCTCGATCTCCGGTTCATGCTCGAGCGCGGGGTGGGGATAGGGCTGGGAGTGCGGCGGCTCGGTCGGGTCCTCGCCGGTCTGCCCGTGCACCTGGAGCAGTTGCTCCATGGCGTTGTAATGGGGCTCGAGATCGTCGTAGGTGAAGGGCCAGGCACGGGAGACACCCTCGTGGTGTTCCACCTCGGTGAAGTCGCTTCGCCGGAAACGCGGCAGCATGGCGCCGTAGAAGCGGGTGTTCCCGCCCACCCAGTAATAGACCCCGGGCGCGAACGGTTCGCCCGTCCTGCCGTCGTACCAGTAACCGGCGTTCTTGTACCGCCCGTTGATGTACATCTCGGCCGGCTGCGAGTTCTCGGGTTCCCGCGGCAGGAAGTTTCCCCGCTCCACGACGAGTACGTCGAGGCCGGCGTCCTTGAGCGCCCAGGCCAGAGTGGACCCGCCCATGCCGGAGCCGATGATCAGAACATCTGCGCTGATCTCGTCGGCGGCGGCACCGACGGAGATCAGGGACCCGGGGCGAAGCTCCGGAGGCGTGTAATCCTGACGGACCTGATTGGACATGAATCGGGATTCCTTCGGCGCTCTGGTGAGGACTCGGGGAAACAGTCCTTGTCCTGTGAGTTCCAGGAGAGCCTAGACAGGTCTGCCGCATAGGCACATGCACGAAATGAGAAATACTCATCGAGTAAAGGGCCCACTGTGTGCACTCTCTGAGTGAGGTCCGGGTACGAGGTGCGACAGGGAGCGACGGTCGGCCACAGAGGGCGAAGGCAGGCGCCTCGCAGGCGGCGGGTCTCCTAACATGGCGCAGGGGCGGTCGGTGCACGTGATCGTGGGATCCAGGACGGGCGGGCGGCAACGGGAGATTCCGGCCGAGGCGGGCGCCCTCCCCCGGTCGGCAAAACCGCCTCTGCAAGCAGCATGCTCGGACACCCAATCCTCAAGGACGAATCAGAACCATGCGCGTGCTCCTGGTCGAGGACGAAGAAGACCTGCGGTATGTCATATCGGCGGGCCTGAGGGACGCCGGGTACGCCGTCGACGCCGTACCCGACTGGCCCGACGCGGACATCATGCTCGACCTCGTGCCCTACAGCTGTGTCGTGCTCGACCGCATCGTGCCGTCCGGAGACACGCTGTACCCGCTCCAGGAGCGCCGCCGTCGCGGCTGGACCACGCCGGTCCTGTGCCTCACGGCCCTGAACGAGGTCCCGGACCGTGTGGCCGGCTTCCGTTCCGGAGCGGACGACTACCTGGCGAAACCGTTCGCCATGGTGGAACTCGTGCTGCGCGTCGGCAGTCTCGTCCGCCGGGCGCCGGAGCGGCTGCCCGTGCACCTGCGCCACGCCGACGTCGAGCTGGACGAGGCCCGACGCGAGGTGCGCCGCGCCGGTGTTCTGCTGTACCTGACCCCCAAGGAGTACGCGGTCCTGCGCCGGCTCCTCCTGCACCGGGACGAGGTGGTCACCCGCACCGCGCTGATCGAGCACTGCTGGGACGAGATGGCCGACCCCGTCTCGAACGTCGTCGACGCGGTCGTGGCGGGCCTGCGGCGCAAACTCGGCTCCCCCACCCTGATCCAGACCGTGCGCGGTCATGGGTTCCGGCTCACGGACAGCGCGGAGCCGTCATGACGGACGGCCAGGACGGGGAGCGGCCCGCAGGACGTGCACGCCGCGCAGCGCGGCGGCTTCGGCGGCGGCCGGCGAAGGCAGGGGGCGCCCAGGGCGTCGGGGCGGCGCCCGGCACGCGGCCGTCCCCGGCCCGCAGGCGCCTGAGCCGTCTCCAGCGGCGGCTGACCCTGGCGTACACGCTGATCACGCTGGCCGGAGTGGGAGCGCTGTCCTGGCTGGTGATCCGTACGGACGGACGGTCCTGGCAGGCCGCCGAGTACGAGGAGATGCGCCGCCGGGCGGCGGTGACGGCCTCGCTGATCTACTACACCGACGCCGGGATCCAGCTCGACGGCCTGTACGACGACGAGGCGACGAGCGGCCGTCCCCAGGTGCTGGTGCTCCAGGCTCGCGGCGACGGGCTGCGGCGCGTGTTCATCTCGCGCGGTCCCGCGGCGGACGTCGAGGCGGATGCGGTCGCCGAGGTGGCCCGTACGGCGATGACCCACGACGACACCGTACGCACGGAGGGCCGTACGAGTGCGGGACAGCCGGTGTATCTGCTGGCGCTGCCCTTCTACGACGACGACACGCAGAAGACCTCGGGCGCCGTGGTCGTGGTCGGCGACCCCACGAAGGGACAGGCCGAACACCATCGGCTGGTGATGGCGGTGCTGTCCGGTTCCGGTCTCCTGGTGCTGTTGGCGGCCGTGACCGGCCACGTACTGTCCGGACGGAGTCTGCGCCCCGCGGCCGAGGCGCTCGACGCGCAGGAGCGGCTGCTCGCGGACGCGGCCCACGAACTGCGCACACCGGTGGCCGTGATGCGCGGCTCGGTGGACCTCGCGGACGCCGACCCGGGCCGGCTGCACGCGCACCTGCCGCGTTTGCGGCGGGCCACGGACCGCATGACGGACGTCGTCGACAACATCCTCACCCGCGGCCGGCTCCAGGCGGGGAACACGTTCCATCCCGTCCCGTTGCGCCTGGATCAGCTCGTCGAGCAGGTCTGCGAGGAACTGCCGCCCTCTCGGCACACGGTGACGCCGTGCCTCGACCCGTCGGTGGTGACCGCCGATCCGGCACTGGTGCGGGTGGCGGTGCGCAACCTGCTCGCCAACGCGCTGCGGCACGGGCGGACCCCGGGCGACCCGCAGGACCGGGCCGAGGTGGACGTCACCGTCAGCGGCGCGGCGGTGACGGTGGCCGACCGGGGTGTCGGGGTGGATCCGGACGGCCTGCCCGGGCTGCTGGTCCGGTTCCGCTCTCCCGGCGGCGGCACCGGAATCGGACTGTCGCTGGTGCGGGAGGTCGCGGCCGCGCACGGCGGAGACGTCACAGTGCGTCAGCGACCCGGCGGCGGATCGGCCTTCGTGCTCACGCTGGGGCCGGCGCAGCGGCCCGCGGGGCACCGCCGGGCACCGCGCCGTTCCGCGGACCGGGATCCCCCCTCATGAATTCCTCACGGTTCCCGGCTCAGGATGTGCACATCAGTACGTACCTGCACAGGAGTCCGTGTGTCGAACCACGCAGCTGTACCCTTCCTCCGCCGCAAGAGCACCGTCGTCGCCGGGGCCGTCGGCGCCGCTGCCGCCCTGGGGGTCGGCGTGACACTGTCCAACGTCTTCGCGGCCACTGCGTCCGCGCCGGCCACTTCGGCCACTTCGGCCGCGAAGACGGCGCCGAAGGTGGTGCGCCCCACGGCCAACGCCACGTTCGACTATCAGATCGGCGGCGGGTACACCCCTGCGAAGGGGGTGACCGCCGTGTCGCGTGACCGGTCCGCCAAGCCCGTGAAGGGCCTCTACAACGTCTGCTACGTCAACGCGTTCCAGGCGCAGCCCGACGCGCTGAGCTGGTGGCAGAAGAACCACCCCGATCTGATCCTGCGCGGCAAGGACAAGCGTCCGGTGATCGACGAGGACTGGAACGAGGCGCTCCTGGACACGTCGACGGCGGACAAGCGCACCCGGCTCGCCACTGTGGTCGGCGAGTGGGTGGCCGGCTGCGCCAAGAGCGGTTTCCAGGCCGTGGAGCCGGACAACCTCGACTCCTACGAGCGTTCGGGCGGCCGCCTGACCAAGGCGCACAACGCGGCCTTCGCCAAGCTCCTGGCCGACCGCGCGCACGCCGCGGGGCTCGCCATCGGACAGAAGAACACCGTCGACATGCTGGCGGACCGCACGAAGATCGGCTTCGACTTCGCCGTCGCCGAGGAGTGCGGTGAGTACAACGAGTGCGGCGACTACGCCAAGGCGTACGCGAACCGTGTCTTCGTGATCGAGTACCAGGACAGCGGCTTCAGCCGGGCCTGCGCGGGCTTCGGCGCACACCTCGGCATCGTCCAGCGCGACCTCGGCGTTGCCCCCCGCGGGTCCTCTGACTACACCTTCCGGACCTGCTGAGACAGGCGCCGACGCCGTCACCGGTTGCCCTTGCCGCCACGGCCGGGGTGTTCGAGGGCAAAGGGACGACGCCGACGTGCTCCTGCATGTGCGTCAGTGTGTGGCAAGGGGCGGCTGTGGAAAGGAGACACGAAGACGTGGCACGTCTGTGGTCGGCGTACGACGAGAGGCTCGAAGGCATGTACGTACACGCACGGGGACTGGACGCGCCGCACTGTCCTGACCACTGCGTGTGAGCGGACCGGGCCGCCGTTGAGATCCTGTACGGACACAGAGAGCACGTCCGACCACGTCGCTCCTGAGCTACCTGCGCGAAGTCGCCGCTCCGTCGGTCCGGCTCTCCGCGGCCGAGGGGCGGGCGCTGCGCGTGCCGGTGCATCGGCGAGCCGCCGTCGTGGCCCGTCCCGACCTCCGTGGCAACGTTGTCGGTCCCATCGTCTGCCGGGACGCGGACATGGGCCTCGACGTGAAGGACGAGCGCACCCCGACCGACGTCGGGACGGTGGCGCCGCGGGCGCTGAGCGACACCGAACGCCGTGGAGTTCGGCCGCGACCGGCTGGTCGGCTCGGTGTACACGCTCGGCCGCACCGCGCCGGCCGCGCGGGAGACCGTCGGGGACCTCTGGTACGAGCGGCGCCACCGTGACGGCACGCGGTTCGCCCGGGTCGCCGAACGCTACGGCGCGTTCCCCGCGGAACGGGCATCGGCCCCCGACCTGTCCCCCAGTACCCGACCCCGAGGCAAGCCATGAAGACGACCACCGGTCCCGAGCACCTGGCACTTCCCCTCTCCTCGCGCCAGGAATGGTGCTGGGAGTGGGAACGCTGCTACAACGAGCCCTATCCTGCGGCGGTCTCGATCGACTGCTCGACCGCTCTGCGGCTCCTGGGGCCGCTGGACGCCGGCGCGCTGCGGGAGGCGTTCACCGAGGTCACACTCCACCACGACGCCCTGCGCCTGCGGCTTGACGGGCCGCCGGACCGGGCCGCCGACATCGTCCGGCCCCACCAAACGCTCCGGGGGTCGCCTCTGCCGCTGGAGGAGGCCTTACTGCCCGCGCGGCCGCACGCGCTCCTGGTGGATCTCAGCACCCGCCCCTTCGACGTCACCGAAGCCCTGGGACGCGCCTACCTGCTGCGCGCGGCACCCGACCACCATGTCCTGTTGACCAGCTTCCACCACCTGGTGTTCGACGCGGCCAGCCACCGCCTGTTCCTCGGCGACCTGGCCCGCGCGTACAACCGCAGGGTGACCGCGGGGGAACCACTGCGGCCCGCCTTCTCCTACCTCGACCTCATCCGCGACGAGTCCACCCGACCCGCCCTGGACGACCGCGCGGCCCGCCTGGCCGCCCGGGCCGTGCACTTACAGGCGTACGGCGCCGGACACCTGCTGCCAGGCCGTACCACCGGATCCCCTCCGCTGCGGCACCGCTACGACGAGGAACCCCTCGACCTCCCCACCGGACAGACCCGGCAGCTTCTGCACGCCGCCCGGGCCGCCCGGGTCTCCCTGTACTCACTGCTGGCAGCGGCGTTCGCCGGCGCCCTCGGCCGTCACTTCGGCCGGGCAAGGATGATCCTCTCCACGCCGTCCCACGGCCGGCTGCGCCCCGAACACCGCACCGCCGTAGGCGACTTCGCCAACATGGTGCAGATCCCGATCGACGTCTCGCACGGCGGCGGACACCGGCTGCTGCGGCACGCGCACGAGGCCGTCCGCGAGGCCGCCGCCACCGTCGGCCTGCCGTTCGGGCGGCTCGCCGAGACCGTGCTGGGCCGCATCGGCAGCGCCGGCTTCTTCCGGTACGCGCTGGCGCACGCCGAGCTGCGCCTGCACGGGGTGACCGGTTGGGCCGTGGACCGGCAGCGCGACGACGCCACCCCGTGGCACGGGATGCGCACCGACGTCATGCCCATGCGCCAGGACTTTTCTCGTTTGACCTACGCCACCCGCCAGGCGTCCGACGCGGCGGCGGCCACGCTCTCGCTCAGCCTCACCATGACGCAGGACGCCCGCCTGTCGGGGGCACTGCGCCACGAGACGGGCTATCACGGCCCGGACACCGCCCGCTCCGTCCTGGACCACCTCCGTGAACGCCTGGGCGCGCTGTCCGACCCGGCCCGGACTTAAGACGACGGCCCCAGTTACCGCCGCCTCTCAGCGGACCCGCTACCGGTGGGACGGGGACGGACGGTGCGCGCCTCTTCGACCGCTGTCGAGGGCACGCCTGCCGCCGCTTCACCGCCGGTCGGCCCCTAACATGCCTGTCTGCCCTCTGCGCGGGCGAAGACCCGCAACCGGCCGCGACCGCCACCAGACTTCGGTGCGTCCACGAGGCGTTACGCCGTTCCGCTCCGGCTCTTCGACCCGACTGGAGACGATGTGAGTACCCTCACCGCCACCCGGCTGCAAGCCGCAGGCGCGAGCGTGACGATCCTGAGCAACACCTCGTCCGTCACCGACTGGGCCCGCCGTTACTTCGGCCCCTGGTGGAGCGCGTTCGAGGTCCCCGCGAGCAGCGTCTGCGCCGGACCGCTCGTCAGCGCCCACCTCGACGACAAGGCGTACGCCGACCTCAACGCCCTGGTGACCTCGTGCCCCCACACCGAAGTCACCTACGCCCAGGCCCGGCTGCTGCTCGCCCGGGACAGCACGGGCACCATCACGGGCGTCTCGCCCGAAAGGGGACTTGCCTACCGATCCGAGCAGTCCGGCGCCCACGTCACCATCGCCGGACGTACGCCTGAGCAGCTGGCACTGGCCACGGCCCGGATCGCCCGGGAGATGATCCGCGCGACCCTGCTGCGGGACGGCTGGACGCTCCTGCACGCCTCGGCCGTCGTCCGCGCCGACCGGGCCCTGCTCACCTTCGGCGCCAAAGGCGCCGGGAAGACCACTACGGCACTGCTGCTCGCACGCCACGGCGCCGGACTGCTCGCCAACGACCGGGTGTTCGTCAAGGACGTCGGGAGCCGACTGCGCGTGCTGCCGTGGCCGTCGGCAGCAGCCGTCGGCCTCGGCCTCCTGGACGCGCTCGGCCTGTACGACGTCGTACGCGAGCGGCTCCGGGCGGGCGAGCAGCTCCACCCGACGCAGCACCAGGACGTCACCGACGCACTGCTCGCCGGGCGTCGGGAGCCGCTGTGGGAGCCGGGCGGTACGCGGGAGCAGAAGGTGCAGGTCTTCCCCGACCAGTTCTCCACCTGGTTCGGCATGGAACTGGCGACCGGAGGGTACGCGGCCGGGCTGCTCTTCCCCCGCATCGAACCCTCCGCCGTACCTGCCGTGGTCGACGGCGACCGGACGCTCGGCGAGGACGATTTCATGAGCGGTGCGACGGAGGACCGCTACCCGGACCACTTCGGCCTCGCGCCCGGCATCGACGGCGGCGGGGACGACGCGACCCGTGCCTCCGTCGCCGACCGGCTCGCCGCCCTTCCACACCACCAGGTCGTCCTCGGCCACGATGTGACCGCGAACGCGGCCTTCCTCGCCAAGCTGGCCGGCCGGTAGCGCACGTCGGCGAGGACTCGATCGCCGTGCTGGAACGGCTGCACCACGGAACGCACTCGGCGGGCGGGCATCTTGAGGGCAACTCCCCCCACAACGGGCCATGTTGGCTACTATGTGCACACGGACGGTCACAGGCGCGATGTGGGGGGAACATGCGCATCACCATCACTGTGCGGGACGAAACCGCTCGGCGCGACGGGCCCGACCCGGCCGAACTGCTCCGGCAATGGCTGAACGAGCAGCCTGAGTTACGCGGCCGGACCAGGAGGCGGACGACCGAGGCACCCGCTCCCGACGAGATGGGAACGGCCGCCGACGCCGTGCTCGCTCTCCTTGAGCCCGGTGGCGTCGCGGCCGCCTTCGCCGGAGCCGTGGTTGCCTGGGCCCAGACTCGCAGGGGCAGTCAGACCATCACCCTCCGGCAGGCAGACGGCCGGGAGGTCACCATCGTCTCCACCCACGTCAAGGGCCTGGACGCCGACCGATCCGCCGATCTGGCGCGGCAGTTGGCAGCCGATCTGATGGCTCCGCCGGAGGTGCCGACCGGCCCTCCCGACCCGGGTCTCCCGCCTCCTCGGTGACCGTGAACCGGCCCGAGGACATGGAACCGTCTGGGCTCGGCCTTGCTTCGCCGGGTGCGTACGCCGTACTGGTCGGCACAGGACACCACGTCACCGGTTCCCAGCTGCCAAGTCTTCCCGGGGTCGACACCACCCTCGACGACCTCCAGTCCCTCCTGGTCCACGCCTGCCGGATGTCGCCGGAGCGCATCCTCCGGCTTTCCGCTGACGCCTCGCCCATGGACGCCGTGAACGTCCTGGAGAGCGCGGTCGAACGCGCCGTCGGCCCTGTCCTCTTCTACTACGTCGGCCACGGTCTGCTCGGCCCGAAGGACGATCTCTACCTGGCCACGCACGGCAGCCGACACGCGGCGAGCATCGCCCACGCCGTGTCCTACCGAACCGTCAAAGACCTGCTCGGCAGGGCCGCCGGCGGCAGCGCCGTCATCCTCGACTGCTGTTTCTCCGGCCGCGCCGGCGCGCCGCAAGGCAACCGCGCCACGGACCCCTTCGCCTCGGCCCGGCCCGACGGCAGCTTCTTGTTGACCTCCGCCTCCCACTTCGCCGCGTCCTTCGCGCCCCAGGGCACACGGCATACCCTCTTCAGTGGGCGGTTGCTCGAGTTGCTGCGAGACGGCCACCCCGGCGGTCCTCCCATGCTTACGCTCGACGACCTGTACGACGCCCTCGTACGGACCTTCGCGGACGGGCCGGTGGCGCCCCGTCAGTGGAGTGAGGGCACCCTCGGCCGCCTCGTCATCGCCGCCAACCGGTCCTATCCCACAGCCCCCGACCGCCCCCGGACGCCGCCCGCCGCCGTGCCCTGTCCGTATCCCGGCATGCAGCCCTTCGCTCCCGAGGACCACATCCACTTCACCGGTCGCGACGATGTCGTCGCGGAACTGGTGGCCCGGGTCTGCGCGGCCCGAGCCCCGGATCCCGTCGTGCTGGTCGGGCCGTCCGGCGTCGGGAAGTCCTCGCTCCTACGGGCCGGCCTTCTGGCCGAGCTGCAGCAACGACACGAAGCCGACTCGACGCCCTCCTTGCCGTGGCCCGTTCTGCTGCTCCCCGCACCTGGCGCGAAACCGCTCCAGGCCTTGGCGCGACTGTGGTCGGAGGCCGTCGGTCGTCCCTTCGCCGAGGTGCTCGCCGAACTCGCCGACGGACGCTTCCCTCCGCCTCGAGAGACCCGGTCGCCGTGTGGACTCCTCGTGATCGACCAGTTCGAGGAGATCTTCACCCGAGCCGCGGACCCCGAGGAACGCCTGCGGTTCATCCGGCTGATCTGCGCACCCGCGCAGGAGTCCGGTGAGCCCGGACGGTTTCCGGGCCCTCGCATCGTCATCGGCCTGCGCGCCGATCACTACGGCAGCTGCCTCTCCGAGGCCCCCCTCGCCCAGGTGCTCGCACACGGACAGATGTCTCTCACCGCCATGTCCACGGAGTCCCTCCGCACGGCGATCGAAGAGCCCGCTCGCCGTGCCGGGCTCACCCTTCAGACCGGTCTGGTCGAACGGCTCCTGCACGACCTTCGGGAGCGGGAGGGTACGAGCCGGGTGCACGCCGTGGTGCCACCGGTGACCGCGCCCGACACGGCACTGCCCTTTCTGGCCCACGCCCTGCGCGAGACATGGCTCGCCCGGGACGGCGCGGTCCTCACTCTGGCCGGCTATCAGGCCACCGGAGGCATCTGGAAATCCGTCGCCACGGCCACGGAGCGGTTGTACGCGGACCTGGACGAACCGGAGCAGGCAGCGCTGCGACGCCTGTTGCTGCGGATGGTGGAGATCACCAGCGGCGGAGACGTGGTACGGCGTCCGCTGCGCACCACCCGGCTGGGCGGCACGGCGCAGGAGTCACCCGGGCACACGCCGGGACAGCCGGATGCGGACACCGGCGACCTGGTACCCGAAGAAGGATCCGACGCGGAGGTGTCGCTGCGCCGGTCCGGCCCCGACACCCGCGTCCTGGACCTTCTGGCCCGTGCCCGCCTCGTCACCGTGGACCGCGACAGCGCCCAGATCTCTCACGAGGCGCTGCTGCACACCTGGCCGCGTCTGAACACATGGATCCGGGAAGCCCGGAACGAACTCCACGTTCACCAGCGGCTCACCGAGGACGCGGCCCTCTGGTCGGGCCATGGACGCAGCCGCGCCTATCTGTACGCCGGAGACCGACTGGCCGGCGTCCGGCCGTGGCTGGCCCCGGACACCGCCCCGGCCCTTCCCCTCGACACCACCGCCCGCTTGTTCCTCGAGGCCAGCGTGTCGGCCGGGACGCGGCGGACGCGGCGACTGCGCACCCTCCTCGGCATCGTGCTGTGCGTGCTGCTGGCTGCCTCCGGCACGTTCGCCGCTCTCTGGAACAACGCGACGGAGCAGCGTGAACGAGCCGAGGACCAGCAGCGCAGGTCGGTCGCCCGTAACCTCGTCCTGCGTGCCGACGCGCTCCGCGACACACAGTCGGAGGATGCCCTGCGGTTCGGCGCGGCCGCTCAGCGGCTCTTCCCGACCTCCGAGGGCCGAGCCGGGCTGGTCTCCACTCTCGTGGGGCACCATCGCGTCGCGTTCCTCTCCGGCCACACAGGCCCGGTGAAATCGATCGCCTACCGGCCTGACGGGCACGTCGTCGCCACGGCGAGCACCGATCGCACGGTCATCCTGTGGAACGCGACCAAGGCGGTCGGGCATGCCGGAACCAGCGGTTCGGCAGATCGGGCGACTCCCCGCCGCATCTCCCGGCTCCCCCGGCAGAAGGCCGCGTTGACGGCCGTGGGCTTCAGCCATGACGGACGCACCCTCGCCGTCGGGAGCCAGGACCACTCCGTCACGCTGTGGGACGTGGCAGATCCCGCCCGGCCCCGCCGAGTCGCCGAACTGCACGGTCTCACCAGCGTGGTGGAAGCCGTCGTCTTCAGTCCGGACCGCCGCTCACTGCTCACCGGTGGGGCGGGGACCGACGCGGTGTTGTGGGACGTGACGGTACCGCGTTCGCCTCGTCGGCTGAGCGTGCTGAAAGGCGGCAGCAGCGGCCCTGTGCACGGTGTCGCCTTCAGCCCGGACGGCCGCACCGCCGTGGTCGACGGGGCGGGGCCCGCACCGACGATCTGGTCTCTCACCGACCGCGAACGCCCCGCCCACCTGGGCTTCGTCCCTGTCCGAGGGACCGCCCGGACCTCGGTGTTCTCGGTGTCGATCGCCGCGGACGGAGACACCCTCGCGGTCGCCACCAGCGACGCCGAGGTGACCCTGTGGAGCATCCGGCAGCTCGCCGAGACCGCTGACCAGCGCCCCCTCGCCACGCTCTCCGAGCACACCGGTCCGGTGCGAGGTGTGGTGTTCAGCCGGGACGGCCGGAGGCTCGCCACGGCAGGCAGTGACGGAACGGCCCAGTTGTGGGACGTCGGCGACCCGCTCTCGCCCAGCCTCCTGACCCGATTCACCGACCACACCGAGGCAGTCACCTCGATAGCCTTCCACCTCGACGGCCGTACGATCGCCACGGCCTCCGACGACGGGCGGGCCGCGCTGTGGGAGGTCGCCGACAGCCTCCTCCCACGCCGGGACGCGGTGACGACAGCCTCCGACACGACGATGCTGAGAGCGGCGTTCACCCCCAAGGGGCGGCTGCTGGCACTCACGCAGGCGTATGACGAGAACGACCTCGACGGCCCGATGCTGCCCGCGGAACTCTGGGACGCGACCCGGCCGACGACCCCCAAGAGGCTGTCGTCCATTGACACGGGGGACGTCTCCACGTCCGCGTTCAGCCCGGACGTACGTCTGCTGGCCACCGGATCCCCCACGGGAAGAGTCCGGCTGTGGGACACCGCGGACACCGATCACCCGCGCCTTCTGGGAGCTGCCACGGTCAAAGGCAGCGTCCTCACGCTCGCGTTCAGTGCCGACGCCCGCACGCTGGCAGTGGCGAGCGACGACTTCGTGGGAGGCTACGAAGAGCTGGAACTGTGGGACGTCAGCCATCGCGGTGCTTTCCGTCGGCTGGCCCGGGTACCCGTCAGCCAGGTCAACTCCGTGGCGTTCAGCCCCGTCGGACCCACTCTGGCCGTCGCGACCGAATCGCAGACCGCTTCGTTGTGGGACATCGGCATCCCCTCGCGTCCCCGCCGGCTCGTCGCCCTCGGCACCCGTGAAATCCCTGGCCTGGTAGTGGAGTTCAGCCCTGACGGACGCCGCCTCGCACTGGCCGACTCAAGTCAGCGGATCACTTTGTACAACGTCGGCGAGCGAACGAGTGCGGCTGCGCAGCCCCGACGGCTGGGATCGGTCGGCGGGCACACCGGCACGGCCGGCGCACTCTCCTTCGACTCCACGGGCACGATGCTCGCCGCATCCACGTGGGGCGAAAGCGACAGCACCGTGCTGTGGGACGTCACGGACGCCGCTCGCCCCGTGCAACTTGCCTCGATGACAGGCGCATCGGAGTCGATGGGGTCGCTGCTCCTGTTCACCCCCGACCGGCACAGGCTGATCACCACAGGCGACGCGACCACCGAGCTCGACTCCTCTCAGACACCGCGGAGGGTGGAGCCGTCACAGCTCGCCCACTGGGACATCCGGGCCGCCCGTGCAGTCGTCGACGACCCCGTCACGGCCGCCTGTGCCGTGACGGGCCGTGGACTCTCCGACGCGGAATGGAACCGGTACGCGGACGGACTCCCACGCGAGCGGACCTGCCCCACGGAATGAGGCCGCAGCAGTGACCGCCGCCTGACCGAAATCCTGAACGCCACAGCAGTCCATCCGCCCGCACCCAGCAGGCAGGCAGGCCGGCCGGAAGGATGCCGGGTACGGGGTCGGTCTCCCGGGAAGCAGCCGGTCGGTCGTGGGCCGTCGGCGACATGAGCGTCCTCGGCTCAGCCGGCCATCTCGCGGGCCTATGAGTACCGGCGATTCAGGGAGTGCCGCAGCTGGCGGCTCCGCCGGGGCAGGTGACGCTGTCGTTGGACGCCAAGCCCACGATCCCGAGCACCAGGACGATGAGAGCCAGGATGATCAAAGGTACGTTGTCCGCAGCCCAACTGCCGTGCTCGTGCGGAGGTTTCGGAGTGCCGGGCTGTGGGCTCGCGTTGTCGCGCGCGGGCTCGGTACCGGGCCCGTCGTGTCCCGCTGTCGCCATCAGGTCACCCACCGTCGTTGTCCCTCAGATGATGACACGGCATCGGACCTCCCCCGTCAAGCCCTTACGGCCGTCGGCACCTCGACGGACGGCTGCTCACGTCGTCCCGCGAACGGTGACGACGGGGCAGTGCGCGTGGGTCATCACGGCCTGGCTCACCGAGCCCAGGAGCAGTCCTGCGATGGCGCCGCGCCCGCGGGCGCCGACGATCAGCAGCTGAGCTGCCTTGCTCGCCTCGAGCAGCACCTCACGCGCCGTGCCGCCCACCAGGTCGCGTCTGATCCTGACGTCGGGACAGGTGTCCGTGTGCCCTGCGATCGCCCGGGCCAGCAATTCGACGGAAGACTCGGGGACCGCGCCCGCCGAGTCCTTGCCCGGCTGCCATGCGTGAACAGCCACGAGCTCGGCCCGGCGCTGCGCTGCTTCGGCGAAGGCGACGTCGACGGCCTCGTCGCTGTCCGGAGAGCCGTCGACTCCCAGTACCACCGGCCCCGCGTCAGCGGATGTCCGGTGCTCTGCGCGGACCGTCATCACCGGGCACTGGCTGTGGGTGGCCAAGGACACCGGTGTGGACCCGAGCAACAGGCCCATGACGCCCCCTCTGCCTCCGGAGCCGACGACGATCAGGTCCGCGGCCCGTGACTCGGCTTCCAGCACGTACACCGCGTCACCCGGCACCACGGCCGTCGTCACCGCGACCCCGGGCGCCACGTCCAGGGCATGGGTCGCCGCCTCGTGGACCAGCGTCCTGGACATCGGGTCCGGCACCATGAGCCTCGGCTTGACCGGAACGTCGGCATGCACCACACGCAACGCCGCACCGCGCCGTACTGCCACTGTGGCGGCTGCTTCCACGGCGGCAAGACTCGTTGCCGAACCGTCCACCCCGACAACGACCCGATCGCCCATAGCCGGCTGCTCCACTTCAAGCTGTGGATTCTCAGCGTCGCCCCATCGGTATGTCGCTGCAATTCGTGCGCACCCCCATGTGCCGCACGCTGCCCCGTCCGATCGCGGCAGGAACGCTGCCGTGGTCAGAGCTCCGCCGTGGTCAGAGCTCCGCCATGGTCAGGCCTCCGCCGGGGGTGTCCTCCGGGATGCGGGGGCCGGGTGATGAGTTTTCGCGCCCGCACCCGTCATACCTGTGACGGGAAACGGCGAGCGGGAAGGATGACGTGATGAGTGCGGACACACGGCTGGAGGAGCTGGGCGTGAGCGGGCTGGGCGAGGTCGACGAGCCGGCGTTCTCGAGGCTGGCGGAGCGGCACCGGCGGGAGCTGCACGTGCACTGCTACCGGATGCTCGGATCGTTCGAGGACGCCGAGGACACCGTGCAGGAAACGTTCCTCCGTGCCTGGCGGCGGCGGGAGACCTTCGAGGGGCGGTCGACGTTCCGGGCCTGGCTGTACCGGATCGCCACCAACGCCTGCCTGGACCTGCTGGCCAAGCACCGCCCGGAACCCGCGACCGGCGGCGAGGTGCTGTGGCTTCAGCCCTACCCGGACCGACTGCTCGACGAGCTGCCCGCGGGCGACGCGGACGAGCCGGAGACCGTCGCCGTCGCGCGGGAGACGATCGAGCTGGCGTACCTGGTCGCGGTCCAGCACCTCGCGCCGCGCCCGCGGGCCGTGCTGATCCTGCGGGACGTGGTCGGCTGGCCGGCGAAGGACGTGGCGGACCTCCTCGGGGACTCCGTCCATTCCGTGAACAGCGCGCTCCAGCGGGCCCGCGCCGGCATGCAGGAGCACCTGCCCTCCGAGCGGCAGGACTGGACCGGTGGCGAACAGGACACCGGGACACGCGAGTTGGTGCGCCGCTATACCGACGCCAGCGTGGCCACGGACGTCCGTGCGCTCGCCGCACTGCTGCGGGAAGACGTCCGCAGCTCGATGCCGCCCACGCCGGGCCTGTACGTCGGCCGCGACACGGTGGTGAACGACTGGATCGAGAGCGGCTTCGAGGGCATGAAGGGCCTGCGCACCGTCGTCACCTCCGTGAATCGGCAGCCCGCCATCGCCTTCTACCTGTGGCGGAAGCGGGAGGGCGCATACCTGCCGCTGACGATCGACGTCCTGCGCGTCACCGGCGGGGCGATCACCGAGATCGTCACGTTCCACGACGACCGGTTCCCGCGGCTCGGGCTGCCGGAGCGCCTGCCGGCGGACGGCACGGAGCAGTAGTCCCGGAGAGGTGAGAAGCAGGATCAGGGGAGCCGCACGCGGTTCTCAGTACAGAGTCAGGCCGAAGAGCGAGAGGACCTCCGTGACGGGCTGGTAGTAGGTGACGCCACCGGACGTGCAGTTGCCGGAGGAGCCCACCGCGAACCCGAGGGCGACCGATCCGGAGTAGGCCGGCGCCCCGGTGTCGCCCGCTTCCGAGCACGCGGTGGAGCGGAACAGGCCGTAGACCGTGCCTTCGGCGTGGTTGACCGTGGCGTTGACCGCGGTCACCGTCCCGCAGTGGACGCCACTGGTCCGTCCGACGTGGCACACGGACTGCCCGATCGCCGGGTTCGCGGCCCCGGTCACGTCCTGGTAGACGCCCCCGCCCAGCGCGATGTCGCCGGGGAGGACCAGCGCGCTCGTGGTGTAGCGGATCACGCCGTAGTCGTCGATCGGGTAGGAGGCGCCCGCGGTGACGCCGACCGGCAGGGTGTGGGCCGCGTCCGCGTACCAGGTGGTGGAGTAGGTGCCGGAGCAGTGGCCGGCCATCACGGCGTAGTGGTTGGTCCCGCTCACCGCGTTGAAGCCGACGACACACCGGGCGCCGGTGGCCGCGTACAGCAGGGTGCCCCCGCGGATCGTGGGCACCTGGACGGCTGTGGCGCCCGTACCGGTGCCGAACAGCAGGGCGACCGCCGCTGTCACGACCGCGGTGAACATCGTCAGGCGGGTGTGCGCACGTCTCACGGCCCCTCCAGGGGAGTCGGTCGTCGTCTCGTACCGGGCAAGTGCCTCCATCGTGCGGGAGGCGGCGTCCGCGGCGACAGACGAGGTCCGGCCGTAACGGCGTCCTCACGGCCGTCCGGTCCGAACCGACCGCCCTCATCGGCTCTCGTCCCGCTCATCGAGGTCAGTTCCTACGCACTCGTCTCTGTCTACGATCCAACAACCCGGCGCCACCACCGGCCCGGGGATGTGAACCACAGTCGTCGGTGCCGCGTCGTCCGCGCACGTGCGTACGTGCGTACGTGGCTGAGAGAGGTTGGACAGTGTCACGGCAGGTGCTCATGGTCTGCCCGGAACGCCCGGACGGCCACCGTACGATCGGCGAGGCCCTGGCGCAGGCACGCACCGGCGCCGTGATCAGTGTGGCCCCCGGGCGCTACGCCGAGAACCTCACCATCCGGACCAGGGTGACGATCGTCGCCGAGGGCGAGCGCGACAGCGTCGAGATCTGCCCGCGCCACGGAAGCGCGGTGACCGTCATGGCCGAGGAGGTCATGCTCACCGGCCTCCTGCTGCGCGGCGGCGACGAGGACGTCCCGGTGGTCGACGCGCCGCGCGGCCAGGTCGCCATGGAGCGCTGCACGGTGGTCGGCTCCGGCTGGGCCGCCGTACTGGCCCGGATGTCGGGTTCGCTGGCCATGCGGGGCTGCCGCGTCACCAATCCGGCGGGCGCCGGTGTGGTGGACATCGCGCCCGGCGGGAGTGTCGTCGAGGACTGCCAGATCGAGCATCTGGGGTCTTCGGCGATCGTTCTCGGCGAACTCTCCCGCACCACCGTCCGGGGCTGCCGGATGCGGGACGCCCGGGGCAACGGCGTACTGGCCAACGGCGAGGCGCGCGGCTCGGTCGAGGACTGTGAGATCTCCGGCACCGACAAGCCCGGCATCGCCCTGGAGGCGCTCAGCTGCACCACGGTGCTGCGCACCACCGTGCGGGACGTCACCACCGGCGTCTATGTCACCTCGGCCGCGCGCAACGTCCTGGAGGACGTCGCCGTGACCGGCACCTCGGAGGCCGGCATCGTGGTGTCCTCGGGCGCCGATCCCACGCTGCGCCGCTGCCGTACGGTCCGGACCGCCGCGGCCGGGCTCGTGGTCGACGAACGGTCGCGGGGGACCTTCGAGGAGTGCGAGTTCCTGTCCGCGGCCGGGCCCGCGATCCGGGTGAACGGTGGCGCGACGCCGGTGTTCGACCGGGCCGTGGTGCGCGACTGCGCCGACCGGCGGGCCGCCGTACTGATCACGGAGGACTCCGCCCCCGAGTTCGACCGGCTGGAGGTGGCGGACGCGGCGGGGATCGCCGTGGCCGTGCGCTCGGGCGCCAACCCCCTGCTGCACCGGGCCCTGATCTCCTCCCCCGGCGGGCACGGCGTGGAGGTGGACGACGGCGGACGCGGCAGGCTGGAGAGCTGCCGGATCGAGGGCGCGAAGGGATCCGCGGTACTGATCGCCGAGGGCGGCAGCCTCTACCTCGGCGACGGCCGGCTGCACACGCCGGGTGAGGCGGGCGTGACCGTCGCGTCCGGCGGCCGGGTGACGGTCCGGGACACCTCCGTCGAGGAGAGTTCGGGATCCGGGATCGTCGTGTCCGAAGGGGCGGAACTGGCGGCGACCCGCTGCCGGATCACCGGCTCCGGAGCCCACGGGATCCTGCTGTCCCCGGGCGCCAGGGCCGTCATCGGGCAGTGCGAGGCGTCCGGCGGCCTCGGTGACGGCATCAGGGTGGACACCGCCGAGGCGGTCTCCGTGACCGGCTGCACCGTACGCGACAACCGGGGCTCCGGGCTGCGCCAGACCCGCGCCGGCGAACGGCTCTCCGTCGAGGACCTGTCCAGCCGCGACAACGCCACCCCGGACGCCTGGGGCACACAGGTCTCCGACGGGAGCGACCGGGAGTCACCGACGGGCTCCGGCGCCGGAAGCGTGCCGGGCGGGGTGGCCAAGGGCGCCCCCGTGTCGGGCCCGATGGCCGAACTGGAGGCGCTGGTCGGCCTCGAAGGCGTCAAGCAGCAGGTCTCCACGCTGGTCCACCTCAACCAACTGGCCCAGCGGCGCGTGAAGCTGGGCATGCCGGTGCCCCCGATGAGCCGCCATCTCGTCTTCGCGGGCCCGCCCGGCACCGGCAAGACCACCGTGGCCCGGCTCTACGGCGGCATCCTCGCCTCGCTCGGCGTGCTCCGCTCCGGTCACCTGGTCGAGGTCTCGCGGGCCGACCTGGTGGCCCAGGTCATCGGCGGTACGGCCATCAAGACGACGGAGGCGTTCAAGGAGGCGCTCGGCGGTGTGCTGTTCGTCGACGAGGCGTACACGCTGCTCTCCGACAGCAAGGGTTCCGGCGCCGACTTCGGCCGTGAGGCGATCGACACCCTGGTGAAGCTGATGGAGGACCACCGGGACGACGTCGTCGTGGTGGTCGCCGGGTACACCGCGGAGATGGCGGCGTTCCTGGCCGCGAACGCCGGCCTGGCCTCGCGTTTCACCCGCAGCATCGAGTTCGTCGACTACTCCGACTCGGACATGGTCACCATCACGGAGAACATGTGCGCGGCCCACCGGTACGAGTTGCACCCGAGCACCCGGGAGGCCCTCGCCCGGCTCTACCTGCGGATGCCCCGCGACGCCTCGTTCGGCAACGGCCGTGAGGCACGCCGGGTGTTCGAGGAGATGATCGACCGGCAGGCCGTACGGCTCGCGGCGATGGTGGATCCCGCGGAGAGCGATCTGGCGCTGCTGCTTCCCGCCGACGTCTGCGCGGACGAGTCCGGTGCGGCACAGGACGCGGCGCCCGATCCGCAGACGCTGCTCGCGGGGCTGGACGCCATGGTGGGTCTGCACGCGGTCAAGCGGGAGGTCGGCGATCTGGTGAGCGTGCTGGCGGCGGCCCGGCAGCGGGAGGCCGTCGGCCTGCCTGCCCCCCGGCTCAGCCATCATCTGGTCTTCGCGGGCCCGCCCGGCACCGGCAAGACCACCGTGGCCCGGCTCTACGCGGACCTGCTGCACTCCCTCGGTGTGCTGCCGCGCGGCCGGCTGGTCGAGGTGGCCCGTGCCGATCTGGTGGGCCGGTACGTCGGCCACACCGCCCAGTTGACCCGGGAGGTATTCGAACGGGCTCTGGGGGGTGTGCTGTTCATCGACGAGGCGTACACCCTGACACCCGAGAACTCACCCTCCGACTTCGGCAGGGAAGCGGTCGACACCCTGCTCAAGCTGATGGAGGACCACCGGGACGACGTGGTGGTCATCGTCGCCGGATACACCGAGGAGATGCGTCGCTTCCTCGCCTCCAACCCCGGTCTGGGCTCCCGGTTCTCCCGCCATGTGCGGTTCGAGGACTACACCACGGAGGAACTGGTCACCATCGTCCGCACGCAGGCGTCCGAGGCGGGCTACACCTGCGGGTCCGAGACCGTCGAGGCCCTGCGCGGGCATCTCGCCGCGCTCCCCCGCGACCGCTCCTTCGGCAATGCCCGTACGGCACGCCAGCTGCTCCAGTCGATGACGACCAGCCAGGCCCGCAGACTCGGCACGCTGGCCGCGCCGGGGCTGGAGGACCTTCAGGCGCTGCTGCCGGAGGATCTGCCGGAGGCGGAGGCGGAGAGGGAGTCGGCGGGCGGGGCGGCGCGATCGCCGTCCGCCGGGGCGCAGTTCCCTGCCGGAGCCCTGCCGGGGCACTGAAGCAGTCCGTACGAGGAACGCCGTGGCCCCCTTGCTCGGGGGCCACGGCGTTCCTCGTGCTGCGGGCCGGGGCCGTCAGCGATCGGCGGTGGACATCAGCGCCGCCGCCGCGCTCTCGGCGAGCGACGGGGTGACCGGGGCAGGAGCGGGGGCGGGGGCCGGGGCGGGGGCCGGGGCGGGACTGTCGGACGGCTCGGGGGTCTCGTCGGAGCGGGTCCCGGTGTCCAGGTCCGTGGCCGCGGGCGCCGGGGCGGGTGCGGACACGGGCGTGGATCCGCTGGTGTCGACGCGGACGGCCGCGGCGACGACCTCGTCCGGCTCGACCTGCGCCCTGTCCGCCGGATCGGTCTCCGGCCTTTCCTCCGGCTCGTTCCTCGGCCCCTCGTCCGGTGCCGCGTCGAGCCCCTCGTCCGGCTCGGAGGCGGGCTGCTCCCCACCGGCCGCGGGAGCGTCGGTCTCCTGGCGCGCGCGATCGATCGCGCGCGCGAGAGCCGCCGATTCCACGCACATGGACACCGACGCCGAGGCGTTGAGATAGATCTGGTGGTCCTCGGGCAGCCGGCCGACGAGAACGGGCACGTCGTGGATCTCGTAGGTGAGACGCCCCGAGTTCGTCAGATGTGCCTGCGAGGTGAACGCGAGCACCACCGGAGTGCCGTCGGGAGCGACCGCCGCCACCGGCTCCCCGCCGGGCCCCACGAAGACGGCCACCTCGGCCCCGGCCAGCAGTTCGGGCACCTCGTCGTCCTGGCCGTAGCCCGCGGCCGCCCGCTGGACGGCGGCGTCGATCGCGTCGGTCGGCCGTGACCAGCCGCGGGCCGCCGGGGACGGGACGTAGGCGGGGTTGTGCCGCCACTCGACGAGCTGTCCGAGGTCGTCCGCGCGCCACTCCCCCACCACGGTCCACACCGGTGGCGGCCAGGTTCCGGTCCAGGCCGGGTCGGGCAGGGCGAACCAGTGCCCGGGGGTCTCCTCGGCGGCCTCGACCACGTGACGCGGCGGGGTGGGCATCGCTCCGGCGATCCCGGGGTCGCCCCCGGTCCCGGGATCGCCCGGGGCCGGGTCATCGGCGCCGACCGGACGGCTGAGCACCGGCGGCCGGGTGTCCTCGGGTTCCCCGGATCCTTCGGCCGGGTCGGGCGACAGGTACTCCGGGGTGAGGCCGAGGGGGGCGAGCAGCGCCGGAAGGTCGTCCTGCGGCACGGCAGGCTCCTCGGCCGGTGGGGCGTCGTTCGTCATCTGCTGGGTCCTCACGGTGATCGTCGTGGTCGTGGTCGGTCGGTCGTGCGCGGTGGGCCGGCCGGGAACCGGCGCGGGAGGAGGGGAGCGCCCCGGGCGGGGGCCGCCCGGCCGTCCGGCGCGTCACTCACCGCCGGGGTGCCTGGCGGGGGATCACGGTGTCCTCGTCCTCGTCGTCGTAGTCGTAGTCGTTGTCGTCTTCCGGCGGTGGAGCCCAGCGGAACCCGGAGGGAGGCACCGCGGAATAGCCCGTGAACGCCATCCCTCCCGAGACCGGCGTACCCGGAACGCCCGAGCCTCCCGGAGCCGGCCCCGGACCGTGGGTGTAGCCGTATCCATGGCCATAGCCGTACGTCGCGGGCGTCCCGCTCCCCGGAAGCGTCCCGGTGGTGTACGCCGGGTACATCGGCATCCCGGAACCCCGGCCGGCCGAACCGCCCGGAGCGGGGGCGGGGGCGAGCACGAAGTCGGTGGCCGGCGGGGCCGAGTAGGTCGGGTAGGTCGCGTACGCCGTCCCCGCCGAGACCGGGACTCCCGAACTCGCCGGGGTCCGGGGAACCTGCGCGAAGCCGCTGCTGCTGCCGCCTGCCGTGTCCCACCACGCCTGGCGCCGGGGGCCCGAGGACGACGGCCATCCGTGGCCCGACTCCCCGGCCGACGCGTAGCCCTGCGAGGGCACCGGGAGCGGCGAGAAGGAGAACCTTCCGGTCGCGCCGGGAGAGGGAGCGTAGGAACCTTGGAGGTCCATGCCCGGGGAGGGCAAGGAGAGGGACTGGCCCGCCAGGGCGGTGGCCTCCCGGGTCAGGCTCTCGAACCATCTGGGGTCGGACACGTCCCTCATGATTTCCCGCGCCGCGTTACGGGCCGACTGCTCGTTGTCCGTCTTCGGGCCGAACAGTCCCACCTTCTTCTGCGCCTCCGCTGATCTCTGCTTCGCGAGAAGTGCCTCGACTCTTCGTTTCGTCTCCAGATGGCCGTCCTGAATCGCCTGGGCAGCATCCACCAGACCCTGCGGGCCGGCCGCTGTCGCCAAGTGCTCCGCATCGAAATTCGCTTGCGCCATCACCATTCCGTAGGCCTGGATGAGATTCTTGTTTCTCTCACCGTTCTTCAGACCTCGAACGTGCAGGCTGTGCCCCTGCGTGACTTTGGCCAGGCGTTCATTCGCCAAAGCCCTGTAGATCGTCGCCATATCGATCCACCCGCGCCCGGTGGCGAGCTTCTTTTCCTGGACCCGCACGGAAGTCACCGAGTTCGCGGCCTGGAACGGCATGTGGTTGTCCTGGCTGAGGATCCTCCAGTCACCGTCCGGATGACGCCACATGAAGTTGGTGGCCTCCGGCATCAGTCCTGGGACCGCCGTCATGTACTGCTCGTGCCCGAACCATTCGAAGGGATTTCTCCCGCTGCGGAACTGCTGGGCAGCCGCCACATTGCTGCTGCTGCCCGGAGACTGGTAATGCCAGGCGGTGAAGTTGCCTGGCACCGGACTCACGGTCACCGCCAGGGCACAGCCGTTCATCCCGGGAGTGAACACGAAGTCGGAACTCCCGAGGGAACCAGCGCTCCCGCGCACCGGGATTTCGGTATGACCGACACGGCTGTCGGGATTCGAGGTGGCTCCCTGCAGATACGGAATGAAGTGCGCCCTCACATACGATTCCGAAGGGCCGCTCCGAGGAATACCGATCCGCATGACGATCGCCTGAAGGGCCGGGTCGCTCTCCCCGAACGTCTCCCAGTATTTTTCCACCGCCGGGGTCAACAGGTAAACCGGCTGACCACCTGTGTCGGTCCGTCCCGAGGACTTGGTCAGTGTGAACCAGTGCTGATCCCGGCCGCTCATCCAAGCGACGAACGCGGCCGCATCGGTCTGGGACATGTCCGACCGTGCACGCAATCCCTCGTCCAAGCGCACGATCAGCACGTTGTTCTCGAGGAATCTCCTCGGTGAATCCTTCAGATGATCGAGCGCCTCTTGCCGGGACAGTCCGTGCCAGTCCACCGCTGCCGGGTTCGTAGCGGAGCCCGTCGCCACCGTTCCGTACTGCGAGTAGGTCGACGCCTGTCCCCAGGTCGTGCCGTGGCCGCCGGTTCCACTCGCCGCCCCCCTCGCCCCCGCGTCCGAACCGGCATAGATGTCGACCGGCCTCGGCTTCCGCACGCCGCCCTTCCCCTTGCCGCTGCCGCCGGCCATGTAGCCGCGTACGGCCCTGCTCCGGCCCTGGGCCAGTTGCCTGGAGAGTTCCTCGGCGTGGTCCTCGGCGTCGTGCGCCTGGAGGTCGAGGGCGACCGCGTACACGGCGAGGTGTCCGGGGTCCAGGGTGGCGAAGTCGGGCTCGGCCTCCGGTTCGAACGGCGCCAGCTGCTGATGGGTGCGGACGATGTTGAGGGCCAGGGTGATGTCGTCCGGGTCCGGGGTGCTCTGCGACCACTGGGTGGCGAGGTGCTTGCGCATGGCCGTGAAGCCGACGGTGGAGCTCCGGTCGGTCGGGGCGGTCGGATCGTGGGGTTCCGTCCAGTGGAAGCGTCCGTCGGACAGGACGAGTCGGCGGGAGCCGAGGCCCGGGCCTGCCGTGTGCCGTGTGCCGTTGTCCAGGTCGAAGAGCGTGAGGTCGTGCGTGAGCAGGGAGCTGATGCGCTCCAGTGCCAGCACCGCGATCTGCGGGGTCCAGCCGTCGGAGCGGAGCAGCAGGAGCCGGGTGTACTGCAACGGGGTGAGGTCGTCGGGGCCCAGTGCGCGGGTCCCGTCGTCCGTCTCCCGGCCCACCGTCTCCGGGGCGCCGATCAGGTCCAGTTCCTCCGTGGACACGGTCAGTCCTTCGGCCGGGAACGGCGCGAGCGGTTCCCGCACATCGTTTCCGATCAGGTCGGCGGCCATCTCCTTGCGGAGCCCGAGCACGATCTCCGGGTCGGGGGTGCCGTCGTCGAGATACCAGTCCGTCTCCCCGCGGATCGAGTCGCGGTGGGCGGTCAGTACGGCCTCGACGAAGCCGTTGCCGGGGACGGGCGGGGAGTGCAGGGCGAGGAAGTCACCCTCCAGGGGGACGACCTCGACGGTCGGACCGCTCCGGTCCTTGTCGGCCAGGGTCGCTTCCTCGCGCCTGTCCTCACGCCCGTCCTCGTTCCCGTCCTCGTCGTCCTCCCGGGCAGGCCAGTCGACGGTGACGGTCGCCAGGCGATGGGTCAGGGGGTCTTCGTAGAGCTCTCTGGGGGTGTCGTCGTAGACGTTCTCGACCGTGAAGTCGTCGATCGTCAGCGGGTCGGCCACCCCGGGCTGGAGTTCCGCCAGCCTGCTGATCAGGGCCTGTTCCACCGCGGCCCCGGTGTTCACCGCCCGCAGCGTTCCGGTGGCCTCGGCCGTGTTCCGCCCGTTGCCGCGGCCCGCGACCCGGATCACGGTCGGTTCGCCGCCCGGCGTCCGCTCGCGCAGGGCCCGTACGGCGATCCGGTCCACGAGGTCCTCGATGGCCTGACGGCCCTGGTCGGACACCGCCTTGTCGCCCCGTTCGAACAGGATGCGGGTCGGGGTCTCGGCGAGTTCACGGCGGTCCCGGTGGCCGTCCTCCCGCAACGACGTCCAGGTGACGCCGTCGGGACTCTCGTCGCCGAGGGTGACGATCGCGGTGCGGCGCTCGTAGGGGTCCATACGGCGCTGGTCGGTGGTGTCCTCGTAGCCGTGGAGGACCGTGAGGTCGCCGGTGGTCAGCGGGACGCGGACATCTGTCTGGAGTGTCCGCAACTCGGCCGCCAGATAGGCCTCCAGGACCCGTGCGGTGTTCTTCGCCCGCGCCTTTGCGGTGTATCCGGCGTGGTCCGAGCTGTTGCCCCGGCCGCGTACCCGGATCGCCCGCGGTGCCCGCCCGGCGGCGTGGTCGCGCAGCGCCTCCCGGGCCACCCGCCGGGCCAGCTCGCGCAGCGGCTCGTGGGCGCCGTCCGCCATCGTGCGTGAGCCCTTCGGGAAGCGGACGGTCAGGGGCTTCTCCTCCGGGGACTCCGAGGACGCCGAGGACGCCGAGGACGCCGAGGAGGCGAACTCCCGCTCCGCGGGCTCGTGTTCCGGCTCGTCCGTGCTGGGGGCGACAGGCGGGAGCGGGGGCGGGTCCTTCTCGGTGTCCGCCTCGGGGCTCGGGGCGGTGGAGGACGTCTGGTGCCTGACGAAGACGGTGCCGCCGGAGACGCTCGCCGTGATGGTCCGGCCGCTTCCGGCCGCGGGCGCGGCGTGCAGGTCCGAGGTGCCGGACGGGTTCGCCGCCGGGGCCGGCCCGGTGAAGGTCCCGGGGGCGGGGGCCGCCAGGGGTGCGGTGGTGAGGGCGGCGGGGGTGCCGTAGAGCCGTTGCAGCAGGGGCAGGAAACGCGGCTCGTGCGTGGCCACCCAGGCGGCGCCGTTGTTCCGCGGACGGCCGGTGAACGCGTCCGTGCCGGTGTTGAGGTC
This sequence comes from Streptomyces sp. NPDC002884, assembly GCF_040295245.1. NCBI lineage: Bacteria > Bacillati > Actinomycetota > Actinomycetes > Kitasatosporales > Streptomycetaceae > Streptomyces > Streptomyces sp. NPDC002884. The sequence continues at coordinate 23,733 of NZ_JBEOVB010000041.1, read as the reverse complement.
CAGGTAGGCGTTGGTCAGCTGGACGAAGTAGGCAAGTTCGTTGAGGGAGGAGAGGTTGTCGGTGGGGGTGCCGTTCAGGTCGGCGCGGAGGCCGTCGGGCCAGGCGGTGTGCGCGCCCTGGTCCTGGCGGAACCGGTAGCCGGCCTTGATGCGACGCCGGTCGTCGGGGGAAAGTGCCAGCTCGTAGAGGGTGTGGCCGAGAATCCGGACCGCATGGGCATGCCCGGGGTCCGTCACGGAGGACGCCGAGCCGGTGTCCAGGTCCTCCTCCGCGATCACCGTGGCCCGCACGCCGCCCACGGAACGTGCGGTGTCCCACTCCACGCCCTCGGTCGTCGTGGTCCCTCGCAGGTCCCGGTAGTCCGGCAGCTCCGTGAGCGCGGTGTCCCGCGGCAGCACGGTGAGATGGGCGCCGCTCTTCAGCAGCCGGGCCGTGGTGCCGGGATCCGCGAGCAGACCGGCGAGCAGGGCGCGTGCCTGACGGCCCGCTGCGACGGACCCGGACGGCACGTCGACCATCAGGTGTGCCGCCGTACGCGCGAACTCGTCCGCGGTGAGGCCGGCCCCGAGGGTGTCCACGAAGCCGTGGTGCACCGACAGCCAGCGCCGGTGCTCGGGCGCCAGGCCCGACAGCGCGTCCTCGCGCGCCCGGGCGTCGAGTCCCGGCAGCTCCGCCATCAACTCCTGGGCGTTCGGGGGTGCCGTGACCTCCGTGCCCGGGGCCGTCGTCGTGGGCGTGTCCTCGTCGAACATGTCCCGGAGGGCGGCGAGAGCCTCGTCCTGCCGGACGGTGGTGTCGACCGGGTTGACCGGTGCGTCGAAGCGCGCCTGCTCCGGCGGCCCGTACAGGGCTTTCAGAAGGGGCAGCACGGTCTTCTCGTTCCGCTCGACCCAGTCGCCACCGTTGTTCACCGGCAGGAGGGTCGCGCTGTCGTACCCCGTGTTCGCGCCGAAGTACATGGCGCTGATCTGGGCGAAGAACTCGTCGACGGACGTGGAGGAGTAGTTGTCCCTGGGGTTGCCTAGGGCGTCGCGTCTGACGCCGTCCGGCCAGGGGGTGTCCAGGTCGCCGGCACGCCGGGCCTGATAGGCCGCGTCGACGATGCCGCGGGAGGCGTCGTTCAACGCGTAGTTGTACAGGGCGTGCGCCATCTCGTGGACCGTCGTCGAGGATCCGTCGGGAGCGGCACCGCTGCCGACCGCGGACGTCTCGCCGAGCAGATTCTCCTCGGTGATGACGACGGTGTTCCCGGCGTTCAGGCCTCGCACCGTGGCCAGGTCGCGGCCGTCGTGGGTGGTCCGGCCCCGGAACGCCTGGATCTGCGGCAGATCGGTCACGGGCATGTGGCTGGGCAGCACGACCACGCGCACACCGTTGACCAGCAGGCGTGCCGCCGCCTCCGGGCTGGCCAGCGTCCGGGCGACCTGTTCGACCGCCGCCGCCCGCACCGAGGCGGGACTGTTGACCTCGGCCGGCACGTCGATCATCAGCTGTGCGGCGAGGCCGGCGAACTCGGGGGGCGTGAGCGTCGCCTTGAGCTGGGTGATCAGCTGCGTGTCGGAGGCCAGGTGTATTCGGGCCTGCGTCCTCAGCAGGACCACCTGCCCCTGGGCGGCGAGGCGGGGCAACGCCTGGACCGCACGGGCCCTTTGGACGGCGGCGGCCTGCTGAGCCGCCGCCGTGGGGGTCGCGAGCGGGACCGGGGGCGCGATGATGCTCGTGGCACCCGGCGCGTTCACGGCGTTCGCCGTAGTCGCGTTGCCCGCCGTGCCGGTGGTGCTGTCACCGGTCGCGAACGGCGCGGCATGCAGTTCGCCCGATCTGTCGGACGGCGTCCCGGCCGACGCGGAGTTCGCCTCGCTCGGCGTGTGGTTCACCGCGCTCGACGCGGAGTTCACCTCGCTCGACGTATCGGACGAGCCCGGGGACGGCGCGGGCCCGTACAGGCGCTCGAAGAGCGGGATCAGACGCGGCTCGTTCGCGGCCATCCAGGTGACGCCGTTGTTCCTGGGCCGTCCCGTGACGGGGTCCCGGCCGGTGTTCGTCCCCAGATAGGCACTGGTCAGCTGGCCGAAGTAGGCCACCACGTCCGTCACGGAGTAGGGGTCCGCGGGAGCACCGGACAGGTCGCGCCGGATGCCGTCCGGCCACGACGCGTCGGGCCCCTGGGCCAGCCGGGCCCGGCGGGACGCGATGACAAGACGCATGTCGGGCTCGGACAGGCCGTGGGCGAAGACCGTGCGGGCCAGCAGGACGGCCACACGGCCGCGGTCCCCGCCGGCGCGTGCGGACGGGTTCCCTCCCTCCCAGGGCCACAGGGCCTCCTCGGGCAGGGCCGTGGTCCGGACCGCGCTGAGCTCCGTGACGTCGTCGTAGACACGTCCGTCGGACATCGTGACGCCGCTCAGATCCCGGAACGGCTCCAGCTCGGTGATCCCGTCCCCCACCGGCAGCACCGACACGGACACCCCGGCGGCGAGGAGCCGCTGCGCCACGTCGGGGTCGGCGAGCAGCCTGGCCAGCAGGGTCCGCCCGGTCTCCCGGGCGCCCTCCGGGTCGGTCGCCGAGTCCGGGACCTCCACCATCAGCAGGGCCGCCGTCGCGGCGAAGTCGGCGGGCGTCAGCGTGGACCTGAGGTTCTCCACGAAGCCCTGGTGCAGCGCCAGCCAGCGCCGCTCCTCAGGTGCGAGGCCCGCCAGGAGCGTTCCCTGTTCCTCCGCCCCCGTCCGTACGATCCGGTCCATCAGGCCGTCGGCGTCCGCGGGCGCCACGGCGTCGGACCGTGCGGCGGCGGCTGTCCGGTAGAGGTCCTGGGGAGTGTCGGGCTCTCCCGCGCCGAACAGGGTGCGCACCCCTTCGAACCCCCGGTTCGCCGCCGCGACGTCGTCGACCGGGTTGACCGGTACGCCGAACCCCTCGCCGGTGACCGGCCCGTACAGCTCTTCGAGAAGGATGAACAGGTCGGGTTCGTTCACGGCCACCCAGCCCGGACCGTTCTCGCGCGGGCGCTGTGTGTCCAGGTCTCCCCCGTGGTTGACCCCCAGATAGGTGTTGGTCAGCTGGGCGAAGAACTCGTGGACGTCCGTGGAGGCGTAGTTGTCCCGCTTCCTGTCCAGCACGTCGCGGCGGATGCCGTCCGGCCAGGTGATGTCGGCTCCGGCGGCCAGGCGGCTGCGGTAGGCGGTCCCGACGCGCGAGAACTCGACGTCGTCGAGAGCGAGCTTGTGCACGGCGTGCGCCAGCTCGTGCACGGCCGACGAGTACCCGTGCGGGTCCGTCGCGCCGATGCCGGTCTCCCCCAGCAGGTTCTCCTCGGCCACCACGACGAGGTCGTCCCGGTGGACGCCTCGGATGCCGTCGATCGGACGGCCTGCGGAGTCGGCCCGACCGCGCGAGGACTCGAACTCCGGGAGATCGGTGAGCGGGGTGTCCCTGCCCAGTACGCGCACCCGTACGCCTTGGAGCAGCAGGCTCCGCGCCACGCCGGGGTTGTGCAGCACGCGGGCGACGAGGGCGTGCGCCGCGTCGCGGGCCGCGACCGGCTGGAGCACCTCGGGCGGTACGTCGACCATCAGATACGCCGCGAACCGGGCGTACTCCCGCGCGGGCAGGCCGATGATCGCCGCGTCCTGGAACTCGGTGTCCTGCGCGAGCAGGGTCCTGGCGTCGACGGGCAGGCGGACCAGCTCGCCGGAGGCCAGCCAGTTCCGGACGGAGGTCGCCGCGAGTTCCGGGGTGACCGGCTCCGGCTCGTTCTCGTCGTCGTCACTCGCGGCGAGGCCGTCCGTGGAAGCCTCCGGGGCGTCCATGTCGGCCAGGTCGGAGGCGGCGGTGCCCGTCGCGACGGCCGGGCCGGTGTGGACCTGGCCGCCGGAGACCGTGGTGACCCTGCTCTTCGGGAGCGGGGGCGGGAGTTGGCCCGGGATCGGGGGGCCGGTCGGGGCGGCGCGGTCGACCTGGTTCTCGCTCTCGTCCGTGAGCCAGCCGCTGTGTGCCCAGCGCCTCACCTCGAAGGGGTCCACGGCGGCGCCGTGTTCGGAGCCGTCGATCTCGCCGAGGCCGTAGGTGGCGATCTGCTCCTCGACGGCCCGGGTGAAGGTCAGGGGGCCGGTCAGGAAGGCGCCGCCCGCGGCCAGTTCCTCCGCGTTCCAGGTGACGATGTCGTCGTCGATCGCGTCGATGACCCGCCGGAAGAACGACGACTCGGGCACGGTCGACATCAGGGCGTTGCCGAACCGCCCGTGGGTCATGGCGTACGACGCCACGTCGACCATGCTCATGTCTTCGGGGCGCAACCCCAGTTCCCGGGCGAACTCCGCGCGCTGTTCCCGGAAGCTCGACCGGTCGCGGAACATGGGGCCGATGAGCGGGATGTCCGAGCGGCCCATCTTGCGCGGGTCCGAGTTGAACTCGACCATTCCGGGTTCGAGGTCGACGTCGGCGTAGGTGCCGCCTTCGTACAGCATGATGGCGAGCCGCGTCACGTCCGAGGCGACCGGGAACGCCTGGGGGTTCGTGCGCGCCCGGTCGTAGACGGAGCGCAGCTTCCTCAGACGCTTGTTGACGAGGGTGAAACCGGGATCACCGTCGTCGGTGGGCGGCCGGTCGGGCGGGAACAGGTCGCGGACCGAGCGGAATCTGATGCCGGCCTCCTCGAACGCCTGGCCGGTCTCGTCGGTCCAGGTGCTCAGCGACGACTTCTCCTCCCTGCCCTTCTCCATGGTGACCGGGGTGGTGTCCGTCCACATCTGTACGGTCCACCCGTGGGTGCGGGCCACCTCGGACCAGGACAGCACGTTGGCGACGGCGGCGGGCGACAGCGGGCGGCCGACCCAGAAGAAGTTGACGGTCTTGGGCGGGGTGCCCGTCCTGGACCATTGCCGGGCCAGGTCGAGTTCTTCGCCGACCCACCTCTCCAGGCTCCGGGCGTGGTCCTGGAACCGTGTGTTCTCCAGCCGGGCCGCGCGCTTCCTCAGCCGGTCCTGCACGATGCGGACGGCACTGAGCCGGGAGGTCCGCCCCAGTTCGACGACCCGGTGCATCACGGTCTGCATCTGTGCCGTGGTCAGCGGGCCGTTCCAGCGCACCAGGTCGCCGACGGGGGTGCCGTCCGGCGGGGGTTCGTCCCGCAGCGGGGACAGGTCGGGGAAGAGGCGGCGTACGGCGTCGTACGTCTCGTTCTCCTCGCGCGTCGCCTCGACCGGGTTGACGGGGCCTGTCCGCAGGAGCGCGGGACGGGGCCCGTAGAGGCGCTTCAGGAGGTCTTTCAGGGGGCGCTCGTGGGTGTGCACGTACTCGAGGCCGTTGTTGCGGGGGCGTCCCGTGGCCGCGTCGGTTCCCGTGTTGACGCCGAGGTAGGCGTTGCTGAGCTGGGCGAAGTACTCGAACGGGTCGGTGGCGGAGTAGTTGTCGGTGGCCCTGCCGTTCAGGTCGAGGCGCGGTCCGTCCGGCCACTGGACCTCGGAGCCCAGCCCGGTCTTGTCCTCGAAGGCCCGGTCGACCGCCGCACGGTCCTCGTCGGTGAGCCCGTATGTGTGGACCACGTGGGCCAGTTCGTGCGCGGCCGTCGAATAGCCGTCGGCGTACTCGCTGTCCGGGAGCGCCGAGGTCTCGCCGAGGAGGTTCTCCTCGCTGATCGCGGTGACCCTCCCGGAGGTGCCCCGTACGTCGTCCCAGACCCGGCCGCCGGACAGCGCCCGCCCGGCCAGGGAACCGAACGGTGCCACATCGGTCAGCCGGACGTCCTTCGGGATCACGGTGACACGCGCGCCGCTGGTCAGGACGCGTTCCGCGGTCGCCGGGTCCTGCAACAGGGCGGCGAACAGGCGATGGGCCTCCCGGCGGGCGGAGACCGGCTGGTCCACGCCGGGCGCCACGTCGACCGTGAGGATCGCGGCGGTCCGTGCGAACTCCCGGGGGCTCAGCGCTTTCCGCAGAGCGTGGACCACCTCGTGGTCCACGGCGATCCAGGCCCGTTCGTCGGCGGTCATGGCGAGCAGTGCCGCGTGTCGCCGGGCGGGCGTCATCACCACGAGGGGCAGGGCCAGGGCGCGGGGCTGCCCGAGGGGCCTGACCCGGACGGGCGCGTCGACGGGCGACGCCATGTGCTGCTGTCCGGTGGTGACGAACGTGGTGCCGCCGGACACGGGGGGCGGGGCGGGCAGCGCCCGGTCACCGGACGGCCGCCCGAACCGTGAACGGCCCCGCGCGCGCGGGTCACGCCGGGGCACGTTCTCCGGCGGAGGCTGGTTCTCCGCCAGCGTCCGGGACAGTTCCTCGGCGACGGCGGGCTCTTTCGGGTTGCGGAGGAGGGCGGCGGCGACGGCGTACACCGCGCGGTGGGAGACCGGCAGATCCCCGAACTCGGGGTTCAGCTCCGCTCGGAATCCGGCGACCCGCTGGTGGGTGCGCACGATGTTCCGGGCGATCTCCAGGGCCGCCCCACGCCCGGGGTTCCGCGCCCCCTCCAGATGGGCCCACTCGTCGTTCAGGACCGTCGAAGTGAGCTCCTCCTGCGCCGAGTTGGGCGGCGAGCTGTCGACCGTGATCCGTACGGCGTTCGCGGGCCGGGGGCGCGCCCGCTCGTTCCTGGAGAGTGCCGCCGTCTCCGCCCTGCGCCGGGCCGGGGCCCCCGTCTCGATGAGGAAGTCGTCGACGGTGACCGGGTGGGTGCGGTACACGGCCTGCTTGTCCCGCAGGACCTCGGCGAGCCGGGCACGGACATGGCGTTCGACGGCCTGCTCGCGTACGGCGCCCTCGTCCCGCGTACGGGTGCCGGGCAGCGCGAACCGGGCCCGGGGCGCCGGGTCCGTGTCGATGCCGAGCACGGGCAGCGGCCTTCCGGTCCTCGCGTTGCCCAGTGCGTGCTCCGCGGCCAGTTCGACCATCGTGTCGAGTGCCTGGATCTGGGCCGGCCCGATGTCGGTCGCGCGCTCGGGGAAGGTGACGACGACGGGTTCGACCTCGACGGAGACCTGGCGACGCCGGGCGGCATCACGGCGCGAGCGCGCGGAGAAGCCGGCGCCCAGCACCGAACCGGGCGGTGCGGGCGGGCCTTGGTCGGCGGAGGGAGCGAGGGCAGGGATTGCGGAGGAAGCCGGGGTGGCGGAGGAGGCCGGGGTGGCGGAAGGGGCGGGGGCTCCCTGTGCCTGCGTGGCCATTGCGCCGAGCCGGTCGGCGGCCTCCGGTGAGAGGTCGTTCAGCCGGGCGAGCAGGTTGTCGCTGGCTCCCTTGTCGCGCAGCACGGCGGAGAGCGCGGCCAGTTCGGGACGTACGGGCCGGGTCCAGGGCGCGGCGGGGGGCACGGTGCCGACCGGGCTGTCGCCGGTGAGAGGGATGCCGGCGATCGTCACGGGTGCCGGGTCCTGGACCGCCCCGCCGACCGGGTTCATCGCCGAGTAGTGGTTGCCTCCCTCGTAGAAGACGTACAGGGAGCGCGCGGCGGACGGGTTCAGCGGATTGGCGAAGGCGAGGTCGTCCATGCCCTCGACGGGCTGCACCGGTGTGATGTTCAGATCCAGCGCCAGGGCGGTGAGCTGCGGCACCTGGTCGTAGAACGGGGTCGTCCACATGTCGACGTTGCGTGCGGCGCTCTCGGCGGCGGCACTCGGGGTGAGCGCCTGCATCTGCCGGAGCTCGGGGATGCGGCCGAGTCCGCCGTGCCGGCTGGTCAACCGGGTGTAGAGGGCCTGGCTCTCCGGGGTGACCGTGGCGAGTTCGCGAGCCGCCTGTTCCCGCAGGGCCGTCAGCCGCAGGTCCGCGACGAGCCGCCGACGGTCCTCCGGACGGATCAGTGCCGGGTTCGGGGTGAAGCCGGGCAGCAGGTCGGCGGCCATGCCCGCCGTGAAGTCCCCGATGACCGCCCGGTCGGCGGGGTCGGGGAACCGGCCCTCCAACTCCCGTACGAACTGCGGCCTGCCCAGGGCACGGTCGATCGCGACCAGTTGCTCGGCGGTGGGCTGCGGGGCCGTGGTGCCGAGGATGCCTTCCAGTTCCACGAGCGTGAGGTCGTTGACGAGCACCCGGAGAGGGGAGGGGCCCGAGTCGAGTTCCGCGCGCCGCGCGACCGCCGCCGGGCTGTCGCCGGCGAGCCAGTCGCCCACACGGTCCCGCAACTGTCGTACGGTCAGGCCGGCCAGGGGCGAACCGGGCACCTGGCGGGCGAGGCCGGCGAGCATCGACGTCATGAAGCAGTCGCCGTCTCCCCGCACCCGCAGCACTTCGAACGAGCCGTCGTCGATGTCGACCGTACGGAACACCTCGCGGGGGGCGTAGCCCGGCAGGGAGGTGTCCGGTCCGCGCCTGGTGGCAGTCGCGGGCACGCTCCGGTCACGACGCGGCGCGTCGGGGCCGCGGGACCCCATGGGCTGCTGTCGCGGCCTGGTACGGGCGCCGGGCGCCGTGTCCGTCGTCGCGCCGGTGCCGGTACGAGTGCCGGGGGCGGGTGTGGCGATGGGGCGGGCGTCGGGCAGGGAGGTGGCGGTCGCGACGGTCGGGCGCTGCCCTGTGCCGGTCCGCCGCGAGGGCTCCGCGGGGCGGTTCTGTGGTGTGGGGTCGGTCGCCCGGCTGCCCGGCTGGTTCGCGGTGCCTCCCGGCAGGGTGGGGAGACCGCGGGGGCGGGTCTGTACCGGATCCGTCGAGGTCGCCGTGGTGGCGGTGGGGACCGAGGTGGCGGTGGGGACCGAGGTGGCGGTGGGGACCGAGGGCATCGCCGCCGGGGGCGTGTCCGTCGAGGTCTTCGAGGTTGTCGGGGGCGTCGCGCTCGTCGTGTTCGCCGTATGCGTTGTGGTCGTGGTCGTCGTGTTCTGGCGGGACGGCTCGGTGGAACGGTTGCCGCTGGATTCCGATCCGGCCCGGACACGCGGACCGAACATGCGCCCGGTCCGGCTCGGACCACCGGAGGTGCTCCCGCCCGCCGTGCCCGACGATTCGGTCGTTCCCCGCCCGGAGCCGCCCGGGAGATAGCCGCGTTCCGCCCGGGGCCGCCCCTGGGCGAGTTGCCGGGAGAGTGCCTCGGCCCGGTCGACGTCGTGGTGCGTGCCCAGGTCGAGGGCGACCGCGTAGACGGACAGTTGGCCCGGGTCCAGGTCCGCGAAGGGCGGGCTGTCGGCGGGTTCGAAGTCCGTCAGCTTCTGGTGTGTGCGAACGATGTTGCGGGCCGTGCTGATGTCGCCCGAAGTCGGCGTGTTCGCGGCCCAGGCTTCGGGGAGCTCCTCGCGCAGGGCGGCCCACCGTGGCTCCGCGGAATCGTCGGCGGCTGGGGCACGGGTCTGGGCGGCCGGAGAGGACGTCGTGGACGGTCGGTCCGTCTCGGCGGACGGGGTGCCGGTGGCGCGGGCCGCCTCCGGGGCCGCTGCGGTACGACCGTGGGGAGTGCCCGTGTTGGTGCGGTTCGCCTCGGACGGCGGTGTGTTCACGGCCCGGTTGCTGTCGGCCGCGGGAGAAGTGGCGTTCCCGGAAGGGGCGTTGGTCCCGGTCGGGGCTCCCGGAGAGGCCACGGTACCGGGTGTGGCTCCCGGAGAGATCCCGGGCGTGGGCTGTCCGGTGGCGGGCAGGGTGGTCGTGCCGGGCGCCGTGGTGTCCTCGGCGGGCGTGCTCCCTGTGGTGTCCGGCCGCTCGGTCCGTCGTACGTCGTCGTGCACGGCGCGTTCCGTGACGAGCCGTGATCCCGGGTTCCCGGCCGTACGGGGGGTCTGCGCCGACTCGGTGTCGGGCGTGGCGGTGCGGCCGGCGCTCGGCACCGACTCGGTGGTGGGGGCCGTCACGCCGGGCGCGCCGATCCGGTCGAGCACGTCCGGGGCGTTGACTTCGGTGCCCAGGGACGAGCGGGTCTTGACGCCGACGCCGCCGGTGGTGGTGCCGGTGGTGGCGGTGCCGGTGCCACCGGCTGTCGTACCGGACGTCCCGCGCGAGGCGGTGGGGACCACCCCGCCGGTCACACCGCCCGTGTTCTTCGCCTGGAGCGCCGAGTCGTCGTAGGCCTCGCGGACGCTCCCCACTCCATGGGTCACGCCCCCGCCCAGCAGATCCGACGTCTGCTCACTGACGGCCGAGGTCCAGAACGTCGTCGCGAAGGCGCTCCACGAGAACGGCGTCCCGAAGAACGCCATCGCCAGCAGCGTCTCCGGCAACGCCTCCGTCAGACCGTCCGCCACGAACTCCGACACCCGCCGTGGCGACGCCGCCAGCCGTGCTCCGAACGACTGCGGCGAATTGGCCGTTGTGCCCCCGCCGCCCGGCAGATCCCGCCCGGACTTCGACGTCACGTCCCCCGACAGGTCCTTGAACAGCCCCCGGCTCTCGCTCTTGGCGAACAGCCCGTTGAAACGGTCCGCGAAGTTGCGCAGGGGGCCCGACAGCCAGCCTGCCGCACCGCCGAAGGCGGCGCTCTGCCACACCGCCCGCCAGTCCACCCCCGATGGCCGCATGTCCGGATCGTTGAACGCCATCAGCCCCAGCCGCACCACCAGCGTCTGGAAGGCCTCCTCCAACGCCTCGCTCAGACTCGGCATCAGGTGCGTCCGGCGCAGGAACAGATCCAGCGTCGTCAGGAAGATCGCCGAGCTCCGCGCCTTCGCCTGCGCCGCCTGGCCCGCCGCCGCCGGGTTGATCCACGCCGTGGCCGCCAGGATCGTCAGCTCGATCACCAGACGGATCAGCTCCGCGATGATCTGCCACTTGCTCTCCTGGATGTTCAGCGACTGGTCGCGGTGGCCCGCCGCCACGCTCCGCAGGCTCCGCTCGTACTCCCGGAGGTAGTTCGTGCCGCCGTTCGATCCCGTCAGGACCGACATCGCCCGCTCGTACTCACGGCCCGCGTCGCCCGGCAACGAGTCGCCGATGTGCGCCACCGAGTAGTGGATGTCCTGCTCCAGCTCCCGCATCCGACGCCCGAACTCGGCCAGCTTCTGGCTGGAGACCCGTGCTCCCGTCTCGCTCGCCTGCGGAAAACCCGTACCGATCAACGCGATCAGGACACCGTTCATCGCCTCCGAGACCCTCAGATCACCCATGGTTCACTTCCTGCTCTCAGTGCCTGCCGTACTGGGCCTCTTCGGCCGCTATGCCGTCGTACGCCTCGTTCTGTGCGCGCTCGACGTGCCTCGCGGTGCCGGCGGTGTTGCCGACGACGGAGACGATGGCCTCGGTGACCTGCTGCCCGGAGCCGAGGGTCTGGCGGTAGTTGCGCTTGATCTGCGGGCCGACCTGACCGGCGTAGTCGTCGTCGACCCCCGCCCAGCCGGTGAGCGTGTTCCGGTAGTGCTCGAGGTCGTCGACCAGGGCATGGGCGTGGTCGGCGATGTCCGCCAGTACCTGGGCGCCCCTGCGGGTCAGATAGGGGTTGGCCTCGAACGAACTCGCCACGGTGGTTCTCCTTCGGTCCTCGGGACTTCACGGTCTGCCGGGGCTTCCCGGTCCGCCTCACGGCTGGGCCGGGTCCTCCACGATCTCGTCGCGCAGCCTGCCTGCCTGCCTGCGCCGGGCGGCCGCGCCGTCCTCGTCGTCGGCGGAGCCGAACAGCCGCTCCCAGTCGATCTCCGCGCCCGGCATCCCCGGGAGCCGGGGGACGTTCTCGGAGATCGGCCGGTAGGTGTCCACCACCTGGCGGGACATCCGGGTGCGGGCCCGGCCGATCGTCTCCAGCAGGACGGCGGAGAGCTGGGCCGGGGCCATCGACCGGTATTTGCCGTCGTGGAACCGCAGGGCCCGCAGGTCTCCCTGGGCGCCCACGGTGACCTCCACCGAGCGGTCCTTCGACATCACGGTGACGGACGCCTCGCGCAGTCGCTGCTCGGCGTCGGCGACCGCGGCCCTGGTGGACTCCAGGGCCTGCAGGGCCTTGGCGAGGCGTTCCTCGACGGATTCCATGGTCTGTCTCCTTGCGTTCCGCGCTCGGGTGGCGCTCAGTCGTCCCGGCCCAGGACCGCGGGGGCCGCGTCCTCGTCGGTGCCCCAGATCTCCTCGTCCTCGGAGAGCCAGGTGGTGCGGGTGCGTCCCTCGCTCTGGGTGGCCTGGCTGCCCTGTCCCGCGCCGGGGGGCATGAACGGCATCCCCGAGCTGGTGGTCGCCCGGGACGCGGCCTGTTCGGTGCTCGTGGCCGACCGGGCGGCGGCGGTGCGCGCGGTGCTGCCGGCCGCGTCGGTGTCGGCGTAGCCGGACCGGACGCGTTCGGCCGCGGTCATCTCGCCGCCCAGGCCGCCCATGCGGGAGGCGGCGGCGAGCGCTCCGGGGTTGAGACCGGACGACCCGGTGAGGCCGTCGCCGGACGAGACCTGGCCGCCGAGCGCGCCGGAGAGCGACGAGGTGTAGGGGACGTCGTCGTAGAGGAAGTCGCCGTCCTGTGTCCCGGTCGTGACGGATCCGGTGGTGGACGCGGTCCCGTTGAGCAGGTCGTCGAGCGCGCCGTTCAGACCGGTTCCGGTCGAGGTGCCGGAGCTGTTGAGGCCTGCGCCGGAACTCGTCGACGTGTCCGAGCCGTCCGGGGACAGCGAGGAGGTGTCGACCGCGCCGGTGCCGGGGGCGTCGACGGTGTAGGTGCCGTCCGGTTCGAGGGTGCTGATCAGGCCGTCGGGGTATTTCGTGGTGATGCTGCCGTCGGCGTTCAGGGTGGTGGTGCTGCCGTCGGGGTTGGTGACGGTCTGGCCCGGCTTCAGGTCGAGGTCGCTGACCTGGCCGTCGGCGCCCTGGACGGTGTAGGAGCCGTCGGGGTCGAGGGTGACCTCGCTGCCGTCCGGATAGGTGGTGGTCACCGAGCCGTCGGCGTTCTGCACGGAGGTGCTGCCGTCGGCGTTGACCAGGGTGGTCCGGCCGTCCGGGTCGGTGGTGAGAGTGCTGCCGTCCGGATACTCGGTGACCTCGGTGCCGTCGGGGCTGGTGGTCGTCGTACTGCCGTCGGGGTTGGTGACGGTGATACTGCCGTCCGAGTTGATCTTCGTGGTGCCGGAGCCGGACGAACCTATGCCGTTGAGCGCGTTGTTGAGCAATGAGGTGTAGGTGGGCGAGGTGCCGAGGCCGCTGTCGGTTCCCGTCCCGTCGCCCGACAGGCTGTCGCCGCCGAGGATGTCGTTGAGATCGCTGTTGAGGTCGGTGCCGATGCCGCCGCTGCCGGTACCGCCGCTGCCGGTGCCGCTCGAACTCCCGCCGGACAGGATGTCGTTGAGCGCGTCGTTCGTCGACGAACCCACATCGTTCAGCGCGTCGTTCGTGGACGAGGCGATGTCGTTGAGGGCGTTGTTGACGGAGGAGTTCTGGTTGTTCAGCATGTCCGCGATGTCGTCGACACCGAAGTCGGAGTCGCTGTTGCCGTTGCCGGTGCCGCCCGTCGTGGTGAGCGTGGCGGACGGCGCCTCCTCGAAGCCGTACGCGGGGTCCCAGTCGGTGTTCATCAGTTTCGACCAGGCGCCGCTGAGGGTCGTCGTCGCGGTGTCGGCCGCGGGGTCCAGATGGGCGGTGATGTTGTTGTTCCAGCGGGCCACCGCCTCCTGCCCGATCTTCGCCCAGTTGGCCGGGTCGGTGAGGCTGCCGTACGCCGGTACGTTCTCCTTGAACCCCTCCATGAGGTCGTACCAGTACTCGGTGCCGCCGTAGGAGGTGCCGTAGGTGTTGGAGTGGGTGACCACCTTGCCCGCGTTGTTCGCGTCGAGCCACTGCTTGATCTCGGCCAGGACTTCACGCATCACGTCCTCCGCGTTCCAGTGGCCGCCGGGGGTGTTGGCGGAGCCGTCCGGCGCCTTGCCCGTGGTGGTGCCGTTCTGGTCGCCGTGCCACTTGGTCCAGGCGTCCCTGAGCGTTTTGACGGCCGCGCTCAGGGCGTGCTCCGCCTCTATCAGACCGTTGCCCTGGAAGGTCTTGCTCGCGTAGCCGTCCACGACGCTCGCGCTCTGGGTGCTGAAGCCGTTCGGGGCCAGCTGCTCGTCGTAGTGCTTGTACTGCTTGCGCAGGGTGTCGAGGAGGTTGACGAAGACACCGGCCGCGTTGCCCTGCCAGGCCGCGTTGTCCCGTCCCATGGCGTCGACCCAGCCCTCGAGCCGGGTCTGGTGCTCCTCGAAGAAGAGTTTCGCCCGGTCGAGGGACTTGGCCCGGTGGGAGAAGGTGCCCAGGTCGACGGAGTCGGTCTCCGTCACGGCCAGTCCGTCGAAGGAGAACCCGTTGGTCCTCCAGGGAGAGGCCGCCAGCTGGTCCAGGGCCGACGCGACGCCGTTGGCGTACTTGTGGAAGTTGGTCCCGCTCACGCCGCTGCCGGTCTGCCACGCATAAGTGACCTTCGCGACATACAGGTTGAGGGACTTCGCGTTCTCCATCGGACCCGCGTCGCCGGTGCCCGCGAAGAACAGCACGTAGTTCCCGCCAGCCGCGGCCAGCCGCTGGGCGGCGGCCGTCGCGTCGGTCTTGCCGACGTTGGAGATGGTCACGGAGAACCAGGGGGTGTCGACGGCGTCTTCGCCGCTGCCGCCGTTCCGGTTCGACTTGCCCTGGAGGTCGCTGGTGACGGAGCCCCTCGCCGGAACCTTCCATCCGGTCAGCAGGTAGACCGCCTGCTCCCACTTGCCTTCGTCTGCCATGGTGCTGGGAACTCCTGGTGGGTGGGGGGGGGTCAGGCGAGGCCGGTGCCGCCGAGGTCCTGACCGACGTCGGCCATGGACGAGATGAACCGGTCGGTGGCCACGGCCTGCAACGAGGACCCGGAGGCGTCGAGCAGGGTCGTCACGGTGTCCCTGAGGTCCCGCTCCATGTCGTTGAACAGCTTCTTCTGCTTGACGAAGACCTGGTCGACGTTCTTCATCAGCGCGACCGTGTTGGTGCGCAGGGCGTCCCCGTGCACCGTGCCGGCGGTCCCCATGGGGCCGATGGCGAGTTGTTTGTCGGGGGTGGCGCTGAGCGCCGAGTGAATGGTGAACAGCGACTCGACGGGCGGCTGGTCGGCCGTGTCGTTGCGGATTCTCGTGAGGTCTCCGCCGAAGGTCGTCAGTTCGTGGTCGACGAACGAGGTCAGCTGGCTCGCGTCGAGGTGCGTGAGGTCTGCCATGTCTCTTCTCCCCTCCGGGTCTCTTGACGGGTCTGAAAGGTCCGACAGGTCTGGCGGGTCCGCCGGGTCTCCTGGCGGGCCCCCGCGCCGAGGGTGGTCGGGACGCCCCGCCGGACGGCGGCGCGGCACGGCACGGCGGTCGTGCGGCACGGCGGACGTGCGGCACGGCCGCCGGCGGTGCGCTCCGGACCGCCGTCAGGACAGCTCGCTCCACATCTGGGTGAGGCTGTTCTCGGTCTGCCGGTAGTTGTTCGACACCTCGCCGAGCAGGGTCGCGTGGGACATCAGCAGTTGCTCCATGGCGATGACCGCGTTGTTCCAGTCGCGCTGCGCGTCGGTGTAGGCCTGGGCGTCGCCGCCCTGCCAGGTGGCCTTCAGTTCGCCCAGCTCGGCTTCCAGGTTGTCCAGCGTGGTCTCGATGGCCCTGGTCTGCTGGATCAGGTCCTCCACGCCCTGCTCGACGTGGTTG
The DNA here is from genome assembly GCF_040295245.1 of Streptomyces sp. NPDC002884. NCBI lineage: Bacteria > Bacillati > Actinomycetota > Actinomycetes > Kitasatosporales > Streptomycetaceae > Streptomyces > Streptomyces sp. NPDC002884. Next base: position 8,238 of record NZ_JBEOVB010000041.1, on the reverse strand, counting down.
TACTCGACATGGATGACACCGTCGGCACTCATGGCAACTCCTCGGGTCGTAAGGGTGGTTTGCCCGTCGGACGGTCGGACGGGTCGGTCGGTCGGCCGGCCTGGCGCTCAGCCCGTCAGCTGGCTGTAGGCGGAGTCGGACGTGCTCTGCGAGGTGCGCACCATGTCGGTGTTGGCCGACTGGGTGGCGTTGTGGTGCTGCATCGTGGTGTTCAGGTTGTTGATCAGGCCCTGCAGCTTGTTGAGGATGATCTGCGCCTGTGCGTCCCACTGCTGGAGCAGCTTCTGGAACTCCCGGCCGTCCTCGGAGGCGGAGCTGTAACTGGTCGCCAGGCCGCCCGCGGTGGTGTCCACGTCTGTCTTGCAGCGCTGGATGCCCGCGTGGGCGCTGGTGAGGGCGTTGATGCCGAGGAGCGTCGACGACTGTGACGACTGCTGGATCGGTGTGCTCACGGGTTACCTCGTTCCACTGGGTGCGATCGGGTGCGGTCGGGTGCGGTAGGTCCTGATGTCTCCCGGCTCGCGAGGCGGGCCGGGACGGGCCGGGGTCACTCCTGCCTGCCCGCGGCCGGACCGGCGGACGGGCCGGTGGGGGCGCCGTCGGCGGGTCCCTGCGGCGTCCCGGCGGCGCCGTCGCGTGCCGGGACGCCGGAGCAGCCCCCGGCCGGCGTGGTGCGTGCGGCGGTGGCGCCGGAGGCCGCGTCGGGATCCAGGTCGGGGCCGGTCGGGAGCATCTCCAGGAGCGTCGAGGGCAGGGCGGCCGGTTCCGTCCCGCCGTAGCCGAGATCCGCGACGGCCTGCCCCGAGGGCAGGCGGTACTTCACTCCCGTGTCGGTGACCAGGTACGTGGTGTCCCCCAGTTCCCCGCCCCCCGCCCCGAGGGCGCGCACCACGGCTCCGGCGCCCGGCCGCACCGCGACGGCGTCCACGGGGGAACAGGCGGCCCGCACCCCCTCGGGTGCCACGGCGGGCGCGGCGTCCAGGGTGGAGACCACGGCGACGCTCGTCTCCGGACCGCCGTCCGCGGGCTCCACGCGCACACAGAGGTCCTGCCGCCCGGCGGGCTCCACCAGCCGGGGCGGGCCCGAGGGCCACTGCGCGGAACCGGTGTCCGCGGTGCCGGAGCGGGTGAGATGGGCGTCGAGGGTGTCGGTGGCCAGCGCCACCGCGGCCGGCGGCTCACCGCCGTAACTGTCCTTCCGGGTACGGGGATCACCCAGCACGAGCGCGGCCCGGGTGGCGTCGACGGGGCGCAGGCCTTCCTCGGTCAGCAGGTAGTACCGGACCGGGCCGTCCGGGACCTGCACGGTGAACACCTGGCCCACGCGGGTGGCGTGCCCGTCGAGCGACGGGCCCGCCGTGCCCCGTCCGGGCACGTCGAGGGGCGCCAGCTCGGATCCCAGCGGAAGGCTGTTGAGGAACTCGGCCGAGACCGTGCGGGCGGTGGCGTCACCGTAGCCGAGGGCGCGCTGTGCGCCGTGCTCGGTGTCGAGCGGCAGCCGCCGTCCGTGCCAGACCAGGAACCGCTCACCGTCGGCGGAGGTGACCAGGAGGGCCTGCCCGGTGGTGAGCCCGTCGCCCTCGGGCGGCTCGGAGCCGATGACGAGGGTGGTGGTGGCCGACCTCTTGCCGTCGTCGGCCGGGTAGCTCCCGGAACACACCAGCCAGGGACCCGCGTTGACGTCCGAGGCGGCGGGCAGGTCGTCGGGGGCGCCGGAGATGCCCACGGCGGCTCCGCGCGGAGTGCCGTCCAGGGAGGCGCCGGAGACCATGCGGGTGGCGAGGTCCGAGCCGCCGATCAGCCGTGCCGAGGCGTAGTTGCGGATCGGGTGCAGGACACCGTCCTGGTAGATGTACCGGGTGCCGGTGTCCTTGCGGACGATGACGGCGTCGGCGCTCCTCCAGGAGTCGTCGCCGCCGGGTGACATCACGCCGAACAGGACACAGCCCGCCGCGCCCAGCGCGCCCAGCAGCAGTCCCCAGGCGGCGCCGCGGCTGGTGCGGCCCATCGGGCTCTCCGGCGCGTCCGGATCGGTGAGCAGCATGCCGGAGGTCAGGCGGCTCATCATGAAGACGTGCGCCTCGACCTGGTCGCGCTTGGACTGCACCGGATCCTCCCTTCCTTCTCGTCCGTGGCTCTGTTCTTGTGTGTTCTGTTCTTCTGTGTTCTGTTCTTCTGAGGCTCCGTCGTCGGCACGTCCCGCCGGCGGTTCGCCGGTTTCCCGGCCCGGTCGACCCGCTCCCGCCGGTCAGCCGAAGACGCCGCGCATCCGGCCGTAGACGCCGAGCACCCACAGGACCAGCGGCAGCAGGGCGATCGCCGATGCCGAGTGCAGCAGTTCGGCCGCTCTCCCCCAGTGCGGGACGAGGCGGCGGCCCGGCAGCGCCCAGCACAGCACGGCCAGTGCGGCGGCCAGACCGGACAGCAGCACGACCAGCAGCAGCCGGTCCGCGGTGCCGGAGCGCAGGCCGAGGGACACGACCAGGACGGCCGCGCCCCACAGGCCGGGCAGCAGCACCGAAACGCGCTGCACGGCGTTGCCGATGCCCCGGCTGTGCAGGGTGAGCAGCAGGGCGAGGACGAGGGTGGTGACGCGGGCCGGGGTGGTGGGCTCCCTGCCCAAGGTGGTGAGGGCGCCGGCGCAGATCACGCCCACCGCTCCGTACAGGGCGGTCATCCAGCCCTCGGCGCGGATCGTGCGGACGACGAGGCGCTCGCCGGGTTCGGGGTCGATGCCCTGCTGGAGTTCCTCGGCGTTGGTGGGCAGCGGGGGCATCCGCAGGCCCGCGAGCCAGAACGAGACGGCCGGGACGCTCGCGCCGAGCAGCGTGGCGACGACGGCGACGAGCGCGGCGGCGTGCGCGGCCGACAGTCCGGCGAGGACCATGAGCAGTCCGGCCAGCCAGACGGCGACCGCGACCACGGCCGAGGCGAGGAAGAAGCGGGCCGGGCCCGAGATCAGGATCAGGGCGAGTCCCGCACCCGCCGCCGAAGCAGCGGCGGCGGACAGCAGTCTGCTGCCGGCCGAGGCCGCGCCGTCCCCCGCGCCCAGTACGGGCAGCAGCCAGCCGGCGGCGCCCAGGCAGGGGCCGGCCATCAGGGCGAGCGCGGTGGCGGTGCCGTTGTCGGACATGGCACGGCTGGCCGCGGCGGCCCCGGCGAGCAGGAGCACGCCCAGCAGCGCCGACGTGGCCGCGCGCAGGGCGACGGGGGCGCCGGGCAGCACCAGGATCGCCAGGGCGACGGCCACGGAGCACACCAGCAGGGTGCGCAGCAGCCAGCGGGTCGCGTCCTGGGACCACTGGTGGGGTCGCTCGCGCAGGGTGGCGGCCATGCCGTCCACCAGGTCGTCGAAGTGCGCCTCGGGCAGCGTCTCGACGCGCGGCCGCAGGTAGAGGGTGTCGCCGTCGCGCAGTTCGAGGGACTGGGCGGTGGCCTCCAGATCCAACGGTGTGCCGCCGAGCCGCTGGAGCACCCAGCCGCCGTGTTCGAGTCCGGACTCCTCCAGGTCGTCGCCGGCGTAGCCGATGACGACGGGCAGCAGATCGGCGATCGGGACGTCCGAGGGCACGGCGAGATCGACGGACCGCTCGGACGTCCGTATGTTCACGCGGCAGAGACCGGCCAGCGCGTTGTCGCTCACGTTCCTGCCTTTCTTCTTCGGCCCTTTCTCAGCAACTCTGAGGCTTTTCGGGGCTCTTGGGATCTTGGGCTCTTGGGCTCTTGGGGCTTTGGGGCTCTTGGCGAATCTTCGAAGCGCTTCTCGGACCGTTGTTCTCGAAGTCCGACGGCCGGCCGTGCGGGCCCGGGCTTCGCGAAGGACGCGAAGGGGTCCGGAGGGGGCGATCGTAGGCAGGCGCGTGTGAGGGAAAACTGACCGGCGACGTCGGCGTGCGTCCCCCCGGAGCCGGCCACGGCCGCCGTACTCCCCCTGCGGGGACGAACACTTTTTACGCACTCGGGGCCGCCTAGGATCCCGGGTGGGGTTCGTGGTGACGCTCCCGGCCGCGCGAGTCGGCCGGCGGGGCGAGGACCGGGTGGCGGGGCCCGTGCCGCGATCGGCCCGGTGTCCGGTCCGCCCGAGCGGGCCCGGCGTCCGCCCCGCATCCGCCGTACTCCGTCCGCGGGCGGGAGCGCGTGGAGGGACCCGAACCCTGTGGACCCCCACCGAAGGAGCGTCATCCCGTTGTCCGTTGAACTCTTCCGCAGGCCGGCCCGCCGCCGCGGACCCGACATGCCCCAGGGCGAACTGGCGCTCCAGGAACCGCCGACCCTGCCGGAGACGCAGGCGGACTCGTCCGCCGTCTGGACCTTCCTGCCCATGGGCATGATGTCCGCGTCGATGCTGGTGATGTTCCTGCGGCCGGGCGAGAACTCCGTCCTCAGCTATATCGCCATGGGCATGATGATGCTGTCGATGGTGGCCATGCTGGTCGGCCAGATGATGCGCGGCCGGGGTGAACGCAAGCGCCGTACGAAGGGTGAACGGCGCGACTATCTGCGGTACTTGGCGCAGGTGCGCAAGAAGGTCCGGCGCGCGGTGACCGAGCAGCGGGAGGCCCTGGTCTGGCGCCATCCCGACCCCGCCGTGCTCTGGTCGATGGTGCGCACCACCCGGCTGTGGGAACGCCGCCCCGCCGACGACGACTTCGCCGAGGTGCGGATCGCCGTCGGTGACCAGCGTCTCGGCGTACGGCTCAGCCCGGTCTCCACGAAGCCCGTCGAGGACCTGGAACCGCTGAGCGCACACGCCCTGCGCCGGTTCATCCGCGCCTACTCGACCGTCCCCGACCAGCCCGTCGCGGTCTATCTGCGAGCCTGGTCGAAGGTGCTGACCCGGGGCGACGAACACCGCATCCGGTCGGCCGCCCGCGCCCTGGTGGCCCAGCTCGCCGCGTTCCACGCCCCGGAGGACCTGTGGGTGGCGCTGTGCGTGTCCGACGAGCGGCGGGCCGACTGGGAGTGGCTGAAGTGGCTGCCGCACTCCCAGCACCGGCACGACCGTGACGGCGCCGGACCGGCCCGCCTGGTCGCCCCGTCGGTCACCGAGCTGGAGAACCTGCTCGGCGCCGAGTTCGGGGAGCGGCCGGCCTTCGACCCGGACGCGGTGCCGGGGCGCGAGGAGCCGTTCACCGTGATCGTCGTGGACGGCGGCCGGATCCCGGCCGGGCACCGGCTGGACGGACAGGGCTTCCGCAACAGCGTCACCGTCGACCTCTCGGGCGCGCTGACCTGGCGGCCAGGCCGGACGACGCTGCGCCTGGACTTCGGCGACCCCGAACTGCGCCTGGTGCGGACCGACCGCAGCCGCCAGGAGCAGACCACCGCGCTCGGCCGCCCCGACCGGATGGGCCCGGCGGCGGCCCGGACGCTGGCCGCGCTGCTCGCCCCGTACCGGCTGAGCCTGGCCACCGACAGCACGGAACCGCTCGCCTCCGACATCCAGCTGACCTCACTGCTCGGCATCCCCGACCTGCACCGGCACGATCCGGCGGGCTACTGGGCCGCCCGCACCGGGGCCGCCGAGCGGCTGCGGGTGCCGATCGCGGTCGGCGCGGACGGGGCGCCCGTCGAACTGGACATCAAGGAGTCGGCGCAGGGCGGCATGGGCCCGCACGGCATGCTCATCGGCGCCACCGGCTCCGGCAAGAGCGAACTGCTGCGCACCCTCGTCCTCGGGCTGGCGCTGACCCACTCCTCGCAGACCCTGAACTTCGTGCTCGTCGACTTCAAGGGCGGTGCGACCTTCCTGGGCCTGGAGGAACTCCCGCACACCTCCGCGGTGATCACCAACCTGGCGGACGAGGTCGCGCTCGTCTCCCGTATGCAGGACGCCCTGCACGGCGAACTGATCCGCCGTCAGGAACTGCTGCGGGCCGCGGGCAACTACACCTCGGCCCTGGAGTACGAGCGGGCGCGTGCCACGGGCACCCCTCTCGAGCCGCTGCCGAGCCTGTTCGTCGTCGTGGACGAGTTCAGCGAACTGCTCGCGGCGCACGGCGAGTTCATGGAGCTGTTCGTCATGATCGGCCGCCTCGGGCGGTCCCTGGGGGTCCATCTGCTGCTGGCCTCCCAGCGCCTGGACGAGGGCAGGATGCACCAGCTGGAGAGCCATCTCTCCTACCGCATCGGCCTGCGCACCTTCTCCGCCATGGAGAGCCGGGGTGTGCTCGGGGTGCCCGACGCCTACCAGCTCCCCTCCCAGCCGGGCAGCGGCTATCTCAAGAGCGGGGTGGAGGCGCTGACCCGGTTCCGGGCCGCGTACGTCTCCGGGACCTACCGGCGCCGGCGCGGCGCGCTGGCCCGTGCGCAGGTGGCCGGGCAGGTCACCCCCTGGAGCGTCGGCTGGATCGCGCCACGACAGCTGCCCGAGTCGGTGGTGCGGGCGGAGGCGGAGGCCGCCGCCGCGGAGGAGGCGAACGCCCGGAGCCTGCTCGCCACGGCCGTGGACCGGCTGCGCGACTCGGGTCCCGCGGCCCGCCAGGTGTGGCTGCCGCCGCTCGGGCTGCCGCCGACCCTGGACCGGTTGCTGTCGCCGACGGCGCCGGACGCCGAACGCGGTCTGACCGTCCCGGCCGGCGGGTCCGGGGCGTCGGCGGTGCCGCGGGGCGGTCTGCGGGTCCCGATCGGCATCGTGGACCGGCCGTTCGAGCAGCGCCGGGACCCCCTCGTGGTCGATCTGTCCGGGGCGGGCGGCCATGTGGCGATCGCGGGCGGCCCCCAGAGCGGCAAGTCGACCCTGGTGCGCACGCTGATCACCGCCCTCGCCCTCACCCACACCCCCCGCGAAGTGCAGTTCTACTGCCTGGACTTCGGCGGCGGCAGTCTGACCGGGCTCACCGGACTGCCCCATGTCGGCGGGGTCGCGGCCCATGTCGACGGGGAGCGGATCGGCCGGACCGTCGCGGCGGTGGCCTCACTGCTGGCCGAACGCGAACGGTTCTTCCTGGAGCACGGCATCGACTCCATGGCGACGTACCGCAAGCGGCGGGCGGCCGGGGAGTTCCCCGACGAGCCGTACGGCGACGTGTTCCTGGTCGTGGACGGCTGGGGCACCCTGCGCCAGGACTTCCTCGACCATGTGGCCACCCTGTCGCAGTTCGCCCTGCGCGGCCTGAACTACGGTGTGCACCTCGTCGTCACCACCACCCGGTGGGTCGAACTCGCCGCTCAGGTCAGGGATCAGGTGGGCACCCGCCTGGAGCTGAAGATGGGCGACCCAATGGAGTCGGTGATCGACATCCGGCGGGCCCGCTCGGTGCCCCGGGTGCCGGGCCGCGGTCTGACCCCCGAGACCAAGCTGCACTTCCTCGCCGCGCTGCCGCGGCTGGACGGCGTGCAGGACCAGGAGGACCTGGCGGAGGGCGTCGCGCAGGTCGTCGGGTCCGTCGCCGAGCACTGGGCGGGGCCCCCGGCGCCTCCCGTGCGGATGCTGCCGGTACGGCTCTCCGCCACCGGACTGCCGCCCGCCGAGGGCGATCTGCGCGTCGCGCTCGGTGTGGAGGAGGACAAGCTGGCCCCGGCCTGGCACGACTTCTCCGAGCACCCCCATCTGGTGGTCGTCGGTGACGCCGAGACCGGCAAGACCAATCTGCTCCGGCTGGTCGCGCAGGGCATCACCGAGCGCTACACGCCCGCCGAGGCGCGGGTCCTCGTCGTCGACTACCGGCGGGAGCTCGTCGAGGCGGTGCCGCAGGAGTACCGGCTCGGCCACGCGGTCTCCGTGGACCAGCTGCGGGAACTGGCCGACGGCGCGGCCCGCGCGCTGCGCACCCGGATGCCGGGTCCGGACATCGCGCCGTCCCGGATGCGGCTGCGGGACTGGTGGCAGGGGCCGACCCTGTTCGTCCTGGTCGACGACTACGACCTGATCAACGCGCCCCTCGGGCGCAGCCCGTTCGAACCGCTGCTGGACTTCCTGGCGCTCGGCTACGAGGTCGGTTTCCATCTGGTGGTGACGCGGTCCGCCGCGGGCGCCGGACGCGGCCTGGGCGACCCGGTCCTGCGCCGGATGCTGGAGATCAACACCCCGGGCCTGCTGATGTCCTGCCCGCCGTCCGAGGGGTATCTGTTCGGCAGCGTCAAGCCCCGTGTCCTGGTGCCGGGCCGGGCGCTGCGCATCACCCGCCGCAAGACCTTCCAGGTGCAGACGGCCCTGCTGGACAAGGACTGACACCGTGGAGGGGCCCGGCCCCCCGGCCGGGGCCCACCCCCCGCCCCGGGTGCGCCCGCCCCGGG